>JALCRK010000035.1 GCA_022652485.1 Sphingobium sp.
AGTCCCCCGAAGACGAGCTTTATCGCAAGCGAGAAGCCAATGTTCTGCCGGATGACGGTGAGTGTCGCTCGTGAGTGCCGAATAAGCCACGGTAGCTGGGAGAGATCGTCCTGCATCAGTGCAATATCCGCCGTCTCGATTGCCGCATCACTCCCAATCGCGCCCATCGCGATGCCGAGGCTCGCCCGCGCCATCGCCGGCGCGTCGTTGACGCCGTCACCGACCATGGCGACAAGGCCATGTTGCGCCACCAGTCTTTCTATCGCCTTGACCTTCTGTTCGGGAAGTAGCTCGGCATAAACCTCATCCACGCCGGTTTCATGCGCGATGGCCTGCGCGGGCGCGCGGCTGTCTCCCGTCAGCATCACGACCTGTGCGATGCCAAGTTCATGCAGTTTCGCGACGATTTGCCTGGCCTCAGGACGCACTGCATCACCAATTGAAATTAATCCGATGACCGACTGGGCCTCGCCGACAACGATCCCGGTCAGTCCGGCCCCAGCGATTCGACGCAACTGGGCGGCAAGCTCATCGTCCCCTGCACCCCCCAGCCTCTCGCCGAGATAGCCAGGGGAGCCGACCCAGATTTCGCGACCATCGATCGCGCCAACGACTCCTTGCCCGGGCAAGGCCGTCACCGACGTTGCAGGGACGACATCGACGCCGCGCTCTGCTGCGGCATCGAGGATCGCGTGGGCAATCGGATGCTCGCTTCGCGCTTCGATGGCAGCCGCGACCGCCAGCAGCTCAATCTCGCCCCGACCGCCAAGCGGGACAAGCTCGATCACCTTGGGGCGGCCAAGCGTAAGCGTGCCGGTCTTGTCCATCGCGATCGCCGTGATGCGGGCGGGCGTTTCCAGATGGACACCTCCCTTGATCAGCACGCCCCGCCGGGCCGCGCCGGTCAATCCTGCGACGATGCTGACTGGCGTCGAGATGACCAGTGCGCAGGGGCAGGCGATGACGAGCAACACCAGCGCTTGATAGAACCATGCGGCCCAATCGCCCCCGAGCAGAAGTGGCGGCACGAGGAATACCGCCAGGGAAAGCGCCATCACGACCGGTGTGTATATCCGCGCGAAGCGTTCCACCCACTGTTCGGTCGGAGCCCGTTTGCTTTGCGCCTCGCCGACCATGCGTACGATACGCGCGAGTGTCGTATCGGAGGCTGGCCGAGTCGTGACGATCTCGAGCGCGCCCATGCCGTTGATGGTCCCGGCATAAACCGTTGCGTCTTGCGTGACCGTGACGGGTACGCTTTCGCCCGTGATTGGCGCCTGATTGACAGCGCTCGTCCCCGCAACCACATAGCCGTCGAGCGGTATCTTTCCGCCCGGTGGAACGATCACATGGGTTCCGACCGCAACTTCGGCAACGGGTACGTCCTTCTCGACGCCTGCCGCATCTCGTATCCGGGCCGAATCCGGCGCGATTTCCATAAGGGCGGCGACGGCACGGCGGGCACGTCCCAGGCTCCATGCCTCAAGCGCCAGCGCAAGGGCGAAGAAAAATGCGACAGTCGCCGCTTCGAACCATTGGCCGATGCCGAGGGCGCCGGCCACCGCTACAAGCATGAGCAGGTTCATGTCCGGCCGGAGTCGCCGCGCCGCGAGGATCGCCTTGGGCGCGACATATCGAACTGCCGACAGGATCGCCAAGGAATAAGCGAGCATCGCCAGAAGCGGGGGGTGCGCCTCGCGCGCCAGACTCTCGTGCAGTACCGCAGCGAAGCCATTTGCGCGCGCGTGAATCGCAAAACCGATCAGGACCAAAGCGCCGCTTGCGATCGTCAGCCCGGCCTGAACACGGCGTCGCCGCTGCTCCTCTGGCGCATTGGCACTTCGCTCGCCTTCTTTCCACAGTTCGGCGCGCATCCCCGTGCGTTCGACTGCCCTTAGGATGTCGGCGTGATGAGAGAGATCGGCACCGCTCGCGATCGACATGCGACCGTTGATGAGATCGAACGACAGATTTTCCGGCCCGACGATCGGACCGAGTTCGCGCTTGAGCACCGCGACTTCGTCACCGCAGTCCATGCCATGGATTTCGAAAATGACGCCGTCCGGATGGTCCGGGAGAGCCTGGGCAACGGGCGCCGGTTCACCCGAGCAGCTTCTGCAACCGTCGGCTCCTGCGGCATCTTTTGAGATACCGCTCTGACCATCTAGCTCGGCGGTCATCCCGGTGGTCGATACGGCCGCGATCACGGCTTCGACTGTGAGGCCGGACGCGACATCGACGTCGAGCAGGCCAAGCTTCGGCTGGAACGACAAAAACCGCTCATCTCCAACGAGTGGGATAAGCGCTTCTCTGAGCAATCGAACCTCATTCTGGAAGTCTAGCCCCTGGACCTTGAAGCGCCACCGGCGCCCTATCGCTATGGGGCTCGTCCCGGTCTGCTCGAACATTGCGTCACCTCGACTTTTCGACATGACACCCACTATACAGTCTGAAGTCACTAGAGGGTCAAACGATATGTCCACCGAGCCGCTCAGCATCGGGAGTCTCGCCAAAGCCACCGACAGCAAGGTGGAGACGATCCGCTATTATGAGAGCATCGGCTTGTTGGCGGCGCCCGCCCGAACAAAGAACAACTATCGCGCCTACACCGCCCAACATCTCGCACGGCTCAGTTTCATTCGCAGGGCTCGCGCGCTGGGTTTCTCGATCGACCAGGTTCAGGAGTTGCTCAAGCTCGCCGACCAGAAGGATATTTCTTGCAAGGCGGTGGACGCGATCGCGCGGGAGCATCTCGCCGAAATCGACCGAAAGCTCCGCGATCTGAATACTTTGAGGTCCGAGTTGAGCAACGTGATTGTCCAGTGCGGACAGGGCACTATTTCCGAGTGCCGCATCATCGAGACATTGGCGCCGGATTCCGCCACGTTCAGCTGAGCAGGGCGGTTGATGATACCACCGTTCGCAATTGCCAGCAGCTAATGCAAACAAGTCGCAAAACCACTTGACCCTCTAGCGGCTAGAGGGTGTAGACGTTGCGCATGTTTACGCCTTCAAACAGCCCTTTGTCGATTCTCTTGCGGACGGTCTCGTTGCGCCGCGCGCTGGCGGTGCTCGGCGCCCTCTTGTTTGCCCTTGGCACAAGCGTCGCGGCCCATGCCCAAACGACCGACGTCCAGACGGCATGGCGGCTACTTGATTATATGGCGGTCGACTATGGCGGTGCTGTCAGCGGCGGACGGGTGAAGAGTCCTTCCGAATATGCCGAGATGACCGAATTCGCGGCCTCGGTATCGACTCGCCTTTCGACGCTGTCGCCCACGCCGGCGCGCGGGAAGCTGATCGCGGGCGCAGCTCGACTTCAGGGCGTCATCGCCGCGAAGGGAACGCCCGAAGAGGTCGCCCGCATCGCCCATGGCCTCGCCGCCGATCTGCTCAAGGCCTATCCCGTGCCGCTCGCGCCGGGCAAGGCGCCCGACCTCGCCCGCGGCGCCACGTTGTTCGCGCAGAATTGCGCGAGTTGTCACGGCATGACCGGGGATGGGCATGGCCCCGACGCGGCGAAGCTCACCACGCCGCCGATCGCCTTCAGCGAAATAACGCGCGCGCGGCAACGCAGTCCCTTCGCGCTGTACCAGGTCATCGACCAGAGCATCGACGGCACGGCGATGCAAAGCTTTGCGACCTTGCCGAGCGATGATCGCTGGGCGTTGGCCTTCTATGCCGGTCGCTTTGCCTTTCCCGACGCCCTTGCAAGCCAGGGCGAGCGGCTGTGGAAATCCGATCCCGGCCTGCGGCACATGATCCCCGACCTGACAACACTGGCGGGACTGACCCCGGAGGTGCTTGCCAAGACGATCGGACCTGCCAAGGCCGACGCGGTGATCGCCTATCTGCGCCGTCACCCGGACGCGGTGATCCGGCAGGCACCCGGCTCGCTGACCATCGCGCGCGAAAAACTGGCACGGAGCCTTGCCGCGTACCGCGGTGGCGACCGTCAGGCTGCCCAGGAACTCGCGCTTTCGGCTTATCTCGATGGCTTCGAGCCACTTGAGCCGATGCTGACCGCGCGCGATGCAACGCTCATGGGGCACATCGAAAGCGCCATGGGCGAATTCCGGGCATCGCTCCAGCAAGGTCGCCCGGTCGACGAGGTCGCCACGCGCGTCCAGGTGCTCGACGGCCTGTTCGACGATGCCGACGCGGCATTGTCCCCGGATGCAGCGAGTAGCGCATCGACCTTCCTGGGTGCCTTCACCATCCTGCTGCGCGAGGGGCTCGAAGCGCTGTTGATCGTCGTTGCGATGATCGCCTTCCTGCGCAAGGCCGAGCGGCCCGAGGTGCTGCCCTACGTCCATGGCGGCTGGATCGGGGCGCTGGCAGCGGGCGGCCTGACTTGGGGAATCGCGACCTATGCAATCGGGATCAGCGGCGCGAGCCGCGAGCTTACCGAAGGGTTCGGATCGCTGTTCGCGGCCGTCGTCCTGCTCTCCGTGGGGATCTGGATGCACGGGAAGGCGCAGGCGGACCAATGGCAGCGCTACATCCGCCAGAAGATGTCGCACGCATTGTCGAAGCAGTCGGCCTGGTTCCTGTTCGGCCTGGCCTTCATCGTCGTCTATCGCGAGGTCTTCGAGACGATCCTGTTCTACGCCGCGCTCTGGACCCAGGGCAATGGCGCCATGATGCTGGCGGGCGCCGGCTCGGCGGTTCTGCTGCTCGGACTCATCGCCTGGGTGCTACTGCGCTACAGCCGCGACCTGCCGATCGCGAAGTTCTTCGCCTACAGCGCGTGGCTGATGGCGATCCTCACCATCGTCCTCGCAGGCAAGGGCGTGTCGGCGCTGCAGGAAGCGGGCATCATCGACATCGCCCCGCTTGCGGGCGGGATCCGCGTCTCCATGCTCGGTATCTTCCCAACCCTGCAGTCGATGGCCGCCCAACTCCTGATGCTCATCGCGGTGCTCGGCGGCTTCATCCTCAATCGGCGCCGTGCCGCTGCGGTAACCGGCTGATGCAGCCCGCGCAGAACTGCGCCCGAATCCGGCAAGTGAAGGTTCGGCACAACATTCTCTGGCCTCCACGAGCCTATAGTTGCTAGAAGGAGCGTAGATGCATCGATTGACGATCCTTTTTGCTTGCCTGGCCGTGTTCCTGTCCCTGGGGATGGGGTCGGTCACGCATGCAATGGAGCCGATCGTCTGTATCGATGCCAATAGCGCCGCCGAGATTGGTCATGCCGATGGCGATGGCGATCAGGTGCCCGCCGATAGCGACAAGGGCTATCCGCACCATCATGGCAGTTGCCATGGCCATCATGTCGCAGCACCAATGGCGAAAGCCGAGCCTTTTGGAGAGGATTCGGTTGGATCAATCATGCGGCCTAGCCAGGCGATAGCCATGGCAACCGCAGCCGCTGATCCGGCGCTACGACCTCCACAAGCCTGACGATTTCCTAGCTCCCTCCGGCATCGACCGGTGGGCTCTCAAGGTTCGTCAGGAGTACTTTACCCATGCATCGTGTCATCGCGGCCTTGTTGGCCGTAACGTCCTGCGCGTCGATCGCGCAGGCGCAGACGGCCACATCGCCGCCGTCTGCCAATCAACCTGTCTTCACGCTCGAACGTGCCCGCACCATCGCGGGGGGCAGCTCTCCCAGTATCGATGCTGCGAGCGCCGACCTGCGCGCGGCTGGTGCCGCTCGCACCATAGCTGGCCTCCGGCCCAATCCTGAGATTCAGGTGCAGACGGAGAATGTCGCGGGGTCGGGTCAGTATCGCGGCGTCCGAAGCGCCGAAACGACGGCGAGTCTTGCCTTGCCGATCGAATTGGGCGGAAAGCGTTCGGCCCGGATCGCAGTCGCTGATTCCCGCAGTAATCGCGCTCGCATCGATGCGGCTATTGCGCTTGCAGACCTCAATCTGCGCATATCCCAGACCTATATCGAGGCGGCCGCCGCAGAGCGGCGCGTGGACGTCGCGCGCCAGCAAGCAGAGATTGCGGGCAATGCCTTCAGGGCGGCGCGCGTTCGCGTGACCGCCGGGGCGGGGGCGCCGATCGACCAGCAGCGTGCCGATGTGCTGCGCGTCAACGCCGAACTTGGGCTGGAACGGGCGCTCCGCGAGGCCGAAGTGGCACGCGGCAATCTCGCGCGCCTGATCGGTCAGCCCATCGATGGTACGCTTGACCTGGCCTGGTTCGACCGTATCGGCGGCTACGGGCCGGCGGTGAGGATCGCGCCCGACGGAACGCTGGCGCTTGCCGCTGCGCAGGCGGACGTGAATACGGCCAGCGCCCAGGTTCGGCTCGCACGCTCCCAGCGCGTGCCCGACATCACGATCAGCGCCGGCGCACGTCGTCTCGCGCAGACCAACGACATGGCGGCCGTGGTGGGGATCGCCATTCCCTTTCCCGTCTTCAACAATGGTTCCGCAGCGGTCAGCCAGGCCCGGGCAGAGCAGGATCGTGCCGACGCCAATCGCAGGCTGGCGATCATCGAGGCCGAACAGGCTATCGCAGGCGCGCAGGCCCAACTCGCCAATGCGGCGGCAACCGCCAGATCCATGGGCGGCCCTGGCCTTGCCGCGGCCTTGGAAGCCGCGCGGATTGCCCGTGTCGGCTATGCCCAGGGCAAGTTCAGTCAGCTCGACTTGCTGGAGGCGGAAAGAACGCTTGCCGAGACACGCGCTGCCTTCACCGATGCCCTGGCAGCCTATCACGATGCCGAGGCTCGCCTTGAGCGACTGACCGCGCCCGCGCCTGAATTGCGGGAGCGCTGAGCGATGCAGCTATCCTCCTTAAAGCTGCGGTTCGCCGCGCACGTTCCCATCATGACGGCACATGCGCCGTCGATCGCCGGGCCATCACGCCCAGGCCAGCCCCATTCCGGAGATATCCTATGATCCAAGACAAGCGCCTTCTGGGCGGCGTGGCGGGCGCCGTGTTGTTCGCCGCCGTCGGCGGTTTTACCGTCGCGCGCTGCACGAGCGATACCCCTGCGGCCACGACCGAAACCGCGGCAAAGGGCGACGAGGCTCAGGCCGATGCGCCCGCCGATACGATCACGATGACTGCGGCCGCGATCAAGGATGCCGGGGTTGTCACCGAGACGATCACCGCAGGCGGGCTTGGGGCAGAGATTATCTCCCAGGCCGTCGTCACGCCGTCGCCGACCGGTGAGGCGATCGTGACCGCAAGGGCGGGTGGCGCCGTAACGCGTGTCCTGAAGAGGCTGGGCGATCCGGTTCGTGCCGGAGAGGCGCTGGCGGTAGTCGAAAGCCGCGATGCGGCACAGATTGCGGCGGACCGCACGGCCGCGGGTGCCAAGGCAACGCTGGCGCAGAAGGCGCTGGCCCGCGAAAGCTATCTCTATGACCAGAAGGTATCCGCCCGGGTCGATCTGGAGACCGCACAGGCAGAAGCGGCCTCGGCCGCTGCGGAAGCGCGGCGAGCGGCGGTTGCAGCGGGTGCTGCCAACATCACGTCCGATGGTCGCGGCGTTGTCCTCGCCAGTCCGATCTCGGGTCGCGTGACCGCAATGAAGGTCAGTCTTGGAGCCTATGTACAACCGGAGACGGAGCTGTTTCGGGTCGCTGATCCGCGCCAGATCCAGATCGAAGCGGCGGTCGGTGCCGCTGATGCCGCTCGTCTCGAAGCAGGGGACAAGGCGATCATCGAACTCCCTGATGGCCGTACTGTCGATGCGCGGGTGCGGGCAGTAACACCCACGCTCAGCGGCGAAACGCGCGCTGCTACTGCGGTCCTGGACGTGACCAGCAGCCTGCTTCAACCCGGCCTTGCGGTCCGCGTGCGGATGATTCCGAGCCGGAGCGTGACGTCCAATGCGATCGTCGTTCCCGAAGAAGCAGTGCAGTCCGTGGGCGGTCGCGACGTCGTGTTCGTGCGTACCGCCAACGGCTTCAAGGCGACACCGGTGACGACCGGCCAGCGCAGCGCTGGCCGTATTGAAATCGCGTCGGGCTTCCCCGCTGGGCGGGCCATCGCCACCCGCAACGCCTTCTTGCTCAAAGCCGAGCTCGGCAAGGGCGCGGGGGAAGAGGAATGAGGCGCGCTACAGCCCTGCAGATCGTAGCAGGAAGCGCGGTCGGCTTTTTGACGTCAGCCTGCGCCAATAATCCGGCGCTCGCTATCACGCCTGAAGCGAGATCCGGCAAATCGCTTAGAATCTGGAGCGCCCATGCCGAGGACGGCGGTGACACCGTTCTGGTTCACGGACTGGTCCGGCGCCCAGCATTGGCTCTTGGCATGCTTCATGGGCATCTCCACGTCGTGGCCCGTTTTTCAGATGGTCGCCCCGACGTAACCGCCGACACGCGCTGGAGCAGGATCGCCCCCAAGGGTTCACGCACCGGTTCATATGCCGTGCGCTTGCCGATCGCAGACGCTGCCGCTGTCTCCCAAATCATTGTGTCCTACGCCTCCACCGCTGACGCGGCGGGCACGATCCCAGGAATGTACCCATGATCGCGAACTTAATGGCGCTATCCGTCCGCGCACGCTGGGCGGTCGTTCTCCTTTTTCTCGTCATCGCCGGCTTCGGCGCGTGGCAGCTGACAAAGCTGCCGATCGACGCAGTGCCGGACATCACCAACAATCAGGTCCAGATCAACACCGTCGAACGCGGCCTGTCGCCGATTGAAATCGAAAAGCGCGTCACCTTCCCGATCGAGACCGCCCTGGCTGGCATTCCCGGCCTTGAAACCACCCGCTCGCTGTCGCGCAACGGCTTCAGCCAGGTATCGGCTATCTTCACCGACAAGACCGATCTCTACTTCGCTCGCCAGCAAGTCAGCGAGCGGCTGACACAGGCGCGCGATACGCTTCCCGACGGCGTGCAGCCGCAGATTGGTCCGGTCACGACGGGCCTTGGCGAAGTGCTGATGTATTCGGTCGATTTCGCCAATCCCGGCGGGAAAGGCGCGACCGTTCGCAACGGCCAGCCGGGCTGGCAGTCGGATGGCAGTTTTCTGACCCCGGAAGGCGCTCGGCTGACCGACGAAGTGGGCCGTGCCGCTTATCTGCGCACGGTACAGGATTGGATCATCCGTCCGCAGCTTCGCACCGTAAAGGGCGTCGCTGGCATCGACTCGATTGGCGGCTACGCCAAGCAATATATCGTCGAGCCCGATCCGGTGAAGCTGTCCTCCTACGGCATCTCCTATTCCGAACTCGCCAAGGCGCTGGAGGCATCGAACCTTGCAGTCGGCGCCAACTACTTCAATCGCGGCGGTGAGGCGTTCCTGCTCCGCGCGGACGCGCGCATTCGCGATATCGACGAAATTGCCGACGCCATCGTCGCGACCCGTGGCGGCTTGCCGATCGCGGTCAAGGACGTCGCCAATGTGAAGATCGGCGGCGAGTTGCGCACGGGCGCTGCGAGCCAGAACGGCCATGAAGCCGTCATCGGCACCGCGTTGATGCTGATCGGCGAGAATAGCCGCGTCGTCGCGCGCAATGTCGGGGAGAGACTGGACGGGATTGGCAAGTCGCTGCCGCCAGGGATCAAGGTGACGACGGTCCTCGACCGATCGAAGCTCGTCAACGCAACCGTCGCCACGGTTCAAAGGAATCTGATCGAAGGCGCGATCCTGGTCGCAGCCGCATTGTTCCTGCTGCTCGGCAATGTCCGCGCGGCGATCATCGCAGTCCTCATCATTCCCTTCTCGTTCCTGATGATGGCGATCGGCATGAATGCCTTTCGCGTGCCGGGTAACCTCATGAGCCTCGGCGCTCTCGACTTCGGCCTGATCGTCGATGGCGCGGTGATCATCATTGAAAACTGCCTGGCGCGGCTCGCCCACCGCCAGGAGCATGAAGGCCGGTTGCTCAACCTGCGCGAACGTCTCGAAGAGACGATGCGGGCGTCCCAAGAGATGATCAAGCCGACGGTGTTCGGCCAGGGCATCATCCTGCTCGCGTTCGCGCCGCTGCTCATGTTCACTGGTGTGGAAGGCAAGACCTTCTCGCCAATGGCCATCACGATCATGCTCGCATTGGTCGCGGCGTTCATCCTTGCGCTCACCTTCGTACCGGCGATGGTTGCGCTCCTGATCCGAGGCAAGGTCTCGGAAAAGGAGGTCTGGATCATCGCCAAGACCAAGGCGCGCTATGCGCCGTTGCTGGACAAAGCGGTGGCAAAGCCATGGCCGTTCATCGCCGCCGGCTTCGCTTTCTTCGCGGCGTCGGCATTGGTCTTCGGCTTCTTGGGACAGGAGTTCATCCCCCAGCTCGACGAGAAGAATGTCGCGCTTGCCTCGACCCGCGTCCCCTCCGTGTCGCTTGAGCGGTCACTGGAGATGCAGCGCGAGGTCGAAAAGGCGGTCACCAGCCTGCCCGAAGTTGAGGTCATGTTCTCGAAAACCGGCACGGCGGAGGTAGCGACCGACCCGATGCCGCCGAACATTTCCGATGGCTTTGTGATCCTTAAACCACAGGAAGAATGGCCTGAAGGCGTCAACACGAAGGCCGACGTGCTCAAGCGGATCGAAGAAAAGTCCGGCGCGAAGATCGGCAATGCCTTCGAGGTCAGCCAGCCCATCCAGCTCCGCTTCAACGAGCTGATCGCGGGCGTGCGTGGCGATGTCGCGATCAAGCTCTACGGCGATGATCTCGACAAGATGGGCGTCACTGCGCAGGAAATCGTTCGTGCGCTCCAGACCGTTCCCGGCGCTGCGGACGTAAAGGCAGAACAAACCAGCGGTTCGCCAACGCTCGACGTGAAGTTCGATCGTGCGGCGATCGCGCGTTACGGCCTGACCATCGAGGAAGTCGCCGACACGGTTGCGGCCGCGATGGGCGGGCGTGAGGCGGGTTTGCTCTTTGAGGGCGATCGGCGCTTCGAGGTGACCGTGCGCGTACCGGCGGCCACGCGCGAAAGCCTCGATGCCCTGGCCGCGCTTCCTGTCCTGCTTCCCCAGGAAGCCGGCGGACACAGGGGTTCCGTACCTCTCTCGCAGGTCGCGCAGTTCCGGTTCAGCGAAGGTCTGAACCAGATCAGCCGCGAGAATGGCAAGCGGCGCGTCGTCATCCAGGCCAATGTGCGCGGTCGTGACGTCGGTTCCTTCGTCGCCGAGGCCCAGGCCAAAGTCGACAAGCTGGCCTTGCCATCGGGCTCCTATCTGGAGTGGGGTGGCCAGTTCCAGAACCTGCAAGCGGCGTCGCAGCGTCTCGCGATTGTCGTGCCCCTGTGTTTCCTGGCGATCTTCGGCTTGCTCTACATGGCGCTGGGCGGTCTTGCCCGGGCCGCGTCGGTGTTTCTCGCGGTGCCTTTGGGCCTTGCGGGCGGCGTTTTCACCCTCTGGCTGACAGGCATCTCCTTCTCCGTTTCCGCCGCGGTCGGATTTATCTGTCTCGCCGGGGTCGCGGTCCTGAACGGTCTCGTCGTGATGACCGCGATCCGGGAGAAGCTGGAGGCGGGCGTCGAGTTGAGCCGCGCCATCATCGAGGGCACATTCGAAAAGGTGCGGCCGGTCATCATGACAGGCTTCGTGCCGGCGATCGGCTTCGTACCGATGGCGCTCGCGCACGGCACCGGCGCCGAGGTCCAAAAGCCGCTCGCAACCGTCGTGATCGGCGGTTTGATCGCGGCAACGATCCTGACCCTGCTGGTGCTGCCCGCCATTTCCAAGGTTGTATTGGGCTTGGGCGAGCGGATCGGTCGCCGGCCTGCAAAACAGCACGATGAAGAGGCCCCGAATGCCTCGCCAGCAACGGCCTGAGAGAGAGGACAAGAAGATGAACGAACAAGCAAAATTGCTGCGCATCTACACCGACGAAGCCGCTTACTTCGGCGATCGCAAGGTATTCGAAGTGGTTGCGACGCGCGCGCGTGACGCGAAAGTGGCCGGGGTTACGGTGCTTCAGGCATTGGTCGGCTTTGGCCGATCAGCACATGTCCACCGCCGTCATGTCCTCGAGGATGATCAGTCGCTGGTTATCGAGATCGTGGATGAGGACGCACGGCTCCGGGCCTTTGTCGCTTCGCTCGCCGATGTGACCGGCATTGGCCTCATGACCCTGGAAGTCGTCGAGATCGTGGGGGGCGAAGCTGCAAGCTTCGCCCCGAGCGACACGCCGGGAGAGGCGCAATGACCGAAAAACTGCGCCTGGAATTGCCGCTCCTCTTGCCCGAAGTCGATGACACGGCCGATGGCTGTGTAGCGCGCCTGGTGGCCAATCTCAGCGCGCGGGAAGGTGTTCGCGACGCGCATATCATCGCGGCGGAAGGCGATGCACCGGCAAAGCTTTGTGTCCATTACGACCCGGATTTCCTGTCCTTGCCGCGCATTCGGGAACTCGCGCAAAGCGAAGGCGCGAAGATCACAGAGCGATTTGGGCATCTGCGCTGGAATGTCGAAGGGCTCTCCAACCAGCGCCGCGCGCGCACTGTCGCGGAACGACTGCTCCGCGCTCCTGGTATCGTCGAGGCCGATGCGTCTGCTGCCGGCGTCGTGCGGTTGGACTTCGACCGTGAAGCAATCTCGGAGAGCGATGTTCGTCGTCTGCTCGGGGAAATGGGCCTCGGCGTCCGTGCCGAGCCGGGGAGGGCGCCATCATCGCCCGCGGCGGCGGGCGCTGCCGACGCCCATGCCGGCCATGCTCATGGCGATGAAAAGGGTCATGAGGGGCATGATCATGGCGCTGGCAAAGAAGGCGAGGGCCATGATCACGCGCATGGCGGGATGATATTCGGCGCAAACACCGAGATAATCTTCGCCATTATGTGCGGCGCATTCGCAGCGGTCGGTTTCGGCGTCGAAAAGCTCACCAGCGCTCCGACCTGGATACCGATGGCGTCCTACATTCTGGCCTATGGTTTGGGCGGCTATTTCACGCTGCGCGAGGCGATCGACAATTTGCGCATGAAGCGGTTCGAGATCGATACGCTCATGCTCGTTGCCGCCGGCGGTGCGGCCGCGCTGGGTGCCTGGGCAGAAGGCGCGCTGCTGCTGTTCCTGTTCAGCATGGGGCATTCGCTCGAACATTATGCGATGGGCCGGGCCAAGCGTGCCATCGAGGCGCTCGCTGAACTTGCGCCTCAGACCGCGCTGGTACGGCGGGACGGGCAAACCCGGGAAATCCCTGTCGAGGAGCTTGCGGTCGGCGACATCGCGATCGTCAAGCCCAACGAACGCATGCCGGCCGATGGGTTCGTGGTGGTCGGCACCTCAAGCGTCAACCAGGCGCCGGTCACCGGCGAGAGCATGCCGGTGGACAAGCGACCGGTCGACGATCCCGCGGGCGCTGCGGCGCAGCCTGACAAGGTTGCGGCGGCGTATCGGATCTTTGCAGGGACGATCAACGGCGCGGGCGCGATCGAGGTGCAGGTCTCCCGCCTGTCCAAGGACACGACGCTTGCCAAGGTTGTGCAGATGGTCGGCGAAGCTCAGGCGCAGAAGTCGCCGACCCAGCGCTTCACCGACCGCTTCGAGCGGATCTTCGTGCCCGCCGTTCTGGCGCTCGTCGTGCTGCTGCTGTTTGCCTGGGTGGTGATCGACGAACCCTTCCGTGACAGCTTCTATCGCGCCATGGCGGTGCTGGTGGCTGCCAGTCCCTGCGCACTCGCGATCGCGACGCCAAGCGCCGTGCTGTCGGGAATTGCACGGGCCGCGCGCGGCGGCGTTCTGGTCAAGGGAGGAGGGCCGCTCGAGAATCTTGGAACCCTACGGGCCATCGCTTTCGACAAGACTGGCACGCTGACCGAAGGCCGGCCCCAGATTACCGATGTTATTCCCGCCGACGGCGCCACCGAAGCGGATTTGCTGCGCATTGCCATCGCCGTTGAGAGCCTGAGCGATCATCCGCTCGCCGCCGCCGTTGCTTCTGGCGGTCGTGCGCGGCTCGGCGAGGTGGGGATTCCGGCCGCTACCGACCTGCGCAGCATCACGGGTCGGGGTGTCCAGGCGATGGTCGAAGGCGAGGCGGTCCATATCGGCAGTCCCAAATTATTTGGAGAGGTCGACGGTGCTCCGTTGCCGGAAGGGCTGCGCGATGCCGGTGTGAAACTTGAGGAGACGGGCCGGACAACGATGATCGTCCGCAGGGGCGAGCGCTATCTTGGCGTGATCGGGCTGATGGACACGCCCCGCGCCGCTGCCGTCGCGACACTCGCCCGGCTGCGCGAGCTCGGTATTACCCGCATGATCATGATCTCGGGCGACAACCAGCGTGTCGCCGACGCGATCGCCAAGCAGGTGGGCCTGGATGAGGCCTGGGGCGATCTCATGCCCGAGGACAAGGTCGAGGCCATCAAGAAGCTGAAGGCGCAGGACAAGGTTGCGATGGTCGGTGACGGTGTCAACGATGCGCCGGCGATGGCCAATGCGACCGTGGGTATTGCGATGGGAGCGGCAGGATCGGATGTCGCGCTCGAGACGGCAGACGTCGCGCTTATGGCTGATGACCTCGCTCATTTGCCGTTCGCGGTTGGGCTCAGCCGGCAGACGAGCCGGATTATTCGCCAGAATCTTTATATGAGCCTTGGTGTCGTCGCTGTGTTGCTGCCGGCAACGATCCTTGGGCTCGGAATCGGTCCGGCGGTCCTTGCGCATGAAGGATCGACGCTGGTCGTCGTGTTCAATGCGTTGCGGCTGCTTGCTTTCAAGGATCGCGATCATGTTTGAGGTGGAGCATGTGATGTGCCTATCGACGTCACCGCTGCGTGTGTGGACGGCGGTGTCCGACCTTGGCGGCTTCGCGCGGTGGCACCCGTTCATCCGGCTGTCGGGCGTTGCATCGGAAGGCAGCGCGATCGGGTACACGTTCAACACCACCTTCCTGCGCAAGCCCCTGACGGCGCCTGCGACGATCACGCGCTTCCGCAAACCCGCGGAAATCAGTTGGAAGACAGGGCTGCGGGGCCTGATGATGCTCGAGGAAACCTATCGGATCGACGAGATTCCCTCTGGGACTGAGATCCATCACACCACGCGCTGCTGGGGCCTCGTTTCGATTCTGGCTGCGCGCAAGATGAAAGGCCGCATCCTGGGCAGCATGAAGGAATCGGACCGGGCTCTTGAGCGCTACCTCAGACCCGGCTCGCCGGCGGCGCGCCCGCTTTCGCGCGGTGATCGCCGCGTTGCCAAACGGAAGGCTCATTAAATGTTCGTCGCGCCCACGGAAATTGGGCCGGCACTGAAGCAGGTGCCACGACGCTTGCGATCTTCAGGGGCTTCTCTCGCGGTCGCAGCCCTGATTATATTGAGCGCGGCAGGCTGCTCCAGCCAGGCGCCCTCGTCCAATCCGCACGACGAAGATCATTTCGCCGGCACAAATCCGCAGATCATTGGGCGTCACATTTATGGATGTGACGACGGTGCGCAAATCACCGTCGATTTCCTTGCCGATGGCCTGACCATCGAGGTGCGCAGCACGGCTGGCGGAAAGCCGGTACGGCTCAGTGCTCCGGGGCAAGGGCTTCAGTATATCGGCGATCGGATCACAGCCGATGCAACGGGCGGGCAGATGACGATCAACCGTCAAGGGCATCCCGCCCAAGCCTGTCGTCGGATCTAGGGCTCGCAGGAGAACGAATATGCTGGCGCTGCAATATACGCTCATTCCGGTGCTGGCGGTAATCCTGGGCTCGATATGGGCGAGCTGGCGCCAACCGAGCCCCGCATTCGTCAGCGCCATGCAGCATCTTGCCGCTGGCGTGGTGTTCGCGGCCGCCGCCGCGGAAATATTGCCGCAGGTCATGCACGAAGCATCTCCGTTGGCGACCTTCATCGGCGGTGCGCTCGGGGTCGCTGTCATGCTGTCGCTCAAAGGCCTGGAAGGACGGACCAAGGGGCCGGTGGCGATGTTGGGCGCGATCGGCATCGACATTCTCATCGATGGACTGGTGCTCGGGCTGGCATTCATCGCAGGCGCCAAAGCCGGCCTTCTGTTGACGATCGCGCTCACGCTCGAAGTGCTGTTCCTCGGATTGACGGTGACAGCCGAACTCGGGGAGACGGTGCGCTCCAGGCGCAAGGTGATCGCCATCACGTTCGGACTGGCGTTGCTCCTTCCGGTTGGCGCACTGGTCGCGACCCCGGTCGCTACCTTTCCGCCCGTGGTCATCGCGGGCTTCCTGAGTTTCGGCCTTATGGCCCTGCTGTATCTGGTCACCGAGGAACTGCTGGTCGAGGCCCATGAGCGGCCCGACAGCCCGCTAATCAGCGCGATGTTCTTCGTCGGCTTTCTGGGCTTGCTGCTCATCGAGGAGATTATTGGTTAGGACGATCCGCCGGCAGATCATCGCTGCCGAACGCTATTTCGTAGGAGTACAGGCTTCCTGGTGCCGACACCGCAGAATAGTCTGGCCGTCTTCGCCCTCCGTCAAGCCGGCGGTTTGTGGACCGCGTGCCTGCAGCGCTTAAAGCCTCGACTGCCATGGAATATAGGCATGTTTCGGGAAGCGGATGCTCTCAGCCGATACGTCCGTCTGGCGGCCCGTCGCGTTGTGTCGAGGGATAACAGCAGCTATGTTGTTGCGATTGATTCGCAAGTTTGGGCATGTGCCGGATTGGGGGATCGATCACGCGCTGACGCCGCTGGTCGCGCTACCTCAGATGATGGACGCTTCCATGCCCAATGAGCACATAATATCGCGGCTCTCTCGTGCTGGTCGGATTCTCAGGACCGATGGGTTTTGGCGCGCACGGCGCAAGTGCTGGGACCATCCTGACCGGATGGCGAGGCGGCTGTGCCGACGAAGCCCGTGAAGGATGGTGGCACTTTACCCCGTCGCGGGGAGGGCGGGCCAGGCGGTCCATCTGTGGGGCGGAGCCTTGCGGTTGCCGGCGCCCCGTTCCGGTCCGCCCACATCGCGGAGGCGTCTCTCGATCGTCTGCGTACTTTGCTCGAAACAGAATATGATTTGCTGCTCGTCAGGCTCAGCGGTGCGCTGCGATCGCCAGATGCCGCGACTGAGGCGCTCCACGACGCCTATCTCAAGCTCGAGAGCGGCCCCGTCATAGGAGAGGTCAGAAATCCCCTCTCCTATCTCTATCGAATGGCAATCAATCTGGCGAAAAACCGGCGACGTCATGAAATGCTGTTCACGCCCGCCGATGCCGCCGCAGTCGTTGATCTCACCGACGATGCGCCGGATCCCGAGCGCGCGGCGAGCGCAAGGCTTGCTCTGGATCGAGTGCTCGACGCGCTTGAGACCCTGCCAGCCCAGAGGCGCGACATCTTCCTGGCGGCCTGGCGCGACGAGAAGACGCAGGTCGAAATCGCTGCCAAATTCGGGCTCCACAAACGTACCGTCCAGAAGGAACTGGCGCGCGCGGAACGGCATCTGCGGACCGCGCTTTGTAACGAGTCATCCTGCGAACCTGGATCTTCCGACGGCACGCCACGCTAGCATCGGAATAATCTGACCGCCGACCGCAGCGCGCGGACGATGCGCAGGTTCCGAACCCCTGCGACCGCCGCTCCGCAGCCCCCTCTATCTCCAAGAAATATTTGGACCGGGACGACCGCCTTTTCGTCCCGCCAAGTGTCAGGGACGATAGGGAGTAATAGGGTCCTCACGCCGTGTTCTGACACGGGCGCCCTTTCCAGGCGTCAATGTCCCACGCGTGGCGACTATTGGGAACGGCAATCAGACCGCGTTCCGCGTCCGTAGCCTGCCCATTGTCCCTCCGGGGGTCGCGATGGCGGCAAGGCGCGCTTGAAGGCCGGCGAGTATCTCAACGCGCGCGTTTCGCGGCAGGGCGAGTGCGCGCCGTCTCTCCTGGCCCATACGGGAAGGGGTGAGCGCGGGACGATCCACCCGCCTGCGGGGCCTCGCCTGGCATCGTGGCAGGAGCGGCTGGCGAAGGAAACCATGAGCGCGAAGCTCGGGGAAACCGTCGTGATCTCGGATCTCGCTCGCGCTTGCCGGTTGTCCATGAGCTATTTCGTCCGGGCTTTCACGAACACGGTCGGGATCGCGCCGTACACCTGGTTTATCGGACAGAGGATTGTTCTCGCCCAGACCCTCCTGGCGCAGTCGCATTCCCCGCTGGCAGAGATCGCTCTCGAATGCGGCTTCGTCGATCAAAGCCATTTCACCAACACCTTTGTCCGCAGAGTTGGTACGACGCCCCTCCAGTGGAGACGAGAGGCCTGGGGCGAACGATCATTGCCAAGACGCCCTTGTTCGAAATAGCATCATTCACCAAGACCGGCTGCCTCGGCCGCGACGCTTTTCCATCACAAAGGAAGCTCATGAACGACACGACCGACAGCAAGCTCGATCTTCTCTCGCTCACGGCCGACATTGTTTCGGCGCACGTGGCCAATAACAGCGTTGCGGTCGGTGATCTTCCGGTGCTTATTGCCAATGTCCACGGCTCACTCGCCGGCCTCGGCACTGGGCCAACGCCAGTGCAGGAGGAAGAGCAGAAGCCGGCGGTCTCCGTCCGCACCTCGGTCAAGCCGGACTACATCGTCTGCCTTGAGGACGGAAAGAGGCTGAAGATGCTCAAGCGGCATCTCATGACCCATTATCAACTGACGCCGGACGCTTATCGCGCGAAGTGGAAGCTTCCTGCAGATTATCCCATGGTCTCGCCCAACTATGCTGAGCAGCGCCGGAGCCTTGCAAAGAAGATCGGGCTTGGACGGAAGGGGCGGGGAACGCCGCCGCTCCCCGAGCCGGCGCCATCAGCACCAAAGCGGCGCGGCCGGAAGCCGAAGGCAACCGCATCCTGATCGCGGATGGAGGGTCGCAGCGGCACTACCGAAACCTCCGGCGATACGGTTTCGTCACGATGGCAGGTCTGGGGGCGCCCGATCTGACGGCCCAACTTCGTTGCTCGAGCCACCAACCTAAACTCATCCCGCACGCTTGCAGCGTGTGATCGCCCCTCTCTAAAGTCCTCTCAAATGAGCGACTCACGAACCCATACCGCGTCTCGGACAATCATCGCGTCGCAACGAGCCATTTTCCGAGCCTTTCTGGACCCGGAAGCGGTCGCGTCCTGGCGACCGCCCAAGGGCATGTCGGCAAAGGTGTTCGCGTTTGATCCGCGCCCGGACGGCATCTACAAAATGGCGTTTATCTATCCCGAGACCGAACACGGTCGCGGAAAGTCGACAGCTGATGCCGACATCTTCGAAGGCCGTTTCGTCGAACTCGTCCCCGACGAGTTGATTGTCGAAGAGGTCCAGTTCGAGTCTGACAATCCTGTATTCGCCGGCACGATGACGATCACCACGGCTTTGCTGCCGGTGACGGGCGGCACGAAGGTCAGCATCAGAGCAGAGAATGTGCCGTCGGGAATCAGCGCGACCGATCATCGTGTCGGCATGGAATCGACACTCAAGAACCTTGCCAATTTCATCGAGTAGGCGGTTCGGGCTTCTCGTATGCCGGTGACGCAGGCGCCGTCTGCGAGTGCAGTCCTGATCCGTTACCTGACGAGATCAGATTTGGAGGGGTTACTTGTGATAAGCGGAGATGGAGACGAAGGCTGGTACATCAGAGATATTGGTGCCGGCCATGGCCGCCAACTCTGGCGCATCACCCACCAGACGGCGACCCGAACAGGCGTCACCAATGCCGAGGGAGGTCCGGGAAGCTACTATTCAGTGGAACCGGGCGAGACGATCTGGGCGTGCCTACGCCGGCAGACGCCCTGGCTTGAGGGCATGAAGGAGCCCGGCCCATTCCAGCGCATGATTCGCGCGCCGGGCGACTATCATCCCCGCATCGCTCGCCCGATCGCCTTGATGGAGACAGCGAAACTCTGGCTTCCCGAACTAGCGGCAGAGCAGCGCTATATTACCGGTGCGCAAAGCCAACTCACCTCGCTGGTGGCTCAGCTTCAAGCGATTTGCCGGGTCGTGCAACCGGCTCCCTCGACGCTTTCTGCTTATGGCCATGAGATCCGCAACCTGCTGATCCTCGCGGCAACCGAAGTGGAGATGCATTGGCGGGGCATTCTGGTCGCCAATGGCCTATCCAAGAAGCAATTCCGCACCGAGGATTATGTGAAGTTGGCCGGACCGCTTGGGCTGAAAGCCTATCAGGTCCGTTTCCATCCCTATCCCGATCTCGCGCCGATCGTGCCCTTTGCGACATGGGACGCGGACACGCCAACCCAGTCCCTGGCCTGGTACGCAGCTTACAATGCCGTGAAGCACAACCGCGAGCATGAGTTCGAACGGGCAACGCTCCTCGATGCACTGGCCGCGGTCGCGGCCTGCGCCGTGCTGCTGGTCGCGCAGTTCGGAGACAGGGCGCTCGTGCTGGATCTCTCGCGGATTCTTGGCGTCGAGGCGCCGGACTGGCCGCTTGAGGAGATGTATCTCATGCCGCAGACGGATGAGGGTTGGATCATGCAGCCTCACCCGGCGCTCAGTTGAGAGAGACGCAATTGCCCTATCAGAATCGCGCTGACGGCAGAATTGCCGTCACGATCGACAGCAATGTCTGGAACCTGTTCGAACGGCTTGATCTGCGCCTAGCAATCGAGCTGCCGGCGAAGAGGTTCATCCTGTTCATCCCGAGACAGATCGAGATCGAGATCGCGGCGATCCCAGACCGTCCCGAAAAGGCCGGGATCAGGGCCTATATCGCGCGCGAAATGACGGACAGTGCGATCGGCGTGACGGCTGTGTTTGGGTTCGCTCGGCAGGGTAGCGGGCCCGAACGGCATGGCGGCTTTGGGTTCGGAACCTTCCAATCCGAAGACGCGCGTGCCTTCTACGCCGCCATCAGCGAGACCTATCTTCTGAACCGGCGGACCAAGGGAAGTGGGTTAACCGACAATGAGGGGGATGCAGCCGTCGCTGCCGCATCACTTTCATCGGTGGTGTTGACCCTCGACATCAAGCCGGGACCGCTTCGTGCCGCACTCGATCATGGCGGCAAGGTGCTCGACATGACGCCGTTCGAAAGTTCGGGCCTCAGCCTTGAGGACTACATCGCTGCGTATCACGGAACGGCGTGATGGGGCGTCTCGGGAAACGGAGACAATGCCGGTCAAGCCTCGCCCCAATCTCGTTTCCGTTGCTCGACATCACGCTCGGCTCGGCGCTGCTCCCAGGCCATCGACTGATCGATCCGCCGTAACTGGTCCAGGACATAGGTCTGCACCTTGACTCGCGGATCTTCACGCCACCGTTCAAGCCGCGTGCGCTGCGCGCTCTCAGCTTCGACCCAACCGAACTCACCCCGCACGACGCCTGTCTTGCCAAGGACGCTCGAGACGCGGCTCAGCCACTCATCGCCTTCCTCAAGCCGATCAACCAGATCCATGCAGAGCGGATAGACCTGCTCGTTGCCTTCATAGGCAAGCAATGTGGTCAGGACGAAGGCAAGGTCGTCACGATCACCCTTTTTTACCACCTCGGCCAAGGGGGCCGCGATCTCCTGCGATAGCTTGGGGAAAACATTGCCGATGAGGCGGCCGCCGCGGAATTCGTGATGGAGCGGCTCATGGCTATGCCATCTCCGCGCGGCGTCGAGGAGCATTGCGGGCTCTCGGGACAGCGGCCCCTGAAGGTGGTGAAGCCGGAAGGGAATGGGATCGAAATGCCGGTCGCTGCCATCGCGCTCGCGATAGATCCGGGCCTCGAAGAATTCGAAGACGATTGCTGGGAAACGGTCGGCGATGATCGCCAGCACCTGATCGGCCCGATAGTCCACTTCGTGAACGTCGACGAAGGACTGCACCAGGTGCCGCGACTGCGCTTCGTCGAGCGCAGCAAGAAGCGCCCCTCTATGAAGGCCCCAGGCCCAGTTGATCCAGTTGGTCTTCTTCACGTCGGTCAGATGGCCAATGGCCGGCATGAAGACGGCATCGATCAGCCGTTGGTCAGGCGTCTTGTCGAACCGCTCCGCCGCGACGTTGAGGACGGTGAAAACGCCATCATCGTCCGCAAATTCGATCGCGCGCGCGGTGAGGGTGACCAGCGTATCCGGGGCAAATATCTCCTGGCAGCGCAGATAATCGCCAAGATTGGCGAGGAACCGCCCTTCGCCAATCCACCGGGCGATAAACTGTCGCGCGATCGACTGCTCACCGCTCTTGTCGGTGCCGAGCAGCAGCGAAACGAGCAGCGGCGAGAGCATATCGTCCATCGCGTCGAGAAAACGCGCGGCGACTTGAGGTTTCGTCTCGCCCAGGAGCTTCATGCAATCGCCCAGCGACTCGAGTTCTCCGCCCGTTTGTTTCGGTTCGGCGAGGTAGTGTCGGACCCGCTCGATCCAGGTGCCAGTAGTCTCGTCGGTGATCTGGGCGATGATATCTGGGTAGCTGCCAGCACGCCATTCCCGTGTGGCATCCGGATCGAAGGGATGCTCATCCCAGGCCGTGGGCCTGATCGAGTCATGGCCGATGAGCGTCTTGTAGAGGACGAACTCAGGATCGGCATTGAGCGCGTCGCGCAGCGCCAGCAGTTCGCCGACGATCTGCTGCTGCGCTGCGGCTAGCTCGGCATTGTCCGCCATGTGCGGCGGCAGCGCGTGGAAACGATAGTGGCAATGGATCGCGTCGGTCTCGCACCAGCGGCGCAATTCGAGCCCCCATTTGCCGATGCGTGCAGTCTGGATGGCGATGACGCGCGCGCCATCCTCCATGATGGTTCGCAAAAGGTCGTCGCTGCCGCCATTGTAGGGCGTTGCGCTAGCCTTGCGCAGCGCGTCGAGCACCGCGCGACGGGCGCCGTCATCCTCAGCGGCGTCGAGCAGCCGCTCGAGAATGTTAATCGCCTCTGTGCGCTGCATGCGGAGGACGTCCGAAACCGGGACTGCTCCCTGATGAAAGACCACGGTGGTCATCGAGTTCTGAGTCGTTCCGCCGAGTTCGGCGGAGAGCAGATTGCCAAGCATAGCGATGATCAAGCCGCGCGCGGCCGTAATCTCATCGGCCTTGAGCTTGCCAATCCCGTCCAGGATCAGCTGAGGGATCGCGGGGCCGTATTTATTCCAGATCGCTAGATCATGCTTCGAGAAGGTGACGGCGAGATCGAACCAAATCTTCCGTTCAATGTCGGTCGCCGCACCGGCGAACAGGCGGACCAGTGTGGTGAACGTCAGCTCAGGATCGCAGTAGAGATGATCGTTAATAAGCTGGGAAACCTTGCGTGCGATGTCGTCGCCGCCTTTGCCGGGATAATTTCCGAAAACCGTCTCGACGGGCGCGGAGTCCGATCCGCGGGTCCGGGCAACCGCATCGGCCAGCAACGGTACCAGCTTCACGAACTGTGCGGCACGATTGTCGAAATGGGGGAGGATGAGATCGTCGAGCTTTCCGATCGCCTCCGAAAGATCGTTGTTGTCAGTCGATGTAGCGAGGATCTCGATCGTTTCGTCTACGCTTTCGTCAGCGCGGATCAGTTGGTCGAAGTCGCGCGCGATCTTGTCGAAGTCATGACCGGCGGGCAGCAGATAGTCACGCATGACCTTGTCCATGCGCTCCTTGATGGCTTCCAAGCGCTTCTGCCCGACGTGCTGGAGGTTGGGCTGCTTGTAGATCGTGTCATGGCCCATTTCAGCCCAGGCATGATTGAGCAGGGTCTGCACCTGGATCTCAGCTCGGAGCCCTGCGAAGGATTGATATTCTGGAAGGGCCAACCGCTCGGGCTTCAATTGGACGAGATAGTTGGTGCTGTCGAACAGTCTCGTCTCGGTCTCGGTCCCCGGAACGGGATGATGGACATTCACGGTCACGACTTCGAAATTGTCGTGGATAATGCCCGTGTGATTGAATGCGTCGACCTGTGTGTTGGTGAGGAAGACCACGCGGGCTCCGGCAAGGTCCTTGATTTCCTCGTCGATGGCGGCGTTCAGGTCGACGCCCCGATTGAGAAGTTTCTTGCCAAGCGAATCCGCCTGCTTCGCGCGCCCTGTGATCGCATGTGGAACAATGAAATGTGCTTTGGTCGCCGCGACAAGGATATGGCGGATGGCCTTTACAAAGGCGCTATATCGACTGCGCCCCTCCCGCTTGTATTCGTCGAACGTCATATTTCCCTCGCATTCGTGCGGTCACACTTTTGCAGGAATCCGCCAAGGCTGGGCTTTCTGTCGCGCTCAGGACTGTCAGTCGCCACGGCCACGAATGATCTAATCACAGCGCTGCGCGTAGCTCAGCGATTCGTGCCGTGCAGTCCTCGTGGACGAGGCGGCCAAGCTCCTCGACGCGTTCGGAGAGCCAGGTCAGCTCTTCCTCGGTGATCCGATAGTGCCTTGAGAAGCGCGCCTTTACGTAGGCGTCCTTGAGTTTTGCAAAACGCGCTCTGGCTCGGGCATTGTCGCGGGGCCAAGCCTCGAAAAGGTGATTGGATTGCCGCTCGGCTTGGGTGCGCAGGAACGCCAGATTGTGGACGTGTGGCGTGTAAAAGGTCGTGACCAGAAGAATGCAGTGATACAGCCGTTCAGATGCCTGGTGCAGAGTGAACGCAGCATCGCGGTACTCTTTCTGAGACATATAAAAGTGAAAGCCCTTTTGAGCACTTAGGGCCGCAGAGAACCACTCCTCAAAATACTCGGAAGCAGCCGTGAACGCCTCATCCGGTGTTTTCGGCTTCGGCTGATGAAGTTCGCTGTCCTCGGCTTGATAAAGCGCGATTCCGTCGCGCGCGACATCTATGAAGAAGGAGCGCCCGTGCGCGAGCCCGTCATTTACCTCCTGAAGGGAATGGACAATGAAGTTTACGGGCGTCTTTAAATTCTGGGTAATCGTCCGCTCACGGTTCAGGCGTTCATCGGCCTTCTCCCAGTAAGCCACGCGATCGGTCAGCTCCTTCTGGTTGACGATGACGAGCAGATCGAAGTCCGATTGATATGCCTTTGCCGTGTGCGGCTCATCAACCCAGTTGCCGCGCGCATAGGAGCCGTAGAGAATGACCTTCAGGATGCGGCCAAGCTTGCGCTGGCCGTCAGGTTTGCCATGTGCATCATCGAATTCCTCGAACAGAATCTGAACGACACGATCAAGCTCGCGCCGCTTCGCTAGAGGGAGATGATCGAGTTCTGTTCGCATGGCTGTCCTGTTTCTGTTCTTCGCAATTATCCCTGGAGATGCCGCCGGGCATCTTTCAACAATAGGAACATGTGATTTGGATCCGATAACCCTGGGATGAAATCGAAATTCTGATAGAATTGGCGTGCAGCCTCGTCCTTGGCATGTGCAGCGATTGCACGAATTCCAGCGATATCGGCTGCCTGCAAAGTCCGCGTGAGGGCATCTTTCAGAAGACCGGAGCCGAGCCCTTTTCCTTGATAGCCAGTCGAAACGCCGAGCCGTGCAAGGATCATCAACGGAACGGGGTGCCGCGCCATTCCCTTTGTCAGGCGATCGGGCGCATCACTATGATCGACATGCCCCACAACCAGAGTGTGGAAACCCACAACCTCGTCTCCGGTTAGGGCAACGTAGGACTGGGATGCCCCGCCTTGCTGCGCCTGCCAGGCGTAGCGCGACAGGAACCGGTTGAGCTCCTCGCGACCGCAATCGAAAACATCGATGGCATGGTCGCGGCGAAGCTTTTCAATGCGAAACTGGGGCGCCATCGGTGCGCTTAACCTGGGTCCTGCTCGAACACGCTCGGCTTTGTAAGCAGTTCAGCCAGCCTTGGCGTGTGGCGAGGGGGCGCATCGAGTGCTGCCAGGAATGCCGCCCACTGGTCCGCGTCCAGATTGAACTCCCGACGATCGGGGAGCGTCTCTTCAGCGCGCGCCAATGCGCTTTCCAGCACGAATTCGCTGACCGAGCGATGCGCAGCGAGCGCAGCCTGTTGAAGCGTCCGCTTTGCAGTGGGTGACAGGCGTAGATCGAGTTTCTCAGTTCGGGCGGTAGCAGAAGCCATGACACACCTCCTTTCGATCCACCCCTCATACCCGACATGCCGGACAATGTCATGACATAATTTTACGCTTCCGTCACATTTTGCCGACGGGTCTAAATGTTCATTGGGCGCCCCCCTCGGCCGCATGGCATGACCCTATGGCCGAAATTCCGGGTCGGAGGGGAAGGGGGGATCGCGGCTGGAGGAGATTGGCTATGCGCCATGAATATTTCCCATCCATTCCAGATCGTCGATTCCAAAAGCGTGCGGATTTTGCTATAACCGTCACGCACAGGAACGCGGATCAAATGTCGCCAGATTCTGCCACCAATATGGATGAACCGGTCGTTCCAGCCGAGGAGTGGGTTCGGCCGCGCGCTGCGGACTATCTGTGGCGTCCATGGTACGCGAAGCTCTGGTGGGCTGCGATCCCCATCTACTGGCTTCCTGCCGGATCACCTTTCGGGATCGACTTCCTCGCGGATTTCTACACCAGCAGCGTTGGTATCTACCTCAATATTGTCTTTCTTCCCGTGACGGCTCTTATCGTTCTGGGGTTTGGCTTCGCCCGGAGGTGGCGCGAGAGCGACGCTTGGAGCGAAACGTACCCAGCCGAACACGGCAGGGCGAGCGCCTTCCACCGGCGAACGCCGGGTAGTCCCCCTGCTTATATGGATCCACTCAGTCCGCTTTCGGGCTCGATGTGGATTGGTAGCCCCAAGAGCCGGGCACGGCGCCACGGACGCTAATCCTTGCGTGTCTTGAATGACGGGTCGCCATCGTTGCTGCCATGATCCCGATCACCGGTTAGCCTCCCGCTGCTTAGCACCGAGGACTGTTCTCCCGAAACGATGGGAGCTGCATAGTCGAACGTGCCTCTGCCTGAATCTGCGTTTTCGAGATACCGGTTTCGAAGTCCTTGGGGTCCAAGGACCTGTCGTCCCAACTCCTCCGAGAAGGCTCTTTGCGGATTGCTTGATTTTGAAGCGGCCCGCTCCGCCGCTGCTATTGCATTGCGAACATCATAATTGACGATGTCCATCGTCGCCGACGCGCTCGAACTCGTCACGCTGGTCTCCGTACTATTGAATCCGAGGGTGCCCCCGACGTGCCCCTGTGCCCCCCGGCCACCGCGCGAGCTGCCTTTCGTGCTATCAGATGTGCTTCGTCCCCCTGACTCTGCTGAGGCCCCGCCGCCGATGTCTAGGTCAACCGCTGTTCCCATGGCATTTTGCTTGTCCGCCGAGCGGCTCAGCGACCGCTGCCACCCTGTCTGCGCCATGACCGCCTGAACGTCGCGCTGTAGGGTATCGGCAACCTGCGGCTTCAGCCGCCACTCGCCTTTGCGGTCCATCTCGAACCCGCCCTGCAGCCAGTTGGCCATCGCGGCACGGCCTTCCTCGCCGCCGCCCATGAAGTGCTCGATCGTGTCGGGGCCGGCTTGCTTGCCCGCTTCGAACCGCGTGCTCGTGTCATTGCGCGCGGATTGCTGGAACCCTGCGCTGCTGGATACGAGCAGATCGTTCTCGGCAAAGCTGAAGCGAGCATTTCCTCCCTTGGCCAATGCGCCAAACTGACTTTCGTTGATCAGGCCCGCGCGGAGCAACTGACCAGCCTGATCCGCGGTCAGGTTCATTGCGAGATCGCCATTCTGCGCCATTGCCAACTCGCGCTTCGACATGGTGATGCCGTGGCTGCGCAGCAGCCCCTGCATCCGGCTCAGCCGCTCGTTATCGACGATCCTGGTCAGCCGCTCGTTGCCGGCGCGATCGGCGATGCCCGCAGCACCGCCCTCAGCCATATCGACCTGATTGCCGGCCGTCCGGCTCAGAGCCTGGATGAAGCTGTCGAGGTGCGCCGCCTCGCGCGTTGAGACGCCGGCCGCTGCGGCGCCTTCTGCAAACCCGAAATTATCGGACTGTCGGCGTTGCTCTCCGATCCGCGCAGCCGACCGCGTGCCGCCGGTGCCCACCTCGCGCTGGGCGTCGAGTTTGCCCGAGCGCTCGGCGAAATCATATTCTGCCGCTTCGCGGGTCCGCCCATAGACACTTGTTCCTTCGCGACCGGCCTCGGCCGTCGCACCATCGGCGGTGCCGACCTGGGTCGCGGCATTGTAAGTTTCGAGGGCGTGAAGCACCTGCGCCTCGTTGCGTCCAGTGGCGCGGGAGAGTTGAGAGATTGCGGAACTGCGGGCTTCACCGGATAGCGCGTTGACGAAGCCGATGCGGCGCGCGGTCTCTTGTGGAGGAAGGCCGAGCATTTGCGCGGCGTCGCGCTGGCCCTGGTTGCTGCCGGTGCGCAGCGCCTGCTCGGTCGCGACGTTGCCGCGCTCGATCCCGGCGACACTTTCCCCGGCAAAGTCCCGCCGGCCTTCCATCGCGCCAACTTGAATCTGGGCCGATGTCAGGTCGTTGGCAATCATCTGCTCCTGATCATAGGCATTGGCGATCAGCTTGGCGAAGGTCGGGTCGGACTGCGCCTCGCCGATCACGCCCGACGCCTTCAACTCGGCGTCCTTCGCCGAATAGCCGCCGCGCTCGAAATGGCGCGTCGCCCCCTGCATCATCATGCCGTAAGCCCGCTGGTCGCCAAATGCCCGCCACTGGACGAGATTCTGCGAAAATGCCGCGAATGCCTTCTCGCCGGTCTCGCCCTGGCCGAAATAAGTGTTGCCGAGTGACCGAAGCGCGTCCTTCTCGGCGAACTGGTGAATTGCGCTGGTGGCGGCATTGGCCTGGACCGCGCGGGCTACTTGCGGGTCGCCCAGGTCACGGCCGTTGAGGGCCGGCGACAGGCTGCCCATCTGCCGCGCGCCCTCGATGCCGCCGAGCGCGAACGCGGTGCCACCCGCCGCACCCGGCCGTTCGCCAAGAATACGGCCAGCCTCACCATAGGCGCGATTGGCGCCGAAGGTCGAACGCTCGCCAAAGTCGCCAAAGCTCGAAGCGGCGCCGGCGCGCGCGCGCGTGCCTGCGGCCGAGGCCTGACTCTCGAGTGCCGAGGCGTAGCCTTCGCTCGTGCCGAGCGATGCCGCGGCCGCGCTGGCCTGGCCAGTGACGCCAAGGGTGCCGCTGGTGAAGGAAGTGAAGACATTGCCGCTGAACCGAAAGACGGTGAACACGAATGCGCCGGCTAAGCCAGCGGCAGCCGTGCGGAAGCTCCCGAAGATTGCCAGTGCCTTCATTGCCGCCGACGGGGCCAGCAACCAGGCATTGGCGCCGAGCGCATTCGATCGCATCTCGGCGAGCGCATCAGCCGCGCGGCCAAGCGTCAGCTGATAGATACCGGCATCGATGACACCCCAGAGCGCCACGAATACGAACAGGCCAAGCGCGAAGCTCGCGACACGTAGATTGATCGGCGTCAGGATGAACAGCAGCGCGACGGGTATCATGAACAGCATGATCCCGAACACCGTCGCGCGGATTGTCGGCATCCATTCATTGGCGACCGACATCGTCGCCAAGCCGTTCGAAACGACCGCCCGGTTGGCCATCACGCGTGCGGCTGTCGCCGGGGAATCCTCGAACAGCACATCGCCCACCGTATTGCCGAGCAAGATATGGGACATCAGCGCCTGGATGGTCAGGGGACGGCCGAGCATCATCTGTCCCATTTCACCGAGCTGCTGGCGGCAACGGGCGAGTTGCTGGGCATTGGCCGTATCGAATCCGGTCCGCGAACAGACCTGCTGGCTATAGCTCTCGAACAGGGTCGGGTCGGACAGCCGGTCCGAGATATGCGCCCAGGCATCGGTGCAACTCACCGTTGTCCCGCCCTTGTCGGACTCGGTATAGACCGTCGAAAAGGTCGCTGGCCCCGCCATCGCCGCGAACGCCGCAGGCAGGTCGGTGGTCGTGCGGAACAGCTTGTCGTCGTCGACGCCATAGGCAGCCGAAACACGCGCGACCGGATAGCATTGACGGACGTAATCCTTGATCGTCGCGTCCAGGAACGTGTCGGTCATCGGCCCGCGCGGCGAGACCGCGTTCAGGAACAGGTCGAAGCTGTGCCCGCCGGCGCCGAACTCGATCTTGGCATTGGGATCGAGGGTGTTGTCGTCGATCGTCTCCACCAGTGCTCGCTCGATCATGTTGGTCGCACCCGCCACCAGCACCAGCAAGGTGGGCACGCCGCCGACCGGCTGATAGGCATTACGGACCCTGTCGTAGACATGGACCGTGCCCGTGGTGGCGATCAGCCCGACGAAGATGCCGATGCCGACGAGGATCTGGAAACCGAACGCCACCAGTCCCATGCCCGAGCCGCGAACGCTGGCGAGAAGCGCACCCAGGCCGATGCCGACGGTCGCGACGATCAGCACCAGCGTCTCATAGCGCGGATCCGCGAAAATCATCGACACCAGCCGGAACGCATCGACCGTCTCGGCGAACCCGTCATAGGTGTGAAAGCTGGTATCGACCGCAAACGCGGGGGTCGCGGCGAGAAGCGCGGGCAGGAAGGCGAGGGGCTTGGCGAGGCGGCGCATGGCGATCTCTTCGGCTATTGGTTGCGAGTGGCGGCGGCGCCGGCGGCATCGCGCGCGTCGCGGTCGCGCTGGCGGACGAGGCCGGCATAGTTGGCCGACAGGTTCGCCTGGTTGAGCGCCGCCATGTAGCTTTGGCGCATCTGCGCGCGTTGGCGCAGCACCTCGTCCCGCAGGTCGCGCAGTTGCTCGATGCCTTTGGACAGGATCCGGGTCTGGCAGATCGTGGCACTATTACCGTCCGCCGCGCCCGCGGCGCTCGTGCCGCGCTCGGCATTGCTCACCGCGAAATCAATCGTGCGCGTAAGGTCGTTGAGCATCTGATAGGCGAGGGTGAGCGCGACCAGTTCGTCTGTGTCGCCAATGACCGAGTTCACCACGCCCTGACGCACGCCCCATTCCAGCATGCGATAGACCGGCAGCGTCCGGACATTGGCGACAAACTGCCGCTCTTCGGCTGACAGCGCAGCGCGCGTGCGAATCTTGGTAGCGATCGACTCCATTCGCTCGCGCGCCAGGATCAATGCCCCGCGCCCGGTCCCATCCTGCGCGCAATCGGCGCCGGTCGGGGGAATGTTCAGCGCTCGCTTCTGGACTCGACCTGTCAGGAAATCCTGGGGGCTCTCCGTATCCTGCGCTGGGCATTGTGGGATCGCGGTGAACAGCGGCACCTTATCCGTCGGATCCCAGCGCATATAAACGTCACCGACCCTGGCGCGCATCACGCTTGCCCAGTCGCCCGCTCCGACCCGCGTCGCGGCATGGCTCAAGAGCGAGCCGGTGCGGAAGATCTCGGTGACCTCGGCCGGGCAATTGGTCAGAGCGTCGCGCAGATCCTCGGTCGGATTGTTGTTGTTGGCCTGTATTTTCTCGCGGGAGTTCTGGTAGCTTTTGGCGAAGCCTTGCTTGACCGATTTGTAGCCGGTCATCTCCTCGATAATACCCGACATATTGTCGTCGCCCTTGGCGATCTGAACCATGCGGTTGGCGAGGCGGCAGTCATTGACCTGGATCGAGTTCAGGAAGTTGGTCGCCGCTTCCATCTTCGAGATGATGTTCCCCATCTTCTCGTCGAGCGTCTCGAGCAGATACTGGAACGCGACCGCAGGCGCGGCCTGCAGGATGCTCTCGAGCTTCTGCACGAGATAGTCCGGGTCCAGGAACGACATGCCGCCCAGGAACATGTCGATGCCGCCGCAGCCGGCTTTCACCTTGGGAAGCGTCAACGACATCAGATAGTCGTTATGGACATCGACCCGGCCCGACATGCCGCCTGCGGTCACATAACCGCGCGTCTGGTCCTCGAAGCTGCCCGGACTGGTATAGGTGACATTGTCGAACCAGCTCTCGGCCCAGCTCTGTGCGCTCGCTGGCGCGGCATTCGCAGCCGTCGCAAGGATCAGGCCCGAGAGGAAAAGGCGGACGCGGGTGGGGGCTGGGAACATGGCGGGCTCCTGTTGAAATCAAGGGGAAGGAGAGGTGCTGCGCCCGCCATTGCTCAGCGCCTCCCTTGTGATTGTGCCGGCATGCCGACGATGCCGGTGAATTTGGACATGGCGCGCACCCCCACTGCGGGCCGCACGCCGGTCAACATCTTCGCCGCGAGATAGAGGTTGCGCGCAAGGTTGGCGCTGTGATCGGTGCCGATCGCGATCGGCACCACGCGCCCCGCGTCGGCGATCGGGCGCGCCCAGGAAACCGGATGCCCGACCCAGGGCAGACCGAGCCGCCCCGATCGGATCATCGCCTCTTGCGCGCTGATCGTCCGAACCTGCCAGCCATAACGTGCTCCAAGCGCCGTTAGCTTGGTCCAGAGATCGCCGCAGGGAACGCATCCCGGTGTGGTGGTCATCTCGATGACGAACGCCGGCCCCTGACCGCGCAGCGTGGCGTTGAAATCGTCTGGGAAATCGCGCGTCGCCGGGACCCGCGACAACCAGGCGTGCATGCCATTGCTGTCTGCAACCGGATGGATCGCGGCGCGCATCGCCTGCTCGCGCGTAACGGTCTGCGCGGCAGCAGCGGATCCGGTGTCTATCATCAAGCCCAGGATGCCGATCAGGGCGACGAGCCGGATCACCGCTTCGGCTCCAGGCTGACATCGACGAGATCGCCGCCCAAGGCTCGCGGATCGGTCGCCGAGACCGGGCCGTTGCCGAGCGCATCGAAGAAGCCGTCATCCTCGCCGGGGCCGGTCATGAACTGTTCGGGGCGAATATCGCCGCGCAGCAGCCGCACTGCCTGGTAGGCCATCTGCGCGAGATTGGGATAAGCCTCGACGCCACTCGCGATCACCATGCGCTGCGCGCTGCCGCGCCGGATGATCATCGTGGTCGGCGTGATTTCAACGCCGAACCGCTGCCCGACCTCAGGTCGTTTGCCGACGTCCATCAGCGTGACCTGCCAGCCCATCTCCTCCTGGAAGCGTTGGACGATCGGCCATTGGACACGGCAATAGCCGCAGGTCGAACGCGAAAACATGACGAGCGCGAATTCATTGGCATGTGCGCGCAGATAGCCGCGGCGGATCGCATCCTTCTGCGCCGTGAGTTCCGATCGCGCGTCACCGACCATCGGGTTCGCGGATTTCGAATTGAGCTCGGGGTGCTGGAGCATTGCGATCTGGGTCACGCCCGCAAACGCCCGCGCCTTGCGCCGCGCGAAGTCCTGCAGTCGCCAGAAGTCGGAGACCGCATCGACCGTCAGCACCGTGGCGGCATAGTCGCGCTGCTGCTCGATCAGCTTTCGGATCTTGGGCGGCGTCCAGGTCGCAAGCTCTGCCATCGGTGGGATGACGGGCTTAGCCAGTGCTTCTGGATCCTCGGCCGCGGGCGGCGGAGCCTTGGGCGCCTCGTACCACCAATAGCCTTGCTTCAGTTTCGCCGGATCGCCGGAGCTTTGCGCGAACGCGGTTGCCGGGAGCAACAGGCTGGTGGCAATCGCCGCGGCGCCGAGCATGACGCGGCGGCTCACAGCAGCCGCTCCATCCGGGTTAGCCGGCTGATCGGGACCAAACCGAAATAGCGGCTGTCGAACCCACGCGGGTGGTGCGATCCGATATAGACCATGCCGCGCGGGATCACGCCGCTCCACTGGAAATGCTCCAGCTTGAGGCCGTGAATCCCATAGGGAAGGCTGACCCCGAGCAGCACGCCATTGCAGAAAAAATGAGCGTCCCAGGATTTGGGCGCACCGACCGACGGTGTTTCGATCAGTGTCAGCCGCTCGCCCGGCATGCAAAGCGCGTGCTTGGTGACGCTGACCGGCTTGGGTCCGGCGATCGGATGGTGGAGCGTGAACATCACATAGTCGCCCTTCGCGATCGGCCCCGGCGCCTTGCGGACGGCCCAGGCGCCGATCGAGGGGCTCATCACTAGGCTGATCTGGGGCAGGACAATCGCCGCGAGCAGCGCCACGGGCAGGACGATCGCAAGCGCGCGCCACAAACGCGCAGGCCGTGCCGGCTCGCCCAGGCCCTGTGCTCCGAGCGCGACCGCAGCCTTGCCCGGCAGGCGCCGGAGCCGCGGCCACAGGCCAAGGACGGCGTTAACGAGCGCCCAAAAGAGCCTGAGCATCGCGCACCTCCTTGTCGCCGCCCAATCGGGCATATTCTTCCAACAGACCCGGGAGTGCGCTGTCGCCATAGACGACATGAGACGCTCTCGGGCTCTCATCCTCGCGCTCGCAATAGGCTTGGGTCGGATCTCCCGGGACCATGGCCAGCGCGGGTACGCGGGCGACCCCGTGTTGCCGAAACACGATCGGGTCGACGATGAGCTGGATGTTGCGCATCGCGCAGGACGGCCCCTCGCACCCTGGATCGATCCGGAGAATCTCGGCCGACAGCTTCGCCATCGGCCCAACCTTGTGCAGACCACCCGGCATGCCGCGAAAGGCGAGGACGCCATGCACCCGTTCGAGTTGCGCGGCGTAGGTTCGCAGGATCGGGACGGGTATCGACGACGAGACGAACAGCACCGGCACCCACGCTTTGATCGTGGGGGAGGGCGCTGTCTTGGCCACCGCCTCCATCTCGCCGGGCTCGAGTCCGAGCGCTTGCCGCAGTCGCTTTGCCTGCGCCTCGCGTTCGGCGGCCATCCGCGCTTCGCCGGCAGCGAGGGCGGCGCGGGCGCGTGCGTCGATCGCGGGCGTAGGAAGCCGACTGCGGAGGCCCTCGAAGGCGCGCCGACGCTCTGCCTCGCTGGGGCCAGGGGGCAGCTTGGGGTCCGGCACATCAGCGCGCCCCTCCCTGGCGCGTGTGACAGCGCCTTTCACCCGTTCCATCGCCGCGTCGCCCTGGTCCTGGATGCGCTCGCGCGCCGAATCCTGGGCGAGCGCCACGGTTGCGATTGCAAACCCGGCCAGGGCGAGGGCGCTACTCGCCGACCGCCTTGAGATACGCATTGACGCGCTCCTTCATATCGATCTGGATGTCGGATTGGGCGCGAGCCTCGATGTCCGCATAATATTCGGATAGGTCCATTTTGGAGAAATCCAGCGCCTGGAACTCTTCAGGCGTGAAGCCCCGGCACATCGGCTTTTTGGGCGAGCCCCACAGATTGCCGTTGAACGCCTTCAATTGCGGGCGGCCCTGCTCCTGAATGATGCGGCCGAGCTTGGTGTTGAAGCAGCAATGGCCGCGCGCCTTTTGCAGGCAGATCCCGAGGAAGCTCGAGGTGCAGTAGCTGCCGACCTCGTGGCACATGCCCGAGCCGCGCAGCATGCCGACTTCCATGTCCTGTTGGTCGCAGCCCTGGAGAAGCACCTCGATCATGAAATTGATCGCAAGGCTGATCGCGATCGAGGTTGGATCAAGGCCGATGATCAGTGCATTGGCGCCGGCATTCGCTGCCTGGCCCGCGGTCGCCCCGGCACGGAACGCTGTAAAGGCCGCGCTCATGCCGGTGAAGACGCCCTTGGCGACCGCGATCTTGGTGCCGATCGAACCGATCGACGATCCCATGCCGTCCTTGACGATTTTGCCCTTATCCTTGCAGCAGTTCGAGAGGGTCGTGCTGAGCCCGGGGGGCCGGCAGCGCATCGCGCGGCCGCTGAATATCTCGATCGTACCCAGGCAATTGCCGTCGGCATCGACCGGGCCGTCGGGCGCCGTGCCGGGGTCCTCGATCGGAGGCTCCTCGACAATCGGATTGGCCGCCACATCGGCGCAGCTATGGGGCGAACAGGTCGCGCCGCCATTCTTGGGCAGGCAGGCGAACTGGGATCCGAGCGGGCAGCTATAATCGCCGGAAGGGGCCGCCACGCAGGCGATCTCCTCGAGCGGGCATTGATACTGGCCGCTCGAGGTGATGGTGCAATAGGCCATCTCGCCGGCGTCGGCTGCGTCGCCATTGCCGTTGAGATCGGCGGCGCACATCTGCTGTGCGGAAGCAGGCTGTGGCTGGCACGCCGCGACCAAGGCGCAGCCGAACAGCACCGCATGTGCCGCACTGCGTGGCAAAAGGAGCCACCGCGCGATCATCGCACCGTCCCCGTGCAGACAAGGTCCGCGCCGCCCAGGCGCACGGTCTGCATCATCACGACCGCCTCGGGAAAATCGTCGAGACAGCCGCAAGCCGAGACGATCTCCTCGCCAGGGCCGGTCGGACAGGCATTGTCGCTCCCGCAAGCATGATAGAAGCTGTCGTAGGCGGTCGGATTGTTCTGCAGGCTGCCGACGACGCCGGCCGGCGCCGCGGCCGTATTCACGCGAGGCGCGCGTGTTTTGCAAATGGGCTCGCATGCAGGCACGCTGCCACGATCTGGCAAGCTGAATGGCCGCGTCGATTCCGCGAAGCTACCATCCCCCTGCCGCGCGCGATCGGCCAATATCGTCTCGGTCGAATGGTCGATGATATAGGTGCCACGGCTCGTGTCCGGTTTCGGTAGCGATGTGCTGTCGATCGCGCATCGATAGGTCCTGTCCTTCTGAAAGAAGTCCCGGGTGAGGGATACCGGACAGGCTTCGGTGCCGAGGAGCCGCGTCTGGGGCAGCGGACGCAGGCCCGTGCTGATGCCGTTCCGGAAGGTCTGGACGCCATCGATCATCTCGCTATCGACCCGGCATTTGGAATCGGCCGCGATTGCCCCGCAATGATCGACCAGCTGTTCGACGGTTCGGCAGCTATCGTCGACCTCGACATGGACCCGCGCCATGCCCTCCCCGTGATCGCCAACCGCGACGCGCAACCAGATCTCATGGTCGCCCGGGGTGAGCCAGGGCTTCAGATCGAGATTGGGATAAGCGTAAAAAGTTCGCCCCAGCTCGCATCGGCCTGGAGGAAAGCCGGTCGAGGTCCAGGGGCTTGGGCCGGACGCGACCAGCGTGCCATCGATCCGGACCTGGCCCCAATCGTCCGCGAAATACTCCGCGAGCCGTGCGTCGACGATACGGTCGGAAGCGCCGACATGCAGCGTCATCTTGAAGTCGAACAGGCGGCAGCTTCCCCCGGAAAGGCTGTTGTCGCTCGGAGAGCCCAGATAGAAGTCGACCGCCTTGCCGCTCTTGATCGTCGAATAGCCGCCGCTCGTCCGGGTGATGATATCGTCGATGCCGGATTTGACGACCGTCACTTGCCGCTCGATCGTGCAGTGCCGGAGTTGCTGCGCGGTCCCGTGGCCGACCGGCGAGCCGGATAGCGACTGGAACACATGGTTGCTGGACGCCGCTGCGAATGCATCGCCCGCGAGCGCGCTGGGGTTGGCGCGATAAGCGGTCTGGGCAAGCGAGGGGTCGCTCGTGCAGGCGGTCGACTGGGCGCCGACATAGCGGATCGAGGGGCCGTCGATCATCGCCTGCGCGACACCGATGCGTGGATCGGCCGTGGTGAGCGCGCCGATCATCCCGCCGCCCAGGTCCCCGAGCACCGAGGCCATGTTGCCCCAGGCGAGATTGGTCCCGCAGCTATTGTTTATGCAGTAGCAACCGGCGAGCTGCGGCATGTCGACCTGGGTGAGCTTCAGATTGCGCGCCGTATCCATGTCCCAGCGAAAATAGTTGCACTGGTTCCAGGTGCCTGGCTGGCAGGAGATCACGCCGTTCGCGCAAATGCCCGAGACCGGCACCGGCAGATTGATGCGGCTGTCGACCGTGCCATCGAAGTCGGTGTCCCGCGCGATCTGAACTGAGGCCAGGTCGCCGGAGGAGGCCGGTTGGACCAGCACTTCCATCAGCGTCGCCGTCTTCTGACAGGCCAGATTGGGAGTGAATGCCTTGCTGCTGTCGACCGTCGTGATCGGCTGCCCCGAAAGCCCCGGCGTGACATAGTTGCGCTGTAGAGCCTCGCTGTCGCCGGACTTGGCGCGCGCGGCTTCGGCCGCTGTCCGCGCGCGCTCCTCCATTGTCTGGGCGAGCGCGGGCGGCGCCGAAAAGAGGGTGGCCAGCGCGGTCGCGGTAACGGTCCAGACCAGGGGGAGCAGCCCGGACCGCCAGGG
>JALCRK010000036.1 GCA_022652485.1 Sphingobium sp.
TCGCCGCCCACAACGAGAAACCCAAGCCCTACAAGTGGGTTAAATCCGCTGATGATATCCTTGCCTCGGTAAGACGCTTCTGCCAGAAAACAATGAACCGAACTTCAGATTCAGGTGACTAGCGCGCCGGTCCTATAATGGAGGGAGGAGCATCGTTCCAGCCAGTCCAGTCCCCACGAACGGAATGCTGCTTCTCAACGCTCTGATCTGTTCAGAGGACGTGCCGAGCCAGCGGGCCCTGTCCCCCCCCACACATAGCCCGTTGGCTCCTTTCCTGCTCTCTTCGGCAAAAAGCCCCTTCCGCCACTTGTGGGCATGACGGAAGGGGTGGGAGGAGGCCGGGCAAGTGCGGACGCCGCGGCCAGCCTGGGGAGATGTTATCGCGCCGGAGCCGTTGCCTCGGCGGTGATGACGGAGACAGGCTGCCAGTCCGTAGTGTCGCCCGGCGGCGGAGCGAGAAGAAGGGCGATGCATTCATCGATCTGGGGATCGTCCCTCGGGCCGATCAGCTCCACCAGATCCTCCTCGTCCCGGCATCCCGAGGCGAGCAGTTGCGCCGCCGCCCGGCGCCACAGCAATCCCGGATGGGTCACGACGAGCTGAAGGCAGAGGGCGGGATCATCGCCCGGCGCCGGATCGAGCGGTCGCGCCTGCCACGCGCCAGGGTGATGTGCCATGTTCACGGAAACGCCCTCCCCTTGTGTGATGATATCTGCGCGCCCGAAGGGTCTCCTGACCGTTTTATCTTCGGCACAGAGTGGGCGCTTCCACGAACATTGCCAATCAGTGTAAACTCCTTACGGGATCATACGTATCCCGGTGGGCCAGCGCGCGCCCATGCGCGACGACAAGGCACAGCTCGGCATAGAGCCGGTCCCACAGCGGGGCGTCGATCGCGAGGGGGAAGCGGTCTTCCTGCTCGATCACGACGCGGGCCTGCGCCGCGCACTCCAGCCGGAAGCGTGCGGGAAAGGGGCATTCCGCCTCCTCGTCCGGCATCGGATAAGGGGCAGACAGGCGGGCGGACATGAGGAAGCCGTTCAGTATCTCGACCCCGTGCAGGCCGAGCTGCGCCGAGGGCCGGTGCGGCTGGTCCCGCCGTTCCAGCGTGATTTTCGCGCCGCTGGGGTGGGCGGACATGCTGACCCGCAGGCGCGCGCCCCTGCCGTCTTCCAGATCCCGGATGCGTGTAAACAAGGCGACCTCCTTGTTTTATCCTGTTCACGACGGCGCGGGAGGAACCGGATTGGCCGGCACCTCCCGCGCGCGCTGTCTGGCCGGAAGCGCGAAAGGCTCCCGGCCAGTGCTGCGTTTAACGGAACAGCGAGATGATGGTCGAAGGCGCCTGATTGGCGATCGACAGCGCTTGCACGCCGAGCTGCTGTTTGACCTGCAACGCCTGCAACTTCGCCGATTCCTTCGCCAGATCGGCATCCACGAGGTTGCCGATGCCCGCTTCCACCACGTCGGAGAGCTTGTTGGTGAACGTGAGCTGGGATTCGATCTGGCGTGATCCCGCGCCCAGCGTCGAGAGCGAGGTGGCGAGGTTCGACTGCGTGGTGGTCAGCGTGTCGATCATCGCCTGGGCATTCGCCTGCGTATCGACCTGCCCCGTCGCCGTGACGGTGACGACCGAGCCGCCGAGATCCAGACCCTGGTTCGCCACGGAAAGCGAGTCGGGATCATAGGTCGCAGTGCCGGTGTTGCCGTCCTTCAGGGACTTCAGCGCCGTCACGGTGCCGCCGCCGGTCTTCAACAGGTTGGTGCCGTTGAAGTCCGAGCTGTTGACGATCGTGGTGATCTGATCGCGCAGGGCCACGAAGTCGGAGTTGATCGCCGCGCGGCTGTTGGCGTCGATACCGGCGTCGGCAGACTGATAGGCCTTGGCCTTCATCTGGTTGATGACGTCGGAGATCTGCTCAGCCCCGGCGACCGCCACGTCCGTCACGCTCTTCGCGCGGTTGAGCGAGCTGCTCACCGCCTTGAAGCCGCCGACATCGCTGCGTAGCGACTGGGCGATGGCGTAGGACGCCGAGTCATCCTTGGTGGACGATACGGAGAGGCCGGTGTTGATGCGGCTTTGCACCTGGGCGAGGCCGCGGTTGGTGTCGTTGAGGGACTGGAGGGCGGCCATCGCGCCCAGATTGGTGTTGACGGAAAAAGCCATGACGAAGTTCCCTTTCTAGGAATGCGGAGGCGCTTCTGCGCTCCGGGGCCGGAACCGCCGACCCGCGACGCGCCGCGGAGAGTGCGGTGCATAGGCTCATTCTGGGAAGAGATTGGGGGGAGGCAAAACGGGGTAGGGGATTTTCGTGGTTAAGATGGGGGTAACCAGTAGCCCCGCTTCCAGACCGTCACCCCGGGCTTGACCCGGGGGGCAGCTTTTTCAACAGGACTCCGCAATGCAGAGTTGTGCGGCCCGCGCGACGTTGACGAAAGAACAGCGGGACCCCGGATCAAGTCCGGGGTGACGATGGAGTGAGAGGTACGACGCTTCAAAACGGACTGAGCACATTTAGCAATTGCTGGCCCCAGCGCGCCTGTTGGGCGTCGGTCAATTGGCCTTTGCCGCCATAGCTGATCCGCGCTTCGGCGATCTGGGTGTGGCGGATCGAATTGTCGCGCGCTACGTCCTGCGGGCGGACGATGCCGGTGACGAGCAGCTCGCGCAGCTCGAAATTGACGCGGGTTTCCTGCCGCCCCTTGATGACGAGATTGCCGTTCGGTAGCACGGCGCTGACGATCGCCGCCATCGTCAGGCTGATCGTCTCGCTGCGGCTGGTGGTGCCCTTGCCGTCGTTGGAGGAGGTGGTGGCGCTGCCGACGAGGGTGTTGCTGTCGATCCCGGCCGCGCGCTTCAATATTTTTTCGAGGCCGAAGAACGCGCTCGCGCCGCCCTCCTCGGAGCCGGTGCGGGAGCGGCTGGTGGCGTTCGACACATTGGCCTTGTCGGCGATGTCGATGCGGATGGTGAGGATGTCGCCCACTTTCGAGGCGCGCTGATCCTGAAACAACGCCCCCGCGCCGGTGCGGAACAGCGAGGCGGAAGGCGCGGCTTGCGGATCGGCGGCGGCATCCCCGCCGCGCTGGGCGGTGGAAAGCTGGGTGAGCGACGGTTCGGCGGTGGGCGCGGGTGGCGCCTGCGTCTCGCTCAAGCCCGGCGCACGGCCGACATCCTTCAGCCGCCCCCATGTGCCGCAGGCGGAGAGGGCGAGGAGGGGCAGGAGGAGCAGCGCGGCGCGTTTCATGGCGTCACCTCTGCGGTGCCGGCGGCAAGGACGCGCGCGTCGAGTGTCCGGTCGCTCGCCAGATTGACGATGCGGATCGGCGCGCCCGCGCTGCCAGCGGAGAGCGCTTTGCCTGGCGCGGAGATCGTCAGGCGGCCGTCACGAAACAGGAGCGTGATTGCATCGCCGCGCCGGATGAGCGTCGGCGGGCCGATGTCGCTGGCGCGCAAGGCTATGCCAACGGGGAGCGCGCGCTTTGCCTCTTTCCCGGCCGCCTCCTCGGCGCGCAGGGCATAGCGGGCGGCGGCGGGGGACATGCCCTGACGGGTGAAGTCGTCCTGACGCAATATCTCCCCGCGCGCGACCGGGCGCACGAGCACGTCCGCTTCTGTGCCGCCACTCGCGGCCGCGGCCAAGGCGAGCAGCGCGATCATCGCAGCTGGCTCGATGCGGCGAGCATATCGTCCACCGTCTTCACCACACGACTGTTCATCTCATAGGCGCGCTGGGCGGAGATGAGCGCCGTGATCTCCTCGACCGGGTTGACGTTCGATCCCTCGACGAAACCCTGTTGCACCGTGCCGAAGCCCGGTTCGCCGGGGTTGGCGAGGCTCGCCTGGCCGGAGGCGGCGCTTTCGAGGAACAGGTTGTCGCCCTTCGCCTCCAGCCCGGCATCGTTGATGAAGGTGGCGAGCTGAAGCTGGCCGACCGTCTGCGGGGCGGGGTTGCCGGAGGTCTTGACCTGCACCTCGCCGGTCTTGGAGATCGTCACCTCCAGCGCGTCCTGCGGAATGGTGATGCCGGGTTGCAGCGGATAGCCCTGCGCCGTCACCATCTCGCCCTGATCGGAAAGCTGGAAACTGCCGTCGCGGGTGTAGGCGGTCTCGCCTGAGGGGAGCGTCACCGGAAGATAGCCGCGCCCCTCGATCGCCATGTCATAGCGGTTGCCGGTCTGCTGGAGCGGCCCCTGCTGCTCGATGCGATAGACTGCCCCGGTCTTGACGCCCGCGCCGATCTGGATGCCGGATGGCGCGCGGGCAGTGTCTCCCCCCGCGCCGGGCGGCAGCTCCTGCTGATAGAGCAGATCCTGAAACTCGGCGCGCTGGCGCTTGAAGCCGGTGGTGTTCATGTTGGCGATGTTGTGGGAGATGACGTCCACATTGGTCTGCTGCGCGAGCATACCGGACGAGGCGATGGATAATGATCTCATGAGAGGGGTTCTCCTTATCCTATTCTTCCCAGCCGACTGATCGCGTCCTTCCGCAATTCGTTGATCGCGTTGCTGATCGCCATGCTGGACTGGTAGCTGCGGAGGATGTCGATCAGCTCGGTCGTCTCGGCGATGGGCTGGACGTTGGAGCTTTCGACGCCGCCGCTTTTGATATGGGTATCGGTGAGGGCAAGGGCGCGGCCGCCGCTGCCCGTCATCAGGCCATCACCGCGCGGCGCGAGAGCGGTTTCGTCATCGAATACCGTCACGCCGATGCGGGCGAGCGTGCCGTCTTTATAGGAGAGCGTACCGTCCGGGCCGATGGCGAGGCTGGCGAGCGCATCCGGCGGCACCGTGATCGCCGTGCCGCCCTCGTCGAGCACCTTCTGTCCGCCGGAGGTCACCAGCTCGCCCGCGTCGCTCACTTTCAGGAACCCCGCGCGGGTATAGGCCGTCTCGCCGTTCGCATCCTGCACGCTAAGCCAGCCCGGCCCGTCGATCATGATATCGAGCGGGTTGCCGGTCGCCTGGAATGCGCCCGCGCGCGCGTCCTGCATCGCGCGATAATCCTGCACGAAGGCGATGCCGCGCGCTTGGGCAGGCAGCTCGGCGGGCGGGCGGCCCTCCATCTGCTCGATATATTCGCGGAATACCGGGCGCTCGCGCCGGAAGCCCGCCGTTTCGCTGTTCGCCATGTTGTTGGCGGCGACATCGAGCCTGCGGCGCAGCGCCTGCTCATGGCTCAGCAGAACATAGGTCGAATTGTCCATATCCGCCTCGGCAAAATTTGCTGGGTTCTGGTTTGGCGACCGGAATTATTTGCCGCCCTTGATCCTATAATAGGAGGAAGGACGACCGCCCGGACGGGGCGGGGGATTTTTTGGAAGGGACCGGGCGTCACATGGCTCCACGCAAGAAACCGGACGACAAGGCACCTGCCGCCGCCAGCCCGGAGGAGGAGGCGAGCGGCCTCATAGATGTCGGGCCGGATGCGCCTGCGCCGTCCGCTGGCAAATTCGGTTTCCTCAAGAACAAGAAGCTGTTGATCGGCGGCGCGGCGGGGCTGTTGCTGCTCGCGGGGGGTGGTGGGGCGGCGCTGATGATGTCCGGCGGCGGGGAAGCCAGGCCCGCCCACGGCGAGCAGGCCAAGGCAGAGGCCGCGCCCGAGGAGGAGGAAGCCGCAGCCGAAGAGGAAGGCGAGGCCGAGGCTGAGGGGGAAGGCGAGGGCAAGGACGGTGAGCTGCCGCTGGTCGATGTGCCGCCGATGATCGTCAACCTGCGCACCACCAACGGCGAGCCGCGCTATTTGAAGATCCGCTTCATGCTGGAGGCGAAATCCGCCGCCAAGGTGGACAAGCTGAAGGAAAAGCTGCCCGTCATCATCGATGCCTATCAGCCCTTCCTGCGCGAGCTGCGCCCGGAGGACATCTCCGGCTCCGCCGCGATCTTCCGCATCAAGGAGGAGATGCTGGTGCGCGCCAGCGAGGCTGCGGGCAAGGGGATGGTGAAGGATGTGCTCCTGCAAGACGTGGTGCAACAATGATGTCATTCCGCCCGTATGTGCTCGTGCGAAAGCAGGAGCCCAGAGCCCCAGTCACAGCACCCCGCTCTGGGTTCCTGCCTGCGCAGGAACACGGAGGCGACAATGGCTGAGGACGATTTCGAGGAGTTCGTCGAATTCACCCTGCCGGAGCCGCCGGTGATCGGCGGCGGGGACGCAGGGACGTTCGATCAGGCGAGCATCGATGCGCTGTTCGGCGGCGGCGGCCCGGCGGAGCTGCACAAGGTGGGCTTACGCGCCGTACTCGAATCCGAGATCATCAACCATGAGCGCCTGCCGATGCTGGAGGTGGTGTGCGAGCGGATGGTGCGGGCTCTCTCCACCTCGATGCGCAACCTCACCTCGGACAGCATCGACATCAGCCTCGATGATGTGACGACTGCGCGCTTCGGCGATTTCATGGACCGGGTGACGCTGCCCGCGATGATCGCGGTGGTGCGGGTGGAGCAGTGGGAGAATTATGGCATCGTCACGGTCGATTCCGGGCTGATCTATGCCATTGTCGATGCGCTGCTGGGTGGCAAGCGCGGCAGCCAGATCCTGATCGACGGGCGCGACTTCACCACGATCGAGACGGCGCTGGTGGCGCGGGTGCTGAACCTCGCGATCCTCGAATTCTGCACCGCCATCGCGCCGATCGCGCCGGTGAGCATGAAGCTCGAACGCATTGAGACCAACCCGCGCTTCGCCGCCATTGCGCGGCCGAGCAATATCGGCGCGGTGTGCACCTTCCGAATTGATATCGACGGGCGCGGCGGGCGCTTTTCGATGATGTTTCCGCAGGCGACGATCGAGCCGGTGCGCGACAAGCTCGCCCAGCGCTTCATGGGAGAGACGGCGGGGCGGGAGAATATCTGGCCCGAGCATATGCGCCAGCAGATGCTTAGCACGCAGGTGGAGCTGTGCGTGCTGCTGGGCGAGATCGGCCTGACGCTGGAGCAGGTGCAGGCGCTGGAGATCGGGCAGAACCTTTCGTTTCATACCGAGCCTGCGGAGCTGATGGACGTGCAGTGCGGCGGCCTGAAGCTTGCGCGGGTGCGCGCGGGGCAACGGCGCGGCAACCTCGCGGTGAGCCTTGCAACGCCGGTCAGCCGGGAGAGAATGCCATGACCTATGCGATCATGAGCCAGCTGCTGCTGGGGATATTGTGTCTGGGCGTGATGGTGCAGACGGTGCGGCTGATGCGGCGTCTGCGCCTGATTGCCGACGGGCGGCTGGGCGAGGCGGTGCACGCGCTCGACAGCGCGACGCGCGAGGCGCGGTCGGTGCTCGCGGGCTTGCGGCAGGCGCTGGGAGGGGATGGCGCGGCGATTGCGCGCGAGGTGATGGCGGCGCGGGCGCTGAGCGAGGAGTTGCGCGTGATGATCGGCATCGCGGACGCGATGGCGGAGCGGCTGGCGGAGAGCGGGTCTGCGGAACCAACGCCTCAGCCTGCCCCTCGAAAGCGGACCCGAAAGACGGAGGCCGCCGCATGATCCGCCGTCATCCACCCATGCTGCTGGGCCTCACCGTGACGGTCGCGGCGATGACGTGCATGGATGCGTTCGTATCGGCGGGCGCGGCGGTGGCGGAGCAGGTGAAGGCGCCGCCGACCGCTGCGACCCCGCCGCCGGACACCCGCATGGGCGCTATGGTGGCGGATGATCTCGCGAAGCGCGATGCCGCCGCGCGCGCGCGGGCGCGGGCGGTCGATCTTCAGGAGCAGGCGGCGAAAGCGGCGGCGGCGCGGTTGCAATCGGCGTTGAAGGCAGAGGCTCCGCCCGCTGCCAATCCGGCAGCGCCTGCCCCGGCGGCCGGGGCTGCCCCCTCCCAGCCCGATCAGTTCGATACGCTCGCGCGTATCTATCAGGCGATGAAGCCCGCGAAGGCCGCGCCGGTATTCGAGCAGCTCGACCTTGAGGTGCAGTATCTCGTGGCGAAGAAGATGCGCGAACGCTCCGCCGCCTTGCTGATGGGCGCGATGTCGCCGGAGGGAGCGGCGCGGCTGTCGATGCGGATGGCGGGCAGGATGGGCCGCGCGGCAAACCTGCCGTCGCCCGGCAAGAGTAAATGATTATTGCGCCGCCGCGCCGACGCGCACGATCAGCGCCTGGCTGACGCCGGGGTCGGCGGCTTTCAGCGCCCGGTCGAGCGACTGGATCAGGCTCCGCACATCGACCGCCGAATAAGGCGAGGCGCGCAGGCGGGCGAAATCCATCCCGGCGATCATCGCCACCGAGCGCAGCTTTGCGATGGAGGTCGTGAGCCGCGCCGCCGCCGCGCTGTCTTGCGCGCGCAGCACCAGGGTGAAGCGCAATATACCCTCCATATGCGCGCCATCGATGATCGGCACGGCGATCTCGTCCATCGGCACCATCATCGGGTTCGCCGCCTTCGCGCCCTCCTCGGCGGCGCGCGCGGGGCTGGCGAGCAGGCCCGCGCCGGAGAGCATGGCCATCATGCCGATAAAAAGCGGGCGGCGGGGCAGGGTGGAGCGGCGGGGTGCGCGTGTCATCCTCCTATAATAGGAAGATATGAGCCAGGACCAGAAACCGAGGCCGGTCAAGGCCGTGATGATCGCGGGCGGCGGCGCTGCGGAGGGCGCGCAGGCCGGAACTCCGGAGGGCGCGGAGGGGGTGGATGCCGCCGCCGCGAAGGAGGCAGGCGCTGCCTCGGGCGGATCGCGCCGGTCATTGCTTGCCCCAATCCTGTTTCTGCTCGCCTGCGTGGCGGGTGGCGCGGGGCTGACGGTCCTGCCGCACCTGATGCCAGAGATGGCCGAGCGGCTGTACGGGCAGCATCCATGAGGCGCGCAGCGCTCCTGCTCGCCGTCCCTGCGCTGATCGGCGCGATGGAGCCTGCCCCTGTCATCCCGCTGAGCACGGCGCGGTTGCCCGGATTTGCGGCGGAGCTGGCGAACCGTCCGCTTAAGCAGGGGCCGGATTTCTGGGTGGCGATGCCACGCGGAGAGGCGCTGGAGAAGCTCGCGAGCGCGCCTGCCCATGACCGCCAGTCCGCGCGGTGGGAGTATGCGCTGGGCGAACTGGCGCAACGGCGCGCCCCGGAAGCGCTGGGCGCGCTCGATACCATGCTGGCGGATGACCCGGACATGGCGCTGGTCCCGGCGTTTCGGCTTGCGCGCGGCGTGGCGCTGGCGCGGCTGGGCCGGGCGGGGGAGGCGCTCGCGCAACTCACCGATCCGCTGCTTGCCGCCAACCCGGAGGCGTGCCTGTGGCGGATGTTCGTGCAGGTCCGGCTGGGCCATGCGCCTGCCGCGCTCTCCGAGCTGCGCTGCGCCATCCCGGCGATCAACGCGCGCAAGGTCGATGCGGCGGGCACCTTCATCCGCGCCGCCGCGTGGGCCGCCATCCGCACCAACAATGCCGAGGCCGCCTTGGGCTGGCTCCGGCAGTTGCCGGATCATGATGGCGCATCGAACATCCTGCGGGGCGAGGCGCTCATCGCGCTCGGGCATCTGCCGGAGGGGCGCCTGCGGCTGGAGCGCGTCAAGATCGGCGGCACCGAGGAACAGCGGATCGAGGCGGAGCTGGCGCTGGTCGAGGCGCTGGCGGCGCGCGGCAAGCTCGCGCCCGCCGAGGCGCTGAAGCGGCTGGACCGCATCCTCTTCCTCTGGCGCGGTGGGGAGATCGAGCAGCGGGCGCTGACTTTGGGCTATGAACTGGCGGAGCGGCGGCAGGACACTGTCGCGATGCTGCGCTTTGGCGGGATGCTGCTGCGCTATGGCGAGCCGGGTGCGCGGGCAGGCGAAATCTTGGCCGCGTGTCAGCGGCGGATGGTGCTGATCCTCGATCCCGCGAGTGGCTTGAGGCTGGCGGATGCCGCCGGGCTGTTCTGGGACAATCGCGACCTCGCGCCGACCGGACAGGAGGGCGACAGGATGCTGGCGCTGCTCGCGGGCAGACTCGCCGGGGCGGGGCTGTATGATCGCGCGGCGGACCTCCTCTCCTACCAGATGCGCGACCGGGCGAAGGATGTGGAGAAAGGCCCGGTTTCGGCGCAGGTGGCGCGGCTTTATATCCTCGCGGGCCAGCCGGAGCGCGCGGTGCTGGCGCTGCGCGAGAGCGAACAGCCCGCCTATCCGCCCGCGATCCTCGACGCGCGGCGGCATGTGCAGGCGATCGTGCTTTATCAGTTGGGCCGCACGGGGGATGCGCTGGCGCTGACCGAGGATAATCCCGCGCTTGGCAGTTTGCGCGCCGAGATGCTCTGGCGGCGGCGGGACTGGCGCGCTTTGGCGGGAAGCGATAGCGGCGCGCTCCCGGTGAAGGGCGTGCTGTCGCCGGTCGATCAGGCGCTGGTGCTGCGCCGCGCGGTGGCCCTCGCCATGCTGGGGGACGAGCGCGGTCTTGCCGCGATGCGCGCGCGCTATGGCGCGGCGTTTGCGCGCCTGCCCTCCGGCGCGGCGTTTGCGCTGCTTACCGGCCCGGCCCGCGCGATGACGGGTGACGGGATCACTCGCGCGATGGCGGCGATCCCGGTGGTATCGGTGGCGGGCGAGGATGATGATCTGCTGGATGCGCCGCGGGAAAATGCGGGCGCACACCTTTGATCTGAAACGCGCTCGCTTCGCGGTGTTTCGGATATGCCGCACCAGCCCTCTCCCCCTCCCAACCTCCCATAGGATACCATATCGGGAGGTTGGGAGGGGGAGAGGCTGGCACCGAACCCAAAAGCCCTCACAAATAATCGTTCAAACTCAGCTTCGAGAGCTTGGCGAAGATCGAATAGCTCGCCTGTAACACCATCTGCTGGCGGGTGAGATCGATCGCCACCTGCGCGAGGTCCGCATCCTCGTTCTTCGAGACGATGTCCTGCCACAGCAGGCTGCGGTCCTGCGCGCGGGTGGCGAGTGTATCGATCTGCTGGATGCGGAGGCCATTGTCGGCCTGGGCGGTCCGCATCTGGGTGAGGCCGCTGTCGAGATAGGTGAGTGCTTGCGTAATCTTGGCGCTCTGGGCCGCCGTCGGCGTGGTGCCGAAACTGCCCGCTTCGGCAAGCGAACGGAAGGCGAGATAGAGGTCGTTGCCCACATCGCTCGCCAGCAGGCCATACTGGATCTGCTGCCCCTCTCCCACCTCCGCCGAGGCCTTGACCTGATCGTTGGCGAACACGCTTGCCGGCGTGGTGCCGACGAGGTTGGGGAGCTGATCCACGGTGAAGGGCGTGGCTTCCGTCTGCGCCCCGCCGAACAGCGCGACACCGCGTTCCGTGACGTTGAGACTATTGCGGAAGGTGTGAAACGCGCCGTCGATCACCGCCTGTACGCCGGTCGTCTGCCCAGTGCCGACGGCTTGCAGCAGCGTCTGGCGCAGATTGTCCGCCGCGCTGTCGATATTGGTGAAGCTGGCGTCGTAGATCGAGAGCGTGGTCGAGACCTGCTCCCCCACCGCCGCATGGGCATCGGCGCGGGCGAGCATGGAATGCGCGGAAAGGATGCGCGGCGCGATGCTGCCCAAATCGGCGTAGTTCTGAGCCTTCTTTCCGCTCGCGATACGCTGCTGCGTGACGGCGAGATCCGCCTGCGCGCGCTGGATCGCGGTGGCCATCGTGGTTTGGAGGGGGATTGTTGCGACTCTCATTGGTCGGGCTCACGCCCGACGGGCGGTGCCAGCCCCGTGGACGAGTCACGCGCCTCGGCCACGCCCCACCCAACCTCCCGACAGGGTATCTTATGGGAGGTTGGGTGGGGGAGTGGGCCGGTGCGGGACCATATCAAAGACACCCTCATCGCGTCATCTCCAGCAGCGTGTCATACATCTGGCTCGCGGCGGTGATGACGCGGGCGGAGGCGCTGTAGCTGTTTTGCAGCACCACCATCTGCGTCAGTTCCTCGTCGAGGTTGACGCCGGAGAAGCTGTCGCGCCGGTTGACGGCGTCGGTCCGGCGCGCGGTGGCGTCGGTGAGGCGGTCCTTCGCGATGGAGGCGGCGGAGCCGATCCCGCCCATCAGGTCGCTGGTGTAGCGCTCAAGGCTGGCGGTGCCGTGTGCGGCAAAATCGCGCGACGCGGAGAGCGCGTTCACCTGCGCCAGCGCGCCGCTCACGTCACCGCTGCCCAGCGCCTTCGCCCCCACGGCGATGCCGGATTGCAGCGTGGCGAGCGGCAGGCGGGTGGGGTTGCCGACGAGTTCCTTCCGCACCGCGCCGCTCTCCAGCCCCGCCCAGCTTCCGGTGAGGCCGGAGAGCGCGGTGAAGGTGCGCCCAGTACCGGAGCGATCGGTCGAATCCGAGGGGATCGAAATACGCGCACCCGCAGCGCCGGGTTGGGGCGTGAAGACGAAGCGCCCGCGCGCGTCCATGCTGAAGCTGCCATAGGCGGCGAGCGGGCTGGCGTTCAAATTGGTGAGCAGGGTGGCGAAGGTGCCGCCGGTCTGGGGGGCAAGCGAGGCACTGGCCAGCTCGCGCCCCTGCGCGTCACGCAGCATCAGCTCGACCGTCTGGCCGGTGGTGAAGCCGTGGGCATCGGTGGGCGCGAAGCCAGAGGGGACAAGCGCGCTCTCCGCGCTCTGGATCACATCGTTCAAGCCGAAGAACTGCGAGAAGCCTACGCCTGCGCGGTCGGAGGGTGGGGTGCCCTGCCCGATCGAGACGCCGTTCGCCGCATTGGCGGCGGTGAGGGTGAGCGCGCCGGTCAAGGGATCGAGGCTGGCGGTCGCCGTGGCGCCCAGGCCCGCGTTGATCGCGGCGACGGCAGTGGTGACGGTCGCGCCCGCGCCCAAAGCGCTGAAATCGACCGTGGTGGTGGCGACGAGCGTGCCTTGCGCGTCCGTCACCGCGAACTGCGCTTGGCCCGTAAAGCCCAGCCGGTCCGCGCCGGTAAGCCCCGTCGCGCGGCCCGCGAGGCTATTGGGTGGCGGCATCGCGGTCGAGGCGTTGGAGGCGCTGTTCACCGCTTCGGCCAGCCCGCCGAACAGCAGGCCGAGCTTGTCGGTGAAGCCGGGGACGACAGTGTCGCGCAGGGTGATGAGGCCACCGATGGTGCCGCCACTCGCCGCGCCAGAGAGCTGCTCGCCGGTGGCCGCGCCGATGTTTCCGGCTTCGTCGGCAAAGTGCAGATTGATCGGCGGATATTTGCCCTGCGCCGCGCCACCGCCGGAAATGGCGTAGGAAAGCTGGCGCAGCTGCCGGTCAATCAGCACCTTGCCGTCCGCGCTGTCGATGGTGATGCGCCCGTCGGGCTGGTGTCGCACGGTGATGGAGAGCAGCCCGGAAAGCTCCTCCACCGCCTGCATCCGCTGGTCCGCCGCGCCGGAGGTGCTGCGCCCCAGCCCATCGAGCCGCGCGACCTCGCCGTTAAGCTGGTGGATGCGCGTCAGCAGGCTGTTTACGCGGTCGACATTATAGCCGATCTCCGCCTCGGCATCGGCCTGCACCTGATGGGTGTCCTGCGCCAGCTGTTGCAGCGAGGCGATGGCGTCTTCCACCTGACGCACGAAATTGCCGACCGTCTGCGGCGAGTTGGAGAGGCCGGTCATCGCCGTGGCGGCGGCGGTGATCGCGTCCATCCGCGCGGGAATGCCACCTTGCGCACCCGGCTCGCCCAGCAGGGATTGCAGCCGGTCGAGATAGGTCGCTTCGGCGTCCGCGCGCCCGGCGTCACCCGCGCGGTTATAGACGATGTCCTCCAGAAACGTATCGGCGATGCGGCTGGGTTCCCCCACGGCGACGCCGACGACGCGGCCCTGTATCACCGAGGTGGTGAGATTGACCGCCTCGCGCGCATAGCCGGGCGTGCCGACATTGGCGATGTTGGTCGAGACGGTCTTCAATGCCGCCTGCGCGGCGGTGAGGCCGGAGCGCGCGGAGCCGAGAATGTCTACGAGGGACATAACAGATTCCGAACGATTAGCCCCTCCCCCTTGGGGGAGGGGTTGGGGTGGGGTAGCGCCGCTCGTGGGTCAGCCCCACTCCTCGGTCCCCTCCCCTCAGGGGGAGGGGATGAGAATGCCGCCCGCTCTATGCAAATCATCGCCTATCCCTCATCGCTTGAGGTTGCTCACTTCCTGCAGCATGTCGTCCACCGTGGTGATGATGCGCGAGGCGGCGCTGTAGGCGCGCTGGAAGCGGATCATGTTGGTGAACTCCTCCGCGAGATCGACGGTCGAGCCCTCCAGCGTGCCGGACGAGATCGCGCCCGCGCCCAATATGGTCGGCTCGTTCAGGGCCGCCGCGCCGGAGCCATCCGAAACGCCATAGCCATTGCCAGGCAGGCGGGTGAGGCCATCGGGGTTGGGGAAGGTCGCGAGCGGGAGCTGATACAGCTCGCGCGCGGTGCCGTCCTCGAAGATGGCCGAGAGGCGCCCGGTCTTGCTCACCTCCACCGAGGCGATGTTGCCGAGCAGCCCGCCATTGACGATCGAGCTGATCATCGCGCTGGTGCTGCCGAATTGCGTGAGGCCGTCGAGACCGCTCTGTGTGCCCAGCTCAAGCTGGATCGGGTCTGCCGCCGCGCTGTTGGTCCAGACCGGCGTGACAGTGCCGAACAGGGCGGCGCTGCTGTTCGCGACATCGAGGCTGCCGTCCGGATTGAAGGCGATGGTGCCGCTCGCCAGCAGGCCGTTGGTGGCGGTCACGTCGCTTGCCGGGCTGGCATAGATTTCCGCAGCCCATGTGTTCGGCGCGGTCTTGAGGAACGAGAGGTTGATGCGGTGCGGCCCGCCCTGCGCGTCGAAGATATCGAGCGAGCGGCTGAAGGCGGGCGTCACCGTGCCGGTCGCCATGTCGCCGGCGGCATAGGTGCCGGTGAAGGCGGCGGTGGTGGATTGCAGGTTGGCGCGCATCTGGAGGCGGGTGGTCGCGGTCGCGGTGCCGGTCAGCTCGCCGACACGCACCGGCGTGAGCGCGGCGAGGTTGCCGGTGTTGACATATGCGCCGTTGTTATCGAGCGCCCAGCCCTGGAGATAATAGCCCGCGCTGTTACGCAGGAAGCCCTCCTCGTCCGGGCGGAAAGACCCTGCGCGGGTGAAGGCCACCGCGTCCGTGGGGTTGATGCCGCTCCGCGTCACGAAAAAGCCCGCGCCGTCTATGCCGAGGTCGGTGGTGCTGGAAGATGCCTGCAACAGCCCCTGCTTCGAGATCAGCGCATGGGGCGCGGCTGCGACCCCGCCTGCGGAATAGGAGGCGGCGATGGTGCCGTCCGTCACCAGGCTCTTGAACTGCGCCTCGACGCTCTTGTATCCCACGGTGTTGATGTTGGTGATGTTGTCGGCCACCGTCGCCATCGCGCTCGATTGCGCCGAAAGGCCGGAAACGCCTGCATAGAGTGCCGAATATAGGCTCACGTTTATCTCCTAGGTTCCGCACCGGCCCTCTCCCCCACCCAACCTCCCAATAGTGTATCCTGTCGGGAGGTTGGGTGGGGGAGAGGGCTGGCACCGATCATCCGAAACGCAGCGAAGCTGCCTGTTTCGGATCAACGAGTGCAACGCACTCCCGCAAGGCCATTATAGGAGGCGCGCGGAACCGCCCCAAATCCGGCAAATTTTTCCGCCGGTGTGCCCGATCCGGAATCTTTTGCCGCCCGTCTTCCTATAATGATCCCAGAAGCATCCGTTGCGGGGATGGACATGCTGAAGATTCGTCTGCGTCAGGGGGAGAAGATGGTCGTGAACGGCGCGGTTCTCCGTGCCGCCGCACCGACCACGCTTTGGCTGGAAAATGACGCGGCGATACTGCGCGGGCGGGAGGTAATGCGGCCGGAGGAGGCCGATACGCCCGCCCGTCGCCTCTATTATGCCTGTATGCTCGCCTATCTCGATCCGGCGGGGCGGCAGGCGCATCAGGAGAGCATCCTGCTGCTGCTCGATGATCTGCTGCGCGCGCTGGAAAGCCCCAAGGCCAAGGCCGCCTGCGCCGCTCTGGCGCACGATGTCGCCCGCGGTGACTATTACCGCGCCCTGTCGCATGGCCGCAGCCTGATCGAGCATGAGGTGACGCTGCTCGCGGTCGCCGCCGGGCAGGTGCGGCACTGATATGCGCCCTTCCTTGTCGCAAGCCGCGCGCGCGATTGCGCATCTGCCTCAGGCCAGCGTCTATGGCCGGGTCGCGGCGGCGCATGGGTCGCTGATCGAGGTCGAGGGGCTGCTCGGTCATGCCAGCATCGGCGCGCATATCCGCATCGAGGCGGAGGACGGCCCGCTCGATGCGGAGATTACCGGGCTGGACCGGGATGTGGCGCATTGCCTGCCCTTCTGCGAGCCGCGTGGCCTCGCGACCGGCGCGAAGGCGCATCTCTGCGCGGGGCAGGACAGCCTGCGCCCCTCTCAGGCCTGGCTGGGGCGGATGGTGGATGGCCTCGGGCGCCCGGTCGATGGCAAGGGCGCGCTGGCGATGGGCGGCACCGCGCGCCCGATGCGCGCCGAGCCGCCGCCCGCCGCCGCCCGCGCCCGCGTCGGCCCCCGGGTCGAGACCGGGGTGCGCGCGCTCGATCTGTTCGCGCCTTTGTGCGTGGGGCAGCGCCTCGGCCTGTTCGCGGGGTCGGGCGTGGGCAAGTCCGTGCTGCTCTCGATGCTGGCGCGCTGGACGCAGTGCGATGTCGCGGTGATCGGCCTCATTGGCGAGCGCGGGCGCGAAGTGCAGGAATTTGTCGAGGATGATCTGGGGCCGGAAGGCCTTGCCCGCTCGGTGCTGGTGGTGGCGACATCGGATGCGCCCGCGCTGATGCGGCGGCAGGCGGCGTGGACGACCCTCGCCATTGCCGAGCATTTTCGCGACGCGGGCCTGCATGTGCTGTGCCTGATGGACTCGGTCACGCGCTTTGCGATGGCGCAGCGGGAGATCGGCCTCGCCAACGGTGAGCCACCCGCCTCGCGTGGCTACACCCCCTCCGTTTTTGCCGAGCTGCCGCGCCTGCTGGAGCGTGCCGGGCCGGGGAGGGAGTCTTTTGCTTCCGCTCACGCGGAAGGAGCGGGCCGGAGCGGCCACCCAACAAAATCAGGATCTATTACGGGGCTGTTCACGGTTCTGGTCGATGGCGGCGATCATGACGAGCCGGTGGCGGACGCCGTGCGCGGCATATTGGACGGGCATGTGATCCTCTCGCGCAGCATCGCAGAGCAGGGGCGCTATCCGGCGGTCGATCTGCTCAAATCCGTGTCGCGCACGCTGCCGCACTGCCTCTCGGCGGAGCAGAACGCCCTGCGCACGGAGGCGCGCGGATTGCTCTCGCTCTATGGCGACATGGCGGAGATCGTGCGGCTGGGCGCCTATCAGGCGGGGAGCAACGCGCAAGTTGATCGCGCCATCGCGCTCGCCCCGCGCATCGAGGAGATGCTGAAACAGGGCAAGGACGAGCCTGGCGATGCTGCCGCCGCCTTCGCGGCGCTCGCAGGCATCATGCAGGCGGAGGGAAGCCATGAAGACACCCTATGATCCGGTGGTGCGCGTCGGCGCGCGCGAGATGGAGGCCATGCGCGAGGCGCTGCGGCGGGAGATGGCGCGGGTCGCGGGGCTTGCACGCGATGCCGCCGCGCTCTCCGTGAGAGTGCGCGAGGAATGCGCGCTGGCGGAGGGCGATCCACAGATGCGCACCGACCATTGGGTGCGCGCACGCAAGGCGCAGGCGGCGGCCATCGCGCACTATCAGGCCGAGGCGGAGGCGGGCCTCGCACAATTGCGCGGGCGTGCCCTCGCGGCCTATGGCCGTCTGCGCGCGGCGGAGCAGGCGGCGAGCGCCTATATCGACCGGGCCAATGCCGAGGCGGACCGCAAGGCGCAGGCCGAGGCGGATGATCTCGGCAACGCACGGCGTCTGCTGAAGCTGCGGCGCAGGATGCGTGCGCGTCGGGGTGGCGGCGCGGATGGGCTGGTGGATGCGGCCTGAGCTTGCGGCGCTCTCTCCGGCGGAACGGGCACGAACGCTGCTTTCCACCGCGAAGGCGGAGCTGAACGGCCGACTATGGCAGGCGGCGCTTGGGAGTGCCGGGCGCGATACCATATCCAAAGGCGAGCCGGCCCCGGCCTATCTCCCGGCGGGCGGAGGTCTGGAGGCGCTGCTGCGCGCGGTGATGGAGCCGGGGCGGGAACAGCCTACAGCACCACGGGCGCAAGTGCCGCCATCCTTCTCCGCGTCTCCGCCCCTGCGGAAACTTGCCGCCGCCGCACCTTATGCTTCCCACCTCGATGCGGCGAGCGCCCGCACCGGTATTCCCGCCGCCACCCTCTCGGCGATCGTCAACGCGGAGGCGGGGAAGGGCAGAAACGGGGCGTGGAACCCGCTTTCGCGCAATCCGCGATCCAGCGCGGCGGGATTGGGGCAGTTCCTCTCCGGCACATGGCTCGGCCTCGCGCGGCAGGCAGGCACCTGGCTAAACGCGCAGGCGCGCGCCACCGGGCTGGTGGATGCGGAAGGCCGGATCGCTCACGGTGCGCAATCGGCGCTGTTGGCGCTGCGCTATGATCCGCAGGCGGCGATCGAGACGGTGGCGGACTATGCCCGTGCCAACGTCGCGCGGCTGCGGCAGGCGGGCGCGTCGATCGGGGAGAACGCCAGCGAGATCGCCCGCGCCGCCTATATCGGGCACCAGCTCGGGCCGGGCGATGCGATCCGCTTCTATAATGGAAGGTTGGACCCACACCGTGCGCGCACGCTGCTCGCCGCCCAGATTGGTGGAAATCAGGCGGAGCAGCATATCGCCCGCGCCGGGGACGCGACGGCGGCGCATCGCGGCTGGCTCCTCGGCTATGTGCAGAAATTTATAGGATAAGTATTCCTACTTATAGGATGTTTCAGGATAAGTAGAAGCCCTATCCCCCATTGTGATCCCCGGCAGCAGATCGCTGCGTCGCATTGCTCAGGGGATAACCAATGTCGAAAGCTACCGAACTTCTCGAGGCCGCCGTCGCGGAAGTGATTGCGAACCGCCCGGCCGAGGGCGAGCGTCAGACCGCGCGCCAGCGGATGCAGGCGGACCGCGCCTTCGCTACCGTGCTGCAGGTGATCGCGCCACGCATCCGCCACTTCATCAAGCAATATGGCCTCACCGCGCACTGGGAGGATGCGGAGCAGGTCTGCGCCATCGGCGTGCACCGCGCGATCGAGGCCTATGACCCGGAAAAGGCGATGTTCACGACCTTCGTCAACTGGCAGCTGCGTGGGGAGCTGCAGGGTCTGCGCTTCCGCCTGATGGACGACCAGCGCCCCTCCGCAAAGAAGGTCGAGGCGACGACGATCTCGCTTCATGCGATGGAGCGCGGCGCAGACGGAGAGGACATGCCGCTCGAAGCGATGATCGAGGACGAATTTGCGGAAGGCCGCACCGAGGCCAGCGCCGCCGATCATATGGCGCGCCAGACCTGCTCCGCCCTGATGGACGAATATGTCTGCCATCTGCGCAGCGTCGGCATCGCGCAGCTGAAGCGCAAGGCGCAGAGCGCCCGCCCGCTCGCCACCCGGCGGGATCGCTCCAGCGCGCTGCCGGTCTATGTGCAGAGCCGCGCGGGGGTGGACCCGGAGGAGCTGCGCAAGCTGGAGGAGCGGATCGAGCGCGATTGCGACATCGTCCGCCGTCATCTGTTCGGCCAGGGCGAGGAGAGCGCGCACGAGGCGGAAATGGGCCTGACGCGGGAACGCATCCGCCAGATCACCCGCCGCGCCGCGCGCCTGATCGGCGAGCTGGCATCCCACAATGTCCGTTTTTCCAACGATGACGAACCGCTGGGGGCCGATATGTTGCCCCGCGCGCCTCATGCCGATCGCCGCAGGGAGCGGGTGCATGTTTCCGAACCGGAAGGCGATGCGCCGGACCTGTGGCCCGCAGGCGCGCTGGTCGCCAGCGAATCCCGGCTCCGTCACTAGAGCGCTGCGTTAAATCTGCCGCAGGACGCGCGCTCTATATTTTTGGTGTCGCATCGTTTTTTGCGCAAAACCGGTTCCCACTTTTGCGCACGATGCTCTGGTTTCACGCGCGACCCCGCGTCTCCTGAAAGCGCCTCTCCGGTGGAGGGGCGCTTCCTTTTCATCCAAAAGGGAGCAGATTGATCGTGCCCATGTTGGTGCGGCGTCGATCGCGTGGTAAGCAGTGGGGGAAGCTTCAAATAGTCCGGGTGGATGGCGCTTGCTCGTCAGGCCGAACCCTGGGATAAGAAAAGACGATGGGCATGACCATGAACAGGGGCGGAAAGTCTGATACGCCGCCGCCCCCCGCGCTTGTGAGAAATCCGGCCCACAAGCCGGCGCCCATTCCCGTCGATTCCTACCGCAACGTCCTGTTTCCCAATGCGGTGCGCGAATGCAGGCTGGCGGCGGGATTTTCCTCGCTGCTCGCCCTTTCCGCCCGGCTGCCGCAGATCCCCTATATCCGCCTGTCCAAGATCGAGCGCGGCGAGGTGTTCGCGCGGGCGGATGAGCTGTGCATGTTGGCCCGGCTGCTGAATGTCGGGGAGCCTGCCGGTTTGCTGGCGGATGTCGACAGTCCCGGCTTTGCGATCGAGGCGTGGGCACCGGCGCATGGGGGCAGCCGCCCCGTCAATCGGACGTTCGAGGAATTGGCGATGCTGCTGGGGGCGGCGCTGCGGCGGTTGCGCGCCTCTCATCCCGGGCTCACCCTCGCGCGGATGCTTGAGGACTATCGCCTGCCCGCGGTCATCGTGTCGCGGATCGAGAACGCGGTGAAGCCCATCGATCGCTGGAGCCCTGAAACCATTGCGGCGCTCTGCGCGCTGTTCGAGGTGACGGACCGCGAAGCCCTTATCATGCTGCTGTGGGGTGAATATGAAGCGGGGGCGCTGGACGAGTGGCTGGCGCGCATCCCCGGCGCGCCGGAGCGGGAGGCCCGCACCCGCGAGCGTATCGGCGCGCTGCGCACGGAGCTGGCGCGGCTGAAGAACTGGAATGTGGACGAGGTTCTGGCCCGTCCCTCGGCCCGGAACGCAGCGGCTCAGGGGGCTGCCGCCGGTATTGCGGTAGCAAGTTTGCAAGTGGTGGGCGTGCCGCTGGGGGAGGGGCTGATAGAGCCTTTTCCCAACCCGCAATATGTCGCTCCGCCGCTCGGCTCCGGCCCCAATTGCTATGCGCTGCGCATGTGCCGCGCCTCGCTCGGGCCGGCCATTCCGGGGAATGCGGTGCTCATCGTCGACCCGGACCAGACCCCGATCGACACCGGACTGTGCGTGTTACGGGAGCAGGGTGCCCTCCGGGTGCTCGCGCTTTCGGTCGACCGGGAGGGCAGGCTCGTCGGCCACAGCAGCAATCCGGCGCGGGACATCATCCTCGACGATCTTCCCCCCGCCGATCTTGCCCGGGTGACGGCTGTGCTCTTTCCGTAGGATAATCGCAGCCGTCGGGATGGCCGCCGCCGGGGCGACCTATCGCCTTACTTGATGGCGATAAAGCCTTCGAAGCAGATATATTTCATCACCGTGGTCACATCCTTGAACCCGGCGCGGGCGAACAGATCGAGGTTGCCCTGGGTCGAGAACGGCTCCAGCACGCCTTTCAACGAGCGTGTTTTGGTGACGATTTCCTCATAGTCGAAGCCCTGATCGAGCTTGAACTCGTTGTACATGCCGACCATCATGTCCTGAAAGCGGGCGTCGGGCGCGCGCACCTTTTCGAACATGATCAGCGCGCCGCCCCAGTTGAGCGCATTATAGAGCTTGTCGAACAGCTTCTGCCGGTCGCGCGGGGGGATGAACTGGATGGTGTAATAGGAAATGATGAGGTCGGTCGGCTCGAACTCGAAATTGCGGGCGTCGTCCTCGATGATCGTGACCGAAGGCGTGTCGGCGCAATGCTGCCGCGCCTTCGCTACCATCGGGCCGACGGGGTCGATGCCGACGAAGCGCGCGCCGTCGCGATGGGCATTGTGCTGGGCGACCTTGCGGATCAGCTCTCCGGTGGACGTGCCGATCTCGTAAACGGTGCTGGTCTTGTCGACGAAATAATCGGACAGCTGGCACACCAGCTCATGGCCTTTTTCGTACAGGGGCACGGACTGGCGAACATGATCGACGAACGTATCGGCGACCTTGCCGTCAAAGGTCCAGCCCGCGTTCTGGGTCTCGATATTCTGACCCACCTTGGCTAGTTTCGTCATTGGATATGTTCCTTTGAACCTTGATTGTCGCCGATTATGTGCCGCAATGCACAATCGATCAAGCGCGTTAAGCCATTAACCTTTTCGCAGCGCCTGCCCTACCCGGCGCAGCGTCTGCCGTGCGGTAAAATACAACCGACCCCCTTCCAGAAAGTTACGCCAGGCGAGGGGAGCGCGAAAATAATGCATGTCGATGCGGGGGATGTCGTGCCGATGGTCGGTGCGCCGCGCCTCGGCGAAGCGGGTGCCGAAGGCGATCGCGTAATGATCGGCGATCTCGCACACGACATTATTGTCGACCGCCCCATAAGGGGCGGCGAATGCGGGAGGGAAAGCACCGAGCCATTCGGCCAGATCCGCGCCGCTGCCCGCAATCTCGTCGGCGCGCGCGTCGCCCGATACGGAGGGCAGCGGGCAATGCGTGCGGCCATGCGCGCCGAACTCCATGCCCTGCTTGTGAAGCGCAAGGATCTGGTCCCGGCGCATCAGCGGGCGGTTGGTGGGGGGAAAGGTGTACCAGTCTTCCGCGCCACCGAGCTTGCGGGTGGGGACAAACATCAGCGCGGTGAAGCCGTGGCGTTCCAGGATTGGCACGGCAACTTCGGCGAAATCGGCAAAGGCGTCGTCGAAGGTGATGAGAACCTTGCGCGCCATGTCGCCCTTGCCCTGGTGCCAGTCAAGAAACTCTTGCGTGCGTGCGCTGGCATAGCCGCAGCGGGCCAGCGTCTCCATCTGCATCGCGAAACTATCGGGCGAAATCGAGGTCGGTCCCGGCGCATCTGAGATCGAGTGATAGGTGAGGACGAGCGCGTGGTCGCTCATCTTATCTGCCCTCAGTCCTCGACCACATGATGCTCGAATTCCTTGCGATGCTCGGCCCAGCGCGCGGAGTCGAACTTGCCGTCGGCATCGATGCATTCGACCGCGGCGGCGGACATCGCGAGCGCATGGTGGGTGTTGTCGTGCGCGAACAATCCTTGCCGCCCGAAGGTCAGCAGCCCCTTGATCGAGCCGACCCACTGATCGAGCACCGCGAAATGCTGCTCGAAATCGCGGTCATAGACTGGATAGGCATGGCTGAGGCGCCGGGTGAGCGATGCCTTGAGCTTCGGCTTGGGCAGGCCGGTCGCCACCAGCCAGTCGCACAGCTTCTGGCCCAGCTGATCGTCGGTCAGGCTCCACAGCTCCTCGTGTGGATCGCACGGCAGCTCTGCGCACAGCACCGTCTGGCCTCTGGGTTCTAGGCTAGCGGAATAATTCTTCGGCTCGGACAGGCGCGAGATCGGAACGTTCAATTCCGGGAAATAATGCGCGTCATATTCGGTGTACTGGTCCTGATCGAGCGTGATGTAGATCAGGATCATGCCGCGATAGCGCATCTTGTCCGCCGCCGCGAGTACGTGCGCGGGCGCGGCAGGTTCCGCCATCCGCACCAGTTGCGACAGGGGGATGGTGGACCAGACATGGTCGGCCTCTACCCGCTGTTCGCTGGCATCGGTCGCGTAGCGCACGGCGCGAACATGGCCGTTCTCATGCTCGACCGCCATCACCGATGCGCCGAGTTGCGCCTGCGCGCCCAGCTTTTCCGCGCCGCCGAGCAGTGCCTCGCTGATGAGGCCAAAGCCCAACCTCGGGTAATAAAAGATGCCGGTCTGCGGTTTCTTGATGCCGGGGAGCTGGCCCAGCACTTTCTTGATGATCTTGGTGATCGAGCTGCCAGAGATGCGGCGGCGCGCCAGCGTCACGGCGAGCTGCTCCGGCGGCAACGCCCACAGCTTCTTCATGTAGGGATAATAAAAGCCCTCGCACATCGCCGGGCCGAGTTCCTTGTGCAGGATCGTCGCGAAGGTCTCTGCCTCCGGGCTCGCCGCGCCCTTGCGAAACGGCTTGGTGCCCATGTCCTTGAGAAGGGAAAGCGCGAAGCCCTTGGGCATCTTCATCAGCAAGTCCGCGGGTTTCAGCGGGAAGTGAATCCAGCTCCCCTTGAGGCGGATGCGGCCGTGGCGCGGGCGGGTGAGCAGGTCATCGCCCAGCAGGCCACGGATCATGTCGAGGATAGCCGGGTCGCTCGCCGGGTGGAGGCGGTGGCTGCCGAAATCGCAGTGCACGCCATCGTGCAGGAAGCTGCCCGAATTGCCGCCCACTTTCGTTGCGCGCTCCAGCAGCACCGGCTTCGCCTTGCCGCTGGTCGCCAACATATAGGCCGCGCCGACGCCTGCCGGGCCGCCGCCGAGGATGGTGATGCGCGGGCCGGTTTGACCAGAAACAGTGGAAGCGTCAGCAGCAGAAGCCATCGGGTCAGCCTATATCGGGTTGGGGACGGGAGGAAGCGCCCGCCTTGCGCGGGACTGCCGCAAAGCCGGACTGGATGAGAATGCCGAGGATGCCGCTCGCATACAGCACCGTCTGCCAGATGAGGCCGACGGCGATGACCGCGCCATAATCCGCGCCGAAGGGTTTCAGCAGCGCCGCCATGCTCGCCTCGCGCACGCCGAGGCCGCCAAGGCTGATCGGTGCAATCGCGATGATCTTCGCGCCCGCCCACGCATAGAACCACGCGGCAGCGGGAATCATCACGCCGATCGCCAGCGCGAACGCGATGTTGATTAGCACGAACAAGCATTGCACCACGATCGAAAGCGCGAAGCAGCCGAGCAGCAGGCCCGGCTGGCGGCTCAGCTCGGCGATGATGCGGATCATTTTCGAGAGGATGACGGCGATCTTGCCGCCGTGGGAAAGCGCGTGCGCCCAGATCTCGATCCGGGGCGTCAGCGCGCGGAGTAGATAGACGCCGCCGACGATCGCGATCGCCAGCGCGGCAAGCGTCAGCCCCGCCGTGTCGCCGTCCGTGTTAAAGGCGAACCATGCGCCCATCAGCGCGACCAGCCCCAGTGAGGCGGTGTCGATCAGCCTGTCCGCCACCGAGCCGACCGCGAGGCGGCCCTTGTGCTGCGTATCGCCCATCACCAGCGCGGCGCGCACAACGTCGCCACCCGCTACGCCAGGCAGCGCGAGGTTAGCGCCGAGGCCCGCGAGATGTGCGCGAAAGGCGCGGGAAAACGGCACATCATGGCCGATCAGCATCCACCATTTCGCGGCGGTCATTGCATGGCCGAGCAGGAACAGCGCGAAGCCCGCGAGCCACAGCTGCGGCGTCAGGCGCTTGGCGGCGGCCCAGACCTGCGCGAACGGAACGACATGGAAGATGATGCCGAGCACGATCGCGCTGACAGCGATGCGCACGCCCCAGATGAGAGTTCGCTTGCGCGATGGACTCACGCTCAAGCGCCCGGCGGGCGGAGCTGCATCCGCGCCATCATATCGGCGATGAGGCCGAAGGACCAGATGACAATCGCGCCGAGCATCCCGAAAATCGCGGTTTCGGAGAGGTTGTCGATCCACACGTCATAAACCGCCTTGCCCACGCCGATCAGGAACATGAACGCGCCCAAGGGAAGGAAGATGCGCAGCGGCTGGAAATAGACGGTGAGGCGGAACACCAGCATCATGAAGCGGAAGAAATCCACCGCCTTGATCTTCGAAACGCCCACGCGCTTGCCGTAAGTGATCGGCAGATAGGAAACGTTGAACCCGGACGCCAACATGCACAGGGTGATCGTCGTGGTGAACGAGAAGGCATTGGGCAAAAGGTGAATGAAGCGCTCCAGCTCGGGCCGCTGGAACACGCGCAGGCCGGAGTTCAAATCCGTGATCTTGTGCCCGGCGAGATAGCTCGCGAGATTGTTCAGCACCCATTTGGCGGGCTTGCGGATCATCGGCACGCCCTTCATCGCGACGCCGCGATCACCCACCACCATCTGGTTGTAGGCGGCCATCTCGATCATTTGGGGGAGCATTTCCGCCGGATAGGTGCCATCCGCGTCGATAATGGCGACCAGCGGCGCCTTGGTGACGGCGATGCCCGCCTTGAGCGCGCGGCCATAGCCGCCATTGTGCGGGAAATCGACGAGATGCACGCCGGTCGTCTTGGCGGCGGCGGCGGTGCCGTCCTTCGAGCCATCGTTGACGACCACCAGCTCGAACGGGATCTTCGCCTCGTTCAACACCTGACGCACCTTCTCGATGGTCGGGATGATCGCGTTTTCCTCGTTATAGGCGGGAATGACGACAGCCACCGCCGGAGCGTGCGCGTTGCTTCCTGCCGCGTTTGATGTCGCCGGATCGACTGTCCGCATCTTACCCCCTGAAATGGCCATGCCTGTCTCTTGCGCGCAACCGCCCTAACAGGCGGGTCTTAAAGGGCTATTACCGTTTCCGGCGCGCATAACGCAACCGCGTTCACCTTTTTTTGTTGCGGGCGCGAAAGAGTGTGGAGGCGCTTAGTGCGTGCGAAGATAGGGCAGCATGTGTGGGATATAGTCGATCTTGCCGATGTCGACCTGCTCTTTGCGCAAAATGGCGTATGCGGTGATGATATGGAAATAGAACTGCGCGAGCACCCAGTCCCGCGCATATTGCTCCGCTGTCAGGTCGAATATCATGCCGCTGGGAAGTGTGTGCACCATCGGAGCGGCAGGGTCCATATCGAGTGCGTCCGGGGCCAGAGCATTCAGGAATGCGAGCGTTTCTGCGATGCGCGCAAACGCGTCGCTCATCGAGCCAGGCGTTTCGCCACCATTGCGCCCTTCATCAAGCAGGGCATCGATGGATTGTGGGAAATCCAAGCCCCTGAAGCGGTAGGCCGCCTCATAAGCCTGCACGCATGAGAAGCGAATCTGCGTGGATAGCGGGAACATGTCTGGCGCAAGCCGCGCGGATAATAATGCCTCTGACGCCGACTGAGGCATTTGCGCTTGCGCCTTGGTCAGCCAGCCCGACAGAGCCGTGAGCATCTGCGTGAAGGTGGGGAGGAGAAGGGCAGTCAATGACATAAGGCCCGAACAACCTAATGCGTGATCGGATGGCGCACGGGAATGCCCGCCGCAGCAAGAGCCTGATGCGCCTCGGCGATCGTGTGCTGCCCGAAATGGAAGATCGATGCCGCGAGCACGGCGGAGGCGTGGCCTTCGCGCACGCCCTCGACCAGATGTTCCAGCGTGCCGACTCCGCCGCTGGCGATGACCGGCACGGAAACGCTGTCCGCAATCGCGCGGGTGAGGGCGAGGTCATAGCCTTTTTTGGTGCCGTCACCATCCATCGAGGTGACGAGCAGCTCGCCAGCGCCGAGCTGCGCGAGCCTGTGCGCGTGTTCCAGCGCGTCGATGCCGGTCGCGCGGCGGCCGCCGTGGGTAAAGATTTCCCAGCGCCCTTCTTCCACGCGGCGCGCATCCACGCTGGCGACGATGCACTGGCTGCCGAAGCGGTCGGCGATGTCGGCCACTACCTCCGGGCGGGAGACGGCGGCGCTGTTCACCGCCACCTTGTCCGCTCCGGCTAGCAGCAGCGCCCGCGCGTCCTCAGCGCTGCGCACCCCGCCGCCAACGGTGACAGGCATGAAGCAGACTTCCGCCGTGCGCCGCACGATGTCGAGGATTGTGCCGCGATCCTCGTGGGATGCGGTGATATCGAGGAAGCACAGCTCGTCCGCGCCCATGCTGTCATAAAGCCGCGCCTGCTCGACCGGATCGCCCGCATCGGCGAGATCGACGAAGTTGACGCCCTTGACCACGCGGCCATTGGCGACATCGAGGCAGGGGATGACGCGGACACGGACGGTCATTTTTGTCTGCCTCGCTCACGCTCGGTTACGGTGCCAGCCTTCAAACGAGGCGCGTGACTCGTTTGAACCCCCGCCCAACCACCCGATATTATACCCTGTCGGGCGGTTGGGCGGGGGAGCGGGCTGGCACCGCGCGCTTCAACGCACATAATCATTCTGCCGCCGCTACCGCGAGCGCGGCCTTCAGATCCAGCCGCCCGTCATAGAGCGCGCGGCCGGTGATGACGCCTTCGATCCCGTCCTGCGCATGGAGTGAGAGGATACGGATGTCGGCTATGCCCGCAACGCCGCCGCTGGCGATGACGGGGATGCCACACGCGCGGGCGAGGTCGACAGTTGCCTGCACGTTGCAGCCCTTCAGCATCCCATCGCGCCCTACATCGGTGAACAGCAGCGCGGCGACGCCTGCGTCCTCGAACCGGCGGGCGAGATCGAGCACCGGCATGTCGGACTTCTCGGCCCAGCCTTCGGTGGCGACGAAGCCATCGCGCGCATCGACCGCGACGACGATGCCGCCGGGGAAATCGCGCGCGGCGGCTTTCACGAATTCCGGGTCTTTCAGCGCCGCCGTGCCGATGACGATGCGCGACACGCCGAGATCGAACCAGCGCTCGACCGACTCCCGGTTGCGGATGCCGCCGCCCAGCTGCACATGGCCGGGGAAGGCGGAGACGATGCTCTCCACCGCGCTTCCATTCACCGCTTTCCCCGCGAAGCTGCCGTCCAGATCGACAACATGAAGATGCTGCGCGCCCGCCTCCGCAAAGAGCAGCGCCTGGGCTGCGGGATCGTCGCCATAGACCGTCGCGCGGTCCATATCCCCCTCGGCGAGGCGCACGACCTGTCCGCCCTTGAGGTCGATTGCGGGGAAAACGATTATAGACATTTCGTCAGCCTCAAAACGCTACGAGAGTGTTCCTGCGCAGGCAGGAACCCGGATTCACAACCTGAACCAGGCTCCTGCCTGCGCAGGAGCACCGCGAATATCTCATGTATCACGGCTTCCATCCGAGAAAGCGCGAGAGGAAGGAAAGGCCATAGGTCTGGCTCTTTTCCGGGTGAAACTGCACGCCGATGATGGTGTCACGGCCCACGGCGGCGACGATAGGGCCGCCATGCTCGCTGGTGGCGAGGATGTGGGCAGGGTCGCTTGCGGCGAAATGATAGCTGTGGAGGAAATAGGCCTCGCCCGGCACGATCAGCGGATGGGGAACGGTGGGGGTCACATCGTTCCAGCCCATGTGCGGCACCTTGATGCCAGGGTCTGCGGGTTCCATCAGCCGCACCGCGCCCGGTATCCAGCCGAGGCCATCATGATTGCCGAATTCCTCGCCGCTATCCGCCAGCAACTGCATCCCCACGCAGATGCCGAGGAACGGCACGCCCCGTTGCTCCACGGCTTCCGTCATCGCCTCGACCACGCCGGGGAGGCCATAAAGCCCGTCGCGGCAGGCGCGGAAGGCGCCGACACCGGGCAGCACGATGCGCTCGGCGCGCGCCACCGTGTCCCCGTCGGCTGCCAGCACCACATCGGTCGCTCCTGCCTGGACCAGCGCAGTGTGAACCGAATGAAGATTGCCCGCGCCGTAATCGATCAGCGCGGTCGTCATGAGGCGAGTGCCTCTAGGCCCGCGCCCAGGAAGCTCGGGGTCCATTCGATGACCTCGACTTCCGCCACCTTTCCGGTGATGAAGGGGTCTTCCAGCGCCAGCGCCTCCACCTGCGCCCTGTCGCCGCGCGCCAGCACGATCCCGCCGGTCGGTGGTGTCCTGCGCCCCCAGCCGATGAAATGCCCCGCTTCATGGCCTGCGCGGAGCCAGTCCAGATGCGCGGGACGGTGCCGGTCGACCTCTTCCAGCGGCGCGGTGTAGCGGATCGACAGGATGAACATTCAGCCTCCGAGCGTTCCCTTGGTCGAGGGGATCGCGTCGCCCTTGCGCGGGTCGATTTCCACCGCGATGCGCAGCGCGCGCGCCAGTCCCTTGAACAGGCTCTCGATAATATGGTGGTTGTTTTCGCCATAGAGGCACTCGGCGTGCAGCGTGATGCCCGCCGCGCCCGCGAAGCTGTGGAACCAGTGCTGGAACAGCTCGGTGTCCATTTCGCCAAGACGGGGCGTGGTGAATTCCGCCTTCCACACGAGGTATGGGCGCCCGCTGATGTCCAGCGCCACGCGGGACAGCGTTTCGTCCATCGGGGAATAGGCGCTGCCATAGCGGGTGATGCCCCGCTTGTCGCCCAGCGCCTTGGCGATGGCTTCGCCGATCGCGATGCCGGTGTCTTCGGTGGTGTGATGCTGGTCGACATGCAGGTCGCCCTTGCAGTCTACCCGGAGGTCGATCAGCGAATGGCGGGAGAGCTGCTCCAGCATGTGATCGAGGAAGCCGATGCCGGTCGAAACCGCATAAGCGCCTGTGCCGTCCAGATTGACGGAGACGACAATCGACGTTTCCGCCGTAGTCCGCTGAATTTCTGCCGTGCGCATGAGCGCCCCTATAGCGCGGATTTGCCTGTGCGCAATGTTTTGCGCGCGGTTTGATGGCTGTGCCGGGGTCGAAAATCGCGCCCTTGGCCAAATTCGAAATGAAACCCTCCGCCGCTCGGAGGCTTGACCGATGCCGGGGCGGCGCTAGGGTGAAAACCATGAGTGACGAGATGCCCGACAGCCTGATTCCCTATGACGAGATCGTGCAGGAGGCCCTGCGCGCCGTGGTGGGCCGGGTGCTTGGGCAGGTCGAGGGCGCCGGAGGCGTGCTGCCGGGCGACCATCATTTCTACATCACCTTCAAGACCCACGCGGCGGGAGTCGCGATCCCGAAGCATCTGACCGAGCGTTTTCCAGACGAGATGACGATCGTCCTCCAGAACAAGTTCTGGGACTTGAAGGTCGAAAACATGCTGTTCCGCGTCAGCCTGACCTTCAATCAGGTTGCGGCGGAACTGACGATTCCCTTCGGTGCGATCACCGCGTTCGTCGACCCAGCGGTCAACTTCGCGCTCCAGTTTCAGGCGCAGGAAGATGTGGGTACGCCCGAACCGCATGACGCGGCGGAAAATGATGCGACAGCGGCCGACGCTTCGCCTGCCGCCGCCGCTGATGGTTCCAATGTGGTGACGGTCGATTTCGGCAAGCGGAAATAGGCACGCGGAGTTCCGCGGAACCAAAGCCGCGCACAGGAGGTTGATATGGCGAAGACACCCAAAAGGAGCCATGTCAGGATGATCGGGAAAGTGTTAGGCGGAGTCCTCGGCTCGCGGATCGCCGAAAAATCGGGCCAGTCGGGCGCGCTGGGCGCGGCGGCGGGCTTTTTCGCCAGCAAGTTCGTGCGGCGCTCGCCCATCGGCGCGCTGGTGATCGGCGGCGCGTGGCTCGGCCACAAGCTCTATCAGCGGCATCAGGAGCGCGAGATGGAGCAGGCCGCCCTCGCCGCGAAGCCGGTAAAGATGGCCCAGCCAAAATCCACACCCACGGCCAAGCCCGCCGCGGACGAAGCGCCGGACCTTCCCTGAGTCCCGATAGCCTTGACGCAGGCGGGTTTCAGGCCGCGGCTTTGCGGCCCTTGCGCCGTACAGGGATATCAAGCAATTCGTATGTCTGTTTCAGGGGTATCGGTTCGCTGAACAGATAGCCCTGCACGGAGTCGCATTGCTCCCGGCACAGGATTTCGAGTTGCTGCAGGGTTTCGACACCCTCCGCCGTGGATTTGATGTTGAGACTGCCGCACAGGCCGACGACGGCGCGGATGATGGCAAGACTGTCCGAAGTGTCCGCCAGATCCCTTACGAACGACTGGTCGATCTTGATCCGGTCGAACGGGAAGTGGCGGATATAGCTGAGCGAGGAATAGCCTGTCCCGAAATCGTCGAGCGAGACCTGGCATCCCAGCCTCTTGATGGATCTCAGCTGATCGAGGACGGCGGTAAAATCTTCCAGCATCACGCTTTCCGTGATTTCAAGCTCCAGCCGGTTGGGAGAAAGCCCAGCGGCCTCCACGGCTTCCCGAATCAGCGTGGGGAGGTTGCGTGAACGGAACTGGACCGGAGACAGGTTGACCGCGATGCCGATATGGTCGGGCCATCCGCCCGCGTCGGTGCAGGCCGTCTTGAGAACGATCTTGCCCAGCTCGTCGATCAGGCCCATTTCCTCGCAGACCGGAATGAACTGGTTCGGCGGAATCCGGCCGCGGACCGGGTGCTCCCACCTGACCAGTGCCTCAAAGCCGATGATATCGTTCTGATTGGTGTCATATTGCGGCTGATAATGGACGATGAACTGGTTCTTGGCGAAGGCGTCCCGGAGGTCGTTTTCCAGCAGACGGCGCTGGGTGGCGACATCGTGCATTTCCGAGGAATACAGCCGGTAGGTTCCGCGTCCGTGCGTCTTGGCGTCATAGAGCGCCATGTCGGCATTGCGCAGCGCCAGGTCGCTGTCGAGATTGTTGACGAAGACGACCTCGATGCCGATGCTGGTGCCGATCTGAATTTTGTGCCCCTCTATGACATAGGGCTTGGAAATGCTCTTGATGATCCGGCTGGCGAGCTTGCCCGGCTCGGCGATATTGCGAACATGCTGCTGGATAATTGCGAATTCATCGCCGCCGAGGCGCGCGACGACATCGTTGCTGCGCAGTTCGGCCTTCAGGCGCTCCGCCACCATGACGAGCAGGGCATCACCGATGGGATGGCCGAGCGTATCATTGACCAGCTTGAAGCGGTCGAGGTCGAGGCACATGATCGCGCATTGATCCCCGCGCTGGGCGTTGCGGACAATCTCCTGCATCCGTTCGCGCAGAAGAACGCGGTTGGGCAGGCTCGTCAGCGCGTCGTGCCGGGCGAGGTGAGCGATTTGCGCGGTGGCTTTCCGGCTTTCGGTCACATCGGCGATGGTATCGAGATAGCCGCCATCGGCGATGCCTGTGCGCTGGATCACGATCTTGCGGCCATCCGGCCAGTTCTGTTCCAGCGTTGAGGTCGTGCCTTCGCCCATCTGGACATGCTCGCTGATGAGCATCCGCCGTTCGATCTCGCTGGCGGTGGTCAGGGCACGGCTGGCGCCGAGGAGCTGGGCGAGGCTGTTGCCGGGCCGGCAGTCCGCATCGGGGATGTCGTACATCGCCTGAAAGCGCGGGTTGCACACGGCCATCTTCCCGCGCCTGTCGAACAGGCACAGGCCTTGGGGCATATTGTCCAGCGCGGCCTTGAAACGGATATTCTGCAGCTCGATTGCCGAGAGCGCGTCTTCCAGCTCTTCCGCCATCAGCGCATTGGCGCGGTCGGTCCGCCGCCGGTCACGCTCATGGTCCTCATAGGCGGCGGATACCAGATCGAGCAGCCGATGGATATCCAGCCCCTTGTCCGGGGTGGTCGCCTTTTCGACCTGACGACTCAGCAGCTGGGGCAGGCGCGCATTTTCGGTCATGCAGCCTCCGCCAGCAGGGTCAGCGTCACAGTCTGGTTATGCAGGCCGCAGAGCTTCGTCGCGTTTTGCGGCGCGATCTCCCCATAGGAATAATAGCCAAGGATCGGCACGTCGCGGCCGATTACATCGGCGACGGCCTCCACCTCGTCCTCGGTCATCTGCCCCATCAGCAGGCGCCGCCCGACGCAGCTCACGAACAGGCAAAGCTCGGGCCTGATGCCATCGGCGGAGAATGTCTCGCACGCATGTTGCGCCGCCTCGCTCGCGCCCTGAATGAGGTGATCAAACGATCCGCGCATCAGCCGCGCGCTCCAGCCCTCGGGAATGTCGCCCGCGAGGGTGATCGACTTGGCGTCATGATCGATAGCGAGGATCGTGCGCACGAACTGGTCCGCCGGGTTGGCGTCGTTCCAGATTTTCAGCGGGAACAGCAGGCCGGAGGCTGGCAGGCCCGCCGCGTCGTCGCCCAGATAGCTTTCATAGAGATCGAGCGCCGGCTTGCCGTCCAGCTCGAAGAGGACGGACCCTTCCGACCGGGTGATGCGCCGCTTGGGGCCGAACTCGTCCCAGCCACCCGCGCTGCCGTGGGCAAAACGGATCGCATCGCCATAGAAACCCAGCGCCGCGACGACGCCCGACACCGGCGCGCCGTTCACCGCGACGAGGGTCTGCTCGAACCGGGCGCCATCCCCGGCAAGCCCGCCGCTGATCATCGCGTCTTCGCCGAGGATGCTCTGCAATCCGTGCACCAGCGCGCTGCCGTTGACGCCCAGCCCGTGCGAGAGGACGAAGGTGCCCGCGAGATCGTCCGCCTTGAGCCTGCCGCCGAGCATCGCGCCGGTCGCAGCGGATTCCGCGATATCCGCGAGTGGCTCGACATAGAGCCGCACCTTCGTGTTCGCGAAGCCGATGGCGAGGGCGGAGAGCCCTTCGTCGGCGAGGCGGGTCTGCTGGATGGAGGTGCCCGTGCTGCAGCCGATCTGCACGGCGTCGGGATAAAGCTCCATCAACTGCCGGAGTGCGGGGCTTTGCGCGATTTCGTCGACCGGGCCGAAGATGAAGACGAGGTCGGGCTTGTGGGGGAGGTCGGCGGCGCCCGCTGCATTGCCCGCGCTACTCAGGTCAAGGGGTTTCACCCACATATTCGTCTCCCGAAATTGTATTTATGTCAGGATCGGGAATAGACCTGCTCCGTTAAGAAGCGGTAAAACGGGGTGCCGGCAACGCACGGGAAAGTCCGGTCAGGCGCACGGTTTCGGGGCATCGCGCCCGCGCGTTCCGCACCGCCCTCCCTTGACGCGGACGGCGTGTCGCGCCACTAGCAGGCATGGCCGACAGCAACTCTACCGATCCCTATAAATTCCGCCGGCGCGGGCTCCTCTTCGTGCTCTCTTCGCCCTCCGGCGCGGGCAAATCGACCATCTCGCGCATGTTGCTGGAGGCTGAGGACAATCTCCAGATGTCCGTCTCCGCCACCACGCGCCCGATCCGCCCCGGCGAGGTGGACGGCAAGGACTATCATTTCGTCTCGCTGGAGCAGTTCCGCGAAATGGTGACGGACAACGCCTTCCTCGAATGGGCGCATGTATTCGGCAACCGCTACGGCACGCCGAAAGCCCCGGTCGACGCGATGCTGGAGCAGGGGCGCGACGTGCTGTTCGATATCGACTGGCAGGGTGCGCAGCAGCTTCACCAGCTTGCGGGCGGAGATGTGGTGCGGGTGTTTATCCTGCCGCCCTCGATCGAGGAGCTGGAGCGCCGCCTGCGCGCGCGCGGCACGGACAGCAATGAGGTGATCGAGGGCCGCATGGCCCGCGCCGCCAACGAAATCGCGCACTGGGACGGCTATGACTATGTGCTGGTGAACGACGACGCGCAGGCCTGCTTCGAAAAGGTGCGCACAATCCTCGCCGCCGAACGCCTCAAGCGCAGCCGCCAGACCGGGCTGATCGGGTTTATCAGGAAGCTGGGGAAGACGGGCGAGGTTTGAGGGGCATACTTACGGGGGGTGTCGCCTAAAATTAGGCGCCTTGTTTGTGGGCTTGGCTGAGCGATCAATACTATTCAATACTATAAGATGGTTTGAGGCGGCGCTGAAAAAAACTGCTGACTTTTGCACTTAATAGTATCGTGCGCAAAAGTGGGAACCGGTTTTGCGCAAAAAGCGATGCGACACCAAAAATAGAGAGCGCGCGTCCCGCGTCAGATTTAACGCAGCGCGCTCCAGCGCCTTTCGATCCTGGCTCGTACCGCAGCTGGGGCGATAGCTGAAACGCTCCTCGCGGATCAAATCCTCCGTCCTACATTCCTCCCAAAGTCCGAAGTCCCGCCTCCCGCATGGGGGCGCACCTTCACATGCCGGAGCCGCACATCCGGCGGGGCTTGGGGTTCGCAAACCGCTCCGGCCAGCCCGGATACAAAAAAAGGGCGGAACGAGAAGCCCCGTTCCGCCCCGTTCATTCTGTGCGAGGGATCAGGCCGCGACGGCCATATCCGCGGCCAGCGCTTCCGCACGCGCCGCGACAAGCGCGCGCACTTCGGCGGGGAGCTGGCGGTGCGACTTGGCGCGCGGCAGGTCCATCTCGACGAGGCCCGGCGCGGCGCCATAAAGGCGCTCATGCTCGGCCCAGTTGTCGAAAGCCATGCGGTCGACATTGTCGATGAAGGTTTCGGCAGGGGTGCCCTCTGCGAGGATCAGCGCGTGATCGGCCAGCTCGACATGATAATAGACGAAGCTCGACGGCACGTTGGTCTCGCGGACGATCGTGGTGCCATTGACCAGCGCGCCTGCCTGCACCAGCACGCCAGCGACCATCAGGGCGTGATCGGGCGAGAGCAGCAGGTCGCGCACCGGCACATTCTCGCCCAGCGCGCCCGCGCGCACCCGCACCGGCACGGTACGCAGCTTGTCGGCGAACACCAGGGACACGGTGTTGCGGCCGATCCAGCGGATGGGCGCGGCGCGTCCCTCATGCGTCAGCACCATGTCGCCGATGGCGAGCTCTTCCACCGCGCGCTCGCCCTGCGGGGTTGCGATGCGGGTGCCGGGCATGAAGCAGGCGGTGGAGGTGAAGGTCTGGGTGACGGGGTTGGCGATGGTGTTGCCGGCAAGGTCGGTGGCGCTCACCTTCACGCTGTAGTTGCCCGAAGTGGGCAGCGTCAGGCCCGCCACGTTGACGGAGAACACCCCGCCCGAATAGCTGCCGCTCGCGGTCGTCAGCAGGTTCGCGCCGTCATAGATCTGAACCTGAACCGTGCCCGAATTGGCGTCGGCGACAGAGCCGGAGACGGTGAAATTATGCTCGTCCGTTCCCGCGACAATCCCGTCGCCGCTGACGACGATGTTGGAAACCGCAGGCGCGGTGGTGTCGATGATGTAGGTCGCCGTGGTTGTCGTAGATGGACTCGACGCACGAATAATGTACGTTCCATCGCTCAGCACTGGCGTCGAGACATTGAAACCGTTGCCGTTGAGCGTCAGGCTATCAAATGTTGTCCAGCTCGCGCCACCGTCGCCGGAATACTGGAAATTGACCCTCCCGCTTCCGACTACTGTTCCGGTTATCGTCAGGGAACTGTCGTTGGTGATGTGATCCGTGCTCGAAGAACCGGTGTCGATACCAATCGAAGAAAACGTGATCTGTGATACCGCCATGATCGATCCCCCGTCAGTGCGCCCGGAGCAATCCGGATGCAGCAATATTAATAATAACTGAAAAGTAACGTATCGATTCGGAGCATCATTTGCAATACATCAGCGGAGCCGTTGCAGTATATCGAGCTGATATTGTCTCGTAACGATACATGTTCAGTTGTGCGAATTTAAAACATGGTTGATATGTATGGATTTTTATAAATAGTCCGGAATAGCTTCCGGCGTCTTCCGCTTCCTTCCGGCCGAAGGCGGAGCCTTGAGGCCGTCGCGGACATTTCTTCGCACGACAGAGCGCATCGCCCCGATACGACAGGTCAACGCCCTTGTTTTAAATAGCGTAACTTGCGCAATACTCTGGCGTGGCGAACCGCTGACCCTGGCTTTGACCCGGCATGATCATTGAGGTTCTCGCATGGCTTCGGCGGAGGCGCGTTGAGCGCCGGTGAGGAGGTATGAGAGGATGGTGCGTTTACCGACGAGGATATCGCCTGTGAGTGTCATGCCTGGGATGAGGCGGAAGTC
>JALCRK010000037.1 GCA_022652485.1 Sphingobium sp.
CAACATCGGCCACTTCGACAGCGAGATCCAGATCGCCGCACTCTCCAACTACAAGTGGACCGAGGTGAAGCCGGGCACCGATCTGGTGGAATTCCCCGACGGCAAGCAGATCATCATCCTGGCCAAGGGCCGCCTCGTGAACCTCGGTTGCGCCACCGGCCATCCCAGCTTCGTGATGTCTTCCAGCTTCACCAACCAGACGCTCGCGCAGATCGAGCTGTTCACCAAGAATGCCGAGTACCAGAACGAAGTCTATGTGCTGCCCAAGCATCTGGACGAGAAGGTTGCGGCGCTGCATCTGGAAAAGCTCGGCGTCAAGCTGACCAAGCTGACCGACAAGCAGGCCGCCTATATCGGCGTGTCGCAGGCCGGGCCGTTCAAGGCGGATCACTACCGCTATTGATTAGCGTCCGGTTCCGGCCCGCTTATCCGAAACGCAGCGCAGCGAGCGCGTTTCGGATCAAACCGAGTTCAAGGGGCGGGCGCGATGCTCGCCCCTTTTTCGTCGCGCTTTGAAGCAGATGCTTTGCCTCTTATCCTATTTGCGCTAGTCCGCTTCACATGATCGAGGTTTCGCGGACGGTGATGGTGGTGGCGGGCGCAGTGATGGCGCTTTGGCTCGCGGCAGCTGTCTATGTGCTCGCGGCCGGCCTCAGGCTGCGGCGTCGCGGCCACCATCTGCGCGAGCAGGCCGACCGCCTTGCCGCCCTGCTGCAATCCGCGCCCGCCATTCCCATGCTGGTCCGTGCGGATGGCAAGCTTGAAGCTCCGTCCCGGCTGGCGGCATGGCTTGGCCTTGCCGCGTTGCCGGGCTACCTCTCCGAGCTGACCGCGGAAGGTGGCCCCCTGGAGGGAGCGGACAGGGCAGGTTTTGCCGATGATATCGCCTCGGTCCAGCGGGGTGCGAAGAGCTTTTCCCGCGCGCTCAATGTGCGAGGGTCGAGCCGGACGCTGCTGGTCAAGGGAACACCGGCCGGACCGGATCTCGCCAACCCCGGCGCTGCGATCCTCTGGCTGTTCGATGCGACCGAAAGCCAGACGCGTATCGCCATGCTGGAGCGGGAAGGCGCCCTGCTTCATGATGCCCTTGAGGCTCTTTCCGGCCTCATCGAGGCGGCGCCCTTGCCGATGTGGCACCGTGGGCAGGATTTGCGGCTTGGCCTCGTCAACAGCGCCTATGTCCGTGCCGTCGAGGCGCAGAGCGCGGCCGATGTGATCGAGCAGCAGATCGAACTGTTCGAAACCATTGACGGCCTGCCGCCGGGCGAGGCGGCGCGGATCGCGCGGGACAAGGGCGAGGTTCTCACCCGGGTGGTGCCTGCCACAATGGGCGGCGAACGGCGGATGATGCAGGTGGTCGAAGTGCCGATGGGTCCGGTTGGGGTCGCCGGCTATGCGATCGACCGGCAGGATTATGAAAGTGCGCGCACCGACCAGGCGCGCACCGTGGCCTCGCAACGCGACATGCTGGACCGCTTGACGGCGGCGGTGGCGCAATTCGGGCCGGACCGCTCGCTCATCTTCTGGAACAAGGCGTTCGTGACCCTGTTTGCGCTCCAGCCGGAGCATCTGGTCGACCGACCCGAGTTCGAGCGTGTGCTGGACCGGATGCGGGAGGGCGGGCGCATTCCCGAGCATCGCGATTTTCCCGCCTGGCGCTCCGAGCGGCGCGCATGGTTCACCGCGCAGGAGGCAGCGGAGGAAAACTGGCTGCTGGCGGACGGAACCCACCTGCGGGTCTTTGCTCAGCCCATGCCTGATGGCGGGCTGTTGCTGGTGTTCGAGGACCGCACCGAGCAGGTCCAGCTCTCCAGCGCGCGCGATACGCTGTTGCGGGTCCGCACCGCCACATTTGATAGCCTGTTCGAGGGCATCGGCGTGTTCGCATCGGATGGCCGCCTGCATCTCTGGAACAACCGCTTCCGCACCATCTGGGGCGTTGAGGAAGACAGGCTTGCCGCGCATCCGCGCATTGATGATTTCATGAACTCGCTGGCGGATCGTCTGGAGCGCCCGCCACAGGCAGGCCTGGTGCGAGAGCTGGTGCGCTCCTGCACGGTTGACCGCAAGCAGCGCAATGGCCGTGTGCTGTTCGCCGATGGCCGCAGCTTCGATTTTGCGGCGATTCCGCTGCCCGACGGCAATGCGCTGTTCACCATGCTCGATGTCACCGACAGTCGCCGGATCGAGCATGTGCTGCGCGAGCAGAATGAAGCCCTGGCCGAAGCGGACAAGCTCAAGACCACGTTCCTCGCCAACATGAGCTATGATCTGCGCACGCCGCTCACATCGATCGGTGGGTTCGCCGAAATGATGAAGGCCGGATATGCGGGCGAGCTGCCACAGACGGCGCAGGAATATGTCTCCGCGATCCTCGCGTCGACAGACAAGCTCTCCGGCCTGATCGATACGGTGCTGGATCTGACCCAGGGCGATGCGGGAACCTTGCCGCTGGAACGAGGGCCGGTAGACCTCGCCGCGTTCATTGCCGCCTGCCGCGATCGCTGGGCCACGGCCGCCGCAGCCAAGCATATCGAGCTGATCGTTGACATAAAGCCCTCTACCGGGCGCGTCATGGCCGATGAAAGGCGCCTCGCGCAGGCGCTCGACAAGCTGATGGAAAATTCGCTGCGCGTGGTGCCGGAAGGCGGGCGCATCTCGCTTCACGCCGATGGGCAGGTTGGTGGAGCGCGCCTCATCGTTTCGGACAACGGACCGGGCATGGACGCCAAGGCGCAGGCACGGGCATTCGATCGCTTCAGCCGGATGAGCGACACCAGCCGTGGCGATGCTCAGGGGCTGGGCCTGCCGCTGGCGCGCCAGCTGGTGGAGGCGCATGGTGGCAAGCTCTCGCTGATCTCCGAGCCGGGCGAGGGTACCGTGTTCACGATGGAGCTGCCGCGCGGTGATCTGCCCCGCATGGGCAAGCCGGCGTGACCGTGGGGGAGCTTGTCGCGCACGGCGAGGGGGAGATGCTCGGCATCGGAGCGGCGCTGGCGCGAGTGTTGCAAGTTGGGGATGTCGTTGCTCTCTCCGGAGGGTTGGGCGCGGGGAAGACGACGCTGGCGCGGGGGCTGCTTTCAGCGCTGGGGCTGGAGGAAGAGGCGCCCAGTCCAACATTCGCCATTGTGCAGCCCTATGAGCCGCCGGAGGTAAGGCTGCCGGTGGTGCATGTTGACCTCTATCGCCTTGATAATCCAGAAGATGTTGAGGAACTGGGGCTGGATGACTATCTGCATGACAGCGCGCTGGTGGTCGAATGGCCCGAGCGCATGGGGGAAAGGCTATGGCCTGATGCATTGGCGATCCATGTGGAAATCCTCGCCGACGGCGCTCGGCGCTTGACAGCCAGCCTGCCGCCGTCATGGAAGGAGCGATGGCCGTTTCCATGATTCCGCCCCCCACCGCGCCCGCTTTTCTCCAGTCGATCGGCTGGGGCGGGGCGCAGATTGCCCCACTGGCGGGCGATGCTTCGTTCCGCCGCTATTTCCGCGTCACCGATGGCGCGCGCCGCGCTGTGCTGATGGATGCGCCGCCGCCACATGAAGACCCGCGGCCTTTCCTCAAGATCGCCGCCTATCTTGCTGAAAATGGGCTGGCTGCGCCCGCGATCCTGGGGCAGGATCTGGATCATGGCCTCGTGCTGCTGGAGGATTTCGGCGATGCGCGGGTGCGGGACTGGCTTGACGAGCATCCTGCGGACGAGGAGGCGATCTATGCGCGGGCGGTAGCCCTGCTCGCGGATCTGCACCGTCTGCCGCCCGCCGAAGCGCCGCCCTATGATCGGGCCGCTTATGATCGCGAGGTCGATCTGCTCACCGAATGGTACTGCCCGGCGATGGGTCTGGATGTCGATATTCCCGGCTATCGCGTCGCTTGGGAAACTGTCCTTCCGCTCGTCGAGCAGGACGACGCGCCCCGCGTCACGGTGCTGCGCGACTATCATGCCGAGAATATCATGCTGATCGAGGGGCGGCGCGTCTCGCACGATCTCGGCCTGCTCGATTTTCAGGACGCGCTGATCGGCCATCCGGCCTATGATCTTGTTTCGCTGTTGCAGGATGCCCGCCGCGATGTGTCGCCGGAGCTGGAGGCGAAAATGCTCGGCGCCTACAAGGCACTGGCCCGGCCCGGCGCTGGGTTCGATGCCGCCTATGCGGTGCTCGGCGCGCAACGTAACGCCAAGATCATCGGCATCTTCACCCGGCTGTGGAAGCGCGACGGCAAGCCGCGCTATCTTTCCTTCCTGCCGCGCATGTGGGGGCTGCTGGAGCGGGATCTCGCGCATCCGGCCCTCGCGCCGGTAGCGGAATGGTTCGCCGCCAATATCCCCGACGGGGTGCGTGCGCGCGCACCGGATGAACAGGCGCCGGAGGAGCAGGCGCCGGAAGATTCAGTCGGGGCATGAGCACGCGCCTGTCGACCGCAATGCTGATGGCGGCGGGGCTGGGCAAGCGTATGCGCCCTTTGACCGCGACCCGCCCCAAGCCGCTGGTGCGCGTGGCGGGCAAGGCGCTGATCGACCATGCGCTCGACCGGATCGAGGAAGCGGGGATCGGGCGCATCGTCGTCAATGTGCATTATCTGCCGGACAGCATCATCGCGCACCTGAAGGCGCGCAGGACGCAGGCGGACTATGTCATCTCCGATGAGCGGGACAGGCTGCTGGAGACGGGCGGCGGGCTGATGAAGGCCGCGCCGCTGCTCGGCGATCAGCCGTTTCTGTGCGCCAACAGCGACAATCTCTGGGTCGATGGCCCGCGCAACAGTATAGAGATGCTTGCCGAATTGTGGGACGACGCGAAGATGGACGCGCTGCTCCTGATGATCCCCCACGCACGCGCGACCTGCCATAGCGGCCCCGGCGATTTCCATATGGCGCCTGACGGGCGGCTTAGTCGCCGCAAGCCCGGATATATCGCGCCTTTTGTCTATACCGGCATCCAGATCCTCTCTCCCCGCCTGCTGGTCGATCCGCCGGGCGATGTGTTCTCCACCAATATGTTCTGGAACCGCGCGATCGAGGCCGGGCGGCTCTATGGCGCATCGCACCCCGGATTGTGGTTCGATGTCGGCACGCCACAGGCAATCCCGGTGGTGGAGGCCGACCTCCTACATGGCTGAGGGCCATGACTGAAGGGGCGCACCCCCCCGAAGTGATTGCGAGACAGGCGGTATCGCCTGCCGACTCGGAAATCACGAAAAGACCGAGAATCTATACCATCCCGGCCCACCGGGCCTTTGCCGATGCGCTTGCGGCGGGCATCCTCGCGCAGCATGGCAAGGACAGGCTCGGCCTTGCGCGCGGCATAGTGTTGCTGCCCAATAACCGCGCGGTGCGCGCGGTGAGCGACGCCTTTGTGCGCGCGTCCGGCGGGGGGCTGCTGATGCCGCGCCTCGTGCCCATCGGCGACGAGGAGCTGAACGAGCGGCTAGGCAATGCGCTCGATCCCATCGGCGCAGGAGCGGAGATCCCGCCCGCGATCCTTCCGATGGACCGGCAGATGATCCTCGCGCGGCTGGTGCAGGAGGTGCGCGCGGCGCATCGTCAGCCGGTCGATGCGGGCGAGGCGATGCGGCTGGGGCAGGCGCTCGGCGCGACGATAGACCAGCTCCATGCCGCGCAGGTCGATCCCCGCGCGTTGCGGGGTCTGGAACCGGAGGGTCTGTCCGAGCACTGGAGCGCCTCTTTGCGTCTGCTGGAGATATTGCTCGATCGCTGGCCGGAGGAACTGGCGCGGTTGGGAATGATCGATCTGGCTGACCGGCGCAACCGCCTGCTCGATCATGTCGCGCGGCGCTGGCGCGAGGTGCCGCCGGGCGGTTTCGTGATCGCAGCGGGCATCGCGACCCATGCGCCCGCAATCTGTGCGGTGCTGCGGACCGTGGCCTTCATGCCGACGGGCCAGCTTGTCCTGTCCGCGCTCGATCAGCATATGACCGCCGAGGAGTGGGAGGCGATCGGCCCGTTCGAGCCCGACCCTGTTTCCGGGCGCCGTGCGCGCGGGCAGGAGAGCCATCCGCAATATCAGGTGAAGACGATGCTGGAGCGGATCGGCATCGCGCGCGACGAGGTGGCCTTGTGGCGCTGGGGCGGGGGGCATGATGCCCGTGCGACGCGCAGCCGCAACATTTCCCATGCGATGCTGCCGCCCGCCCATACCGGCAAATGGCGGGAGCTGAAGGCGGACGAGCGTACATTGAACGGCGTGCGCGTCATCGAGGCCGCTACCCCGGCGCAGGAGGCGCAGGCGATCGCGCTGCTGTTGCGCGAGGCGCTGGAAACGCCCGAACGCACCGCCGCGCTGGTGACGCCGGACCGGGAGCTTGCGTCACGCGTCTCCGCGCATCTGGCGCGCTGGGGCGTGGAGGCGGACGACAGCGCGGGGCAAAAGCTCTCCCTGACGCCGCCGGGTACGCTTGTCCTCGCGCTGGCGCGGGTGGTGGCGGAGGATTTCGCCCCGGTGCCGCTGCTTGATCTGCTGAAGCATCCGCTGGTGCGCAAAGGCGAGGCGCGGCTCGAATGGCTGGAAGAGGTGCGTGGGCTGGACCTGCTGTTGCGCGGACCTCGGCCTGCGCCGGGGCTGGCCGGGCTGGCGGCGCGGCTCGCCCCGCAGCCGGAGGACCGGCAGGCGAAGCTGCGCGCGGGGGTGGCGGCGTGGTGGACATCGGCGGAGGCGCTGTTCGCGCCGCTCGCCGCGCTGGCGGATGGCCCCGCCGGGCCGATGTTCGCGGCATTGCGGGAGATGGCATCCAGCTTAAGCGGTGATGAGGTCTGGGCCGGGTATCAGGGCCGGGCGCTTGCCGATCTCTTCGCCGATATCGAACAGAGCGCGCCGCACGGCCCGGCGCATGTCGAACTGCGCGCGCTGCCCGATCTGTTCGAGCGGCTGCTGGAGCAATGCTCGGTACGCCCTCCGCAAGGCGGCCATCCGCGCATCGCCATCTATGGCTTGCTGGAGGCGCGGTTGCAGCAGGCGGACCTGATGATCCTCGCTGGGCTCAACGAAGGCACATGGCCGGGCCTGCCCACGCCGGACCCGTGGCTCGCTCCCCGCATCCGGCAGGAGCTGGGCCTGCCGGGCCTCGAACATCGCATCGGCCTCTCCGCGCATGACTTCGCCTCGGCTCTGGGCGCGCCGGAGGTCGTGGTGACGCGCGCGCGCCGTTCGGGCAATGCGCCCGCTATCGCGTCGCGCTTGTGGCTGCGGATCGAGGCCATCGCGGGAGAGAATCTGAAGCGCGCGGACGAGTTGCTGCGCTGGGCCGAGGCGCTGGATGCCGCACCGGGCAAGCCTCAGCCCGCGCCCCGGCCAAACCCCGCGCCGCCGCTCGCCCTTCGGCCCCAGGCAGTCGCGGTGACGCAGGTGGATCGCCTCGCGGCCGACCCATATGCGTTCTATGCGTCGCGCATATTGAAGCTGCAAAAGCTGGAGATGGTCGATGCCGATCCTGGTCCGGCATGGCGCGGCACGCTGGTGCACCGCGCGCTGGAGCTGTGGTTCCGTGAGGACGGATGCGCGCCGGACAGGCTGGAAGCCCGCACGATAGAGCTGGTGCATGGCATCGGCGCTCACCCTGTCATGCGCGCGCTCTGGTTGCCGCGCGTGGTGGAGGCGGTGCGCTGGGTAAGCGCCGAGGTGGCGAGGGATGCGGGGCAAGGACGGCATATCGTCACTGTCGAAAGCAGGGGTTCAATCGAGCTGGGCGGCATCAGCCTCGCCGGAACCGCCGACCGGATCGACCGGCTGGCAGGCGGTGGCATCGCCATCGTCGACTACAAGACCGGCAAGCCGCCGAGCGCGCCGCAGGTGAAGGCCGGATTCGCGCTGCAACTCGGCCTGCTCGGCGCGATCGCGGAAGCGGGGGGCTTCGGGGATCTGGGCACCGAGGTGGAGGCAGAGGCGTTTGAATATTGGTCGCTGGCGAAGGGGCGGGACAGTTTCGGCTATCGCTACAGCCCGGTAAAACCCGGCGGCACGGACAAGATCGTCGCCACCGAGGCTCTGGTCGATCATGCGCGCACGCAATTCCTGATCGACGCCGGCAAATGGCTGACCGGCACGGAGCCGTTCGTCGCGAAGCTCAACCCCGACCTTCCGCTTTATGAGGATTATGACCAGCTGATGCGGCTGGAGGAATGGTACGGCCGTGCGGGAACGGGGAGGGGCGCCGATGGCTAGGCAGATTGCCGGTCTTCTGCCCTTGAAGGGGGCTCAGGCCCGCGCCTCCGCCCCGGATGCGCATGTCTGGCTTTCCGCGTCGGCGGGTACGGGCAAGACCCATGTGTTGACGGCGCGGGTGTTCCGCCTGCTGCTGGGAGGCGTCGATCCGGAGCATATCCTCTGCCTCACCTTCACCAAGGCGGGCGCGACGGAGATGGCGGAGCGTATCCACGCGCGCCTTGCCGCCTGGGTGCAGATGGATGGTCCGGCGCTCGCCGAAGACCTGAACGCGCTGGGCGAGGATATCACCCCCGAAATGCGCGCGCGCGCGCGCCAGCTCTTCGCCCGCGTGTTGGAGGCGACAGGCGGCGGATTGCGCATTCAGACGATCCACAGTTTTTCGCAGCAGCTCCTTGCCGCTTTTCCGCTGGAGGCGGGGCTGGTGCCGGGCTTCCGCGCGCTGGAGGACCGCGAGCAGCAGGAACTGGCCCGCCTCGCACTGGAAGAAATGGTCGTCGATGCCGAGGCGCGGGGGGATAACCCACTGATCGAGGCGCTCCATGCGCTGGCGTTGCGGCTGGGCGAGGCAGGGGCAGAGGCCTATCTTCGCCGCTGCGCCCGAGCGCACCCGGTTCTCGCGGGGCTGCCGGAGGATCTCCGGTCGTGGCTCTTTACCGCGCTGGAGCTGCCGACAGGAGACATCGAGGCGGAGATTGCCGACCGCTGTACCGACGATATGTTCGATGTGGCCGCTCTTCGACGCCTTGCCAAAGCCAATGCGGACTGGGGTACGGAAAAGACCGGCCTCGTCTATGCCGACGCCATTGCGCGCTGGCTCGCAGCCGCTCCGCCGACCCGCGCGGAGATGCTCGGCGCGCTGGCGGATTGCTTTATCAAGAAGGATGGCGATCTTCGCGCGCCCACGAAGGGGCAGGAGAAGGCCGATCCGGATTACGCCGCGCTCGCCGTTCGCGTAGGCGAAGCGATTTCGGACATCCTCGCCCTGCGTACCCGCGCCGCTTATGCAGAAATTGCCGCGAGAGGCCTTGCCGCCGGCCGCGCTTATGCCCGCGCCTATGAAGCCGCCAAGCGCCGCAAGGGCGCGGTCGATTTCGACGACCTGATCGCACATGGTGCCGCGCTGCTGTCTGCCCCCGGCATCGCGGACTGGATCCGGTACAAGCTCGACGCCCGCATCGATCATATTCTTGTCGACGAGGCGCAGGATACCAACAGTCGGCAATGGGCCATCGTCGGCGCGCTGGTGGACGAATTTTTCTCCGGCGAGGGCGCGCGCGGCGCGGCGATGCGCACGCTGTTCACGGTGGGTGATTTCAAGCAGGCGATTTTCGGCTTTCAGGGCACCAGCCCGGAAGCCTTTCGCGAGGCGAATGCCTATTTCCATTCGCGCGCCCGCGCCGCGGAACATCCGTTTCACAATTTGTCGCTCGACGAGAGCTTTCGCTCCACCCCCGCCATCCTTGAGGTGGTGGATGGCTGCATCGCCCACCTTGGTGCCGAGGCGCTGGGGCTGGATGCCCAGACGGTGCACCATGAGAGTCACAACCGCTATCCGGGGCGGGTGGCGCTGATGAAGCCGGTCGTGGCGGCCAAATCGGAGGGCGACGACAGCGAGGCGCAGGAGACCGAAGGGCAGGAAGACTGGCTCTCCGATCAGGACCGGCTGCTCGCCGAGCGCATCGCGCGCCAGATCAAGGGCTGGCTCGATGACGGCATGATGCTGGCTTCGAAAGGGCGACCGGTCGCGCCCGGAGATATCATGATCCTGCTGCGGAAACGCGGTGATCTCGCCCGGCTTATCGTCGCGCGGCTGTATGAGGCGGGTGTGCAGGTGGCGGGCGTGGACCGGCTGCGGTTGCAGGCGCCGCTCGCGGTGCAGGATCTGGTTGCCGCGCTGCGCTTTGCCGCCCAGCCGGAGGATGACCTGTCGCTCGCGGGGCTACTGGTTTCGCCGCTGTTCGGCTGGGCGCAGGATGAACTGTGGCAACGCGCCGTGCCGCGCAAGGGCAGCCTGTGGCGGCATCTGAGGGAAAGCGGGCTGACGCCGCCCTCCGACCTGTCTTGCTTGCAGGAGATACTGAACCGCGCGGACTATATTACGCCCTATCGGCTGCTGGAGCATATCCTCTCCGGGCCGATGCAGGGGCGCAGGCGGCTGCTCGTCCGCCTCGGCGCGCAGGCGCTCGACAGCATCGAGGAGCTTTTGAACGCCGCGCTGCGTTTCGAGCAGGAGGAGCAGCCCTCGCTCCAGCGGTTCCTCGACTGGTTCGACCGCGAGCAGGGCGACATCAAGCGCGAGAGCGAGTCCGGCGGCGATGCGGTGCGGATTTTGACCGTGCACGGCGCGAAGGGCTTGCAGGCGCCTATCGTGATTCTGGCGGACGCCTGCGTCGATCCGGCTGCGGGCAACCGGCAGGATCCGCTGGAAGTTCCGCTGGGCAGAGAGCAGTCGCTGCCCTTGGTGCCGCCGCGCAAGGCGGAGCGATGGGGCGCGCTTCAAGCCTCGGCAGAGGTATCCGCGCTGCTGGACCGCGAAGAGCATTGGCGCCTGCTCTATGTGGCGATGACGCGCGCGGAGGAGCAGCTTTACGTCACCGGAGCGCTCGGCCCGCGTGCCAAGGGGGAGGTCGCGCCCATGAGCTGGTATGCCGCGATCGAGCGCGCGATGCTGGGCTTTGGGGCGGAATGGCAGCAGGACGCGGACTCGGGCGGGTTGCTGGAATGGAAGGGCCGCGAAGTGCTGAAGCCCCGTGCGAGTGGCGCGAGGACGGAAGAACGGGGGGCCATGCCCGCTTCGCTTCCCGATTGGGCAGCCAGGGCCGCGCCGCAGGAAGCGCGCCCCTCTCGCCCGCTCGCGCCCACCGCGCCGGGCGACGACATGCAGCCCTATCCGCCGCCCGGCCCCGCAATGGCGCAGGCCGCGGCGAGGGGGAAGCTGCTTCACAGCCTGTTCGAGCGCCTGCCCGATCTGGCGCACGCCGAACGGCGCGCGGCGGCGCTGCGCTGGCTTGAGCGGCAGGGCGGGGTGGCGGATGAGGCCGTGCGCCGGGCGCTTAGCGATCAGGCGCTCGCCATTATCGAAGATCCGGCGCTCGATGACCTGTTCGGCCCTGAGGCACTCGCCGAAGCGCCCATTGCCGCCGTGGTAGGGGAGGATGTCGTCAACGGGGTGATCGACCGGCTGGCGATCGGGGAGGGGCTTGTGCGGCTCGTCGATTTCAAGACCGGCCGCGCGCCGCAAACGGAGGATGACATCCCCATCCCGCATCTGCGGCAGATGGCGGCCTATGCGGCGGCGCTTGCCGTCATCTTCCCCGCGCACAGGATCGAGGCGATGCTGCTCTATACCGCCGAAGCGCGGCTGTTCCCGCTCGATCCGGCGTTGCTTGCACCCTACAAGCCCGGCTTTGTTGCCGCGTAACAATGCTATGCGCGATGAAGCGTTGAGAAGCGCTCCGCACCTCCCTACATATCGATCCTGAAAAGGAGATTCTCATGGCAACCAAGGCTATCAGCGACAGCAGTTTTCAAAGCGACGTGATCGGTTCCGATGTGCCGGTGCTGGTCGATTTCTGGGCGGAATGGTGCGGCCCCTGCAAGATGATCGGCCCGGCGCTGGAAGAGATCGCCGATGAACTCGCCGGCAAGGTGGTGATCGCCAAGCACAATATCGACGATTTTCCCGAAATGCCCGGCAAGCTCGGTGTGCGCGGCATCCCGACCATGATCCTGTTCAAGGGCGGCGAAGCGGTGGCGACCAAGGTCGGCGCGGCGCCGAAGAGCCAGCTCAAGGCGTGGCTGGAGCAGCAGCTTTAATTTGATGTGATCCCCTCACAGGGATGCTCGGCACCGGCCCGCTCCCCCTCCCAACCTCCCGATATGGTATCCTATGGGAGGTTGGGAGGGGGAGCGGGCCGGTGCCGTTTCTTCGCGTGAGCGAAGCTAATATCTCGCTTCCACAAAATAGAGGCCATCCGGCGGCGCGTTGAGACCCAGCGCGCTGCGGTCTTTTGCGGCGAGTGCCGCTGCCATGTCGTCCGGCGTCCATGTCCCCATGCCGACCAGCGCGAGGCAGCCGACCATCGAGCGCACCTGATGATGCAGGAAGCTGCGCGCCTTGGCATGAACCTCGATGCGCTCCCCCGCTCGCACCACTTCCAGCCGACTGAGTGTTTTCACCGGACTGTCGGATTGGCAGTGGGCCGAGCGGAAAGTGGTGAAGTCGTGGCGACCGATGAGGTGCGCGGCGGCCTCGGCCATCGCGGCGTCATCGAGCGGCTGCGGAATTTGCCACACCAGCCCCTTCTCGAACGTCAGCGGCGCGCGGCGGTTCAATATGCGATAGACATAGGCGCGGCCCACGCAGGAAAAGCGGGCGTGCCAGTCGTCCGCTTGCGTTTCGCACGCGAGGATCGCTATCGGATCAGGCCGGAGATGCGCATTGAGCGCCTCCATCAGACGGAAGGGCGCGATGTCTTTCGCAATGTCCGCATGGGCGCGCATCGCGAGGCCGTGGACGCCCGCATCCGTCCGACCCGCGCAATGCACCACCGCCGATTCGCCGGTAATCCGCTCCAGCGCCTCCTCGATCGCCTGCTGCACGGTGGGGCCGTGCGCCTGCCGCTGCCAGCCCATGAACGGGCGGCCATCAAACTCCACCGTGAAGGCGAAGCGGGTCATGCGAGCCTGGTGCCTGCCGGGATCGGATAGCCGCGCAGCAGCTCATCGACGCGCATCGCGCCCTTGCCTGCGCGCTGGATAAGGATGGGGCGCAAGGCATCCGCGCCGCAGCCGATCGTCAGGCGGTCGTCCAGAATGACGCCCGGTTCGCCCGGTTGCGCGACGATTTCCGCCGCCAGCAGCTTGAACCGCTCCCCGCCGATCAGGAAGAACGCGCCCGGTGCCGGATGGAACGCGCGGACCTGCCGCTCCGCCTGCGCCGCGCCGCCCGAAAAATCGAGCCGCGCCTCGTCCTTGATGATCTTGGCGGCGTAGGTGATGCCCTCGGCGGATTGTGGCACGGGCGGATAGGCGGGGAGGTCGGCCAGCACTTCTACAATCAGCCGCGCACCCTTTTCGGCCAGCTCGTCTGTCAGATCACCCGCCGTCTTGCCGTCAATCGCCGTGCGGGCGGTGGCGCGGACCGGGCCGGTATCCAGCCCTGCCTCCATCTGCATCACCTGTACCCCGGTTTCCGCGTCACCCGCCAATATCGCGCGCTGGATCGGCGCAGCTCCGCGCCAGCGCGGCAACAGCGATCCGTGAAGATTGAGGCAGCCATGTTGGGGCGCATCGAGCACTGCCTGCGGCAGGATCAGGCCATAGGCCGCGACGACTGCCACATCGGCATTGAGCGCGGCCAAGGCCGCTTGCTCCTCCGCGCCTTTGAGCGATACCGGCGTGCGCACGGCCAGCCCCAGCGCCTCCGCTCGCGCGTGGACAGGGGAGGGGCGCAACGCCTTGCCGCGCCCGGCCGGGCGGGGCGGCTGGCTATAGACCGCGACGATTTCATGCCCCGCGCCATGCAATGCCTCCAGCGCCGGAACCGCGAAATCGGGCGTGCCCATGTAAATGATCTTCATGATGTTCTCTTTGTTTTGATCGGTGCCAGCCCACTCCCCCTCCCAGCCTCCCGATATGGTATCCTATGGGAGGCTGGGAGGGGGAGTGGGCTGGCACCGACTATCTCATCAAGACTCCTCTCAAGCCCTTGTGCTTGAGGGATGCAAGCCCTTATGTGCTGACCATATGGCATCGCCGGAAATAGAAGCCCTCACACAAGCCTTGTCGCGCCTGCCCGGCCTCGGGCCGCGCTCTGCCCGGCGTGCGGTGCTGTATCTGCTCAAGAAGCGGGAAAGCGCGCTCGGCCCGCTGCTCCATGCGCTGGAGCGCGTCAACGAGCGGCTCTCGACCTGCTCCACCTGTGGCAATGTCGATACGGTGAACCCGTGCGGCATCTGCACCGACCCCCGCCGCGATGCCCGGGCGCTCTGCGTGGTGGAAGACGTGCCGGATCTGTGGGCGCTCGATAAATCGCGGCTGTTTCCGGGGCGCTTCCATGTGCTCGGCGGGCGCTTGTCCGCGCTGGATGGCGTGCGACCGGAGGATCTGGGGATCGACAGCCTTGTCGCACGCATCTCGGCGGGAGGCATTGACGAGGTGGTGCTCGCGATGAACGCCACCCTCGAAGGGCAAACCACCGCCCACTACATCGCCGAGCGGCTGGAAGGCCTTCCCATCCGTCTGACCCAGCTTGCGCATGGCCTGCCTGTCGGCGGAGAGCTGGATTATCTCGACGAAGGCACGCTGGCGCAGGCGCTGCGCGCGCGGCGTCCGATTGGCTGACGGGTTCGGTGAGAAGAGGCCGGTGCGGCCATCAAAGTCAGTTCCGATCCCCTTGATAATCTCAGTTTGTTCCCATATTTGAGAGCATATGGCCATCCTACCCATCATCGAAGCGCCCGATCCGGTTCTCCGCACCATCTCGACTCCGGTGGAGGAAATTGACGACGATCTGCAGCAGCTGATCGACGACATGTTCGAGACGATGTACGCCGCGCCGGGCATCGGCCTCGCCGCCATTCAGGTCGGCGTGCCGAAGCGCCTGCTCGTGATGGACCTGCAGGAGCCCGAATCGGACGAGGAAGACGCGCCGCCGGTCCGCAACCCGCGCGTGTTCATCAACCCACAGATACTGGAAGGGTCGGACCAGCTCTCGGTCTACAATGAAGGCTGCCTCTCGGTGCCCGATCAGTTCGCCGAGGTGGAGCGCCCGGCGACGGTGCGGGTGAGCTGGCTCGATCGCGAGGGCCGCATCCACGAGCAGACGCTGGATGGCTTGCTCGCCACCTGCCTTCAGCACGAGATGGATCATCTGAACGGCGTGCTGTTCATCGACCACCTCTCGCGCCTGAAGCGCGACATGCTGATGAAGAAGCTGGAGAAAGCCCGCCGCGCGGCGTGAGGCGTATGTTCCGTTTTCGTTCTTTTTAAATTGCCTTCCTGTTGGATTTGCGTATCCTGTCGATGCGCCGCCGATTCGGCGTGGTTTTCAGGGAGATGCGATGGATTAATCGGCGCTCATTAGAGCATTTGGGGAAGACAATTCCGGGTTGTAATAATTTGACGCGTATTCAGCACCAGTAACTGCCTGCTGTCTCTGGTCTCGCATTCTCTCGGCAGAAGATTTGAACCAAACGTCTAGCATCTCCTTTCTTAGCAAAGAAAGGAGGGCGTCATGCCCCTAGAGTCCAAAAAGTATAGTAGTATCTATATTCACAGAGATGAGCAGTTACGTTGGCGTTGGTATTTATATGCGCCAACTGGTGTTTGTTTCGTGTCTCAGCAGAGCTATGCGACCACAGAGGAAGCAGTGTTAGCTATGCAAGAATATGATGCTGAGTGAATAGAAGGGTGAGGGGGCGCTTGCGTTCCCCCGCCAATCTTAGTGGGCAACGTATATGATACTGAACGAGATTCTTGTTTCGGCTATTTTGTTTCCGTTGGGCCTCGCATTGGGCTGGTTTTTCGGTGCCCGTCCTGTGACGGAGCTGAGGCGGCGGGAGCGCGAGGCGGCGGATGCGCTCGTGCGCGCCGAGGAACAGCGCAACGCGGCCCTGCGGGATATCGCCGAGGAACAACGCCGCGCCGGGGAAGTGCGCGCGGAGCTTTCCCTGCTGCGCGAGGATCGGGACGCGGCCCGCACGCGCCTTGCCGCGCTGGAGGCGGAATCTCAAGCGCGTGAGCAGGGCTTCGAGGCGCAGTTGCGCGCGCTTACGGAAGCGAAGGAGCAGCTTTCCGCCCAGTTCAGCGAGATTGGCGGCAAGTTGCTGGGCGAGGCGCAGCGCGCGTTTCTGGAGCGCGCGGACCAGCGCCTGTCGCAGCAGCATGAGCGCAGCGAGGCGCAGTTGAAGGCGCTGCTCCATCCCGTTGGTGAGCAGATCAAGAGCTATGACACGCGCATCGGCGAGATCGAGCGCGCCCGTACCGAGGCCTATGGCGAGCTGAAAGGCCTGATGGATTCGATGCGTGTCGGGCAGGAGCGGGTGCAGGCGGAGGCGCAGCGCCTCGTCACTTCGCTCCGCGCTGGCCCCAAGACGCGCGGCCGCTGGGGGGAGCAACAGCTTCGCAACGTCCTCGAAATGGCGGGCATGTCCGAACATGCCGATTTCCAAACCGAGGTGAGCGTTGAGAGCGCGGATGGGCGTCTGCGGCCGGACGTGATCGTGCGGATGCCGGGCGGGCGCAGCCTCGTGATCGACGCCAAGGTGTCATTGAACGCCTATCAGGAGGCGTTCGAGGCGGAGAATGATACGGCGCGGGCCGAATGCCTTTCACGCCATGTCGCGGCCATGCGTGGGCATGTCGATGCGCTGGGGCGCAAGGATTATCAGGCGCAATTCGAGGACACGCCCGATTATGTCATCATGTTCGTGCCGGGCGAGCATTTTCTCGCCGCCGCGCTCGATCATGAGCCGGGGCTGTGGGAATATGCTCATGGCAAGCGCGTGCTGCTGGCGACGCCGACCAACCTGATCGCGATCGCGCGTACAGTCGCGGCGGTGTGGCGGCAGGAGAAGATGGCCGAGGAAGCGAAACAGATCGGTCATCTCGGCAAGGAGATCTATGAGCGACTCGCCGTCGCGGCCTCGGGCTTGCGGAAAATGGGGCGCAGCCTCAACAGCGCGGTGGCGGATTACAACAAGTTCACCTCCAGCTTCGAGAGCCGTGTGCTGGTGACGGGCCGCAAGCTGCGCGACCTGAATATCGAGACCGGCGGACGCGAGCTGGAGGAGCTGGAGCAGATCGAGACGTTGGCGCGCGATCCCGCCGCGCCGGAGGCGCTGCCCAGCCCGGATACCGAGGCCGCACGCGCCTAGCGCGCGTGGCGAGAATCTATATCCGAGGGGTTTCAGGAAATCTTGGTCGGGACGAGAGGATTCGAACCTCCGACCCCCACACCCCCAGTGTGATGCGCTACCAGGCTGCGCTACGTCCCGACCGAGGGGGCGCGTTTAGGGCGAAAGCCGCGCGGTTGCAAGCCCTCTTGCCGGTTGCGTACATATTCCTATCTGTGGTAGCCGCGCCCATTCCTGTGGCCGTCGTTTTGTAACGGCGTCCGCACCCCAAAAGCATGAAAGTTCCGTGCCGATGTTCATCACGCCCGCCTACGCCCAGAGCACTGCCGCCGCCGGATCGGGCGGCAGCGCGGCCTTCATGGTTCAGGTCCTGCCGCTGCTGCTGATCTTCGTGGTGTTCTATTTCCTGATCCTGCGCCCGCAGAACAAGCGGATGAAGGAGCACAAGGCGAAGATCGAGGCGGTGAAGCGCGGCGATCATGTCATCACCGGCGGTGGCCTTGTCGGCAAGGTGACGAAGGTCGAGGACGCCTTCATCGAGATCGAGCTGTCCCAGGGCGTCAAGGTCCGCGCGGTCAAGTCGACGCTCACTGACATCATCGATCCCGCCTCCGCCAAGCCCGCGAACGACTGACCCGCTGATGCTCGGTTTTTCGCGCTGGAATGTCATATTCATCATCGCGTTGCTGGCGATCGGCGTCGCGTTCGCCATCCCCAGCTTCCTGCCGGAGCGGGTGTTCAGCCAGTTGCCACCGGCGTTGCAGGCCAAGGTCAACCTCGGCCTCGATCTTTCCGGCGGCAGCCATATCCTGCTGGAAGCGAATCCGGATGACGTGGCCAAGGCCCGGCTCGAGAATATGGAAGACCAGATCCGCACCGAGCTGCGGCGCGGCGACCCGAAGATCGCGATCGGCGATATCTCGCGCAAGGGCGGCAAGCTCGCCTTCATGGTGCGCAATCCGTCCCAGGTCGATGCCGCGGTCGAACGCATCCGCCCGCTGACGCAGGGCGCGGGCCTCACCGGCCAGCGCGATTATGATGTCGCGGTGCAGGACAGCAGCACCATCGTCATCATGCCGACCAAGGCGGGGATCGACAACGCGCTCAATCAGGCGATGGATGTGGCGAAGGAGGTGATCGACCGGCGCATCAACGAGCTGGGCACGCGCGAGCCGACCATCATCCGCCAGGGTGCGAACCGCATCGTGGTGCAGGTGCCGGGCCTTCAGGATCCGGGTCAGTTGAAGAGCCTGCTCGGCCAGACCGCCAAGCTGGAGTTCAAGCTGGTCGATTATGCCGCCGACCCCGCCGAAATGGCGCAGGGGCGCGCGCCGATCGGCAGCGAGATCTTGCCCTATCCGAATAATCCCTCCGGCGTGCCATTCATCGCGGTGAAGCGGCAGATGATGGTGTCTGGCGACGAGCTGACCGACGCGCAGCAGGGCTATGACCAGCAGAACAACCAGCCGATCGTCAACATCCGCTTCAATGGTTCGGGCGGGCGCAAATTCGCTCGCGTGACGACCGAAAATGTGAACAAGCCGTTCGCGATCATCCTTGACGGCAAGGTGCTCTCCGCGCCCAACATCAACGAGCCGATCCTCGGCGGCAGCGCCCAGATTTCGGGCAGTTTCACGGTGCAGAGCGCCAATGAGCTGGCGATCGCGCTGCGCTCGGGCAAGCTGCCGGTCAAGCTGACGGTGGTGGAAGAGCGCACCGTGGGGCCGGATCTCGGCGCGGATTCGATCCGTAGCGGCATCATCGCCTGCACCATCGCCACCGCTGCGGTGCTTACCTTCATGCTGCTCACCTACGGCCGCTTCGGCGTCTATGCGAACCTCGCCGTGGTCATCAACGTGTTCGTGATCCTCGGCGTCATGGCGATCCTGAACGCGACGCTCACCCTGCCGGGCATTGCCGGCTTCGTGCTCACCATCGGTACGGCGGTGGACGCCAACGTGCTGGTGAACGAACGTATCCGCGAGGAACGGCGGCGCGGGCGCAGCGTGATGGCTTCGATCGAGCATGGCTATAAGGAAGCGAGCCGCACCATCTTCGAGGCGAACGTGACCCACGCCATCGCGGGCACAATCATGTTCGCACTGGGCTCCGGCCCCGTGAAGGGATTCGCGGTGGTGCTGCTCATCGGTATCGCCACCTCGGTGTTCACCGCCGTGGTGTTCACCCGCATGATGGTGAGCTTCTGGGTCAAGGCCAAGCGGCCCACGGAAATCCATATTTAAGGGGCGGGAGAGAAACGACATGCGCCTGCTCAAACTCGTTCCGGACAACACCAACATCGGCTTTGTCGCGCTCCGCAAATGGGCGTTTGGCCTCACCGCGCTGCTCACCCTGCTCGCGGTGGCGGCGGTCGGCGTGCGCGGCCTCAATTTCGGCGTCGATTTCGTCGGCGGACTGATGATCGAGGCGAAGTTCGCATCCAAGCCGCCGCTGGAGCAGGTACGCGGCGATGTGGACCGGCTCGGCGTCGGTAACGCGACGCTCCAGCAGTTCGGTGATCCCAACACCGTGTCCTTGCGTCTGCCACTACCCCAACAGGGCGGGGAGGGCGCCTCCAATGCGGTCGTCGCCAAAGTGAAGACGGTGCTGGAAAAGAATTATCCAGGCATCAGCTTCACCCGCGTCGATACCGTCTCGGGCAAGGTTTCGGGCGAGCTGAAATGGAAGGGCACGCTCGCTGTGTTCCTCGCCGTGCTCGGTATCGCGATCTTCAGCTGGTTTCGCTATGAATGGCAGTTCGGTGTCTCCACCTTCGTCGCGATCATGCATGACGTGCTGATGACGCTCGGCTTCTTCGCGGTGACGCAGCTGGAATTCGATCTTAACATCGTCGCGGCGGTGCTGACGATCGTCGGCTATTCGATCAACGACAAGATGGTGATCGACGACCGCATCCGCGAGAATATGCGCAAATACCGCAAGATGGACATGAAGGCGCTGATCGATCTGTCCGTCAACGAGACGCTGCCGCGCACGGTGATGACCTCGCTGACGGTGATGCTGGCCCTGGGCGCGCTGCTGATCTTCGGTGGCCATGTGCTGATGGGCTTCACCGCCGCGATGCTGCTCGGCATCGTCGTCGGCACCTATTCCTCGATCTATGTGTCGTCCTCGCTGCTGATCTCTTTGGGCCTGACGCCTGAGTCGGCGATGAAGAAGGCGAAGGCCGCGGATGTGGCGCAGGGCGCGGAGCGGATCGGCCCCTCGACCTAAAGGCTTTTCCCGGCAATCGCGGAGAGATGGTCCACCAGTGCGTCGCCATTGGTGGCCCAGGTGAAGCGCAGTGCGGACTTGCGGATCGCCGTGCGGTTCGGTGCCTGCGCCAGCATTTCGCGCAACGCCGCCGCCAGCGCCTCCGGTTCGCGCTCGACGATCCGTCCCGCCTGAGCATCCGTCAGCAATTCGCGCGCGCCGCCGACATCGCTGATCGCGATGGGCGTGCCGCAGGCGAGCGCCTCGACCCAGGCATTGGCCAGCCCCTCGGACGCGGAGGGCAGCGCCATCACGTCCGCCGCGCAATAGAGCGCGGGCAGATCCTCATGCGGCACCGCACCGAGAAAACCGACGCGCTCCGCCACGCCGATTTCCTCGGCCAGCTTCTGATATGCCGCCCTGTCCGACCCGTGGCCCGCCAGCAGCAGCGTTACGCGCGGCAGGTCGGGCAGGGCGCGTATCAGCAGATCCTGCCCCTTGCGTTCGATGAGATTGCCGACGCACAGCACCACCGGCCCTTCGAGATTGAGCTGCGCCTTCGCCGCCGCGCGATCCTGCGGCGCGAAGCGGTCAAGATCGACGCCGGTATAATGGACGCGGATCTTGTCCGCCTCCATCCCCTGCGCCACCATCGAACGCTTCATCGCTTCGGATACGCTGAGCAGGCCTGCCGCATCGCGCCCTGCGGCAAGCACCGCCTTGCGTGTCGCGGGCAGGCGGCCCCAGTAGTGAATATCTGCCCCGCGCGCCTTGACGGAATAGGGGATGCCCAGCCGCCGGGCGAGTGTCCGCGCCACCGGCCCGTCGGGATAAAAGAAACTCGCGTCGATCACATCGAATGGTTCTGCTGCGTGCAGCGCACGCACCAGCGGCCACACCGCGTGCGTCATGCTGGCAATGGTGAACCAGCCGCCCAGCCTGGGGATCACGGTGAAGCGTGGGCGATGGACGGAAAGATTGCGCCAGCGCTCCTCCCGTGGCAGCGCGGCGAGCGGCGCATAATGCCGATGACGGGATAGCGGCCACGGCGCGATTCCCACCGGCGCGACCATTGTTACCTCGACACCGTCCCGGCTTGCCAGCTCCCGATATTGCCGCTCCACGAACACGCCGAAATTCGGCCGGGTCATGTCCGGAAACAGGGTGGAGAGGGCGAGCACGCGCAGGGTCATGGGCTCGCCATAGCATCTATTGGTTAACAGGCCGAGCGCCGCACGCCTATAACCCCCGCAGCAGCTTGGTCGCCACCGCCGCCCAAGGCGGATCGGTCAGTATCTGCTGTCGTGCATTGGGAATAAGGGGCAGGATTTGAAGCCGGTCGCCCTCGCGCCCGATGAGCCTGCCGAACAGGAAGCGCCCGCCGGGGCGCGGGAACAGCACGTCGCGATTGAGGGCGTGGGCATAATTCTCCGGCGCAATGCGTGTGCACCACACCTCGTCGCCCGCGCGATAATCGCCGATGCTCGCCATGATGCGCAGGCCCACCATCTCCCCATCGATCAGCGGCGCGACGAAATGCGACGGGCGCGCGGGGGCATAGGCGCCATCCGCGCCGAGATAGGCGGCAACGGGGATATGCTCCTTGCCGGGCAGATCGACCAGATCGGCAGCGGTGACGCCCAGCGCCTGCGCGATCCGGTTAAGCCAGCCGATTGAAACGGTACGCGTGCCGGTTTCCAGCCGCCCGATCGTCTGCGCCGTTGTCATCGGTTCGCAGCGCTTCGCCACATCGTCCAGCGTCATGCCCTTGGCACGGCGCACTTCGCGGATTCTGGTTATCATTTTCTTGCCTCGAATAACCTATATGGTTTTTCGCTTTCCTACACTTTATCGGTAATGGCAAGGGCCGGGATGTAAAAAATGAAGGAAGCCTCATGCCCACATCCCCAAGCTATATCGATCAGACCATCGAAGACCCGGCCGGAGAGCTGCAGCAGGTGCGTGTGCATATCGGGGAATCGCCGCTGCTGTGGCTCTACGCCCGCGGCCATCTGAGCGAGCGGCTCTATCTCGCGGGGGAGCGGTTGCGGCACGACTGGGAGCGGGCCGGGCTGGGAGCGCGGGTGACGATGGCGTGGGATGCCGCGCCCCCTTCGCGCGGGAGGAGAGGCGCGGCTGCGGCGATAGCGCCCGGCCACGCGCAACTCACCGCGCGGGAGCATTTCCACGCCGCGCTGGATCGCGCCGGGCCGGGCCTGAAGGATGTGCTGTGGCGCGTGGTCTGCGCGGGCGAGGGGTTGAGCGCGGCGGAACGGGCGCTGGGCTGGCCCACCCGCGCGGCGAAGCTGGTCCTCATCTTCGCGCTCGAACGGGTCGCGGACTATTATCGGGTCGGGTAATGTTGGGGGCGCGCTGATCAGGCCGCCGCGCGCTTCAGCCGGTCGTTGATGGCAACGCCGATCCCCGTCATCGGGACAGGCGCCACGGCAATGCCGCGGGTGCTCGCGGCATCGGCAATATGCAGCGCGGCAAAGAGACTGGAAGCGGCTTCTTCCAGATCGCCGTTTTCGGACAGGTTCATGTCGCCCGGTAGCGCGCCGAAGCCGATCATATATTCATCGGCGCCAGGCTCCGTGACGTTCAGCCGCACCGGCTTCGACGGGGCATAGTGGCTTTCGAGCTGGCCCGGAGCCTCGATGGCACCGGAATGAGATAATGTGACGACCGGAGCATCCGCCGCCCGCTCCAGCATTTCGGCCGTAACCGGGCCGGGGCGCAACAGGCGGACATGGCCATCCTCCGGCGCGACGATGGTGGATTCGATACCTCGCGCGGTCGGTCCGCCATCAATGATCAGCGGTATGCGGCCACCCAGGCTTGTCCTCACATGCTCGGCGCTGGTCGGGCTGATGGCGCCGCTGCGATTGGCGGATGGCGCAGCAAGGGGCGCACCGCTCGCTTCGAGGAGTGCGCGCATGGCGGGGTGGGCCGGGCAGCGTATGGCGACGGTCGGCAGGCCCGCCGTGACAAGCGGCGACAGGCCCGATTCCGGCCGAACGGGAAGCACCAGCGTCAGTGGCCCCGGCCAGAAGGCGGCAGCGAGGCGAAGGGCGAGGGGGCTCATCCGCGCGAGCGCCTGCGCCGCCTCCGCATCCGGCACATGCACGATCAGCGGGTTGAAGCTGGGGCGGCCCTTGGCGGCGTAGATGCGCGCCACGGCGTCACTGTCGCGGGCGTCGGCGGCAAGGCCATAGACCGTCTCCGTCGGCACCGCGACGGTGTGTCCCGCCGCGATCGTTTCGGCAGCGAGGGCGATGCCAGACGCATCGGGGAGGCATATCCGGGTTTCGAAATCGCGGGTCACAGCGCGCCTATAGGATGTTCGGACACCGGGGGAAAGCGCGAAGGGTCACGCTGGTTGCTTGCCGCATCGGGCTGCTGCCGATAAAGCCACCCCATGAATGACGAAATTCTCAGCCGCATTGCCCACGCACTGGAGCGCCTTGCGCCCTCCGCCCTGCCGCCCGTCGACCTGAAACTTTATCCGGCCTATGTATGGCACGGCACCCATGCCGGGCCGGTCGAGGCATTTCTGCCTGCCCGCTATGATCTGCTCTCCGGCATCGACGAACAGAAAGGACGCCTGTTCGAGAATACGCGCCGTCATGCCGCCGGGCTGCCCGCGCATGATGTGCTGCTCTGGGGATCGCGCGGTACGGGCAAGTCAGCCAGCGTGGGCGCGGTTGTGGGCGCGCTCCAGGAGCAGGGAAGCGACATCGCGCTGATGCAGTGCGCCGCGGATCATCTCTCGACGCTGCCGGAATTGTTCGCGTTGCTGCGCACGGTCGACCGGCCCTTCATCCTGTTCATCGACGATCTGGGTTTCGATGAAGCCAATAGCGGCGCGGATGCGCGGATATTACGCTCGCTGCTCGACGGCGGAGCAAATGCGCGCCCCAAAAACGTGCGGCTCTACGTGACCTCCAACCGTCGCCACATCGTGCCCCGGCATCTTTCCGAGCAGGACGATCCGATCAACAAGCGCGATGTGGTCGACGACAAGATGGCGCTGTCGGACCGTTTCGGTATGTCGCTGGGCTTTCATGTGATGGATCAGGACGCCTATCTCGCCATCGTCGAGGGCTATGCGCGGCATTATGGCCTGCCGTTCGATGGCCCTGATGCGGTGCAATGGGCGACGCAGCGCGGCAGCCGATCCGGGCGTGTCGCGTGGCAATATGTCACGGAACTCGCCGGGCGCGAGGGAAAGACGCTCGTTACTTCCTGACCACGCGCCAGATCACGCCGCCGACATCGTCGCTCACCAGCAACGCGCCGTCGCCCGCCACCGTCACATCGACCGGGCGGCCGCGCGCATTCTCGGTGTCCGGGGTGAGGAAGCCCTTCAGAACATCGATCGGCTTGCCATTCTGCGAGGCGCGGCCGTCCTTTTCGAACGGTACGAACACGACCTTGTAACCGGCCTTGGGGGTTCGGTTCCAGCTGCCGTGCAGGCCGACGAACGCGCCTTGTTCGAATGGTGCGCCCAGCTTCGCGCCGGTCGAGAAGGTGAGCCCCAGAGGCGCGACATGATTGCCCAGCGCGAAATCGGGACGCTTGGTATATTCCCGCACGTCTGGGCGGCCCGGTTCCACCCGCCGGTCCTCATAACCACCCCAATAATTCCACGGCCAGCCGTAAAAGCCTCCGAATTCCACCCGCGCCAGATAATCCGGTACAAGATCGGACCCCAGGGCATCCCGTTCGTTCACCACGGTCCACAGCGTCTGCGTCACCGGCTCCCATGCCATGCCGACCGGATTGCGCAGGCCGCCCGCAAAGACGCGGTTGTCGCCCGTTTTGGGATCGAGCTCAATGATCGCCGCGCGATTGGTCTCGGTGTCGAGGCCGTTCTCGCCAATGTTGGAATTGGCGCCGATGGCGACATAGAGCAGCTTGCCATCGGGACTCGCGACCAGATTGCGCGTCCAGTGCGGATTGGGTGCGCCATGAGGCAGGGAGACGATCTTGCGGCCGGTGGCGGCAATTCTCGTGTCGCCCGTCTTATAGGGAAAGGCGAGGATCGCGTCGGTGTTGGCGACATATAGCGTATCGCCTGCCAGCGCCATGCCATAGGGCGAATTGAGGCCGGAGAGGAAGACGGTCTTCACTTCTGCCCGGCCATCGCCATCTGCATCGCGCAGCAGGCTGATGCGGTTGGCGGAAGCGCCCCCCGCGCCCGCCTTGCGCATGTAATAGGCGACAATCCTGTCCATCAGGCTATCGGCGGGAGAGGCGGGCGCCCCCGTCTCCGCCACCAGCACATCCCCATTGGGCAGCTTCAGCATCGAGCGGGGATGGTTCAGCCCCTCGGCGAAGCGGGACACGGTGAGGCCTTTCGCCGGAGTCGGTGCTTCCCCCGCCTTCCAGCCGATCGCTGTCGCGATGTCAGGGACGGGAACCCACTGCGGCCTCGGAGCGGTCAGCTCAGGCACCCGCCCCGTATCCGCGCCTTCGGCCAGCCGCGCCACATCCGGGCGGGTCAGATAGACAAATGCCGCTGCGGCCATGACAAGCAGGATGATAAGGAGCGCGAAAAAATGTTTCTTCATCGAACGTGGCCCTCAAGCTGCGGCGCGATCAGCGTGCGCGTTCTTTCCACCATATAAGCACCGCGATGGCGGTCCCCAAGCCCAGCCCGACAAGAAGGCCGATGCTGGGCTGGCCCATCAGGCCGCCAAGGACGGCGCCCACGAGAGTCAGCACCGCCATGAAGACACCTCCGGCGCTGGGAGACTTGTTGCTGGGGGGCTGGCTCATGATGCGTTCCGATGTTGTGCTGTTGTCGTCATGTGCGCCTCATATCGGGACAGCGCCTGTCCCGCCAGCGAACATTTGTCCCGAATTGGCATTTGCCTAACCGATCGTTGACCTTCGCATAGGGTGGAAATGCGTACTAGCGGAAAGCTGGCATGGCGCTTGGAACCAGAATCCAACAAGGTCGCAACTAAGGGGGCATCATGCAGGTTCCGTTTTTGGGAAATCGTAAAAGTCTGGACGACGCAACGGAGCTGATGCGTGCATTTGGTGTCCATGCGGGTACGGAGGCGGCATCGCGCGCGGACAAGAGCCGCGATCTCGGCAATCATATCCATTTCTGCCACTGGCGGCAGATCGAGCGGATGATCTTCCTGCTGTCGATCGAGAAGCCGATCGGCACGATCCATTAGAGCGGAGAGACCCCGCATCGCAATAGTCCCGTTGCAGGCGGGGAAGCGAGGATATTCCGCGAAATTTTTGCACCGCAATGAGGCATGTGTGCTCTTGCAGCATGACGCGCTTTCGCCTTAGGATAGACGGACGAGACAGGTTCCGGTGCAGGGGAGGCTGGCTTGGACCCTGCACCCCTTGATGAGAGTCCGTCATGATCTCGCAAAATCCGGATATACGATTCCTCGGCCGCCTGCTCGGCGATGTCATCCGCGCCTATGGTGGGGACAAGCTCTTCCGCCAGACCGAATATATCCGCTCTGCCTCGGTGGACCGTGCTCGCGGACTGGAAGGCGCGCAGAAGGTCGATACCGGGCTCGGCGCCCTGAGCCTCGATGACACGCTGTCCTTCGTGCGTGGCTTCATGCTGTTCTCGATGCTGGCCAATCTGGCGGAAGACCGCCAGGGCGCGGGGGGCGATACCGGCGCGAGCGTTGCCGAGGCGGTGGCCGAGCTGGAGCAGCATGGCATCGGGCGCGATCAGGTGATGGCGATGCTGCGCCACGCGCACATCGCGCCGGTGCTGACCGCGCACCCGACTGAGGTGCGCCGCAAGTCGATGATCGATCACAAGAACCGCATCGCCGATCTGATGGGTCTGCGTGATGCGAAGCGCGCCGAGACGGACGACGGCGAGCCGGTCGAGGAGGCGATCCGCCGCCAGATCGCGCTGTTGTGGCAGACGCGCCCGTTGCGGCGCGAGCGCCTCTATGTGCAGGACGAGATCGACAACGTCCTTTCCTATTTCCGCGATGTCTTCCTGCCCGTGCTGCCCGCGCTCTATGCGCGGTGGGAGCGGGTGCTGGGCCACCGCCCGCCGAGTTTTCTGCGCATCGACAACTGGATCGGCGGCGATCGCGACGGCAACCCCAATGTGCGGGCGGAGCAGCTCCGTTCGGTGCTGGGGCGCGGTTGCGCCGTGGCGCTGCGCTATTATCTCGATGCCGTCCATGCGCTGGGCGCGGAGCTGTCGATCTCGACCGAGCTGGCGCACGTGCCCGAAGGCGTGCTCGCGCTTGCCGAGGCCAGCGGCGACACCAGCGCCAGCCGCAAGGACGAACCCTATCGTCGCGCGCTCTCCGGCATCTACGCCCGGCTTTCTGCCACCTACGAGGCATTGATAGGGGCACCCCCGCCGCGCCCCTCCACCCTCAAGGGAGCTGCTTATGCCGATACGTCCGCGCTGCGGGCCGATCTCGTCACGCTGGCGCAGGGGCTGGCGAGCGAGGGCGAGGGTGCACTCGCGACCGGAGGCCAGCTGGGGCGGCTGATCCGCGCGCTGGAGACGTTCGGCTTCCATCTCGCGACGCTCGACATGCGCCAGAACAGCGCCGTGCACGAGCGGGTGGTGGCGGAGCTGCTGCGCGAGGCGGGGGTTGCGGCGGACTATCTCGCGCTGGATGAGCCTGCGCGCATCGCGCTGCTGCGCGCGGAGCTGGCGACCAACCGGCCGCTCGGATCGCGCTTTTCCCGCTACAGCGAGGATACGGCGGGGGAGCTTGCCATTCTGGAGGCGGCGGCGGGGGCGCATTCCCAATATGGCCCCGCCTGCATCACGCAATATCTCATCAGCAAGGCCGAGAGCGTGTCGGACATGCTGGAGGTCGCGCTGCTGCTGAAGGAAGTCGGGCTGTGGCGCGCGGCCGAGGGGGGGCGGGCCGCCCGTCTGCGCGATCATGCCGGTGCCCCTGTTCGAAACCATCGCCGACCTTGAGGCCGCGCCCGCCGTGATGGCGGAGTATTTCGCTTTGCCGGAGATCGGCGCGATGGCGCGGGCGCGCGGCTATCAGGAAGTGATGATCGGCTATTCGGACAGCAACAAGGACGGCGGCTACCTCACCTCCAACTGGAGCCTTTATCAGGCGAGCGAGGCGCTGGCGCCGGTGTTCGCCAAGGCGTGCGTCGCGATGCAGCTGTTCCACGGGCGCGGCGGCGCGGTGGGGCGGGGCGGCGGCTCGGCCTTCGCGGCGATCCGTGCGCAGCCTGCCGTTTCGGTGCAGGGCCGCATCCGCATTACCGAGCAGGGCGAAGTCATCGCCGCCAAGTTCGGCACGGCGGAGAGCGCGGCGTCCAATCTGGAGGCGATGACCGCCGCCACCCTATTGGCGACGCTGGAGCCGCAGAAGCTCTCGGCGCAGGACGCCGCCCGCTTTGCCGAGGCGATGGAGCAGCTCTCCGCCACCGCCTTCGCCGCCTATCGCGGCCTCGTCTATGAGACGCCCGGCTTCAAGACCTTCTTCCGGCAGCTGACGCCGATCCAGGAGATTTCCGGCCTCAAGATCGGCTCCCGCCCGGCAAGCCGCACCAAGAGCGATGCCATCGAGGATCTGCGCGCCATTCCGTGGGTGTTCAGCTGGTCGCAGGCGCGGGTTATGCTGCCCGGCTGGTATGGCGTGAGCGCCGCGCTGGAGGCGTTCGCGGACAAGGCGCTGCTCGCGGACATGGCGCGGCACTGGCCGTTCCTGCAATCGACGCTCGCCAATATGGAGATGGTGCTGGCAAAGTCCGATCTCGACATCGCCGCGCAGTATCTCCCCCTGGTGGAGGACAAGGCGGCGGGCGTGGAGATATTCGCGCGCATCCGCGATGGCTGGAACCGCGCGCATGACGGCCTGCTCGCGATCACCGGGCAGAGCCGCCTGCTCGAAGCCAATCCGGCGCTCGATCGCTCGATCCGGCTCCGCCTGCCCTATATCGAGCCTTTGAACCTGCTTCAGGTGGAGCTGCTCAAGCGCCACCGGGCGGGCGAGAGCGATCCGCGCATCCGCGAGGGGATAGAGCTGTCGATCAACGCCATCGCGACGGCATTGAGGAACAGTGGCTAAATCCTAATCCCTTGACCCGCGCTTGGCGTTGCGCCAAGGCGGCGGCGTGCATTTTTCACCCATCGCGCGAAGGGCAACATGGCCGAAACGGCGGACAAACCACTCAGCTTTCAGGGGCTGATCCTCACCCTGCATGACTATTGGGCGAAGCAGGGCTGTGTGATCCTGCAACCCTATGATATGCGCGTGGGCGCGGGTACATTTCATCCTGCAACGACACTCCGCAGTCTCGGGCCGGAGGCCTGGAACTGCGCCTATGTGCAGCCCTCGCGCCGCCCCACGGATGGCCGCTATGGCGAGAACCCCAACCGCCTCCAGCATTATTACCAGTATCAGGTCATCATGAAGCCCTCTCCGCCGAACCTGCAGGAGCTGTATCTCGGCTCGCTCATGGCGATCGGTATCGATCCGCTGCTGCACGACATCCGCTTTGTCGAGGACGACTGGGAAAGCCCCACATTGGGCGCATGGGGGCTGGGCTGGGAAGTCTGGTGCGACGGCATGGAGGTGACGCAGTTCACCTATTTCCAGCAGATGGGCGGGTTCGACTGCAAGCCGGTCGCGGGCGAGCTGACCTACGGGCTGGAGCGCCTCGCGATGTATATTCAGGGCGTCGACAGCGTCTATGATCTGCGCTTCAACGATGCGGTGGGAGACAGGCCCGCCGTGACCTACGGCGACGTGTTCCTCGCCAACGAGCAGCAGATGTCGAAATGGAATTTCGAGGTCGCGGATACCGACAGCTTGCTGAGAGGCTTCGAGGCGGCGGAGGCGGAGTGCCAGCGCAGCATTGATGCGGGCGTGCCGCTCGCGGCCTATGATCAGGCGATCGAGGCGAGCCACCTCTTCAACCTCCTTCAGGCGCGCGGCGTCATCAGCGTGCAGGAGCGCGCCAACTATATCGGCCGGGTGCGCGATCTCGCCAAGGGAAGCTGCGCGGCATGGATGCAGGTCAACGGGTGGGCGGAATGAATAGGATATGTCCCGTCATCCCAGCGAAAGCTGGGATCTCATGCCGTAAGGCGCTTCCTGTGAGGAACGCGGCCCCAGCCTTCGCTGGGGCTTCGGAGGAAATCGCATGAGCGACTTCCTCCTCGAACTGCGCTGCGAGGAAATCCCGGCGCGGATGCAGGCCAAGGCGTCGGAGGATCTGGCCCGGCTGTTCACCGAGCGGCTCAGCGAGGCTGGGCTGAAGGCGGAGCGCATCACCTCTTACGTCACGCCGCGCCGCCTGGCGCTGATCGCGCATGGCCTGCCCTTGCAAACGGATGCCGTGAGCGAGGAATTCAAAGGCCCGCGCACCTCTGCGCCGGAACAGGCGCTGGAAGGTTTCCTCCGCAAGACTGGTCTCACCCGGGATCAGCTTGAGGATCGCGACGGCGTGTGGTTCGGCACGCAGGAGAAGCCCGGCCGCGCCACCGCCGATGTGCTGGCGGAAGCCATCCCCGCGATCATCCGCGCCTTCCCCTGGCCCAAGTCGATGCGCTGGGGCGCGATGTCGACCAGCACCGAGATGACGCGCTGGGTGCGGCCATTGCAGGGCATCGTCGCGCTGCTGGGCGGGAATATCGTGAGCTGCGAAGTCGCGGGCGTGTTGAGTGGGCGCACGACTCTCGGCCATCGTTTCCATTCGAGCGGGGATGTTATCATCTCCTCGCCCGCTGCTTATGCCGAGGAACTTGAGCGCGCCTTTGTGATCGTCGATCAGGAGCGCCGGAAACAGATCATCGAAAGCCGCGCCAAGGCGCTGGCGGCAGAGGCGGGGTATGAACTGATCGAGGATGCGGGCCTCGTCGCCGAGAACGCGGGCCTCACCGAATGGCCGGTGCCGCTGCTGGGGCATTTTGACCCTGCGTTTCTTGAGGTTCCGCCTGAAGTTATTCAGCTAACCCTTCGGATAAACCAGAAATATTTCGTGCTGCGTGACAAGGCGGGCAAGCTGGCGCCCGCGTTCATCTGCACCGCCAATATCGAGGCGAAGGATAAAGGCGCGGCCATCGTTGCGGGCAACGGCAAGGTGCTCGCCGCGCGTCTCTCGGATGCGCGTTTCTTCTGGGAGCAGGACAAGAAGACACCGTTAGCGGTGCACGCAGAGAAGCTCTCGCGCATCACCTTCCACGAGAAGCTCGGCACCGTGGCCGACAAGGTCGAGCGCGTGGCGAAGCTCGCGCGCTGGCTGGTGGAGGAAGGGATTGTGGGTTCCGGTGTTCCTGCGAAGGCAGGAACCCAGAATGGGATGACGCAATCCGGTTCTGGACTTCTGCCTACGCAGGAGCACGAGCGGGCGGAATTGGCCGATCTCGCGGAGCAGGCCGCGCGTCTCGCCAAGGCCGATCTGGTGACGGAGATGGTCGGCGAGTTCCCCGAATTACAGGGGCTGATGGGTGGTTATTACGCCCACGCCGAAGGTTTGCCGGATGCGGTGGCAGACGCGATCCGCGACCATTACAAGCCGGTTGGGCAGGGTGATGATGTCCCCATCGCGCCGGTGACGGTGGCGGTCAGTCTGGCGGACAAGCTGGACAGCTTAATTCACTTCTTCGCAGTTGGAGAAAGGCCATCTGGCTCACGCGACCCATTTGCATTGCGTCGTGCGGCATTAGGCGTAATCTCAACTATAATCACGAATGATATTCGGCTATCGCTCAACAAATTTTTCCAAATAGTTTTACCTGAAATTGGGTACATGCAGGGTTGGCAGCAGGCGGGGAAAGAATTTGCCGCGTTGGAAGCAGCACTGGAAGCTTCGCTTCTTTCAGATGAGCAAAAGCTCAAATTTATTATGGACAACCCGTTCAACGTTCAGGATCTCGAACAATCTGAGCTTTATAGAAAAACTCGTGATGCGGCTGTTGCCGCACTTCAACAGTTTGTGGACTTCTGCGCCGACCGCCTCAAGGTCCAGCAGAAGGAAGCGGGTGTCCGCCACGATCTGATCGACGCGGTGTTCGCGCTCGGCGGCGAGGATGATCTCGTCCGCCTGCTCGCCCGCGTCCGTGCGTTGCAAGGGTTTATCGAGACGCCCGACGGTGCCAACCTGCTCGCGGGGTACAAGCGCGCGGCGAATATCCTCAAGAAAGAGGGTGTGGAAACACAGACCGTCATCCCCGCGGAAGCGGGGATCCAGCCTCCGCCGACTGAACTGGATTCCCGCGTTCGCGGGAATGACGGGGAATATAGTGCGGCTGCTTTCTCGCATTCCCAGACCGGTGAGGACAATAGCGGGATGCCGGATCAAGTTCGGCATGACGATTTGGGATATGCCCCCGAACCTGCCGAAGCGGCACTTCTTGCCGCGCTCGACGCTGCCGAACCGCGCGCCGCCGCTGCCATCGATGCGGAGGATTTCGAGGGTGCGATGGCCGCGCTCGCCACGCTGCGCGCGCCGATCGATGCGTTTTTCGAAAGCGTCATCGTCAACGACCCGGAACCGGCAAAGCGGTCCGCGCGTCTGGCTCTGCTACAGAGGGTTCGTGCCGCAGTGCACAAAGTAGCTGATTTTTCAAAAATCAGCGGCTAATAGGACCTGCCACCAGCGGTGCAGCGCCAAGGCAACATGATAAGATCAAGGGAACAGGGCTGATGACCAAATATGTCTATCGCTTTGGCGGCGATGCGAATGACGGCGGAAAAGGCGACAAAAATCTGCTCGGCGGCAAGGGCGCGAACCTCGATGGCATGGCGTCGATCGGCCTGCCGGTGCCTCCGGGCTTCACGATAACGACCGAGATGTGCACCCGCTATTATGCGGATGGCGAGGTATTCCCCGATTCGCTGCGCGAGGAGGTGAAGGCCGGGATCGCGCATATCGAGGGCGTGACGGGCAAGCGCTTCGGCAATGCGGCGGACCCGCTTCTGGTCTCGGTGCGCTCCGGCGCGCGTGTCTCGATGCCGGGCATGATGGACACGGTGCTGAACCTCGGCCTCAATGACGAGACGGTGCAGGGGCTGGCCGCCACCTCCGGCGACGAGCGCTTCGCGTGGGACAGCTATCGCCGTTTCATCCAGATGTATTCCGATGTGGTGCTGGAGCTGGATCATGGCGCGTTCGAGGAAGCGCTGGAGATCGCGAAGGAAGACAAGGATTATCATCTCGATACGCAGATGAGCGCGGATGACTGGAAGGCGCTGGTCGGCGAATACAAGAAGCTGGTCGAGAAGCTGTGGGGCAAGCCGTTCCCGCAGGATGTGCATGATCAGCTCTGGGGCGCGATCTCCGCAGTGTTCGGCAGCTGGCAGTCTGACCGCGCGAAGGTCTATCGCCGGTTGAACAGCATCCCCGGCGAATGGGGCACTGCCGTCAACGTGCAGGCGATGGTGTTCGGCAATATGGGCGATACGTCCGCTACGGGTGTGGCGTTCACGCGCGATCCCGCGACCGGCGAGAACGCCTATTATGGCGAATATCTCATCAATGCGCAGGGCGAGGATGTCGTCGCGGGCATTCGCACGCCGCAGTACCTCACCAAGGCCGCGCGCGAGCGGGCAGGGGCGAAGCCGCTCTCGATGGAAGAGGCGATGCCGGAGACTTACGCCGAGCTGGCTCGGGTGTTCAACATCCTCGAAACCCATTATCGCGACATGCAGGACATCGAGTTCACGGTGCAGCAGGGCAAGCTCTGGATGCTCCAGACCCGCTCCGGCAAGCGCACCGCCAAGGCCGCATTGAAGATCGCGGTCGATATGGCGACCGAGGGGCTTATCAGCGAGGAGGAAGCGGTCGCCCGTGTCGACCCCGCAGCATTGGATCAGCTGCTCCACCCGACGCTCGATCCCAAGGCGCCGCGCGATGTGCTGACCAAGGGTCTGCCCGCCTCTCCGGGCGCGGCGTCAGGTGCGATCGTGTTCGATGCCGATACGGCCGAACGGCGCGCCGAGCTGGGCGAGAGTGTCATCCTCGTGCGCATCGAAACCTCGCCGGAGGATATTCACGGGATGCACGCCGCGAAGGGCATCCTCACCGCGCGTGGCGGTATGACCAGCCACGCCGCTGTGGTGGCGCGCGGCATGGGCCGCCCCTGCGTCTCCGGCGCGGGCAGCCTCGCCATTGACGCCAAGGCGAAGACCCTGCGCGTCTCGGGCCGCGATCTGAAAGAGGGCGACATCATCACCATCGACGGCGCGACCGGCGAGGTGATGGCGGGCGAAGTCCCCACCGTGCAGCCGGAGCTGGCCGGCGATTTCGGCACGTTGATGGGCTGGGCCGACAAGGTGCGCCGTTTGAAGGTCCGCACCAACGCCGAGACGCCGCTCGATTGCCGCACCGCGCGCGATTTCGGCGCGGAAGGCATTGGCCTCTGCCGCACCGAGCATATGTTCTTCGAAGCGGGCCGCATCACAGCCGTGCGCCAGATGATCCTCGCCGAGAACGAGGCCGGGCGGCGCGAGGCGCTGGCGAAGCTGCTCCCCGAACAGCGCAGCGACTTCACCGAGATTTTCGAGGTGATGGCCGGGCTTCCCGTCACCATCCGCCTGCTCGATCCGCCGCTGCACGAGTTCCTGCCACATGAAGAGGCGGAGTTCGAGGAAGTGGCGAAGGCGACCGGCATCGGCGTCGTGGCGCTGAAGCAGCGCG
>JALCRK010000038.1 GCA_022652485.1 Sphingobium sp.
CCATTAAAACGGCTTTTTCGTCGGCCCGACGCTGTTCGATCATGTGACGACCGACATGACCTCCTACAAGGAGGAGATCTTCGGCCCCGTGCTCCAGATGGTCCGCGCCAAGAATTTCGAGGAGGCGCTCGCGCTGCCGAGCAAGCATCAATATGGCAATGGCGTGGCGATCTTCACCCGCAACGGCCATGCCGCGCGCGAGTTCGCCGCGCGGGTGAACGTCGGCATGGTCGGCATCAACGTGCCGATCCCGGTGCCGGTCGCCTATCATAGCTTCGGCGGCTGGAAGCGGTCGGCATTTGGCGACACCAACCAGCACGGCATGGAGGGTGTCAAGTTCTGGACCAAGGTCAAGACCGTCACCGTCCGCTGGCCGGATGGCGGCGGCGACGGGAGCAACGCCTTTGTTATTCCCACGATGGGCTGATAGGCTGCGCGCATGAGCCAGTTTGATCTTACCGAAGACCAGCTCGCCATTCAGGAAATGGCGCGCCGGTTCACTGCCGATGCCATTACGCCGTATGCCGCCGAGTGGGATGAAAAGCACCATTTCCCCCGCGATGTGGTGAAGGCAGCGGCAGAGCTGGGCTTTGGTGGCATCTACGTTTCCGAGGAAGGCGGGGGCATCGGCCTCGGCCGACTGGAAGCGGCGCTGATCATGGAGGCGATGGCCTATGGCTGCCCGTCCACGTCGGCGTTCATCTCGATCCACAACATGGCCGCATGGATGATCGACGCCTATGGCGACATGGACGTCCGGTCGCGCTATCTCGCCGATCTCGTATCGGGCGAACGGCTGGCGAGCTATTGCCTGACGGAGCCGTCTTCCGGATCGGACGCGGCTGCGTTGCGGACCAAGGCTGTGCGGGAGGGCGATGACTATGTCGTCACCGGCGCGAAGCAGTTCATCTCCGGCGGCGGAGAGAACGAGGTTTATGTCACGATGGTTCGCACCGGCGAGGACGGGCCGAAAGGCATCTCCTGCCTCGTGATCGAGAAGGACATGCCGGGCGTCAGCTTCGGCGCGCAGGAACGCAAGCTCGGCTGGCACTCTCAGCCGACAGCCCAGCTGATGCTGGATGGCGTCCGCGTACCCGTCGCCAATCGGCTGGGCGCCGAGGGAGACGGCTTCAGGATCGCGATGGCGGGGCTGGATGGCGGGCGGCTCAACATTGGCGCCTGCTCATTGGGCGGCGCGCAGCGGGCGCTGGATGAGACCATAACCTATGTCAAGGACCGCAAGCAGTTCGGCCAGGCGATCGCGGAATTTCAGAATACCCAGTTCAAGCTGGCCGATATGGCGACAGAGCTGGAGGCAGCGCGCGCGCTGCTCTATCTCGCCGCCGTGAAAGTGACCGGCGGTGCTGGCGACAAGACCCGTTTCGCCGCGATGGCCAAGCGTTTCGCCACGGACACGGGATCTGCGGTGGTCGACCGCGCGCTTCAGTTGCACGGTGGCTATGGCTATCTGATGGACTATCCGATCGAGCGCATCTGGCGCGACCTGCGTGTCCACCGGATTCTCGAGGGGACCAACGAAGTCATGAAGATGATCATCGGCAGGGACTTGCTGCGTCAATGACGGAAGACGTGCTTGTCAGGCGCGAAGGATCCGCCGGAATCCTCTCGCTCAACCGCCCCAAGGCGATCCACGCACTGACGCTGGATATGGTGCGCGCCATGACAACGGCGCTGCTCGCATGGCGGGATGACCCGGAGGTCCGGGCCGTTATCATCGATCATGCCGCCGCGCCGGACGGCGACCCTAAATTGTCCCGCGGCTTCTGCGCCGGGGGAGATATTGCCTTCCTGCGCAACTCCGCGCTCAACGACGACGGCGTTTCAGGCCGCAAGTTCTTTCATGAGGAATATCAGCTCAACCACCTGATCTTCACATATGCAAAGCCCGTGGTCGCCTTCATGGACGGTATCACGATGGGCGGCGGCGTCGGGATCAGCCAGCCCGCGCGCTTCCATGTCGCGACAGAGAACACGCGCTATGCCATGCCGGAGTCGGGCATTGGGCTGTTTCCTGATGTCGGCGGCGGCTGGTATCTCTCCCGCCTCGCCGGGCGCATAGGGCAGTTTCTGGCGCTCACCGGCGCGCGCTTCGATGGTGCCGAATGCAAATGGGCAGGCCTCGCGACCCATTACCTGCCGGGCGAGACACTCGCCGAGGCCAAGCGCCGGATCGCTGCGGGAGAGGAGCCGGGGTTAGCTCTGTCCGCCCTCGCGGTTACTCCGCCGGAGCCAAAGATCGCCGCCCACGCCGCCGACATCGCCCGGCATTTCGCGTCGGACAGGCTCGAAGACATCCTCGCCAGCCTGCAAGCCGATGGTGGCGAATGGGCGGCAGCCCAGCTCGCACTGCTGCGCACCAAGAGCCCGCAGACCTGCAAGGTCGCGCTGCGCCAGTTGCACGACAGCCTCGCCTGCACCGATTTCGCCGCCAACATGGCAATGGAGTATCGTATCGCCAGCCGCGTGCTTACCCGGCCCGATTTCGCGGAGGGCGTGCGCGCGGTGATCGTCGATAAGGACAATGCGCCGCAATGGAACCCGGCAACTGCGGCGGAGGTGAGCGACGCGCTGATCGACAGCATCTTCGCGCCGCTGCCCGCCAACGAGGAATGGGCGCCGCTTTAAGCGCGCGCGATTGGGAAGAGGAAGCTGACATGAAAATAGCATTCATTGGCCTCGGCAACATGGGCGGCGGCATGGCCGCCAATCTGGTGAAGGCGGGCCATGAGGTCCATGCGTTCGATCTTTCGGCGGACGCCGCCACGCGCGCACAGGACAATGGCTGCACCGTGTTCCCCACCGTGCGCGAGGCCGTCGCGGGCGTGGATGCCGTCGTTTCGATGCTTCCCAACGGCAGGATCGTCGAGAGCGTCTATACCGCCGACGTGATCGGACACGCGCCCTCCGGCGCGCTGCTGCTGGACTGCTCGACAATCGACGTCGATACCGCACGCAAGGTGGCCTCAGCGGCAGAGGCAGCCGGTTATGAGATGGTCGACGCGCCTGTGTCCGGGGGTATCGCTGCCGCCAACGGCGGTACGCTCACCTTCATGGTCGGCGGCCCGGACGCGGCGTTCGCGCGCGCCGAACCGATCCTCGCGGCGATGGGCAAGGCGGTAATCCATGCGGGCGCGTCCGGCGCGGGGCAGGCGGCGAAGATCTGCAACAACATGTTGCTCGGCGCATCGATGGTCGCGACCTGCGAGACGTTCAGGCTGGCGGAAAAGCTGGGCCTCGATCTCCAGACCTTCTATGATATTTCCTCCAAGGCGTCGGGGCAGAACTGGTCGATGACCAGCTATTGCCCGGTTCCCGGTGTTGGGCCGCAAAGCCCGGCGGACAATGGCTATCAGGGCGGTTTCGCTTCCGCACTGATGCTGAAGGATCTGCGCCTCGCGATGGAGGCCGCCCAGTCAGTCGGCGCACAGGTGCCGATGGGCGAGAAGGCCGAGGCGCTCTATGCCAGCCTCGCCGAAGCGGGCGAAGGCGGACGGGATTTCTCGTACATCATCAAGACGCTGTAACGACTACTCTCCGATCAGCACGATGCTGGACGCCAGCCGGTCGACCTCCGCCCGGTCATGGCTGACATAGAGGATCGGCAGCTTCATCTCGTCGCGGATCGCCTCGATCACACGCAGGATCTCCTCGCGCCGTGCCCGGTCGAGCGAGGCGAGCGGTTCGTCCATCAGCAGGAAGCGCGCCCCGCTCAGCAGCGCCCGGCCGATCGCCACCCGCTGCGCCTCGCCACCCGAGAGAGTCGCGGGCCAGCGATCGAGCAGATGCCCGATGCCGAGGAACTCGACCGCATGATCGAGCGACATCCAGCGGTCTTCGGGGCGGGCGAGATGATGGCCGTAGAGCAGGTTGCCGCGTACCCGCCGGTGCGGAAACAGCCGCGCATCCTGAAACACATAGCCCAGCCTGCGGTGCTCCGGCGGCAGGCTGACTCCGGTCGCGCTGTCGAACAGCAACGTGCCATCGACGCGGATGCTGCCCCGGTCCGGGCGCATCAGCCCGGCGATCATGTTGAGCACGCTGGTCTTGCCCGCCCCCGATGGCCCGAACAGCGCGGTGATCCCGCCTTCCGCTTCGAACCGGGCGGCAATATGGGTATCACCCAGCTGGCGCTCGACATCGACGCTAAAGGACATGGGCGCGGCCTTTCGCCTCATGAAACCGCCGTGCCAGCAACTCGGACAACACCAGCGCGCCCAGCGACAGCGCCACGGAAATCAGCGCGAGGCGCGTTACCGCCGCTTCGCTGCCCGGCATCTGCAACGCGGAATAAATTGCGATGGGCAGCGTCTGCGTCTCACCCGGGATGTTGGAGACAAAGGTGATGGTCGCGCCAAACTCGCCCAACGAGCGCGCGAACCCCAGCACCGCGCCCGCGAAAATGCCTGGCAGGCTCAAGGGCAAAGTGACCGTCCAGAACACCCGCAATGGGCTGGCGCCCAGAGTGCGCGCCGCGCTCTCCAGCCGCCGGTCCACCGCCTCGATCGACAGGCGCATCGCCCGCACCATAAGGGGCAGCGCCATGATCGCGGCGGCAAGTGCCGCGCCGGTCCAGCGGAACATGAAGGTGAAACCCAGATGATCGTTGAGGAGCCTCCCCACCGGCCCATTATTCCCAAACGCCAGCAGCAACAGCCAGCCGGTGACGACCGGGGGCAGTACCAGTGGCAGGGCGACGAGCGCGTCGAGCAGCATCTTGCCCGGAAAGCGCCCACGCGCCAGCGCCCACGCGAGCAGGAATGCGAACGGCATGGTCCCGATCACCGCGACGCCGCTCACCTTGAGCGACAAGAGAACGATCCCGCCGATGTCCACGCCTTGGCTCCTATTTGGCCACGAAGCCATAGCGGGCGAAGATCGCCTTGCCCTGCCGCGAGACCAGGAAGCGGCGGAACGCTTCCGCCTCGCCATTGGCCGACGCTTTGAGCCGCGCGATCGGATAGGTGATCGGCGAGTGGCTGTTCGCGGGGAAGACGCCGACGACCCGCACCTTGCCGGATGCCCGCGCATCGGTGGCATAAACGATGCCCAGCGGCGCTTCGCCTCGCTCGACCAGCGCCAGCGCCGCGCGGACATTCTCCGCCCGGGCGACTTTGGCCGAAATGCTGGCCCAAACACCGAGCTTCTCCAGCGCAGCCTTGCCATATTTGCCTGCGGGCACCGCGTCCGGGTCGGCCATCGCCAGCCTGCCGCTACCCAGCGCGCGGGCCAGCGGAAAGCCGGGCCGGATCGCCAGCGACACCGGGCGCGCGGCGGGAGCGATCAGCACAAGCCGGTTGGCAAGCACCGAGACGCGCGTGCGGGGCGCGAGCAGGCCTTTCGTATCCAGATACTCCATCCATTGCTCATCCGCCGAGATGAAGAGATCGGCGGGAGCGCCCGCCTCTACCTGCCGCGCCAGCGCGGACGAGGCCGCGAAGGAGAGGACCGGCCGCGCATGACCCTGCGCGGCCCAGCTATCGGCGGCGGCGGTGAGCGATTCCTGCAGGCTGGAGGCAGCGAGCACCAATGGGCCATTGGCTGCGGCCGCGACGGACATGCCTGCCGCGAACATCAGCATGGCAGCCAGCGCAAAAGCCCACCACTGCTTCAAACCTCGGATCATCCAGAATCGCTCCATCCCTATATATAGCGAGATATAACGATCGTAGATGCGATGCAAAGCGGCTTTTCGTTCAGCGCAGGTGGGCGCTGTTCCGCATATGCGCGTGGGTGATCGCGACAGCGAGCGCGTCCGCCGCATCCGCCCCCGCAATCTTCGCGCCGGGCAGCAGCCGCAGGACCATTGCGTGCACCTGTTCCTTGCTCGCGTTGCCGACGCCGACGACTGATTTCTTCACGAGCCGCGCGGCATATTCTCCCACCTCGATCCCGGCACGCGCGGCGTTCAGCAGCACGACGCCCCGCGCCTGCCCCAATTTAAGCGTCGATTGCGGATTGGCGTTGACGAACACCTCCTCCACCGCTGCGCCATCGGGCTTGTGCGCAAGGATAAGGTCGGTGAGAGCGGCATCGAGCGCAAGCAGCCGCGCGGGCAAGGGCTGCGCCGCATCCGTCTTGATCTGCCCGTTGGCTAGGTGCGACAGGCGGTTGCCGTCCGCCGTGATCAGCCCCCAGCCGGTGGTGCCGAGGCCGGGATCGAGGCCGAGGATCAGCGGCATGTCAGATGGGAAGGCCGATGCGGCGGCCTAGCCAGAGCATCAGGAAATTAAGCAGGATGGTGAGGCCGCAGCCAGCCATCAAAGCAAACCAGAGAGAAATGCCTTGTCGCAATAGGAAAGGGATCAGCAGGAACATCGGCAGCGAGGGCAGCACATACCAGAAGGTCGCCTCCGCATGTCGCGCCATATTTTCGCTATCCGGTCGCCCCAGCCACAGCAATGTCATCCCCAGCACCGAAATCAGCGGGAGCGATGCGACCAGCGCCGCCACGGCGGGCGCGCGTTTGCCGATTTCCGCAATGGCCGCAATCAGCACACCCGAAAGGAGCGCTTTGGCGACCAGGGGCCACATCACCCCAGCTTCTCCATCACGGCGTCGGAGATGTCGTAATTGCCCCACACGGTCTGCACGTCGTCATCGTCTTCCAGCGTGTCGATCATCTTCATCAGCGTCGCGGCATTGGCCTCGTCCACTTCCACCACGGTCTGCGGCTTCCACGCGAGCTTGGCGCTGTCTGCCGCGCCGAGAGACGCTTCGAGCGCCTTGGCGACCTCGTGCAGCGCATCCATCGCGGTCCAGATCGAGTGGCCGTCCTCGGAGGATTCCACATCCTCCGCGCCCGCCTCGATCGCGGCTTCGAGCACCTTCTCCTCATCCCCCACGCTCGCGGGATATTCAATGAGGCCCATGCGGTCAAAGCCGTGGCTCACCGCGCCCGACGCGCCGAGGTTGCCGCCGTTCTTGCTGAACGCCGTGCGCACATTCGTCGCGGTGCGGTTGCGGTTGTCGGTCAGCGCCTCGACGATGATCGCGATGCCGCCGGGGCCATAGCCCTCATAGCGCACTTCCTCGTAATTCTCCGCGTCGCCCTTCGATGCCTTGTCGATCGCGCGCTGGATATTGTCCTTGGGCATGGACTGTGCCTTGGCGGCGTTGACCGCGAGGCGCAGGCGCGGGTTCATGTCCGGATCGGGCATCCCCATCTTCGCCGCGACGGTGATTTCGCGGCTGAGCTTGGAAAACATGGCAGAGCGCTTCTTGTCCTGCGCGCCCTTGCGGTGCATGATGTTCTTGAATTTGCTATGGCCTGCCACGGCCTGCTCCCTTGATGATATGCGGATATGCTGCGCTCTCTAGCGAGCGCGCTTGTGTCCCGCAAGTTGCGGGAGCTGTTTTGTGCGGCACCAGCCCACTCCCCCTCCCAACCGCCCGATAGCATATTGCAGAATATCGGGCGGTTGGGAGGGGGAGTGGGCTGGTGCCGTCCATCCGAAACGCAGCGTAAGCTGCCTGTTTCGGATCAAAAGTCAGACCGTAACTGCGGTCCCCGTCGCAGAGACCATCAGCATCGAGCCGTTGCTGCCCAGCACCTCATAATCGAGATCGACGCCGACCACGGCATTGGCCCCCAGCTCCGCCGCGCGCAGCCGCATCTCGCCCAGCGCCTGCTCGCGCGCGCTCTGCAGCACATTCTCATAGGATGAAGCCCGCCCGCCGACGATGTCGCGGATGCCGGCGAACAGATCACGGAAGATATTGGCGCCGACAATCACCTCGCCCGTCACGATGCCGTGATAATGCTTGGCCGGGCGGCCTTCGACCGTAGGCGTGGTGGTGACGATCATCTCGCTGCCCATGCCGGAAGGGGCCGAGCCCCAGGGGGATTGTTGCGCCATATCCTGTCCTCCTTATTCGAGGCCGCCTTATTCGAGACCAAGCGCGGCCTTGTACGTTTCCAGCAGCGCCTCGGCCTCCTGCCGCACATGCTTCTCCAGCTTGCGCAGGCGCACGATCTGCCGCATCGTCTTCACATCATAGCCGGTCGCCTTGGCCTCACCATAGACATCCTTGATGTCGTCCGCGATGCCCTTTTTCTCTTCCTCCAGCCGCTCGATGCGCTCGATGAAAAGGCGCAGTTGGTCGGCGGCTACATTGCCCTCGCTCATGGGGTCTCCTTATGGTGAATCAGGTGGGCGAGACCCTTAATCGCTCGCCCGGTTCTTTGCCACGCTTTCTTCCATCTTCGCGAGCTGTGCGGGCGTGGCTTCGCTCTGGTGCGCTTTCTTCCACTCGGCATAGGGCATGCCGTAGATCGCTTCGCGCGCCTCATCCTTGCTCATCGCGCCGTCCGCCTCCGCCAGCCAGTCCGCAAGGCAATTGCGGCAGAAACCCGCCAGACCCATCAGATCGACATTCTGGGCATCGGTGCGGTGTTGCAGATGGCGCACCAGTCTGTGGAAGGCCGCCGCCGCCGCAGCGTCATTGATCTTCGATTCGCTCATGGTTAACATTTCTCCGGTACCGGTGCCGACACGCTCATGCGACAAAACCACAACCAACGCCATAGCCGATCATAGGATATAGTCTTGAAGACATTTTCCCCCCGCGCCCGCAAGGTCCGTATTCTCGCCACGCTGGGCCCCGCCAGCAGCAGCGCGGAGATGATCCACGACCTTTTCCTCGCCGGGGCCGATGCTTTCCGTATCAACATGAGCCACGGCGCGCACGAGGATCACGCCGCGAACATCGCCCATATCCGTGCGCTGGAAAAGGAATATGGCCGCCCGACGACCATCCTCGCCGATCTCCAGGGGCCAAAGCTGCGTGTGGGCGCCATTGTCGACAATATGGTGATGCTGAAGCCGGGGCAGAGCTTCGTGCTGGACCGTTCGGACGCCCCCGGCACCAACAGGCGCGTCACCCTGCCTCACCCGGAAATCTACGCCGCGCTCCAGCCCGGCACGCGCCTCCTTATCGACGATGGCAAGCTGGTGCTGCGCGTGCAGACGGTGGAGCCGGAACGGATCGAGACGATCGTCGAGGTCGGCGGGCCTCTGTCGAGCCGCAAGGGCGTTAATGTGCCGGATGTCGTGCTGCCGATGGCGGCGATGACCGAGAAGGACCGGCGCGACCTCGCCTTCGCGATCGATCAGGGCGCGGACTGGATCGCGCTTTCCTTCGTGCAACGGCCGGAGGATCTGGCCGAGGCGCGGCGCCTGATGGGCGGCTATGGCGCGCTGATGGCGAAGATCGAAAAACCCGCCGCGCTGCAACGGCTGGACGAGATCCTTGAGCTGGCGGACGGCGTCATGGTCGCGCGCGGCGATCTGGGCGTCGAGCTGCCGCCGCAGGACGTGCCGCCGCTGCAAAAGCATATCGTCGCCTCCGCCCGCCGCATGGGCCGCCCCGTGGTGGTCGCGACGCAGATGCTGGAATCGATGATCAAGGCGCCGACGCCCACCCGAGCGGAAGTGTCGGACGTTGCGACGGCAGTCTATGACGGCGCGGACGCGATCATGCTCTCGGCGGAAACGGCGGCGGGGGATTGGCCGCGCGAGGCGGTGGCGATGATGGACAGCATCGCGAAAAGCGTCGAGGGCGATCCCGGCTATCACGCCCGCATCCGCTTCACCGAGACCAAACCCGACGCCACCACGGCGGACGCGCTGGCCGAAGCGGCGAGCAGCATCACGCGCACGCTCGACGCCAAGGTGATCGTCTGCTTCACCTCTTCCGGCAGCACCGTGCGCCGCGTCTCGCGCGAACGACCGCAGACGCCGATCCTCGCGCTGACGCCAAAGATGGAGACGGCGCGGCGCATGGGCCTGCTCTGGGGCGCGCACGCGGTGCGCACCAAGGATATCGGCAGCTTTGAGGAGATGATCGGCAAGGCCCGCCGCATGAGCCTGCGCCATAAGCTTGGGCAAGCGAGCGACAAGATCATCGTCCTTGCCGGCGTCCCCTTCGGCACCCCTGGCTCCACCAACGTGATCCACGTCGCGCATCTGCGCGGGGATGAGCTGAAGGGACGGGAGGAGTAGGGGCAGGCCCCATGCGGGCATGCCTGAGATAGGGAATGGAAATTGGAGCGGGTAGCGGGAATCGAACCCGCCTAGCTAGCTTGGAAGGCTAGAGCATTACCACTATGCTATACCCGCATCAGGCTGCGCGCCTTTGCCATGATCGGGGACTGTCCGTCAACGGTTGTTATCATTCATGGTACACAAGAGCCTTGAAGCCATCTGCCGGAATTAGCGTCATCCCCTGTCCTGCACCCGCCCACCTCTGCTAGGCCTCGAATCATAGGCCCAATATCTCCGCTCCCGCGTGGCAAGCCCCGCGCCGCCCTCCCGCCGCCCGCGCCGTTCCGGCTCGGGCCCGCCAGCGGCACGCCGCTTCCCTCTGTTTCACCAGAGTCGCGCGCAGGGCATGTTGAGGATGGCGCCTTGCACCCGTGGCGGCGGACGGACTTCCGCCGTGCAGACCGGAGGGGGCGGCGGGAATGGCTGGCCCCACAGCGTAGTATCGCGCGAAAAGGCGAGCACCGGATGTTAGCCAAAGCGATGCGACGACGAACATGCGATAGCCTCATGCCTGTGCCCATCGAGAAAACACCTGCCCGGTATCCCCCCTGCGTAGGAGCAAGACAGGGCTCTCCACCCCCAAACAGGGCGTGACTTTCGTGACTTTCGGGCATGTCCGACGCGGAAGACTAACCCCGCCCGTCGTCCTTATGGAACAGGATTTCCGCCCTTATCCGCACCACGGACGATCCCAGTCGCGTCTCGATGATGAACAGCGCGAAGGCGAGGCCGATGCTCAGCATCGCGCTGACGAATGTCAGTGCGATCGGTGTATCGAGGCGGCCCGCGAAAATCTGGTTGGCGAACAGCAAGGTGACGACGAGGCAGACGAGACAAGCACTCAAGACCGCGAGCGAGATGCAGTTGTTGACGATCCTGATCCGCCGGTCGAGCGTGCGGATTTCCGCCACCAACCGGTCATGTTCCTCGCCGCTGCTGCGGGTGATCTTTTCCTCCACGATGCGGGCACGGTCGATCACACGGGCGAGCCGCGCCGCGCACACGTTGAGGAAGCTGCCGACACCCGCGAGCAGGAACACCGGCGCAACCGAGAGCTGGATCGCCTGCACGACATGGGAGACATGAGGTATTCCCGGCATGGGCATCCGGCGACCCTCCGCTTAACCGTTGGTGCCGGTGGTCGCCGGGCCGTTGACGCCCATGCTCTGGAGGTATTTCTTCACGTTGCGGGCCGCCTGTCGCAGCCGCTGCTCGTTCTCGACCATCGCGATACGGACGAAGCCCTCGCCGTCCTCGCCATAGCCGACGCCAGGCGCGACCGCGACCTTGGCGTGGGTGAGCAGCTGCTTCGAGAATTCGAGGCTACCCATATCCTTCAATGCCGGGGGCAGCGGCGCCCAGCAGAACATGCTCGCCTTGGCGGGCGGGATGTCCCACCCCGCGCGGCCGAAACTCTCGACCAGCACGTCGCGGCGCTTGTGATACAGCTCACGGTTCTTCTGCACGATGTCCTGCGGGCCATTCAATGCCGCGCAGGCCGCCGCCTGGATGGGCGTGAACGCGCCATAATCAAGGTAGGACTTCACCCGCGTCATCGCCGCGATCAACTGCTTGTTGCCGACCGCAAACCCCATGCGCCAGCCCGCCATCGAATAGGTCTTGGACATGGAAGTGAACTCGATCGCCACATCCTTCGCGCCGGGCACCTGCAAAATGGAGGGCGTCGGGTTGCCGTCGAAATACAGCTCGGAATAGGCAAGGTCGGAGAGAATCCAGACCTTGTTCTCCTTCGCCCACTTCACCAGCCGCTCGTAGAAGGCGAGGTCCACCGTCTCTGCCGTGGGGTTGGACGGATAGTTGACGACGAGGATCGACGGGCGCGGCACGGTGAACGCCATCGCGCGGTCGAGCGAGCGCCAGTAGTTCTCGTCCGGCGTCGTCGGCACGGAGCGGATTGTTGCGCCGGCGATGATAAAACCGAAAGTGTGGATCGGGTAGCTCGGGTTGGGCGCGAGCACGACATCGCCGGGCGCGGTGATCGCTGTGGCGAGGCTCGCCAGCCCTTCCTTCGACCCCATTGTCACCACGACCTCGGTTTCCGGATCGACATCGACGCCAAAGCGGCGCGCATAATAATTCGCCTGTGCGCGGCGCAGCCCCGGAATGCCCTTGGATTGCGAATAGCCATGCGCGTCGGGCTTCTGCGCCACCTCGCACAGTTTCTCGATCACATGCGGCGGCGGCGGCAGATCCGGATTGCCCATGCCGAGGTCGATAATGTCCTCGCCTGCCGCACGCGCGGCTGCCCGCATCGCGTTAACTTCCGCGATGACATAGGGTGGCAGGCGCTTGATACGGTAGAATTCCTCTGACATTGCTCGACTTCCTTAATTGCTGCGCCGCAACAAATGGCGTTGCATTGCGCTTCCCCCGCTATATACTGCGAATGAGGCCGTCGCCAGAGCGGTGGACCAAAAAACGTTGTTCAACCGAGCATCAGTCCAGACGGAAGGAGCAGGAGTGTCGGTAGAGCGTAACCAGACGGGAATTGCACTACCCGAAACCCTGCCGTCGCTCGAGGATATGCAACGCTGGACCCGGTCCATCGGCCAAGCGCAACAACTCCTGCTGGAATATGCCGCCGGGGCGATGACAGACCAGCAACCCCTGGCCGCAGCCCAGACCGCCCTGCAATCCGCCCTCACCCAGCCGTCGCTGTTCTTTCATCCCGAGTTGCTTGCGCAGGTGCAAAGCGATTTCGCCAAGGAATCCATCGCCCTGTGGCAACGCTTTCTGCAAGGCTCCGCGGTTAAAAATGCGGCACCGGAAGGAAGCTCTGGCGTCCGCAAGGATCGCCGCTTCGCGGATCCAAAGTGGCAGGAAAGTCCGTTTTTCGATCTGATCCGGCAAAGCTACCTACTCGTTTCGGATTATCTTCTCCGGCTATCGGACTCCGTGGATGGCTTGGACGATCACCAGAAGCGGCAACTCAAGTTCGCAACCCAGGGGCTGGTCGATGCCCTGTCGCCGAGCAACTTTCCGCTCACCAACCCTGTAGTGCTCGAAAAGACCCTGGAGTCGCGCGGTGAAAACCTTGTGCGCGGCCTCAAGCACATGCTGGCCGACATCAGCAAGGGCCAGCTGACCCATACCGATGGCAGCAAGTTCGAGCTGGGCGTCAACATCGCCTCGACGCCGGGCAAGGTGATCAGGGAAACCCCGCTCTATCAGCTGATCCATTATGAGCCGACCACGAAGAAGGTGCAGGAAACCCCGCTGGTGATCTTCCCGCCGTGGATCAACCGTTTCTACATCCTCGACCTTTCGCCTCATAAAAGCTTTGTGAAGTGGGCGGTGGATCAGGGGCTCAGCGTGTTCATGGTGAGCTGGAAGTCCGCTGACGCCAGCATGAAGGACGTCGAGTGGGCGGATTACATCGTTCGCGGGCAGGTGGACGTGATCGACACCGTGCGCGATCTGCTGGACGTGGAGAGCGTCCACGCCATCGGCTATTGTGTCGCGGGGACGACACTGGCGGCGACGCTGGCGTGGCTGGAGGCGCGCGGCGAAGCGGCCAAGGTGAAGAGCGCAACCTTTTTTACGGCGCAGGTCGATTTCAGCGAGGCGGGAGATCTCTCGGTCTTTATCGATGACGAGCATCTGAAACTGGTCGATCAGCTTTCCGCGCCCGGTTATCTCGATGGGCGCTATATGGCGGCGACGTTCAATCTGCTGCGGGGACGCGACCTTATCTGGAGCTATGTAGTCAACAATTATCTGCTCGGCGCGGATTATCCGCCGTTCGATCTGCTGTACTGGAACGGCGACACCACTAACCTGCCCGCCCGCTGGCACCGGCAGTATCTGACCGACCTGTATCGGGACAACAAGCTGGTGACGCCCGGTGCAATCAGCATCGAGGGCACAGCGATCGATCTGCGCAAGGTGCAGACGCCCTGCTACATTCAGGCGGGGCGGGAGGACCATATCGCCCCCATCAAGAGCGTATGGAAGCTGACCGAGCATTTTTCTGGGCCGATTCGTTTCCTGCTCGCGGGCTCGGGGCATATCGCAGGCGTGGTCAACCCCCCCGCAGACCAGAAATATCAATATTGGACCGTGGAAAAAACCGCATCCACTTTGGATGATTTTATCGCATCCGCAACAGAAACCAAAGGGAGCTGGTGGCCCGACTGGATCGAATGGATCCACGCCAAGGGCAATGATGCCGTGCCCGCAAAAGGCGCGCGAATCCCAGGAAAAGGCAAATTAAAGGCGTTGGAACCCGCTCCCGGAAGCTATGTGAAAAGCCGGTAAGGGCAGTCGAAATCTTGACGCTCGGCAGCATGTTGCATTGCACAAAAACTTCTTGACAAACACGATTAAATCCCTATGTTGCATTGCAGCATAAGGGAATTCGTGATGGGTACTACCAAAAAGCCGCGACTACCGAATGTCAGCCCAACGGGCAAAGCTCCGGTCAAAAAGCCGGTATCGGTCAAAACGAGAGCATCGAAGGCAGCTGCCGTCGCCACTTTCGTCGCCGATCCTGAACCGATGGCTGCGCCCGAACTGACCGCCGCTGATCTGGCGCCGTTTGAAGCTCCGGAGATCAGCGAACCCATTATCGAGCAACCAGAAAACAGGGCCCTCACTCTGCCGGAAACGGATGATGCCGACGTCGTATCAATCGACGTGGTTGATGCGACGCCGACAGCGGAAGGGGTCGAGCAGAAAGGAACGGAAATCATGAACGACGTTATCGAGAATACCAAGAAATTCGCCGAAGAAGCCAAGACCCGCTTCGAGTCCGCTTTCGCGGATATGAGCGAGAAGACCAAGGTCGGCGTGGAAAAGTCCAGCAAGGTGTTCGAGGAATTCAGCGATCTTGCCAAGGGCAATGTCGAAGCGATCGTCGAGTCCGGCAAGATCGCGACCAAGGGTGTCGAAACCCTGGGTCAGGACGCCGCCGAATATGGCCGCGTAACCTTCGAGAAGGCCTCGGCCGCGCTTAAGAGCCTTGCCGCGGCGAAGACTCCCGCCGAGTTCTTCCAGCTGCAGAGCGAGCTGCTTTCGAGCACCTTCGACGCTTTCGCCAAGGAAGCAGCCAAGAACAGCGAAGCCATGCTGAAGCTCGCCAGCGAAGTGGCGCAGCCGATCAGCACCCGCGTGTCGCTGATCAGCGAAAAGGTACGCTCGATCGCCGCCTGAACCTGTCGATCCTGACAGGCTCCGGTACGGTATCGACGGAGCAAGCCCCGCCTCTCTCCGGAGTGGCGGGGCTTTCTGTTGCCCTCGGGCCGCTTGCCCGGCCCGCGACAGAATGCACGATGCAAACAGTCGTTAAGCATGGCTCCCTCTTGCCGAACGCATCAATGCCCGCCATATTTGGGCCATGAAGGCACATCACCAAAGTCAGACAGGTCTGCCTGTGTTCCGGATGGCCGGGCGGGACGGCGAGGACGGCAGCTCCGGGCCCGGCGTGGGCGTTGCCACGCGCACGCGCACACGCACCAAGCGCCCGTCGCTTTATAAGGTGCTGATGCTGAACGACGATTACACGCCGATGGAATTTGTGGTTCACGTGCTCCAGCGCTTTTTCAAGATGGACATGGAGGAGGCGACGCGGGTGATGCTGCATGTGCATCAGCGCGGCGTCGGCATTTGCGGCATTTTCAGTTATGAAGTGGCGGAAACCAAGGTCAATCAGGTGATGGACTTTGCCCGCCAGAACCAGCACCCGCTCCAGTGCACGCTTGAAAAGGCCTGAGACGCCGCGCGCTGCCGACTTCTGCGCCGGACCGCAATCATCTGCTTGGCGAAGCTTTCCGCCTGCGTTATGAGCGTGCCATGCAGTTCAAACTTCCCCGGCCGCTCGGCCTAGCCCTTGGCGCTTTCGCCGCCGCAAGTCTCCTCTCGGCCTGTGCCACCGGCAAGAACAAGGGGGACACGCATTATGTCGCGCGCGACGTGTCGACGCTGTACAACAGCGCGAAATATCGCCTCGATGCCGGGCAGTACAAGCTGGCGGCCCAGCTGTTCGATGAAGTCGAGCGCCAGCACCCCTATTCGCCCTGGGCACGCCGCGCGCAGCTGATGAGCGCGTTTTCCTATTACATGAACCGCGATTACACCGAGGCGGTCTCGGGTGCGCAGCGGTTCCTCGCGATCCATCCGGGCAACAAGGACGCGCCCTACGCGTTCTACCTCATAGGCCTCAGCTATTATGAGCAGATCGCGGATGTCACGCGCGATCAGAAGGTGACGCAGCAGGCGCTCGATGCGCTGGGCGAGCTGATCCGCCGCTATCCGCAGACGGAATATGCCGCCGACGCCCGCCTGAAGGTGGACCTGGTCAACGATCACCTCGCCGGCAAGGAGATGGAAGTCGGCCGCTTTTACCAGCGCCGCGGCCAGTGGCTCGCCGCCACGCTGCGCTTCCGCAACGTGATCGACACCTACCAGACGACAACCCATACGCCCGAGGCGCTGGAACGACTGGTAGAGAGCTATCTGGCTTTGGGCATCCCGGAAGAAGCGAAAAAGGCCGCCGCCGTTCTGGGCGCCAATTATCCCGGCTCCAAATGGTATGAGCACGCCCATAAGCTCATCCGGGAACATGCGCCGAACGCGTAAGGCGTTCGCTTCGTGCTGACCGCTCTTGCCATCCGCAACGTGGTGCTGATCGAGGCGCTGGACCTTGAGTTTCTGCCGGGGTTGGGCGTGCTCACCGGCGAGACGGGCGCTGGCAAATCCATCCTGCTCGATTCGCTGGGGCTGGCGCTGGGAATGCGCGCGGACAGCGCGCTGGTTCGCAGCGGCGAGGCGCAGGCGAGCGTCACCGCGAGCTTCGAACCCGGCGACGCGGGATCGCGTATCGCCGCGCTGGCGGAAGAAAGCGGCCTCAGCCTGGATCCGGGCGAACCGATCCTCATCCGCCGCACGCTGAAAGCTGACGGCGGCAGTCGCGCCTTCCTCAACGATCAGCCCTGCTCGGCGGCGCTGCTGCGCGAAGTCGGTGGGCTGCTGGTCGAGATTCACGGCCAGCATGATGATCGCGGCCTGCGCAATCCCGCCGGGCACCGTGCCCTGCTCGATAGCTTTGGCAAGTGTGACACCGCGACGGTAACGCGAGCGCATGGCGCGTGGCGCGCGGCGGCGGAAGCTCATGCGCGGGCGCAGGAAGAGGTCGCCAATGCGACGCGCGACCGGGAGTATCTCACCCATGTCGTCGCGGAGCTGCGCGCCTTCGCGCCCGAGCCAGGCGAGGAAGCGGCATTGGCCGAAGAGCGCGCGACGATGCAGAAAGGCGCGCGGCTGATCGACGATCTGGCGCTTATCAGGGAACTGTTCGGCGGCTCCGAGGGCGGGCTGGCGCAGCTGCGGCAGGCGGCGCGGCGACTGGACCGCATCGGCGCGGAGCACCCATTGCTGGAACAGGCGCTGACCCTGCTCGACCGCGCGCTGATCGATGCGAGCGAAGCGGAGGACGCGCTGGAGCAGGCGGTCGAGGCGCTGAACGCCGACCCCGCACGACTGGAGGCGGTGGAAACGCGCCTGTTCGATCTGCGGGCACTGGCGCGCAAGCATCAGGTCGCGGCCGATGATCTTGCCGCGCTCGCCGAAGAGCTGGCCGCGAAGCTCGCGCGGATCGAGGCTGGGGAAGAGGGTCTCGCCGCGCTGGCGCAGGCCGAGGCTGCGGCTCGTGCGGCCTATGAGCAGGCAGCGCAAGCAGTCTCCGGACAGCGGCGCGATTCCGCCACCCGGCTGGACAAGGCGGTGGCGGGCGAGCTGGCGCCGCTCAAGCTCGATGCCGCCAAATTCCGCACCAGCGTCGAGCCTCTCCCCGAAAGCCAATGGGGACCGCAGGGCATGGACCGGGTCGAATTCCTCATCGCCACCAATCCCGGCGCCCCCTTCGCCCCGCTCGCGAAGATCGCTAGCGGAGGCGAACTCTCCCGCTTTATCCTCGCGTTGAAAGTCGCGCTGGCGGAAAGCGGCGGGGCGCAGACCATGATCTTCGACGAGATCGACCGGGGCGTCGGCGGCGCTGTCGCGAGCGCGATCGGCGAACGCCTGGCGCGGCTGGCCGGAGGCGGGCAAGTGATTGTGGTGACACACAGCCCGCAGGTCGCGGCGCGCGGAGGAAGCCATATGCTGATCGCCAAATCGTCCGACGGAACCGTGACGCGCACCGACGTCCGCCCGCTGGATGAAGCCGGCCGCCGCGAGGAAATCGCCCGTATGCTCTCCGGCGCGGACGTCACCCCGGAAGCCCGCGCGCAGGCAGATAGACTGCTGGAGGGGATGTGATGGCGCCAAACGATGTGATCGGATTATATGGGGCTATATTGGCAACGGCGGTAGCTGTGGTTCAGGTGTACGAGCACTTTATTAAACGAAGAATACTTAACGTTGTTCAGTCGAATGAATTTTCTGATCCAAAAGATTATGTATGTCTCATAATAACTAATTTATCGGTCCATCAAATAAATTTTGAATTTATTGGAATTGGAAGCGCAGTTCGGAAATGGGTTACGCCATGGCAGATAACTCTTGAGGAAGCGACGAGCTGCCGGCCTTTCATTCTGGCTGAGAAACAGGAAATATATGTAGATTCGATAGAGCCAAGCAAAGTCGTTTATTTGGAGGAGAAGATCGCTGTCAGCCGTAAAAAGCGTTTGAAAATGAAGGGGCTTCATTATCCAATTTGTTTGGTTGTAGATCACTCTCTTTCGCAGCGTACTTTTATACGCCCCCTCTAATGACTGACCACTCCCCCCTCTCTGAAGCCGACGCTGCTAACCGCCTGATGCGGCTGGCCAAGCAGATCGCGCATCATAACCGGCTGTATCATGCCAATGACGCCCCGGAGATTTCCGATGCGGAGTATGATGCGCTGGTGCGTGAGAACAACGCGCTGGAGGCCGCCTTCCCGCACCTGATCCGCGCGGACAGCCCCAATGCCCAGGTGGGCGCGTCGGTGGAAAGTTCGCCGCTCGCCAAGGTCGCGCACGAAAAGCGCATGATGAGCCTCGACAATGCCTTTGCCGACGAGGACGTCGCTGAATTCGTCGCGCGCATCCGCCGCTATCTCGCGCTGCCCGAAGGCACGCCCATCGCGATGACAGCCGAGGACAAGATCGACGGGCTATCGCTCTCGCTGCGCTATGAAGGCGGCCAGCTCATCCGCGCGGCGACACGCGGCGACGGGCAAGTGGGCGAGGACGTCACCGCCAATGTCCGCACCATATCCGACATCCCGCAACATCTGCCCGCAGGCGCGCCAGACATTTTCGAGGTGCGCGGCGAGGTCTATATGGCGAAGGCCGATTTCGCGGCGCTTAATGAACGCCAGGAGGCGGCGGGCGACAAGATTTTCGCCAATCCGCGCAATGCGGCTGCGGGATCGCTCCGGCAAAAGGACGCCAACGTCACCGCCACGCGGCCCTTGCGCTTCCTCGCGCATGGCTGGGGTGTCGCCAGCGCGCTGCCCGCAGATAGTCAGGCGGGCGTGGTGGTTGTCCTTCGCGACTGGGGCTTCCCCGTCTCCGCGCACTTCACGCGGCTGGAGGGCGTGGACGCCATGCTCGCCCACTACCGCCTGATCGAGCGCGAGCGCGCGGACCTGCCCTATGATATCGACGGCGTGGTCTATAAGGTCGACCGGCTGGACTGGCAGGAGCGACTGGGCTTTGTGGCGAAGGCGCCGCGCTGGGCGATCGCGCACAAATTCCCGGCCGAAAAGGCGCAGACAACGCTGGAAGCGATCGACATTCAGGTCGGCCGCACCGGCAAGCTGACGCCTGTGGGCCGCCTGAAACCTGTCACCGTGGGCGGGGTCGTCGTCTCCAATGTCACGCTGCACAACCGCGACGAGATCGCGCGGCTCGGCGTGCGGGTGGGCGACCGCGTGGTGGTGCAGCGCGCGGGCGATGTGATCCCGCAGATCGTCGAGAATCTCACGCGCGAGGAAGCGCGTGAAGCATACACCTTCCCCGATCATTGCCCGGTCTGCGAATCGGAAGCGGTGGCGGAGGAAGGCGAGGTCGATGTGCGCTGCACCGGCGGGCTTATCTGCCCGGCGCAGCGGATCGAGCGGCTCAAGCATTTCGTCTCCCGCAGCGCGCTTGATATCGAGGGGCTGGGCGAGAAATCCATTCAGGAATTTTTCGACCTTGGCTGGCTGGAACATGGGCCGCCCGACATTTTCCGGCTGCATCGTCACAGGACGGAACTGCTGGGCCGCGAGGGCTGGAAGGAGAAATCCGTCGATAATCTCCTCGCCGCCATTGAAGCGAAACGTAAGCCGGACGCCGCAAGGCTGCTGTTCGGCCTCGGTATCCGCCATATCGGCGCGGTGACGGCGCGGGATTTGCTGAAACGCTTCGAGACGTTGCCGGCATTGCGCGCCGTGGCGGAGCGCGCGCAGACGGATGAAATGGCGCGCGCGGAACTGACCAGTATCGATGGCGTCGGCAGTGCGGTGGCGGAGGCGCTCGCCGATTTCTTCCACGAGGCGCACAACCGGGAGGTGTGGGAAGATCTGCTAAGCGAAGTCAGCCCGCCGCCCTATATCGTAGAGACGCTGGAAAGCCCCGTCTCCGGCCAGACCATCGTCTTCACCGGCAAGCTCGAAACCATGAGCCGCGATGAAGCGAAAGCGCAGGCCGAACGGCTGGGCGCGCGCGCAGCGGGATCGGTTAGCGCGGCGACGAACCTCGTCGTCGCCGGACCCGGCGCAGGATCGAAGCTCAAGAAGGCCGCCGAACTCGGCATCCGCGTCATCGACGAGGCCGAGTGGGCCGAAATCGTCAAGGCCGCGGGCTGACCCCCAAACTCAGGCCAGCTCGACTTCCTTGAGCGGCCTCGCGGGGTCGGCAAGCTGCGCCTGATCGAGCACCGCACCCGAGAGGATATGGGCTTTCGCCTGCACATAATCCTTGACCGCGTTTACCGCATCAATTGCGATCAACTTGCCGCCGAGAAGGTAAAGGACAGAAAAGCTGCGGGTCGCCGGATCGCCGCGCAGGATCGCCTTATCATGTCCAGTCGAAAGGCCGACCGTCTGGAGGCGCAGGTCATACTGGTTGGACCAGAACCACGGTATCGCATCATACTCAAACGGCTCGCCCATGATGTGCTGGACCGCAACCTTGGCCTGATCATTGGCATTCTGCACCGATTCGAGTCGCATTTGCATCCCGCGCGCATGGCGGTTGGCGTGCGCAGCGCAATCGCCAATGGCATAGACATCGGGCAGGCTGGTGCGGCAATAGCTGTCCACATCCACGCCGTTGCCGCCGCTGGCTCCCGCAGCGATGAGCGGGGCGGTTTCGGGGATAATGCCGATGCCGACGATGATGAGATCCGCCTCGATCCGGGTCTTGTCGGCCAGTACCACCGCCTTTGCCTTGCCGCCCTCGGTTTCGATGCTTTCGACCATCGCCCCGGTGCGCAGATCGACTCCGTGCGCACGATGCTCCTGCTCGTAAAAGCGGGAAAGATCTTCACCCGCCACCCGCGCCAGCACGCGTGGCAGCGCTTCGAGCAGCGTCACGCTCTTGCCGAGCTTGGTGAGTACCGCCGCAGCTTCGAGGCCAATATAACCGCCGCCGATCACCGCAACGTTCCGAACCTCGGGCAGGCGGGCCATGATCGCATCGACATCGTCGCGGCGGCGGATGTAAAAGACGCCGCTGGCATCCGCGCCGGGGCAGGTGATCGGGCGCGGGCTGCCCCCCGTCGCCCAGATCATACGCCCATAGCCAATCGATTCGTCATGTGTCGTCGTCACGGTCTTGGCCGCGGGATCGACAGCCTTCACGCGCTTGCCCAGCAACAAGTCCACGTTGCGGTCAGGCCAGAATTGTGCGGGGCGAATGAGGATCCGCTCGAATGGCTTGTCTCCCGCCATATATTCCTTGGAAAGTGGAGGCCGTTCATAGGGCGGCTCCTTCTCGTCCCCGAGGAGCGCGATGCTTCCCTCAAAGCCGGCTTGCCGTAACAGCAACGCGGCCTGGGCTCCGCCATGACCCGCACCTACGATGAGAACGTCATATGACGACATGATCCTTGCACCCCTTCCTGTCCTGTCATTTTCGCATGGCGCTGTTTGAGGAAAAAAATCAAGTGCCGTGCCCAATCAATCGTTCCGATTGTATGGTTGACCGTAGCAAAAACCCCCCGTATAGCCCGCCCACCCCTCCGGCGCGATTGCCCGGGGCTGCCTCCGCGTTGAGCGGACGGATTAAAATCTGTGTGGCGGAGTAGCTCAGCCGGTTAGAGCAGCGGAATCATAATCCGCGTGTCGGGGGTTCGAGTCCCTCCTCCGCTACCATTCCTTGATCCGGAAGCTTCCACTAGCTTCCGCATTTTTCCAAAAATCGAAAGAAAAGCAGAGGGTTGCGGGTGATTCACGTCCGCATGCGCCCATGGTCTTCCACATGCAGCCAGATTTGGTGTGGGGGTATTTTGGGGGTATTTTCGCGGAGTATCGGAAAGGAGCGATACCCCCAATGCCTCTCACGGAGATTCAGGCCCGAAATTCCAAGCCACGCGAGCGCGCCTACAAGATGGCCGACGGGGAGGGCTTATTCCTGTTCGTACAGCCGAACGGGTCAAAGTTATGGCGGATGAAGTACCGCTTCGCGGGCAAGGAGAAGTTGCTCTCGTTCGGCGCTTACCCAGAGCTCGGGATAGCTGCCGCGCGCGACAAGCGCACAGCCGCAAAGGCGTTGCTAGCCGAGGGCAAGGATCCAATGAAATCCAAGGGAGAAGTGATCTCGCAGGGAGGAGCCACCTTCTTCGAGGTCGCAAAGCGCTGGCATGAAAATCGAAAGAGCGCGTTGAATGCCGCGCACGCCGAACGCGTCTGGTCGCGCATGGAAAGGGACGTCTTTCCAGTCATCGGCGAGAAACTCGTGAATGAAATCACGGCACCCGACGTCCTGGCAATGATCCGCAAGATCGAAGCAAGAGGCGCGCTCGATATCAGCCGGCGTGCGAAACAAGGGGTGGGGCAAGTCTTCCAGTTCGCAATCGCGTGTGGTCTGGCCTCGAACGATCCGACGACGCATTTGCGCGGGGCTCTAAAGCCGCGACCAAGAGTGAAGCATATGAGCCGGCTGCCGCTCAGTGAGTTGCCCGCATTCATCGACAAGCTGCATGCCTACCAGGAAGAGGGCGAACGACGGTCCGCGATCACCCGTGACGCTGTTCTCTTTGCTCTCCTGACTTGGGTTCGAACCAAGGAGCTCCGTTTCGCCGCCAAATCCGAGTTTGAAGACCTGGGCGGCAAATCACCTGTCTGGCGCATACCAGCCGAGCGAATGAAGATGGGACGGGAGCATTTGGTGCCCCTCTCGCAGCAGGCAACGCACATCGCGAAATCTATGATAGCAGCAGCGCCGGGCGAGTTTCTCTTCCCGGGCAACGGCCCGAACAAGCCACTTTCAGAGAACACAATGATCTACGCGCTCTATCGCCTCGGATACCACAGCCGCCAAACCGTACACGGCTTCCGCGGCTTGGCGAGCACCTGGGCCAATGAGCAGTTGGTCGAGTTTGGTAAGCCGCCCATGTGGATCAGGAAATACCATGAGGATTGGGTCGAACTACAGCTCGCGCATTCGGAGAAAAACGACGTGCGTGGAGCTTACAATGCCGCTGAATACCTGGCTCCTCGGCGCCGGATGATGCAGGACTGGGCTGACTATCTGAGCGGCGGGAAGGTGATCGACATCAAGAAGGCAGGAAAGCGCGCAGCCTGATAACGATGGCTTCAATCAGACCGGTCCAATCCAGTCTGCGCGCAAACGATCTCGACCTGCGACAACCCCCTCGACAATCACCGCTGATCCAACGAATTCGCATTCGGGTTCGTTGCTCTCGATGATCCAGACGACTTCGTCTGTTGTGGTCAGGAACATTCCGCGTCTACCGCGGCTTAACATCCCCGACACGCGTATTCGACCTGCACTCACAATGTCCCCCGCTCAAAAACGCCAATGGCGCAGCACTTCGCGCACATAGGCCGGCGTCTCGCCGTTGCGTGGAACACCGCCGGCGCGCTCGACGGCACCGGGACCTGCATTGTAAGCGGCGAGGGCCAAATGAACTACCCCGAACTTGTCGAGCATCTGGCGCAAGTATCGGGCCGCACCCAAGATGTTCGCCTTGGGATCGAAGCGATTTGAAACGCCAAGGTCCCGCGCTGTACCTGGCATCAATTGCCCCAAACCCGCGGCGCCAGCCTTGCTGATCGCCAGAGGATTATATCGGGACTCCGTCCATACAAGCGCGTCGAGAAGACCACTTGGTAGCGAGTATTGAGCCTCAGCGGCGTAAACATGAGGAAGGTAGCTTGCTCGACGGAAGCCGGATGGCGCGCTGCCTTGGGGCTTTGGATATCGATAGGGCAGATAGGTTCGACCCGCATCGGTAGCCGACTGCTCGGACGAGCCCGCTGGAGGCATTCTCCAAATGCCGTGTTCGACGAGACGAAAGCCATCGGTTCCTTCTGCAACGCGGAAGCCGTCGGTCGTCAACTCCGAGGCAACGGTCATCTGAGGGGCTTCCAGTTCCTGCGCGTGAGCGGGTAGGAGGAACCCAAGTCCTGCCGTTGCCACTGCGGCTACTGCCGATTTCAGTCTCATTCCCGAATCCTTTAGTGGTTGAATCGGGATGGAACATATATAGAACATATGATGTAGGAAAATGAAACGTCAGCGACGCAGAGCGGAGGCTGCGCGGGTGGAGGCACGTTACGATGGAGATGCCCCCATGCACCAACACCGATCATCCCGGTTCCGAGGTCTGCAACTGGAAAACCGCGCGCGCAAGATAGTCGAGCAACTGGGCGGTGCCTGGTCGCGTTCGCGCGGAATGTGCTGCTGCCCGGCCCACGACGACCGCACTCCTTCGCTAAGCATCACACTCGGAAAGCGCGCAATCCTTGTTCATTGCTTTGCCGGCTGCACGAACGAGGCGGTGATAGAAGCCATGGCCGGGCTCGGAATACGAATTGCGGACCTGTTCGATGGCACGAGTGGTCCGATCGTGGCCGAACCGCGCGAGGAAGTCGCCAATCGCAATGCGCTGAGGCTCTGGCGTGAGGCGTCGACCATCGCTGGCAGCCCCGCCGAGAAGTACCTCGTGTCCAGAGGCATCACGATTTCTTCGCCGGAGCTGCGTTTCCACCCGCGTATGCCGCTGGGGCCAAAGGGTGCTGTCCGGTTTCTACCGGCGATGGTGGCGGCCGTGCGCAATGATGCCGGAATTCTGGCGCTGCACCGCTCCTTCCTTGACCTCGACAAAACCAGCTTGGCTTCTTTCGATCAGCCCAGGCGTGCGTTAGGCAGCCCCGGTTCTGGCGCGGTGCGTTTCGCGTACCCGGATGGGGGACGCCTTGGCCTCGCAGAAGGAAACGAAACGGCCCTCTCAGCGATGCAAATGTTCAATGTTCCCTGCTGGGCGACTCTAGGAAACGAACGCTTCGGCCTGGCCACAATCCCGGTTTCTGTGCGGCAGCTGTATCTTTTTGTCGACAATGATGCGGGCGGGCGCCTTGCTGAAGAGCGTGCGCGCGAGGCTTACGCTTGCGAAGGGCGGCTGATTGTCACCAGGCGTCCGGAGCTGACCGGCGACGACTGGAATGATGTGCTCAGACGCTCAGTCCGAGCTGCGGTCTGAATGTCGGTGAGAGGAAAGTGGGCTTGGGGCCTTTTGAGGCCCCCGGGCGGATCCATCCGAACGGACACCCGGACAAACCCAGGGCCTCTTCAGGAGGTCTCCCATGTCACACGCAAATACCGCTTTCGCATTTTCCGATCCCGCCGAGCCGCAAGTGTTGGCAGCGGCGAGGGCGCTGGCCGCGCGGCTCGCTGCAGATCAAGCAATCTCGCGGCTCACCATGAACGCCACCATGGCCGATCACTTCGGCGGTAGCGACGCCGAAGGACGCTGGTCCGTTCGCGATGCCCATGCCGCACTGGAACTGGCTCAGGTGCTGTTTCTGGCGCAGGCAACAGAATTTGCTCCTAGGATGTCGTCCAGCTTCGCCGATGATGCATTCATGCGCCTTGAAGCTCTGGTCCCGACCCAGTCCAACCGGAGCGACGAGCAAATCGAGTGGCAACAATTCGCAACGCCGCCCCGCCTGGCCTGGATCGCGGCGAAAGCATGCGCGATTTCTGCCGCTGAACTGGTTCTCGAACCGTCGGCCGGAACCGGGATGCTGGGCGTATGGGCAGCAAAGGCAGCTGCGCGTCTCGCTCTCAACGAGATATCGCCGCTGCGCCGCGAATGCCTGGGCGCCGTGTTTCCGGACGCGACAGTCACGGGATTTGACGCGGAACTGATCGACGAACTTCTCACGCCCGACGTGGGGCCGAGCGTGGTGCTGATGAACCCGCCCTATTCACACGGTATCGAGAGGGGCCACGATGGCCGCACTGGCGACCGGCACCTGCGTTCTGCCTGGAAGCGCCTTCTGCCCGGTGGCCGCCTGGTCGCAGTGATGCCCGAATGGTTCGAGCTTCCGAAGTTTCTTGTCGGGATCGCTGGTCCCGTCTCGTTGCGTCTAAACGCGACGATCGAGCGCGGTTTCGTCAAGCAGGGCACCTCGATCTCAACCCGGCTCGTGGTTCTCGACAAGGCTGAGGATGGTAACAGCCCGATCATCGCCCAGCCGGCAAACTTTGCCGAGCTTCATTTGCTGATCGATATGCTGCCTGACCGGGTAAGCCTGCCCGCCGAACCCAGCATCGGCACCAAGCCAGCCTTGCCGCTTCGACTGGTGGCGAACAAGACGAAACCGGTTCCACTTAAGGTCCATCCAGCCGCGGCAGCGGCGTCGATCCTGCCGCTTGAATTTACTCCGCTCGAAGCACCTGCGCCGATCGAAAGCCAGGTTGGGCATTATTTGCCTTACCGACCGAGCCGGATCTCGATTGCAGATGCTGTCCCGCATCCGACCCCGCTGGTCGAATCTGTCGCGATGGGTTCGATAACCGCACCCGTGCCCGAAGTGGTGCCTCAGCTTCCTTCGAGCATCATTGCTGGAGGCGCCTTATCCGCTGCGCAGGCCGAGACCCTGATCTATGCCGCTAGCGCTCATGCCCGCGATCTGCCGGGCCGGTTCGAGCCCGACGACAAGGGCTGCGCCTTGAAGGCGAGCGCCGAGGGGCGTGCTTACCGGATGGGCTACTTTCTTGGTGACGGAACTGGTGCAGGCAAAGGTCGGCAAGTCGCCTCTGTCATCCTCGACCGGTGGGTGAGGGGCGAACGGCGCCACATCTGGATTTCCAAGAACGAAGCTTTGCTCGAAGATGCCCGCCGCGATTGGAGCGCGCTCGGCGGCCTTCCCATCGACGTTCAGCCCCTTGGTCAATGGAAGCTCGGTGTCCCGATCGGGATGCGCGAAGGCATACTCTTCGTGACTTATCCGACACTACGCTCGGGCCGCAGCGACGCGACCCGGCTCGAGCAGATTCTCGAATGGGCAGGGGAGGACTTCGACGGGCTCATCGTCTTTGACGAAGCCCATGCGATGGCCAACGCCGCTGGCGGGGAAGGCTCACGTGGTAAGGTAAAAGGATCGGAACAGGGCATTGCCGGTGTTCGCATCCAGAATCTGTTGCCGCGCGCTCGCGTGCTCTACGCGTCTGCGACCGGGGCATCCGACGTCAATAATCTCGCCTATGCCACCCGTCTTGGCCTGTGGGGTCCCGAAACGGCTTTTGCCAATCGCGAAGCCTTCGTCGCAGACATCCGCGATGGCGGTATCGCTGCAATGGAACTGGTCGCCCGTGATCTGAAGGCACTCGGACTGTACGCGGCGAGGGCACTCTCATTCGCCGGAGTTGAATACGAGATTCTCGAGCATTGCCTGACCCCCGACCAAGTGGCGGTTTACGACGCCTATGCAGACGCCTGGGCAATCATTCATTCCAACCTGCGCGACGCACTCGAGGCAACCCGGATCGTCGACACTGACAGCGGCGATACCCTGAATTCAGGCGCCAAATCGGCTGCGCTTTCGGTGTTTGAAGGCACCAAGCAGCGCTTCTTCGCGCAGCTCCTTCTATCGATGAAGCTGCCAAGCCTTCTGCCTGCGATTGATACGGCACTTGCCGACGGCAACGCTGTTGTAGTTCAACTCGTCTCGACCGCCGAAGCCATGCTCAACCGCCGCCTCGCCGATCTCTCCGATGCAGAACGTGAAGCACTCGAAATCGATCTCTCCCCCCGCGAATATATCTAATGTTGAGCTCAACATTACACGAGTTCTTTGCAGTCGCAGTTTATGTCGAGCGTGGCGGCGCGAGGCGCAGGTTTCCTTCGGTTTTCCATGATTTCACTCCAGATATTATGAGGGTTAGAGAGAGTGTTCGGAGACGGGTCAGGCCCGCCTTCGAACGTCAGTGAGCATTGTGATCAAGGCGTCGGAAGGCGGCTTGAAGCGCCCCGGCTTGATCGCAGGGGCACCGTGGGCTGCGAGAATCTGCAGCTTCTCTTCGGGATCGGCGCGCAAGTAGGTCTCGGTGCTCTGGATACTGGCGTGGCCGAGCCATAATGCGACCTTGCGAATGTCCCCCGTCGCCGCGAGCGTGTGCATCGCGCAAGAATGACGAAGCACGTGGGGTGTGACGCGCTTCCCAAGGATCGACGGCTGCTTCGTCGCTGCCGTCTTGACGTGCTCGGCCAATCGGAACGCAAATCCGTCGCGGGTCATCGGCTGCCCGTTGGCATTGAGGAATATCTCGGTGACCTCAACTTGAGGCCGGATCGCAAGCCATGCGCGCAATGCGATCTGGGTCTCCTTCCACAGCGGCAGGACCCGTTCACGTCGCCCTTTGCCCATGATGTGCATGGTGGACAGGGAGCGGTCCGGGAAATCGCCCAGTTGCAGCGTTACGAGTTCCGACACCCTCAGTCCGCCAGCATAGGTAAGATGCAGCATCGCGCGATCACGGGTGCCGAGGCGTGTCCGGGGATCGGGTGTATCGAGCAAAGCCTTGATCTCGGCCCGGTCGAGATAATCGATCAGCGCCTTGTCTGTCTTCTTGGTCGGGATTGCTCTGACACGGAGTGCCTGATCGAGGCAGGCTGGAATCCGGTACTCGATGTATCGGAAGAAGGATCGGATCGCGGCGAGCCTGCCATTGCGGGTCCGCACGCAGCTGCCGCGGCCGATCTCGACATGATCGAGGAAGGCCATGATCATGTCTGTGTCGAGATCCTCAACCTCTAGATCGGTCGGTCGGCGCTTCAGCCGATCGGCAGCGAACTGGACGAGGAGGACGAAGCAGTTGGCATAGGTCTTCACCGTGTGCGGGCTGACGGCGCGTTCGCGCGGCAGATGTTCCCGCAGATATGCCGAGAGATGGGGAGCAAGCGCCGTCATGCCGCTTCTCCTTGAAAAAGTTGCTCGCTTGCAGCCGCAATGTCGCGCAGCAGCACTGGCGTGGCTTCGAGATACCAGTACGTGTTGGCGATCGACGCGTGCCCCAGGTAGACACTGAGACCGGCCATGTGGTGGGCAATGGCCTCCCTGTCACGCGGGCAGGACTCAAGCGAGCGAACAGCGAACGTATGTCGCAGATCGTGGAGTCGCATGCCTGCCGTACCGGTTGCTCCACGATATCCGAGAAGCCGGGCCAACCTGACGAACACGACGTGGGCGCGCACCTTGTGCGGCGCCCGCCCCCGGATAGTGACGAACAGGTCATTACACTTGGCCGGGTGCTTCGCGCGGATCGCAATGTAGGCTTCGAGTGCTTGGCGCGTCGATGGCTGCAAGGCGATCAGCCGCTGCTTGCCGAACTTGCCGTTGCGGACGACCAGCCCATCCTCGACCAGATCGTCGCACTGTAGGGCGAGAGCCTCGGAAATCCGGAGACCTGTCGCCGCGAGCAGGCCGAACAGGTAATGGTACGTGTATGGGCTAATCGTGCCATGGGGCGGAACGTTCAATGCCGCCGCCATGATCGCCCGCACCTGGTCCGGTTCGATGATGGTCGGAGTGGGACGTGGCCGCTTCCCCCGGCCGAAAACGCCGACAGGCGGGACTTCGTGGTCTGGGTCCTCGGCGTGAGCGAAAAGGCTGAAATTACGAGCAGCGTCGTACCTATGGCGAGCCACGTTCTGCGAGCTTGCCGTGTGGCACCAGTCGTAGATGCGCTGCACTCGGGTGTGCCGGTCACCGAAGCGTTCGGCGAAAGCGGCGTATTGGCGCAGCAGTCGTTCCTGTTCCGAGAACTTCCGCCCCAAGCCGCGATACAGCGAGACGTATCTGGCAATGTGCGTGTTCAGCATGACGGTTCTCCCGGCCATGGCTGCGCGATCTTCATGAGCATCGGCAGGTCGACCTTGGCGTAGATGGCGGTGGTCTCGGGCGAGCTGTGGCGCAGGATCGTTCCAACGGACTCCAGCCCTGCGCCCGCGCGCAGCAAGTTGGTGGCAAGCGAATGCCGGAAAATGTGCGATCCGGTCGGCACGCCTTCGATCCCGCCGCGCTCATGCGTGCGTGCAACGATGCCGGCGATCTCCGCCGATGAGCGGAACGAACGGAACGGGGCTTGCGCGCGCACGAACAGATGCGGATCGGCGGTCTTGGGACGCGCCGTGGCAATGTAGTCCAGGATCGCGTCACCGACGTCCTGAGGCAATGGCAGGCGATCAGGCCGACGCGCCTTGCCCTTGACCGTCAGGTGGCCCGAGCGCCAGTCGATATCGTCGAGGTGCATATCCCGAATATCACCGGCACGCAGGCCAAGCCGGGCGAGCAGGAGAATGATGGCCTTGTCCCGAACTTCCACCGGGCGATCAGTCGGACATGCGCCGATGATCTGCTCGATCGTTGCCGGGTTGACGTGCCGGGGCAGCGTCGAAAGACGGTAGCGTTGCACTGATGGGATCGCGTGCAACAAAGCTGGACGGCAAACACCCTGCACGACCAGGAACCGAATATAGCTCCTCATTATCGTGACGAGCAGTGATGCAGAACCCGGCGTCTCCTTGCTTCGTTGTTGAAACGCACGCCTGAGGACGGCTGCATCCCATTGTGAAGGGTCGCCGAGCATAGGCATGAGCCGCCTGATATCGGCCCGGTAGCGCCGGATCGTCTCATCGGTCGCGCCGCGGTGTTGCTTGAGCCATGCCAGATATGCCGCCATGTGCGGGTCGTCATCCGACACCGGTTCGACTGAAGGGATGACACCCCGGCCGCGCAAGAACTCGACGAAGTGCCGAGCGCCACGCCGCCGCCGCTTCGCGCCCGAGGCGACGAGCTTGCCCCGCTTGCGCCAGACCGGACAGCGGCAACCATGCGCCGCGTACTGGTCGAGGATCGCGTCATCGACATCGGCCCACGACTGCCGCTTGATGCGAAGCCAAGCCACAATATGCTCGGCTTCCGACCGGTAGCCCTGTGCCACTCCAGGGGCGAGTTGCAGGCTGTCGATTGCATCGGAGTAGTCGGTGAGGTGACGGGGGAGATCGTCGATCCCATCGTCGACTTCGATATACCCTTGATCTTCGAGGAACCGGACAAAGCGCCGGACCCGCGCAGCCTGATCAGTCTTATAGGCGGCTTGCTGAGCCGAGTATCCGTGGCACCGACAACGGTGCTTCTCGAACCGTCGGACGACTTGATCGCCGAGCGTACTGACCGGGATGGCATGCACATCCAGCCAATGCAGGAAATGACGGATCGCTGCACTGTACAGGATCGAACAGGCCGCTTCCTCCTTGACCCACAGAGAGGAGAGGAAGGCGTTGAATAGGGCATCTGAGCTCGGCGGATCTTCGATCCGGAGCTGTGCCGGACAAAACAGCTCTGATGATCTTGTTCTCATGGTGGTTCCTTCGACTTGTTCAGGTCGAGGGAACCGTAATTATCTGGAGTGAAATCATGGAAAACCGAAGGAAACCTGCGCCTCGCGCCGCCACGCTCGACATAAACTGCGACTGCAAAGAATACGTGGTCGATTACCTCACCAAGAGCTTTCCGGTGCGGTTGATGTCCGTGTTTACGGACGAAAACGGCAACGCGCGGTCCGAACCGATGAGTGATGCGAACGGTGCTCCAGTTCTCTGTCGTACGGCACTTGCCGCGCGCGATCGCATGATCGAGCAGCTCTGTGCCTTGCCGCCGATTGCGACGGCGCTCGATGCGATCATCGAACGGTTCGGTGTCGATCAGGTCGCCGAAGTCACGGGCCGTACCCGCCGCCTGATTGTCGGACGCGATGGGCGCCAGGTGCTTCAGTCGCGCTCTCCGCGCGCCAATGTCGCCGAGACGCGAGATTTCATGGACGGCACCAAGCGAATTCTGGTTTTCTCCGATGCCGGGGGCACCGGCCGCAGTTATCATGCCGACCTCGCGGCAAAGAACCAGATGCGCCGGGTCCATTTCCTGCTTGAACCGGGCTGGCGGGCCGATGCGGCAATTCAAGGGCTTGGCCGTACCAACCGCACCAATCAGGCATCTGCCCCGCTGTTCCGCCCGGTGACCACCGATGTGCGGGGCGAACGGCGGTTTATCTCGACCATTGCACGCCGGCTCGACAGCCTCGGGGCACTGACCCGCGGGCAGCGCCAGACGGGCGGGCAGAACCTCTTCGATCCTGCCGACAATCTCGAGAGCACCTACGCCAAGGAGGCGCTTCACCGCTGGTTCGGCCTGCTGTTCGCTGGCAAGCTGGAAGCCGTTACGCTATCTCGGTTTGAGGAATTGAGCGGGCTCAGGGTCGAAGGGCCCGACGGCGGGATGGTCGATGACCTGCCAACCATCCAGCGCTGGCTCAATCGCATCCTCGCGTTGCCGATTGCTTTGCAAAACGGGATATTTGACGAGTTTCTCGGCCTCGTCGAAGCGCGGATCGATGCAGCACGCCAGGCCGGCACGCTCGACATTGGGGTCGAGACCATTGCGGTCGAGCATTACGAGGTACTGACCGACACGCTGCTGCGTACCGATGCGCTGTCGGGCGCAACGACGCATCTCCTGGAACTCGAGATTGCCCGCGCGCTCAAGCCCCTGCGTCTCGAACGGCTCAAGGAACTCTACGGCTTTTCTGGTTCGCGTCAGCAGTTTTTGCGTAATGCGCGCTCAGGCCGGGTCGGGCTGCTTGTCCCGGCGCGCAGTCTGCTCACCGACGAAGGTATGCGTGTGGCCCGCTTCGAGCTTGTCCGTCCCTTGAAGCACGGACACATCACCGCCGATCAACTCGCGGAGAGCAGCTGGGAAACGGTGGATCCAACCGAATTTCGCCGCCTGTGGCAGGTGGAGGTCGATGACGCCGCCTCAAATCACAAGCGCGAGCGACTGCATCTCGCAACCGGCCTCCTACTTCCGGTGTGGGACAAACTCCCTTCCGACTATGTTCGCGTTAGCCGGATCTCAGCGCGAGACGGACGCTCGCTGTTAGGTCGGGAGGTTCCGCTCCATTGCGTGCCCGAACTATGCCAGGCGCTTGGGCTTGAGGACGAACATGCCTTTTCGGTAGAGCAAATCGTCGATGCGGTGCTCGGGACAGGGCGAGGGATGCAAATCAAGAGCCGCGAAGCGCTCACGCTCAAGCGCAGCCTCGTCAATGGCGCGCAGCGGCTCGAACTGGCTGGTTGGTCGGCGTCACGCCTCGACTGGTACAAGGCACATGGGTGCTTCACCGAGATCATCCGCTATCAGACGCGGCTCTTTGTCCCAACAACGAGCGCCGTGGCGGTGTTGGCTCGACTGTTAGCGTCCGCGCTCGTGGTGTAATTTCCGGTGTAGGCGATGGTGTATTCCGGGGTGGGGCATGCCCCACCCCGGAATGCGGCGTCGCTGGTGGCCACCGGGTTCATCGTTATGGTGGAGTTTGCA
>JALCRK010000039.1 GCA_022652485.1 Sphingobium sp.
ATCCCGCAAGGTCTGCTCCATCGCGCCGACGGTGCGCCACAGCAGAAACAGCAATGCTCCCGCGAACACCAACAGGCTGAGCGCCAGCCAACCATGCAGGAACAGCATGGCGAACAGCAGGATCGGCACGGCGGCGATATCGATCCACGCGGTCGCGACCGGAGATTTCAGGAAATGCGAGACGGCATCGAGATCGCGCACGGCCTGGTCGCCATCGCCCTGGCCGAGGCTGCTGTCCTCGCTTACCCGCGCCGCCACCTCGTCCAGCCGGGGCAGCATATGGGTGATCACGATGCCCTGAACATATCCCAGCATACGGCGGCGCAGGAAGCGGAAGACGCCATGCACGCCGATCAGCGCCAGCATCAGCAGCGAAACGCCCACCAGCGTGCCGATGCTCCGGCCCGGGATCGCGACATCGAACAGCAGCAGGACGAAGAGGCTCACCGCGATCGGAAAGAGCGCGATCATGAAGGAAATAGCCGCGATTCCGCCGAATGCCGGACGCATATCCCGCAGGGCGCGCTGCGCTTCGTTACTCGAGAGTGACAGTTTCATCGGTCTGATGCGGCTTCCAGCGGCGCTTCTAACAGGAGGCGAAAGGTGGGAGAAGGAAAAACTTCCGCATTATGTCGATCCTTTGAGGGAAACGGGGCAACTCGTTCGAACGGCCTGCCCCATCTCTGTTAAATATTTTCGCGTCCGATGCCCATAAAATGCGAAATATCCGTGTCAAAACGAAACAGTTAAGCATTTTTTAACCATTCGTGGCGCTTATATGGCGCTTCATCGCTTTGTGCATAAAAGCTGGAACTTGTCGGCTTATTGCGAACAGGCCGAAAAATGGTTAACGAATGGCGCGGCAAAGCGGCATCGTTTCATGGCTCGGGGGGACATCGGCAGGCCACGGAAAATCAGGCAGGCCAAGCGTTGAGCGGTGCTCGGGCACCGGTTCATACGCACGACATTTTCACGCTGCTTTTGGGCATGGCAGCGCTCGTAGCTTGAGGACGTCTCAGCGTCTCAGCCATGCCCATCACGGGTAGGCAGACCAGGGACAGCTTCAGCATAACTGGAGTTTGGGCGTGACAATCATAACGGTGAATACTTCGCAGGCGTTAATCAAGGCGGTCGCAACTGCGAAAGATGGCGATGTTATCAAGCTCGCCGCGGGTACCTACAGCAATGTTTTCCTTCAGGGAGCCAGCTTCCTGAAGGGCATAACCATCACCTCGGCGGACCCGTTGCACCAGGCGGTGTTGACGGATCTGATCGTCAGCAAATCCAAGGGACTGACGATCCAGGGGCTTGATCTCGTCAACAGCAAGAATGCCGATCTGCCTTTCCAGATCACAAGTTCGTCCAATATCGTGCTCGATCGCCTCGATGTCCTCGGAACAGGGAACAGCGTCGCGGCGCTCAATGCCCGGCTGATGATTATCCGGGGCAGCACCAATGTGCAGGTGACGAACAGCGAGTTCGCTTATGGCTGGCATGGCCTCAGTATGCTCAACAACAAGCAGGTCACCATCGCGGACAACTATTTCCACGATCTGCGGACCGACGGCGTGCGCGGCGGTGGGAATTCCTATCTCACCATCCAGGCGAACGTCTTTACGAATTTTCACCCGACCGCAACCGACCACCCCGATGCGATCCAACTGTGGACCGTCAACACCGCGGGCGTCAGCAGCAACATCACGATCGATTCCAATGTGATCGTGCGCGGTTCCGGCACCCCGATCCAGGGCATTTTCCTGCGAGATACGTCTGGAACCATGCCGTTCACCAATATTACGGTGACCAACAACGTCATCGAGGGGGCGCGCTACAACGGCATCTCCATTGGCGGGGCCCAGAACGGCGTTCTGGCCAACAATATCGTGCAGGCCTTCAGCGACCAGCCATCGGGCATACGGATGTCAAGCGCCACCGGCGTAACGGTGAGCGGCAATCAGGCGACAACCTTCTATACGACACTGAAAGGCATCGCGGGAACCGCCGGCAACGCCCTCATCGGCGTAGCGCAGGACGCGGGAGCAGCCACCATCAGCGCATGGCTGAAGGCGCACCCCGCTTTCGCCACGGCATGGCAGACGAGCGACCCCGCAGTCCTCTCCAGCCTTCTCAATATGTCGGGGACATCGGGATCAGGGCTGACCTCATCCTCGACATCCATCGCAGCCAAGACCGCAATGAGCCTGTCCAGCGCTTCGCTGACGACCCTTGCCCCCGCGACCCATACGGACGACGACCAGTCCACCGCACCCGCCACCTTGCACAAGACAGCGGGACTCGATCCGGTGGCGGATTCGGAGCATGGCCCAGCCGCGGACGACAGCGGACTTCCGCCGTCTGGCCTCGCCCATCAGGACGAAATGGTGCTGCTGCCCTCGATGGCCCTCAACGACGACGGCGGAGCGCCGCAGGGCAGTGCGGACCATGCGCCGGACCTGGATGCTTCGGACGGCAGTGCCGGTCCCGATGCGGCGGACGACGATGCCTCCCTGATACTCAGCGAGGATATGATCGCGTCTGACGACGCGGGCAACCCAGAGGAGGACGCCGGCGGCGACGGCTCTGACCTTCCCACCCCCGCTCCCGCCGCCGTAGAAGGCAAAGGCGGCGAGGAAGCTGATAGCGCCGATGCCGCGCCCCACCGGGATGTTTTCCGGTTCCGCGCGGATGACCGGCACCCGCAGGAAGACGATATGATTGTCGTCGGATTTGAGAGCGGGGTCGACAAGATCGTCATATCGGACAAGGGCAGTAACGCTGCGCATTCGGAAGCACAGCCCATGAGCTTCATCGGCCAGGCCTCCTTCACCAGCCATGCGGGCGAAATCCGGTATGTCGACGGCGACACCGGCATCACCGTGCAGGCAGATGTTAACGGAGATGGAATGGCCGACCTGGAATTTTCCCTGCGCGACGTACACTCGATAAGCGTGAGGGACTTCATTCTCTAAGGCCGCGCCTTCACCTGTGGAGGCGCAAACTCATCCTTTTTATCGTTACAATTGAATATCTTGCAGTATGCGCGGGAGCCAGAAATGGGTCCCGCGCAAATTTTCTATGGTGTTTTTAGCCTTAACCAATGGCGGTAGGCCGGGCGCAATAAGCACATCGTTAAAAACGTCTTCATTCGATTAAACCCTGCACGCATCGCACGCCGATGTGGTCGCAATCGGCGGGAGGCATTTAGTGACGATTTTCAACGTTAGCTCCGTAACCCAGCTTACCGGAGCCCTGTCCAAGGCGCAGAACGGCGACGTTATCCAGCTTGCCTCGGGCACCTATTCCAACGTCTTTCTCAGCGGATATAAAATTGCGGGGAATGTAACCATCACCTCGGCGGATCCGCTGCATCCCGCCGTCCTCACCGATATGCTGGTAAAAGGCAGCAGCGGCCTGACGTTCAAGGGGCTGGACCTCAGCAACCCGGTTCCGGGCAAGGACTTCGCCTTCCAGGTCCAGACTTCCTCCAACATCACCCTCGATCATCTGACGGTGCATGGCCCCAACAACATGGGTTCCGGCCAAGAGGTCGGGCTGATGATGGTCCGCGGTACGACCAATGTCACCGTGAAGGACACCGAGTTCTTCAACGGTATGCACGGCCTCTCGATGCTGGATAATAATGGCCTCAAGGTTGCCAACAACTATTTCCATGACCTGCGTACCGATGGCGTGCGCGGCGGCGGCAACTCCAACCTGCTGGTGACGCAGAACACCTTCACCGACTTCCACCCGGCAGCGGGCGACCATCCTGATGCGATGCAGCTCTGGACCAACAACACCACCACCTCGGCCAGCAACATCACCTTTGCGGACAATCTGGTGGTGCGCGGCACCGGCGCACCGATCCAGGGCGTCTTCATGCGTGACATCGTCGGCAATCTGCCGTTCCAGAACGTCAACATCACCGGCAACATGATCGTCGGCGCGCGCTATAACGGCATCGCTGTCGAGCACGTGGTAGGAGGCAACATCTCCGGGAACACGGTCGCCGGATATGTCGGCGAGACTTCGTGGATGCGGGCCGACAACTCGACCGGCATCACGCTGACCAACAACAATTCCACCTCGTTCATCTCCCAGTTCCAGAGTGCGGCGGGCACCAACGGCAATACGCTGATCCCGTCCATCATGGATCTTGGCATCAGCGTGGTGAGCAGCTGGCTTACCCAGCATATCGGCTTCTCGAGCCACTGGGGCGGCAGCGACCTCGGGCTGATGGGCTATTTGGGGCTGGACGCCGCGACGCTGGCCGCAACCACGGCGGCGCGCTCCGTCGCCGTCACCATCACGGGCACCGCCAATGCCGACAAGCTCTACGCATCCAGCACCCAGGACTCGATTGTCGATACGGGCGCCGGAAACGACGTCATTTTCGGCAACACAAGCTTCAAGCAGCAATTTGTCGGTGGCACCGGCGATGACACCTATTATGTCAGCGCGGCTACCACCACGATCACCGAACTGGCCGGCGCCGGCAATGATACCGCTCGCGCGTCCGTCAATTACACCCTGGATGCGGAGGTCGAAAACCTGTTCCTTGAGCAGGGCGGCCTCACCGGCACCGGCAACGCGCTCAACAACTCCGTGGTCGGTTCGAGCGGAAACGACACCGTGTACGGCATGGACGGAAACGACCTGCTGCGCGGCAATGACGGCGACGACACGATGTGGGGCGGCAATGGCCTCGACACGCTGCGCGGCGACAACGGCAACGACAGGCTCTATGGCGAGGCGGGAGACGACAGCCTCAACGGCGGCGCCGGGAACGACCTGCTCAACGGCGGCATCGGCAACGACATCCTCATTGGCGGGGCGGGCAATGATGTGATGACCGGAGGCACGGGATGCGACTCCTTTCGCTTTTATGCCGCGGACGTTGCAACATATTCGCTTGACGAGATAACCGACTTCACCGCCGGCCAGGACAAGATCGACCTGCGCCAGGTTAATCCGGGCGGCGGGCGCTTTTCCTTCATCGGCACGCAGGGCTTTCACAATGTCGTCGGCGAGCTGCACTACACGGTCGTCAATGGCTCCGCGATAGTGGAGGGCGACATCAACGGCGACGGCAAGGCCGACTTCTCGATCAAGGTCGACAATGTGACCAAGCTCGCGGCGGCCGACTTCATTATCTGATTTACTCCATCCCCACGACTATTCCCTGCCGAGCCCATGTTCGGCAGGGATTTTTTTGTCGCCACGCAGGGAATGCTACTCAGTCCTTCGCCAGACGCCGTTCGATCGCCTGCCAGAGATAATTGAACTGCCGCGCTGCGGGGCTGTTCGGCGCAAACTCACCGATCGGCTTGCGGCGCGAGGCCATTTGCTCCACCGCGCTCGCCATCGGCACGGCAGGCCAGTTGGGATTCTCGTTGATCGCTGTGCGGTGAAGGCTGCGGCGCTTGTCCACCATCGAATAGACCGGAAGGATTGGCGAGTGTCCGTCGCCGCGCTGCACCAGATAGCGCGCCACCTCGCCCAGCGCGCGTTGCGACAAGGGCGACGGGATCACAGGCACGATCACGATGTCCGCCGCGCGCAGCACCTGCTCCGATGTCTCGGTGAGCCCCGGCGGGCAATCGAGGATGATGCGGTCATAGCGCTTCGAAAGTCCCTCGATCAGCCTCGCCAGCCGCTTCTTCTTGCCAAGCTCGAAGAATAGCCGATCGAGCCCCCGCAGCGAGGTGTCGGCGGCGATCAGGTCGATCCCCTCGACGGTCGACGGACGGATCAGCGCCTCGACATCGACATCCTTGCTGAAGATCGCCTGCGCCTCGTCCCGCCCCAGGGCGTTGGCGGAGAGCATCCATGTGGCGGCGGCCTGCGGATCAAGATCCCAGAGCAGCGTGCGCCGGGCACTTTTTTTGGCGGAGGCCCAGGCGAGATTGACCGCGAACGTCGTCTTGCCGACCCCGCCCTTCAGCGAATAGACCGCGATTGTCGCCAATGAGTCGCCCTTACTCATGCTGCACATGCTAACGCGCATCCCGCGTTCCGCAAGGTTTAGATCAGGCGAATGTTACAATTGCGGGACGAAGCCGCCCGAAACGCAGCACAGCGCGCGCGTTTAGGATGGAAGATCACAATATCTCGCGCACCACATCCTGCGGGCGGCAGAAGCGCACACCCTTGTCCGTCTCCACGAACGGGCGATTCACATAGGCCGGGTTCGCCACCATTTCATCGAGGATCGCCTCATCGCTCATCTCGGGCAGGCCGCGTTCCTCGGCATCCGTGCCCATTTTGCGGATCACCTGCGCGGGCGTAACCCCGGCATCGTGGAACAGCTGCACCAGCTTCTCGCGCGTGTAAGGCGTCTTGAGATACTCGATTACCGTCACGTCGACGCCCGGCGTCTCTTCCAGAATCGCCAGCGTCTTGCGCGAGGTGCCGCAATTGGGATTGTGCCAGATTATCGCCTTCATTGCCCTTCTTCCTTCAACAGCCAGCGTGAAACCAGCATCGCCGCGCCCGCTCCGAGCAATTGCATCGCCACGAAAGCGGGCGCATCCATCGGGCGAATGCCCGAGAAGCTATCGGTCAGCGTGCGCGCCAGCGTCACCGCCGGGTTGGCAAAGCTGGTGGAACTGGTGAACCAGTAGCCCGCGATGATCCATCCCGCAACCAGTGCAGGCAATGCCTCGGGCCTGTATTGTGCGCCCAGACGGATGGTGAGGAGGAGGCCCAAGGTCGCCACTGCCTCGCCCAGCCACTCGCCATGTGTCGCGCGAATATGCGCGCTTTCCTGCACCAGCGGCAGGCCGAACATTGCATGGGCGAGTACCGCGCCCGTCACCGCGCCCAGGCACTGCGTCACGATCATCGCCGCGCGGTTGTGCCGCCGCTCGAGAAACAGCGTAACGGCGGGGTTGAACTGCGCGCCGCTGATGGGGCCGAGCAGCGAAATCAGCACATAGAGCACAGCGCCGGTCGCCGCCGTATTGCCCATAAGCGCCACGGCGACGTTCCCGTTGCTGAGCTGCTCTGCCATGATGCCGGAGCCGATCACCGTGGCGACGAGCAGGCAGGTGCCGATAAATTCGGAAACGAGGACTCGTTTCATTGCTTCACGCTCCTGCCGATGGCGTCCAGCTCGTGCTTCAGTGCGACCTGTTCCAGTGACGCGATGGGCAGCGCCGCAAACAACGAGATGCGGTGATGGAGCTGGCCGTAGCATTGCTGGAAGGCGGCTGCGATTTCCGCCTCGCTGCCCGTGGCGGCGGCGGGGTCAGGCAAGCCCCAGTGCGCTGAAACCGGCTTGCCCGGCCAGACAGGGCAGACCTCGCCCGCCGCATTGTCGCAGACGGTGATGATGAAATCCATATGCGGCGCGTCTGGCCCGGCGAACTCATCCCAGCTTTTCGAGCGGAACCGACTGATGTCGTAATGCAGCAGCTCCAGCGTGTGCAGCGCCATCGGATGGACAGCGCCCTTGGGGAAGCTGCCTGCGCTGAACGCGCGGAACTTGCCCTGCCCTTCCCGCTCCATGATCGCCTCGGCAAGGATGCTGCGCGCCGAGTTGCCGGTGCACAAAAACAGCACATTGAAGACGTGAGGATTATCCATTGCAATGCTCCTTGTTGGCGGTGAGCGGGGCGCACAGCTCTGGCCGCCCGCCACAGCAGTCCTCCGTCAAATAGCCGAGCAGGGCGCGCACGGCGGGAACCGCTACCGCATAGAAAATATGGCGCGACTCTCGGCGCGCGCTGATCAGGCCTGCACCTTCAAGCAGCGTCAGGTGATGCGAGAGGGTGGATGGTGCAACATGGAGCGCATCGGCGATAGCCCCCGCCGCCAGACCGCCATCCCCTGCCTTCACCAGCAGACGGAACAGATCGAGCCGCGTATCATGGGCAAGGGCAGAAAGCGTAGCGACGGCCTGTTTCGATTCCATATTTCATGAAATATCGAAATATGAGAGGTGCCGCAAGACGTTTCATCCATAGCAGGACACAGATTGGAATCAGCGAACAGGAGCCGGATTGGCCCCATCACCCCCGTGCCAGTTGGCTCGCCCGTGCGGAAAAAATCCCCCGGATGCCTGCCTTACTCGCCGCGCGCCAACCACTCTTCCAGCCACTTGATCGTATAATCACCGTTCTGGAACTCGGGATCCTTGAGCAGCTTCTGGTGCAGCGGGATCGTGGTCTTCATACCCTCGATCACATATTCCTCCAAAGCGCGCTTCAGCCGCATGATGCAACCCTCGCGCGTGCGGCCATAGACGATCAGCTTGCCGATCATGCTGTCATAATAAGGCGGCACCTTATAGCCCTGATAGAGGCCGCTATCGACGCGCACGTGCATCCCGCCCGGCACATGATAGCTGGTAACGGTGCCCGGCGAAGGCGCGAAGGTCTGCGGGTCTTCGGCGTTGATGCGGCACTCGATCGCGTGTCCGGAAAAGCGGAGATCCTCCTGCGAGACCGAAAGCGGCCGCCCTTCCGCCACCCGTATCTGCTCGCGCACCAGATCGACGCCGGTGATCATCTCGGTGACGGGATGCTCGACCTGAAGCCGCGTGTTCATCTCGATGAAGTAGAACTCGCCCTCTTCCCACAGGAACTCGATCGTGCCAGCGCCGCGATAGCCCATGTCCGCCATCGCCTTGGCGACGATGCCGCCCATCCGGTCCCGCTCCGCCGCAGAGATCACCGGCGAGGGCGCTTCTTCCAGCACCTTCTGGTGCCGCCGTTGCAATGAACAATCGCGCTCGCCCAGATGGATCGCGTTGCCGTTGCCATCGCCGAACACCTGAAACTCGATATGGCGCGGATTGCCGAGATATTTCTCCATATAGACGGTGTCGTCACCGAACGCCGCCTTGGCCTCGCTCCCCGCCTGCTGCATCAGGGTTTCGAGCTCGGCTTCCTCGGTCACGACCTTCATGCCGCGCCCGCCGCCGCCGCTCGCCGCCTTGATGAGCACCGGATAGCCGATCTCCCTGGCGATCTTCTTCGCTTCGACAATGTCCTTGATCGCGCCATCGGAGCCGGGCACCAGCGGCAGGCCGAGCGCGCCCGCGGTGCGCTTTGCCTCCACCTTGTCGCCCATCGTGCGGATATGCTCGGGCTTGGGGCCGACGAAGATCAACCCATGCGCCTCGACGATCTCCGCGAACTGCGCGTTTTCAGAGAGGAAGCCATAGCCGGGGTGGATCGCGTCCGCGCCGGAGATTTCCGCGGCGGAGATGATGTTGGCGATGTTGAGATAGCTGTCCCGCGCGGCCGGCGGCCCGATGCAGATGGCTTCGTCGGCGAGGCGCACGTGCATGGCGTCTGCATCGGCGGTGGAATGCACGGCGACCGTCTTGATGCCCATTTCATGACAGGCGCGGTGGATGCGCAGCGCGATCTCGCCGCGATTGGCGATCAACAGTTTCTCGATGGCCATGCCTGCGCCTTACTCGATCACGACCAGCGGCTGATCGAACTCGACCGGCTGGCCGTTCTCGACCAAAATCGCCTTCACGGTACCGCCCGAGGGCGCGGTGATCGGGTTCATCACCTTCATCGCCTCGACGATGACGAGCGTGTCGCCCGCCTTCACCTGATGGCCGACATGGATGAACGGCGCAGCGCCGGGCTCGGCGGCGAGATAGGCGGTGCCGACCATCGGCGACTTGACCGCATTGCCCACAGAAGCAGCAGGGGCAGGATCACCGGCAGGAGCAGCGGACACGGCTACGGGTTGGGCCGCAGGCGCGGGCGCATATACCGGCGCGGCAGCAGCCACCTGAACCTTGCGCGCGACGCGGATCTTGCGATCGCCATCTTCCACCTCGATCTCGGTCAGATGCGTGGAATCCAGCAAACCTGCCAGCTCGCGCACCAGATTGACGTCGATCTGCATTGCGCCCTTGTCGGTCTTGTCGTTCATAAACCCTCGAATTTCAGCAAATCGCCTATGCGCCTATTGCGGTTTGCGCGGGATGGCAATCTGTTTCAGCGATGCTGAAACGGTTCGGTTCCGGCCCTCTCCCCCTCCCAACCTCCCAATAGTGTACCCTGTCGGGAGGTTGGGAGGGGGAGAGGGCCGGAACCGCTCATCCGCGTGAGCGGATCAAATCACAGTTCCAGCGCGGCTTCCAGCGCCAGCATATAGGACATCGGCCCGAAACCCGCGATCGTGCCTTTGGCTCCCATGCCGACATAGGATTTGTGCCGAAAAGCCTCGCGTGCGTGCGGGTTGGAGAGGTGCACCTCGATCACCGGCACGGGAATGCTCTTGATCGCGTCCAGCAGCGCGACCGAGGTGTGCGTCAGTCCGCCGGGATTGAGGATCACCGCATGTGCACCACTCGCGGCGGCCTCCTGCAGCCAGTCGATCAGGTGGCCCTCATGGTTGGACTGGCGGAATTCGATCTCCACATGCGCCCGCGCCGCCACAACGTTCATCCGCTCGGCAATATCATCCAATGTGTCATAGCCATAGATTTCCGGCTCGCGGCTGCCGAGCAGATTGAGGTTGGGGCCGTTCAGCACCCATATTGTCCGGTCTTCGGCCATATTTTCCCCTGTTCGCGGATGAGCGGTTGCGGTGCACCCTCAAGCGTCCCTATATGCCCCGTCTTGATATGGCGGTTTTGACGGAAGGTCTAGGGTCAGCATCCATGAGCATCGACGGCATGATTTCGATCCGGATAAACGGCGAGCATCGGCGTATGCGCGAGGGGCTGAGCCTTGCCGCGCTGGCAAGCGAGCTGGGCTTCGTGCCAGAGAAGATCGCGGTGGAGCGGAACCTTGAGGTCGTGCCCCGCTCGACCTTGGCCCAGGTGATCGTCGAGGATGGCGACGAGCTGGAGATCGTGCACTTTGTCGGTGGGGGCGACCACGCCCCCCCCCTGTCGGACGACAGCTGGACCGTCGCGGGGAAGACCTTCCGCTCGCGCCTGATCGTCGGCACCGGCAAATACAAGAGCTTCGAGCAGAACGCGGCGGCCGTGGAGGCATCGGGTGCGGAGATCGTCACCGTCGCGGTGCGGCGCGTGAACGTGTCGGACCCCAACGCCCCGATGCTGACCGACTATATCGATCCCAAGAAGATCACCTATCTGCCCAACACCGCAGGTTGCTTCACCGGCGAGGAAGCGATCCGCACGCTGCGTCTGGCGCGGGAAGCCGGCGGCTGGGAGCTGGTGAAATTGGAAGTGCTGGGCGAGGCCCGCACGCTCTACCCCGATATGGTCGAGACGCTGCGCGCCACCGAAGTTCTGGCCAGGGAAGGCTTCAAGCCGATGGTCTATTGCGTCGATGATCCCATCGCGGCGAAGCGGCTGGAAGATGCGGGCGCGGTCGCGATCATGCCACTGGGCGCGCCGATCGGTTCGGGCCTCGGCATCCAGAACAAGGTGACGATCCGGCTCATTGTGGAAGGCACGCAGCTCCCCGTGCTGGTCGATGCGGGCGTCGGCACCGCATCCGAAGCGGCCGAGGCGATGGAGCTGGGCTGCGCGGGCGTCCTCATGAATACCGCCATCGCCGAGGCGAAAGACCCGGTGCTGATGGCGCGCGCGATGAAGGCGGGGGTCGAGGCCGGGCGCATGGCCTATCTCGCAGGCCGCATGGGCAAGCGCCTCTATGCCGATCCCTCCAGCCCGCTCGCGGGATTGATCTGAGCGAACGCTTCGCCGCACCAGCTACGGCTCGCCGCATTCCGCGGAACGCCTGCTCCAGCCGTGAGTTTTCCTGGCACGTCCCACAGCTAGGAGATGCATCATGGGTGAAATGATCGACAAGGTAAAAGGCGCCACCAACGAGGCCGTCGGCAAGATGAAGCAGCAGAGCAGCAATCCCGCCACGCGTGACAAGGGCGCGGCGCAGGAAATCAAGGGCAAGGCCCAGAAGGTTTCCGGCAGCATCAAGGGCGCGCTCGGCGACGACATCTAAAACATTGTGCCGAAAAACATAGGGCGCGCAGCCTGCGTCAGATTTAACGCGGCGCGCTCTGGCAAAACCTATCCTCGCGCAAGGGCCGTTCCAACAGGGGTGGCCCTTGGCACATCGGAAATGTCCAGCCGGCTCGCGCGTTCGAAAATATGCAGGATCGCCGGGTCCATCTCGGCTGCGCGGATCGCCACCTGAAACTCCACTGGCGGCAGGTCGCTTGCCCCCGGAATTTGCATCAGGCTTCCCTCGGCCAGCAGCTGCTGCACCATCGAGCGGGGGAAGATGCCGATACCGCCCCCCGCCCTGACGATGTCGATCATCATGCGCGCATTGTTGCACAGGTTAACCGAGCGCGAGGCAAGGCCGGAGGAGGCAAGGCCGGAGCGCGCAATCGCGTCCTTCATGATCTGATACAGCGGCGAATGGCTGGAAAGCGACCAGATCGGGAAATTCCGGTTGCCTCTGTCGGCGTGCAGATGGGCCACGGTTTCCGGGTTGGCGAGCAGAAGGAGGTCGACCGCGCCGATCGGAACCGTGCGCAGCGCCGGGTGCGCGATCCGCCCCGCCCCGAAGACCAGATCGGTGCGCCCCGCCAATATCTGCTGGATCAGGTCTGCGGTCAGCGCGATCTCGATTTCCAGCGAAATATTGGGCAACTCGCGCTGCAACTCCGCAACGAATCCGGGCAGGCAGCTCGCCGCCGCGATCTCGCCCGCGCCGATACGCACGATGCCTCCCGTTTCCGTGCCCTCGGCTCCACCGAGGATATGCAGGAAGCGGGCGACCAGCGGCTCGCTCTCCCGCACCAGATGGCGCCCGGCCGGGGTAAGCGTCATTGTTCGTCCGTCCCTGCGGAAAAGCGGCCGTCCCACCATGTTTTCCAGCTCGCGAACCCGCGCCGATATCGCGGGCTGGGTGGTGTTCAGCCGCTCCGCCGCCGCGCCGAACGTACCCAGCCGGGCTATCCACAACAGCGTTTCAAGGTGATAGAATGCGATTCTGCTTATAGCCATCGTTTATCGATATCACAAAAAACAAATCATTGGTAATGATGGATCGAGAGCCTACAAAACCCCATCCCCGATTGTGGAAGGACTTGCATGTCGAAAAAACTTTACCCTGACGCCAAGGCGGCGCTGGATGGCCTGCTGAAGGACGGCCTGCTGATCGCCTGTGGCGGCTTCGGCCTTTGCGGCATACCCGAGCGCTTGCTGGACGCGGTGCGCGAGAGCGGTGTTACCGGCCTCACCTTCGCGAGCAACAACGCGGGCATCGATAACGAGGGCATCGGCAAGCTGCTTCGCACCCGGCAGGTGAAGAAGATGATCTCGTCCTATGTCGGCGAGAACAAGGAATTCGAGCGGCAATATCTCTCCGGCGAGCTGGAGGTGGAGTTCTGCCCGCAGGGAACGCTGGCGGAGCGGATGCGCGCGGGTGGCGCGGGCATCCCCGGCTTCTACACCAAGACCGGCGTCGGCACATTGGTCGCCGAGGGCAAGGAAGTGAAGAATTTCGACGGGCAGGATTATATCCTGGAGCGCGGCCTGTTTGCGGATCTCGCGCTGGTGAAGGCCTGGAAGGCGGACGAGACCGGCAATGTCGTGTTCCGCAAGACCGCGCGCAACTTCAACGTGCCCGCCGCCACCTGCGGCAAGGTCTGCGTGGTTGAGGTGGAAGAGATCGTTCCGGCGGGCAGTCTCGACCCGGACAGCATTCACCTGCCCGGCGTCTATGTCCAGCGCATGATCCTGGGCGCGCCCTATGAGAAGAAGATCGAGTTCCGCACCGTGCGTGAAAGGGAGGCCGCTTAAATGACGACCCATGATGGCATCGCCAATGGCTGGACCCGCGACCAGATGGCCGCCCGCGCCGCACAGGAACTTCAGGACGGCTTCTACGTCAATCTCGGCATCGGTATCCCCACGCTGGTGGCGAACCATGTACCCGAGGGCGTGACCGTGACGCTCCAGTCCGAGAACGGAATGCTCGGCATCGGCCCCTTCCCCTATGACGACGAGGTCGATCCCGACCTCATCAACGCGGGCAAACAGACGATCAGCGAGCTGCCCCACTCAGCCTATTTCGACAGTGCGCAGAGCTTCGCGATGATCCGCGGCGGCAAGATCGACCTGACCGTGCTGGGCGCTATGGAAGTGTCCGAAGGCGGCGACATCGCCAACTGGATGGTGCCCGGCAAGATGATCAAGGGCATGGGCGGCGCGATGGACCTCGTCGCGGGCGTCAAGCGCGTGATCGTGGTGATGGAGCATTGCGCCAAGGGCGGCAGCCCCAAGTTCATCCCCAGCTGCACCCTGCCGCTCACCGGCAAGAATGTCGTGGACATGATCATCACCGATCTCGCGGTGTTCCAGCGCACCGACCACAACAGCCCGTTCCGGCTGATCGAGCTGGCACCGGGCGTGAGCGCGGATGATGTCGCCGCGAGGACAACCGCCCATTATCTGAGCGCCTGATCCGGGCTCCGCCGATGCGGAGCTGACGATCGGACGCCGCCCGCTGCACCGGGCATACGAGTCCGCCCTGGCCTGAGCCAGGGCGGACTTTTTTGTGTTAACGCAGTACCGCGCCAGGGTTTACCGCGTACTCAACACTATCTTAACGGCCTTCGTCTATCCAGACCCATCAGAATTATGCGGACGCTGGAGAGATGAACAAAGCAACCCGCGCCAATGCGCTGTTCAGACCGTTAATATTATTGTCCGTATTCGCCACGTTCCTTTTGCTGTTCGGGGGCTGGGATCTGGCGCGCAGAATGAATGCTGATGCAAAACAGCACGAACAGCAGCTCGTCGCCAACGGTTTCGCCAACAAGATCATCGAGGTGGATAAGGGAATCGTTCCGCAAACCGTGTGGGACGAATCGCTTGCCAATCTCGAAGCGCGCAATCTGGCCTGGGCGCAGAACAATATCGGCCAATATCTCTACGACACCTCCTTTTTTCAGTACAGCTTCGTGCTCGACAAGGACGACAGGCTATTCTTCGCCGCGGACACGGGCGAGATGACCGCCCTGTCACTCTATGAGAATTTCGCGCCCGCCATGCACAAGGCGATCCGTGACATCCGCGACCGCGAGAGAGCGCGCCGCAGCAAGGGCTTCATGCTGGGTTCGCTCAAGGAGCCGGTCCAGTATCACAACCTGCTTCGCCTGAACGGCAAGGTGTTCATCGTCGTGGCCTCGCTGGTCGAGCCCGATTTTGGCACCGTCCGGCAAAAATATCCTACCGCGCCGATTGTCGTCGCCGCGACAGAGGTGAACGACCAGTTTCTCCAGCAGTTCGGCCGGCGCTACATGCTGCCCGATCTCCACCTGCGCCAGGTGCAGGTCGACGACACGCGGGATGTAGCCGAGGTGGATCTCAACGACGACCGGGGCCAGTATGTCGCAACCCTGACATGGACTCCGGTACGCCCCGGCACCGAGCTGGCGCTGAAGCTGCTCCCCCCGACCCTCGTCACCATCGCCCTGTTCTTCGTGGTGACGGCGCTGTTCCACCGGCGGAGCTGGCGCGCGGTGCAGGAGCTGATCGCGAGCGAGGCGCGGGCTTCGCACCTTGCCTATCATGATCCGCTCACCGGCCTGCCGAACCGGGTGATGTTCTTCGACCGCCTCGGGGTTGCGCTCGACCAGTTGCGCCGCAACGGCACCCCGGTGGCCGTGCACTGCCTCGATCTCGACCGGTTCAAGGACGTCAACGACACCTTCGGGCACCAGATCGGCGACGAGCTGATCGTTGCTGCCTCGAAGCGCATCGCCGAGGTGTGCCGCCGGTCGGACACTTTCGCGCGCCTTTCGGGCGACGAGTTCGCCATCGTCCAGCTGGATGCCACGCCCCATGCGGCGGCGCGGCTGGCCGAGCGCATCGTGGACGCCATCTCACAACCGATGGACCTGTCCAGCGGCCGCATCCATGTCTCCTGCTCGATCGGCGTCAACCTGCTGATCGAGGGCGAAGTCTCGGCCGCCGACGCCCTGCGCCATGCCGACCTCGCGCTCTACCGTTCCAAGAACAACGGCCGCGCGCAATACAGCTTCTTCGAGCCCGAGATGGACGCCGCGATGCGGATGCGGCGCGAGATCGAGACCGAGCTTCGCGAGGCGCTGTACGATGGCGACCTCCATATGGTCTATCAACCGCAAGCCGACAAACATGGCAGGATTGCCGGTGTCGAGGCGCTATTGCGGTGGCACCACCCGACGCGCGGCGACATCTCGCCCGCCATGTTCATCCCGATCGCGGAGGAATGCGGCCTCATCAACGAAGTCGGCATGTACACGCTGCGCGAGGTATTCCTCGCCAGCCGCAAATGGGATGGGCTGAAAGTTGCGGTCAATATCTCGGCGGCCCAGCTGCGTATGCGCGATTTCCCGGAAAAGGTGGCAGAGCTGCTGAAGGAATGCGCCGTCGATCCGCGCACCTTCGAGCTGGAAATCACCGAGGGTCTGCTGCTGGGGGATGACCCCGTCACGCATGGCGTGCTGAAAGAGCTGCGGCAGATGGGCTTCTCGATCGCGCTGGACGATTTCGGCACCGGCTATTCGTCCCTCAGCTATCTGCAACGCTACCCGATCGACAAGATCAAGATCGACCGTTCCTTCATCGCCAACCTCGGCATCGAGAGGGAGTCGGTCGCGGTGGTGCAGGCGATCGTCAAACTCGCGCGCGCGCTTCGACTCGATGTCATCGCCGAGGGTGTCGAAACGACGGAGCAACGCGACCAGCTCATCGATATCGGCTGCGAGGAAATCCAGGGCTATCTCTACAGCCGCCCTGTCGACTCTGCCCGCATCGACGAAATGTTCCGTGGTCGGGCGGACGCCTCCCTGCAGACTGCTTGACGCGAAGCGCGGCGCGGCCTAGCCGCAGGGCGGAAAGGCCGCCGGATGCGCAGATTGCTGACAGTATTACTGATGCTGGTGGGCCTTGCCGGGCCGCTGCGACCGGCCTTTGCGCTGGGCTTATCCGGCACCGGTATTCCGGCACCCACCGCACCGACTCATATCACGGCCTCTCTCCGTGCCGAGACGCTCCGCCCTGCGGCGGGGAGCAGCGTCACCCTCGCCTTCGTCATGACCCCTGCGGCGGGGTGGCACGGCTATTGGCAGAATCCCGGCGACGCGGGCAAGGGGCTCGATCCGCGCTGGGATGTGCCGGAGGGCGTGCGCATCGGTGCGCTGCGCTACCCCGTACCGCAGACCCTGCTCGTGTCGGGCCTGATGAACCATGTCTATGAAGGGCCCTATGCCGTTTTGGCGGATCTCCGCATTCCGGCGGGACTAGCGGCAGGAACCGCGCTGCCGGTGAAGGTCCATCTCGAATGGCTCGCCTGCACGGACGCGATCTGCGTGCCGGAGCAGGCCGATCTCGCGCTGCGCCTCACCGTCAGCGCCACGCCCAATGACACCGCCGAAGACCGCGCCCGGTTCGACACCTACCGCCGCAAGCTGCCCCGGCCGCTGGGAGGCGAAGCCCGGTTCGCGCGAGACGGCGCGGGCGGCATCCGCCTTTCCATCCCCTACCCCGCCGACGCACCGCTCGCCGATCCACACTTTTTCCCGGCCGACAAGGGCGCGAAGTCCTATGCCGGCGTGCAATCCTTCGTCCGCGACGGCCACCGCCTTATTGTCACTATCGCCGATTTTTCACCTCCGCCCGCCGCCTCGCTGAGCGGTGTTCTCGGCATTGGACCGGATCGGGGTCTTGATATCACCGCCCGCCCCGGCGCTATCCCGCCCCTCCCCGAGACGGGAGGCTGGCGCGTCATTCTGGCCGCGCTCGGCGGCGCGATCCTGGGGGGGCTCCTCCTCAACATCATGCCCTGCGTCTTTCCCGTGCTGAGCCTCAAGACGATGGGCCTGCTGCGCGGCGCCTCCACCCCTGCGGCCGCGCGCCGCGAGGGGTGGGCCTATGCCGCGGGCGTGATGATCGCCTGCATGATGCTGGGCGGAATGGTGCTGGGATTGCGGGCAGGCGGCACGAGCATCGGCTGGGCGTTTCAGCTGCAAAGCCCCGCCGTGGTGCTGGCGTTGCTGGCCTTGAGCATCGCGATCACGCTGGAGCTGCTCGGCGTCTGGCGGCTGGCGGCCCTGGGGATGAACGGCGGCCTCACTACCCGGCAAGGGCTGTGGGGCGATTTCTGGAGCGGCGCGCTGGTGGCGTTCGTCGCGACGCCATGCAGCGGCCCCTTCATGGCAGGCGCGCTGGGCGCGGCCCTCGTCCTCCCCACCGGCGCGGCGCTGGCGGTGTTTGCGGGGCTGGGCTTCGGCATCGCGCTGCCCTTCCTGCTGCTCGGCCATGTTCCGGCGCTGCGGCGCATGATGCCGCGCCCCGGCGCCTGGATGGAGCGCGTGCAGCGCTGGCTCGCGCTGCCGATGGGCCTGACCGCCGTCGGCCTCATCTGGCTGCTCGAACGACAGGCGGGCATGGCGGGCCTTCTCGCCGGGCTGGCCGTGGCGGCAGGCATCGCGCTGGTGCTGTGGGCGCTGGGGCGTGTGCAGGCGAGGGAAACGCGCGGAGCGGGTATCGTCGCGCTCGCTTTGACCGCCGCCATCACGGCAGGGGGCGTCGCGACATTGCGTCAGGCGGACCCCACCGCGCAAGCCCGCTCCGCCGCGGGCTTCAGCGAGGCGGCGCTGGCGCAGGCGCGCGCGTCGGGCCAGCCGGTATTCCTCTATTTCACCGCCGACTGGTGCCTTTCCTGCAAGGTCAACGAAGCGGGCGCGATCGACCGTGCAGAGGTGCAGGCCGCCTTCCGCAAAGCCGGGGTGCGTGTCATCGTCGGCGACTGGACCAACGGCGACCCCACCATCACCCGCTTCCTCGAAAGCCGGGGCCGCTCCGGCGTGCCGCTCTATCTCTGGTATCCGGCGGGCAAGGCCGAGCCGCAGGAACTACCGCAGATCCTCACCCCCGCGATGCTGGTCGCGCGGGCCGAGGGGAAAAACTGAGATGGCGAAGGCGCGCGTCGATCAACTCCTTGTGGAGCGTGGCCTGGTCGAGAGCCGGGCGCGGGCGCAGGCGCTGATCCTTGCGGGCCTCGTGTTCAGCGGCGAGAAAAAGATCGACAAGGCAGGGCAGGCGCTTGCCCCGGATGCCCCGCTTGAGGTGCGCGGGCGCGATCATCCCTGGGTGTCGCGCGGTGGCATCAAGCTGGCGCACGGCCTCGGCGCTTTCGGCTGGGACGTAACCGGCGCGGTGGCAATGGATGTCGGCAGCTCGACCGGAGGCTTTACCGACGTATTGCTCACCAATGGCGCGGTGCGGGTCTATGCGATCGACAGCGGCACCAACCAGCTCGCGTGGAAATTGCGCTCGGACCCCCGCGTGATCGTGCACGAGCAGACCAGCGCGCGCATCCTCACCGCAGACCATATCCCCGAACCCATCGACATCATCGTCTGCGACGCGAGCTTCATCTCGCTCGCCAAGGTGCTGGAGCGCCCGCTGACGTTCGCCGCCCCCGCCGCCCGCCTCCTCGCGCTCATCAAGCCGCAGTTCGAGGCGGGGCGCGAGGAAGTGGGCAAGGGCGGCGTGGTGCGCGATCCCGCCATCCACGCCCGCGTGTGCGAAGAGGTGCGCGGCTGGCTGGAGGGCAAGGGCTGGCGGGTCGAGGGCATCGAAACCAGCCCGATCACCGGGCCGGAGGGCAATGTCGAATTTCTGGTGGCGGCGGCGAGAAATTGATCCGAAACGGGGCGCTTGACGGCACCGGGCAGGACAAGCATCTTGCGATGCAGCGAAAATCTTCTCACAACGGACCCGCGCGCTAATTCGGGGATTCGGAATACCGATGGCGCGCGTGGAACGGTCAGATAGGCGGAAAGACCGAGTGGATGAATGAAATTGCATCGCAAGGCCAGCTTAGGATGTCCTATGTGCGCTGGGCGTTGTTCACGGTTCCGGCGATAGTCTTTCTCGGCTTTCTCTCGGGCCAGATCGCCAACAGCGGCTATGGCAACCTCTGGTTTGCCGGGCTGGCGAAGCCCAGCTTCATGCCCGAAGGCTGGGTGTTCGGCGCGGCATGGACCTTGTTCTACACGCTGATGGGCCTCGCCATCGCCGTCATCCTTCACGCGCGCGGAGCTAAGCTGCGCTGGCTGGCGATCCTGTTCTTCCTCGTCCAGCTCGTGGCCAATTACGCCTGGTCGCCGTTGTTCTTCCGCTTTCACATGGTTCCGGAATCGCTCTGGCTGATCGTGTTCATCTTCGTGATGGCGGCCCTTACGACGATCCTGTTCGCGCGTATCCGCATGATCGCCGCGATATTGATGCTGCCCTATCTCGGCTGGCTGGTGTTCGCGGGCATATTGACGCTCAGCATCGACACGCTCAATCCCAACGCCGCCAACCTTGTGGGGCCGGGCCTGAGCACCCATATCTGAACCCGAACGGACTTATTTCAAGGCGATTGTCATGCAGAGCGAAAACCGGATATTCGACGACCTCAGCCGTCTCATCAACGGCGCGGCGGGGACGCTCGCGGGCGTGGGCCGTGAGTTCGAAGCCAATGCGCGCGAAAAGGCGAAGCAGTGGATGAGCGGCATGGATTTCGTCAGCCGCGAGGAATTCGAGGCGGTGAAGGCGATGGCCGCCGCCGCGCGCGAGGAGACCGAAGCCCTGAAGGCCCGGCTCGAAGCCCTCGAAAAGAACGCCGGAACGCCCCCTCAGCCCGCAACGAAGACACGCGGCGGAGCCAGGGGCAGGAAAACCCCTCCCGTCGCCTGACGGTTTCATTTTTTCAACAGCCTATCCACAGTTTTCTCCACAGATGGGCGTGTCCTTCTGCTGTGCGCGGTGATATACGGTGATAACGGGCCGAGGATTGCATTTGGACAATGATGGAAAACGACGAATTCGATCAGCATGATCACGAGGCCGAACCGCTCGACATGCTGGCCAGCTATTTCGAAGCCAATGGCTGGTCCTACGAGCTGGCAGGCGACGACGAAATCGCCGCCACGACGCAGGGCAGCTGGACGCAATATGAAATCCGGGCGATCTGGCGCGAGGAAGACCAGGTGCTGCAACTGCTGGTGCTGCCCGACATCCGCGTGACCGACGAAAAACGCGGCGCGATCTACGAAGCCATCGGCCTTATCAACGAGCAGCTCTGGCTCGGCCATTTCGAGATGTGGTCCTCCACCGGCGTGGTACTGTTCCGCCACGGCGCGCTGCTGGCAGGCGGCGAGACGCTGACGCTCGATCAGGCGCAGCTGCTGGTGGAAGCGGCGCTCGACGAGTGCGAGCGCTTCTATCCCGTATTCCAGTTCGTGCTGTGGGGTGGCAAGACGCCCGCCGAGGCAATCGCCGCCAGCATGATCGAAACGCGCGGAGAGGCATGAGCGCCGCTGCCATGAGTCTCGCGTCCTTCTCCCGCCCGCTGGTGATGATCGGCTGCGGCAATATGGCAGGCGCGATGCTGGCGCGCTGGCTCGGCGCGGGCCTCGATTCCGCACAGGTGACGGTGGTGGACCCCGGCCGCACCGCGCCACCCGCTTCAGGCGTGACGCTGCTCGCCGCGCTGCCGGAGGCCTTCCCGGCCAGCGCCGTGGTGGTGCTGGGCGTGAAACCGCAGTCGCTGCCGGATGTGGCGCCCTTCCTCGCCCCGCTGGTAGGCGAAGGGCATCTCGTCATCTCCATGCTTGCGGGCGTGACGGTAGAAAGCCTGCGCGCGGTGCTCGGCCCCGGCGCGAACATCGCGCGGATCATGCCCAACACGCCGGTCGCGCTCGGCAAGGGCGTGGTCGCGCTCTATGCGGATGCGGATACCCCGGTCACGGATGCGCACACATTGCTCTCGCCGCTCGGGCTGGTGGAACGCATCGCGGATGAAGCGCAGTTGAACCTTATCACCGCGCTCACCGGCTGTGGCCCGGCCTTCGTGTTCCGCTTCATCGATGCGCTGGCGCAAGGGGCCGCGACGCTCGGGCTGGATGCCGCACAGGCCGCGCGGCTCGCGCTGGCGACCGTTGAAGGATCGGCGGCGCTCGCCATGCAGGCCGGGGAATCTCCCGCCGTGCTTGCCGATAGGGTCGCGAGCAAAGGCGGCATGACGCGCGAGGGGCTGGACGTGCTCGATGAGGGCGGAAGGTTCGTTGCGCTGCTCACGGACATGATGCGCGCGGCGGAGCGCCGTGGCGTTGAGCTGGAGCGGCTCGCGGCTGGCTGATCAGCCTCGCAGACCCAGCACCATCTTGCGGTCCTCGGGCGGGATTAGCCCTTCCAGCACCTGCCAGAACCCGGTGACGGAGCCTTGCCCCGCCTGCACATAGGCGGCCGCCATCTGCGACCTCAGCGCCTCGAACAATTCCGCCTCCAGCTTCGCGCCGTCCGCCGTCAGCCTCAGCTGTTTCTGCCTCCGGTCGCGCGCGCCGGGCCGGGTTTCGACCAACCCGCGCTCGATCAGATCGTTGAGCACCCGCCCCAGCGACTGCTTCGTCACCGCCAGCAGCGCCAGCAGTTCGCTCACGATCAGGTCCGGCTGGCGGGCGATGAAATAGAGCGCGCGATGGTGCGCACGGCCCAGCCCCTGTGGCGCGAGATAGGCGTCGACCGCCCGCGTCATGCGGGTATATCCAAAGTACAGCAGTTCGATGCCGCGCCGAATTTCATCTTCGCGCAGGAACAGGGGCGATGCGGTCGATCCGGTGGCAGCCATAGGAAGTCTGTTGGCGGCTTTCACCGTTCAAGGCAAGTGCCATCGCGCCCCGCCATTTTGCATAATCCGCCGGGATGCAAATCGGATATTCCCTTTCGCGCGCCAGCCGCTATATGCCGCTCTCTCCGGCGCCATATCGGGACCGGTCTGCTGGGGCGTAGCCAAGCGGTAAGGCAGCGGTTTTTGGTACCGCCATGCGCAGGTTCGAATCCTGCCGCCCCAGCCAAGCATAGGCGGATCGGCTCAGGCGGCGCCGATCAGTATCCACGCAAGCCGAGATATTGCACAAGGCGCCCACGCGCTTGCCTGCACCTGTTCACCGCCGGAAACGGCCCCAATTACGATGTGCGAAACCAATGTCCTTTTCCAGCCTTCCCTCCATTCTGGGCGAAGCCCTGACCGAACGCGGCTATAGCGCCCCTACGCCGGTGCAAAGCGCGGTGATCCAGCCGGAGGCCGCCGGGCGCGATCTCATCGTTTCCGCCCAGACCGGCTCCGGCAAGACGGTGGCGTTCGGCATCGCGATGGCGGGTGAGCTGCTGGAGCCAAATGGCGCGGTGGCCTCCTCCATGCTGCCGCTGGCCCTCGTCATCGCGCCCACGCGCGAGCTGGCGCTGCAGGTCAGCCGCGAGTTCATCTGGCTTTACGGCAAGACCGGCGCGCGCATCGCCACCTGCGTGGGCGGGATGGACGCCGCGAAGGAGCGCCGCGCACTGGGCCACGGGGCGCAGATCGTGGTGGGAACGCCCGGCCGCCTGCGCGATCATCTGGAACGCGGCGCGCTCGATCTGTCGGCGCTCCGGGCCGTGGTGCTCGATGAGGCGGACGAAATGCTCGACATGGGCTTTCGCGAGGATCTCGAGGAACTGCTCGATGCGATGCCGCAGGAGCGCCGCACCCTGCTCTTCTCGGCGACGATGCCCAAGCCGATCGTCGCGCTCGCCCGCCGCTATCAGCACGACGCGCTGCGTATCTCGACCGGCGGGGAAGAGCGCGGCCACGGCGACATCAGCTATCAGGCGATGACCATCGCGCCGTCCGAGATCGAGAATGTCGTGGTCAACGTGCTGCGGTTTCACGAGGCGGAGACCGCGATCCTCTTCTGCGCGACGCGGGACAAGGTGCGGCATCTCCACGCCAGCCTGATCGAGCGGGGCTTCGCGGCGGTCGCGCTGTCGGGCGAGCATAGCCAGAACGAACGCAATCAGGCGCTTCAGGCGTTGCGCGAGCGGCGCGCCCGGGTCTGCGTCGCTACAGACGTGGCGGCGCGAGGCATCGATCTTCCCAGCCTCAGCCTCGTCGTCCATGTCGAAACACCGCGCGATGCCGAGGCGTTGCAGCACCGTTCCGGCCGGACGGGCCGCGCGGGCCGAAAGGGCATCGCCGTGCTGCTGGTGCCCTATCCCCAGCGCCGCCGCGTCGATCGTATGCTGAAGGATGCGCGGATCGCAGCGGAATGGCTGCCCGCGCCTTCCGCAGCGGACATCCGGCAGGCGGACAGTGAGCGCCTGCTCGCCAAGCTGCTCGCGCCGGTGGAGGCCGACGACGAGGATCGCGCGCTCGCCGCCGAGCTGCTGAAACAACGCAGCCCGGAGGATATCGCAGCCGCTCTGGTAAGTGTGCATCGCGCCGCCCTGCCCCAGCCGGAGGAGCTTCTCGCCGCCGATGCCGCGCCCGGGCCGCGCGCCCCGCGCGCCGGGTTCGAGGGCAGCGCCTGGTTCCGCATGAATGTGGGACGCAGCCAGAATGCCGATCCGCGCTGGGTGCTGCCGCTGCTGTGCCGTCGCGGCCATGTTGGCCGGGGAGAGATCGGCGCGATCCGTATCACCACGCACGAGACCCTGTTCGAGGTACAGCAGGCGGTCGCCGCGCGGTTTCTCGCTGCCGTCCGCCGCACCGCGAACGATGAGGACGATGGTCTCGAAATCATAGCCGTTGAAGGTCAGCCGCGCGAAGAGGCGCGGCACAACCGCCGCGACGCCAACCAGAGCAGGCCGCGCCCGCATTCCGGGCCGAAGGGCAAGCCGGGACCGAGGCATGGCGAAGACGCGGGCCGGGTTCCGGCCGGGAAACGCAAGTTCGGCAAGCCCAAGGGGCGCGCCTGAGCGGCACTTGATCGCCGCACCCCCGCCGGAGTAAAGCCGCGCCCATGATCCGTCTTTCCGGTCTGTCCCTGCCGCTCGATCATGCGCCGGATGCGCTTCCGGCGGCAATCTGCGCCCGCCTCGGCGTCGCGCCCGAAGCATTGCTGGACCACAGTGTCTTCAAGCGCGGCAACGACGCGCGAAAGCGCAAGGCCATCCTGCTGGTCTATACCGTCGATGTCGAACTCGCCGATGAAGCGGAGGTGCTCTCCCGCCTCGCGGGCGACAAGGACGTGCGTCCGACCCCGGACATGACCTACCGCTTCCCCACCCGCGCGCCGGAGGGGTGGCATATAAACAGTAACGCCCTTCGCCCTGTCGTCATCGGCGCGGGGCCGTGCGGCCTGTTCGCCGGCCTCATCCTCGCGCAGATGGGCTTCCGCCCCATCATTCTCGAGCGCGGCAAGGTAGTGCGCGAGCGGACCAAGGATACCTGGGGGCTGTGGCGCCGCGCGGTGCTCAACCCTGACAGCAACGTACAGTTCGGCGAGGGCGGCGCGGGCACCTTTTCGGACGGCAAGCTCTATTGCCGGGTGAAAGACCCGCGCTTCCTGGGGCGCAAGGTGCTGGAGGAGTTCGTCAAGGCGGGCGCGCCGGACGACATCCTGTGGGAGGCGCATCCGCATATCGGCACCTTCCGCCTCGTGACGATGGTGGAGAGCATCCGCCGCACGATCGAGGAACTGGGCGGAGAATATCGCTGGCAGACGCGGGTGGACGACATCGCGCTGGATCGGATGGGCGATGGCAAACAGCGCCTGCGCGGGCTGCACTTGCACGATGGCAGCTTCCTCGAAGCCGATCATGTCGTGCTCGCCGTCGGCCACAGCGCCCGCCCGACCTTCGAGATGCTGCACGCCCGCGGGGTGCATATCGAGGCCAAGCCCTTCTCCATCGGCGTGCGGATCGAGCATCCGCAGAGCTGGGTCGATCAGGCGCGTTATGGCAGTTGTGCGGGCCACCCGGATCTGGGCGCGGCGGCGTACAGCCTCGCCCACCACTGCGCCAATGGCCGCACAGTGTACAGCTTCTGCATGTGCCCCGGCGGGCGCGTGGTCGCCGCGACATCGGAGGAAGGGCGCGTCGTCACCAATGGCATGAGCCAATATAGCCGCGCCGAATTCAACGCCAATTCCGGCCTCGTCGTCGGTATCGATCCGGCGCGGGATTATCCCGATGGGCCACTCGCGGGCATCGCGTTCCAGCGCCACTGGGAATCGCTGGCCTTCATGGCGGGCGGCGAGACGTATGCCGCGCCGGGGCAGACGGTGGGGGATTTCCTCGCCGGGCGCGCTTCGACCGCGCTGGGCGAAGTCATCCCTTCCTACAAACCAGGCGTCACGATGACGGACTTGTCCCGCTGCCTGCCCGATTTCGCGATCGAGGCGTTCAGGGAAGCGCTCCCCGTTTTCGGCCGCCAGATCGCGCGCTATGACCACCCGGACGCGGTGATGACCGGCGTCGAGACGCGCACTTCCTCGCCGATCCGCATCACGCGCGGCGCCGACTTCCAGAGCCTCAACACCGAGCGCCTGTTCCCGGCGGGCGAAGGCGCGGGCTATGCCGGCGGTATCCTCTCCGCCGCGATCGACGGGATCAAGGTGGCGGAGGCCGTCGCAGCCAGCATGATGGCGCGGTGAACGCGCTCCCCTCCCGTTACGACGCCATCGTCCTAGGCGCGGGCGCGGCGGGCATGATGTGCGCGCTAACGGCGGGCGGGCGCGGCAGGCGCGTGCTGCTGGTCGATCATGCCGATGCGCCGGGCAAGAAGATCCTGATCTCCGGCGGCGGGCGCTGCAACTTCACCAACATCCATAGCGCTGCCGACCGCTATCTCTCCGCCAACCCGCATTTCGCCAAGTCCGCGCTGGGGCGCTATACGCCGCAGGATTTCCTCGCGCTGGTCGAGCGGCATGGCATCGCCTGGCACGAAAAGACGCTGGGACAGCTGTTCTGCGATGGCTCTGCGCGGCAGATCGTCGACATGCTGGTGGAGGAGTGCCGCCGCGCGGGCGTCATCTTCGCGCTGGGGCATCCGGTCTCGTCGGTCGATCATGACGAGGGCGGATTCCGCGTCACCCTGAATGGCGTAACCTATGGAGCGCCCTCGCTGGTGCTCGCCACCGGCGGGCCGTCGATCCCCAAAATGGGCGCGACCGGCTTTGCCTATGATCTCGCGCGCCGCTTCGGCCTTTCCATCGTCCAGCCGCGCCCGGCGCTCGTACCCTTCACGCTCGGCGGGGATGATGCGTTGTTCACCGAACTGTCCGGTGTTTCGGCGGATGTAGAGGTGCGCTGGAACAAGGTCCGCTTTCGCGAGGCCGCCTTGTTCACGCATCGCGGCCTGTCCGGCCCCGCGATGTTGCAAATCTCGTCCTACTGGCAGCACCGCACTCCGATTGCCGTCAACTTTCTGCCCGATGCGCCCGCAGACTGGTTGCTCGCCGAAAAGCAGGCGCGCCCGCGCGCATCCCTCCGCCGCAGTTTGGGCGAGCATCTGCCGGACCGGCTGGCCGAGGCTCTGCTTGAACGGCTCGGAGTGTCTGGCGAGCTGGGCGCGCTGACGGACAAGGCGCTGCGCGGCGCGCAGGCCCGCCTCGCCGACTGGACATTCAGCCCAACCGGCACCGAGGGTTTCGCCAAGGCGGAGGTGACGGCGGGCGGCATCTCCACCGCCGATCTCTCCTCCAGAACCCTGATGGCGCGCCGCGTACCCGGCCTCTATGCGATCGGCGAAGCTGTCGATGTGACCGGCTGGCTCGGCGGCTATAATTTCCAGTGGGCCTGGGCCAGCGGATGGGCAGCCGGACAGGCGGTATAAAAAAACACCGGTGAGACGAGGTCTCACCGGTGCCCTTGCCTGGGGGACAAGTTTTACTGGTCGATGTTCCGGCGGAAGGTTTCCGGCAGGAACAGCAGGCCGAGGACCACTGTCGCCGCTGCGACCACCACCGGATACCAGAGGCCGTAGTAGATATCGCCCGTTGCCGCGACCATCGCGAAGGCTGTGGTCGGCAGGAAGCCACCGAACCAGCCGTTGCCGATATGATAGGGCAGAGACATCGAGGTGTAGCGGATCTTGCTGGGGAACAGCTCCACCAGCATTGCCGCGATCGGGCCGTAAACCGCCGTCACCAGCAACACCAGGATGAACAATATGCCGATCACAGCAGGCTTGTTGATCTGCGCCGGGTCGGCCTTGGCGGGATATCCTGCGTCAGCCAGGCCCGCTTTCAGATCGTCCTGGAACTTGGTGATCGCAGCCTTTTTGTCGTCCTTGGACAGACCGACCGGGTTGGGAGCCGTGAACACCGTGTCGCCGACCTTGACCTGCGCGCCGCTGCCAGCCGCCGCCTCGGCATTGGCATAGCTGATGCCGGTCTTGGCCATATAGGCTTTGGCGATATCGCAGCTGTTGGTGTCGAACTTGTTCTTGCCGACAGGGTCAAACATGAACGAGCACTCGTTCTGGTTCGCGACGATCGTGACCGGAGCCGCCGCCTGCGCATGAGCAAGCTGGGGGTTGGCTGCGGTCGTCAACGCCGAGAACAGCGGGAAGTAGCTGAGCGCCGCTATCGCGCAGCCCGCCATGATGATCGGCTTGCGGCCGATCTTGTCGCTCAGCCAGCCGAAGAACACGAAGAACGGCGTGCCGAGAGCCAGAGCGATCGCGATCAGGACGTTTGCGGTCGCGCCATCCACCTTCATCATCTTTTCGAGGAAGAAGAGCGCATAGAACTGGCCGGTATACCAGACCACCGCCTGACCCGCGACCGCGCCCAGCAGCGCGATGATGACCCAGCGCAGATTGCCCCACTGGCCGAAGGCTTCCGTGAGCGGAGCCTTGGACGTGGTGCCCTCGTCCTTCATCTGCTGGAACACAGGGCTTTCATTGAGCTGCATACGGATCCACATCGAAACGCCCAGCAGGATGATCGAGACGAGGAACGGAATGCGCCAGCCCCACTCGCCAAACGCTTCCTCACCCATATATGTGCGAAGGCCAATGACCACCAGCAGCGCGGCAAACAGACCGAAGGTCGCCGTGGTCTGGATCCAGCTGGTATAGAGGCCGCGCTTGTTGTTGGGCGCGTGCTCCGCCACATAGGTTGCGGCCCCGCCATATTCGCCCCCCAGCGCGAGACCCTGCAACAGCCGCATCGCAACCAGTATCACCGGCGCGGCGACGCCGATGCTGGCATAGCTGGGCAGAAGGCCGACCGCGAAGGTCGAAAGGCCCATAATGCCCATTGTCACCAGAAAGGTGTTCTTGCGGCCGACGAGATCGCCGATCCGTCCGAACACCAGTGCGCCGAACGGGCGCACCGCAAAGCCGGCCGCGAATGCCGCCAGCGCGAAGATGAAACCCGTGGTTTCGTTCACCCCGGAGAAAAACTGCGCCGAGATGTATGTGGCCAGAAGGCCGTAAAGATAGAAGTCATACCATTCGAATACCGTGCCGAGCGACGACGCGGCGATGACGAGCTTCTCGCTCTGCGTCGCCTTGTGGTGCTTTGGCAGGCCGTCATAAACCGTAGCCATTTGCCCTCTCCTTTCGTGTTTTATGCCATCCGTCAGAATGAATATTTCGCGGCGAATTCGAGCCGGTCGAGCTGGCCCTTGGCCCCGCTGCCCAGCTCACGCACCCCGTGGCGGTATTCCGCGCCGAGATCGAAGCCCTTGGCGGGAGACCAGAAGATATTGCCCGCATAGCTGTAGGCCGTTTCGTTGAAGCCGTTGAAATAGCCTGCCGCGAAACCGCCGGGATAGTTCACGTCCTGATAGCTGAACATGATGTTGGTGCGGACGGTCGGCGTCAGGCCGATACGCAACGCGGCGAAGCCCGCGAACAGGCGCGGCGTTTCGAGCTGGCCCGTGGCGCTGATGATCGCGTCGGGCGAGAAGTTGAGGCCGACATAGCGGCCCAGCCCCTTGCCATAGGTCGCCATGAAGCGGAGATCATGCTGCTTCTTGTCGCCAAACAGGATCTTGCCCGATCCGCTGACGCCCCAGCCCATCGCGGTATCCTTGATTGCACCGCTGTCCACCCGCAGCTGGCGCACGATGCTGGCCAGCGCGAGATCGGCATTGCCTGCCTTCACGTTCATCCGCGCGACGAAATCGGGCATCCTGTCCTGATCGTTCTCGACCGTGGCGAGCGTCGGCCCGGTGGCGGACTGCGTCTCGCCATTCTCGACCGCGAGTTGCAGGGTGGCCATATCGCTCAGCTTCTTGGCATAGCGCACGAGCGGCTGACGGACGAACACCGTGCCTTCTGTGGTGCCGACGAAGTCGGTCGATTCGGGGAGCGTGGCGGCATTCTGGAAGGTCGACCAATCCTGGCCTACGGTCAGATTGTCGAACTGCACATAGGCACGGCGCAGGGCTAGGTTATAGCCATTGGTCGTGCGCTCGGAGCCGCCGCCCGTAATGCCCGGAGCAGCATTGGCCGTAGTCTGGAAGTCCGTTTCGACATAGCCCTTGAGGCTGTGGCCCGCGACAGTGGTGTCGAGGTTCAGCCACAGGCGCGTGTGCTTGGCGTTGTAATCATTGTTGGTCGTCGAGCGCGCGGGCGTTGCAGAGCGCACGGGGATCGCCGACGGCAGATAGAAGTCGCGGCCCAGCGAGTTGGCGGCGACGCTGCCGTCATCCCATTTGCTGAACGACACCACCGTTTTCAGGAAGCCGCCGATCTTGATCCGGGTGGAACCGCCGCCGACCGTGAACCCGTCCTGCTTGGCGGAGGCGAGCACCGGCTTCGCGGCCTCGATGGTTTTCGATGCGTCGGCCGCCTTGGCCTGCGCGTCGGTGGCGCTCGCCTGCGCCTGCGCTACGGCGGCGCGCAATTGCGCATTCTCCGCCTGGCTGGTCTGGAGTTGCCCGTTTAGCGACCCGAAGGCTTTCTCCAGCGCCTCGATGCGGGCCTCAAGCTCCTTTTCGGTCGCGTCCGTCAAGGTGGTGTAATTTCGGCTGTGGCCGTGGGCCATCGTCAGGCGGCTTTGGCGGTGATGTGTAGGGGCTGATTTTCCTCCTCGATCA
>JALCRK010000040.1 GCA_022652485.1 Sphingobium sp.
GCACGCGCGCCGCGCGCAGCTTCGCCACTTCCATGAAGAAGTTCATGCCGATAGCGAAGAAGAAGCTCAAACGCCCGGCGAACTTGTCGATATCGAGCCCGCTCGCCACGCCATATTTCACATATTCCATGCCGTCGGCGATGGTGAAGGCCAGCTCCTGCACCTGCGTCGCCCCGGCCTCCTGCATATGATAGCCGGAGATCGAAATGCTGTTGAATTTCGGCATATTGGAAGACGTATATGCGAAGATGTCTGAAATGATCCGCATCGAGGGTTCGGGCGGATAGATATAGGTGTTCCGCACCATGAACTCTTTGAGGATGTCATTCTGGATCGTGCCGTCGAGCTTCTCGACCGGCACACCCTGCTCCTCGCCCACAACGATGAAGAAGGCAAGGATCGGGATCACCGCGCCGTTCATCGTCATGGAAACGGACATCTCGCCCAGCGGAATCCCGTCGAACAGGATCTTCATGTCCTCAACGGTGTCGATCGCGACGCCCGCCTTGCCGACATCGCCGACCACGCGCGGATGATCCGAGTCATAGCCCCGGTGCGTCGCAAGATCGAACGCTACACTCAAGCCCTTCTGCCCTGCGGCAAGGTTGCGGCGATAGAAGGCGTTGGATTCCTCCGCAGTGGAGAACCCCGCATATTGCCGGATCGTCCACGGGCGGCCCGCATACATTGAGGCCTTTACCCCGCGGGTGAACGGCGCGAAACCGGGCAGGCCGGGGTCTTCTGTCACATCGTCCGCCGTGTAGAGCGGCTTGACGGTGATGCCCTCGGGAGTCTGCCAATCGAGCGACTTGCCCTTCACTTCCTTGTCGGCAAGAACTTTCCACGCTTCATAATCGCTGATCATTGCTTCATTCACCCTTGAACACAGGTTTGCGCTTTTCCGCGAACGCCGCCACCGCCTCGCGGAAATCGGCGGTATGGCCCGCAGCGCGCTGAAAATTTTTCTCGATCTCGATCGTCTCGGCGAGCGTGCTGTTGAGCGCGCCTGCGACCTGCTTGCGGATCATGCCCAGCGCGACCGAAGGGCCATTCGCGAGCTTGGAGGCGATCTTCATTGCCTCCGCCATCACGGCCTCATCGTCCACCACCCGCGTCACCAGGCCGAGGTCGAGCGCCTGCTCCGCCGAAACCTTCTCGCCCAGCAGCGCCATCTCCAGAGCCTTGGCGCGGCCCGCCGATTTCGCCACCAGCCATGTCGCGCCGGCATCCGGCACCAGGCCGATATTGGCGAAAGCGAGCAGCAGATAGGAAGAGCGCGCCATCACAGTGATATCTCCCGCCAGCGCGACGCTGAGGCCAGCGCCCACCGCAGGGCCGTTGATTGCCGAGATGACCGGAATGTTCGAATTCGCGAGAGCATGGACGAACGGGAAGTAATTCTGCTCCAGATAGTCGCCCAGATCGTCCGGCATACCATTGCCATCGCCGATCAGGTCAGCGCCGGAACAGAAGGCGCTACCTGCCCCCGTGAGCACCAGCGCCCGCGCGCCATCCGCCTGCGCCTGCTCGATCGCCTGCGCCAGCTCTGCGAGCAGGGTGAAATCGAGCGCGTTCATCCGCTCGGGGCGGTTGAGTGTGATCGTGGCAATATTGTCCGCCAGATCATAGAGGAGAGCCGCGTAGCTCAATGCCCCGCTCCCTCTTTTGGCGTTTCCATGATCTCGGTCAGCATCCCGCCCATGTCCTTCGGGTGAACGAAGAAAATGAGCGTACCATGCGCGCCGATGCGTGGCTCACCCAGAACCTGCTTGCCCATCGCCAGGAATTCCTCGCGCGCCGCATGAATATCGGGCACCTCGAAGCAGATATGATGCTGGCCACCCAGCGGGTTCTTCGCCAGCCATTTGCCGACTGCCGAATCCGGCTCAGTCGGCTGGAGCAGCTCGATCTGCGTGCCAGCCGTGCCTTTCTCGCCGGGCGTATTGACGAAGCACACCCGCACCTTCTGGCTTTCCAGCACGAACGGCTCGGTAATGTCTGTCGCGCCCATCACATCGCGATAAAAGGCGATGCTGGCATCGAGATCCGGCGTCGCGACGCCGATATGGTTGAGCCGCCCCAGCTTCATATCACACCCTTTCGATCACGATGGCGATGCCCTGTCCGCCGCCGATGCACATGGTGATGAGGCCATAGCGCCCGCCGCTCCGCTCCAGCTCGGCGATGCACTTGACCGTGATGATCACGCCGGTCGCGCCGATGGGATGGCCGAGCGAGATGCCGCTGCCATTGGTGTTGACCTTGGCCGGATCGAACCCAAGCTCCTGCGCAACGCCACACGCCTGCGCCGCAAATGCCTCGTTGCTCTCGATCACGTCGATCTGGTCGAGGCTCAGCCCGGCGCGCTCCAGCGCAATGGGCACCGCCTTGACCGGTCCCAGCCCCATCACATTCGGCTCCACCCCGGCATGGCCCCAGCCAAGGATCTTCGCGACGGGCTTCAGACCCTGCTCGTCCACCGCCTTTTGCGATGCCAGCACGACCGCCGCCGCCCCGTCATTGAGGCCGGACGCATTACCTGCCGTCACGGTGCCTTCCTTGTCGAACGCGGGGCGCAGCTTCCCCATATCCTCGACATTGGCCTCGGCGCGCACATGCTCGTCGGTGTCGAACACGACGACGCCCTTGCGCGTCTTGATCTCGATGGGGACGATCTGCTCCTTGAATCGCCCTTCCGCGATCGCCGTCGCGGCGCGCTGGTGGCTGGTGACGGCAAGCTCGTCCTGCGTCTGGCGCGTGATCTGATACCGCTTGGCGACATTCTCCGCCGTGATGCCCATGTGGATATTCTCGAACGGATCGTGGAGCGCGGTCAGCATCGCGTCGATCATCTGGGTGTCGCCCATCTTGGTGCCCCAGCGCGCGCCGGTCATCCAATAGGGTGCGCGGCTCATGCTTTCAGCGCCCGCGCCCACCGCCACGTCGCACTCGCCAAGCGCGATCATCTGCGCGGCGGACACGATCGCCTGTGCGCCCGAGCCGCAGAGCCGATTGAGCGTCATCGCCGCCGCCTCGACCGGCACGCCAGCCTGCACTGCGCAAACCCGCGCCAGATAGGCATCCTTCGGCTCGTTGGGGATAACATTGCCCATCACAACATGCTGAACCTTATCCGGGGTGATCCCCGCGCGGTTGATTGCCTCTGCAATTACGGTCGTCCCCAGCGTGGTGACGGGAACGTCCTTTAGCGATCCACCGAAATCGCCGATCGCGGTCCGGGCGCCTGAAACGATATAGACTGGTGCAGCAGTCATTTTTTCAATTCCTTCAATTATTTAACAAACGCTCTTACAATGGGATATTATCGTGCTTCTTCCACGGGTTTTCGAGGCTCTTGTTCCTGAGCTTGCGGAGGCCCAGGGCGATGCGCTTGCGGGTCGAATGCGGCATGATGACCTCATCGATGAAGCCCTTGCTCGCCGCGACGAACGGGTTCGCGAAGCGGTCCTCATATTCCTTGGTCTTCTGCGCGATCTCGTCCGGCCCGAGGCCACGGAAGATGATCTCCACCGCGCCCTTCGCGCCCATCACCGCGATCTCCGCCGTGGGCCAGGCATAGTTCAGATCGCCGCGCAAATGCTTGGAGGACATAACGTCATACGCGCCGCCATAGGCCTTGCGGGTGATGACGGTGATCTTCGGCACGGTCGCCTCGGCATAGGCGAACAGCAGCTTCGCGCCATGCTTGATGATGCCGTTATGCTCCTGCCCGACGCCGGGGAGGAAGCCGGGCACATCGACGAAGGTGATGATCGGGATTTCGAACGCATCACAAAAACGAACAAACCGCCCCGCCTTCTTCGACGCATTGATGTCGAGGCAGCCTGCCAGCACCATCGGCTGGTTGGCAACGATGCCCACCGTGCGGCCTTCGATCCGTCCGAAGCCGGTGAGGATATTGCCCGCATGGGTCGGCTGGATCTCGAAGAAATCGCCCTCGTCCACCGTCTTGCGGATCAGCTCATGCATGTCATAGGGCTGGTTGGCATTGGCGGGGATCAGCGTGTCGAGGCTGTCCTCATGCCGGTCCCACGGGTCCGCGCTCGGGCGCTCCGGTACGCCCGCCTGATTGTTCGCGGGGAGCAGATCGACGAGGTCGCGCGCGGCGAGCAGCGCCTCGATGTCGTTCTCGAACGCGATATCCGCAACGCCGGACTTGGTGGTGTGCGTCACCGCACCGCCCAGCTCTTCCTGTGTCACGATCTCGTTGGTAACGGTCTTCACCACATCCGGGCCGGTGACGAACATGTAGGAGCTGTCCTTCACCATCACGATGAAGTCCGTCATTGCGGGCGAATAGACTGCGCCGCCCGCGCATGGCCCCATGATGACGCTGATCTGCGGCACGACGCCGGAGGCGAGCACATTGCGCTGGAACACCTCGGCATAGCCGCCCAAGGAGGCCACGCCTTCCTGAATGCGCGCACCGCCGCTGTCGTTAAGACCAACGACCGGCGCACCGACCTTCATCGCCATATCCATGATCTTGCAGATCTTCTGCGCATGGCGTTCGGAGAGCGAACCACCGAACACGGTGAAATCCTGGGAGAACACGAACACGAGGCGGCCATTCACCGTGCCGGAGCCGGTAACGACGCCGTCGCCCGGAATATGGTTCGCGTCCATGCCGAAATCGATGCAGTTATGCTCGACATACATATCGAGCTCCTCGAAGCTGCCTTCATCGAGCAACACATCGAGACGCTCGCGCGCGGTGAGGCGGCCCTTGGCGTGCTGCGCGGCGATGCGCTTCTCGCCCCCGCCCATGCGCGCGGCCTCGCGCTTTGCTTCCAGCTTCTCGATAATCGCCATCTTGGTCATGTTCGTATCTTCGCCCTTTGGTGCAGATCAGCGATGCTGCTCCTTTCATCGCGCGATAAAAAGTGCAAATGTGAATTTGCGAAATTGCAAATAGATATTTTGCAAAATAGAGAGAGGGAATGGCTAGAGGCAACAGGCTCTTCGTAGGCGGAACGCTACGGCAACTAAGGCTGGATCAGCGCATGGATCAAGCCGCGATGGCGCGCGTGCTCGGCATTTCGGTCTCCTATCTCTCACAGCTTGAGAATGACGACCGTCCGCTGACCGCCAAGGTGAAGGCCGCGCTGGCGGAGGCCTATCCCGTCGACTGGGCGGCGTTCGACAACCGCGAGGGGGAGCAGCTATTGGGCGCCTTCGCCCATGCGCTCGCCCAGCCGGATGTGATCGGTGGGGAGCTGGAGCCGGAGCGGATCGAGAAACTGCACCTGCAATTCCCCGAATTCGCCGCGCGCTATGTCGATCTCCATCGCGCTTTCCGCCAGACGCACGAGCGCCTCAACATGGTGGAGGAAGCCATTGCCAACGACATGGCGGCGCAGGCGCGTATGCCGTGGGAGATGGTGCGGGACTGGTTTCACGATACCGGCAATTATGTCCACGCCCTGGATTGCATGGCGGAGGAGCTGCGGGGAGAGATCGGCGCGTCCGAACGGCTCGGAGAAGAGGAGATGGCCGCCGCGCTGCACGAGCGTCATGGCGTTTCCGTGCGTATCGGCGAAACGCAGGCCAGCCTCCTGCGCCATTATAATGCGCGCGCGAAAGAGCTGTTCATCAACGCCGCCGCGCCGCCGGAAAGCCGCCGCTTCCTCATCGCGCTGCAACTGATGCGCCTTTCCGCCAGTGGGATCATCGAGGATGTGGTGCGAAGCGCCGCCCTGTCCGCGCCGGGGGCGGACCGGCTGCTGGAAGTCGGCCTCGCCAACTACGGCGCGGGCGCGCTGATGATGCCTTATGCCGCTTTCCGCAATGCCGCCCGCGCAGTTCGCCACGACATAGACCGGCTGGCGCGGCAATTCGGCGTCAGCTTCGAGCAGGCGTGCCATCGTCTGTCTACCCTGCAAAGGCCGGGGATGCGCGGTATCCCCTTCTTCTTCTCGCGGGTCGATATGGCAGGCAACATCACCAAGCGCCACTCGGCGACGCGCCTTCAGTTCGCGCGCTTCGGCGGCGCCTGCCCGCTGTGGATCGTGCACGAGGCGGTGGCGATCCCCGACCGCATCGTCACCCAGCTCGGCGAGACGCCCGATGGCGTGCGCTATGTCTCGATGGCGAAGGGGCTGGTGAAGCCCTCGGGCAGCTATGCCCGAGCGCCGCGCCGTTTTGCGGTGGCGCTGGGCTGCGAGATCGAGCACGCCGCGAACTTCATCTATGCCGATGGAATGCAGCTTCATGACGAAGCCGCCGCCACGCCCATCGGCGTCACCTGCCGCCTCTGCCCGCGCCAGAGCTGTGACCAGCGCGCGTTCCCGCCGACCGACCGGCCGATCCGCGTCGATCCGGACAATCGCGACGTGGTGCCCTATTCGATCGAGTGACTATTTCAGCAGCACCAGTTCCTCGGCCATGCTCGGATGCAGCGCCACCGTATCGTCGAAGGCCTGCTTGGTAAGGCCCGCCTTCACGGCAATCGCCGCCGCCTGCAATATTTCCGGCGCGTCGGGGCCGATCATGTGCAGACCGAGCACCCGGTCGTTGCCCGCGTCGCAGATCATCTTGTAAAGGCTGCGCTCCTCGCGCCCGGCGAGCACATTCTTCATCGGGCGGAAGTCCGAGGTGTAGATCTTGACCTGCCCTACCGTCTTGCGGGCTTCGCTTTCGGTCAGCCCCACACCCGCAAGCGGCGGATTGCTGAACACGGCGGAGGGAATGCAGCCATAATCGACCGTGCGCGGGTTGCCACCGAACACGGTATCGGCAAAGGCATGGCCCTCGCGGATGGCGACCGGCGTCAGTTGCACCCGGTCCGTCACGTCGCCCACCGCATAGATGCTTGTCACATTGGTGCGGTTATAGGCGTCTACGACAATCGCACCCTGCTCGTTCACGGCTACGCCCGCATTGTCCAACCCCAGCCCATCGATCTTGGGCTTGCGCCCGGTCGCGAACATCACGGCATCGCATTCTATCGGAGGCTTGCCATCCCTGAAATGCGCGACGAGGCAACCATCATCCTGGCGTTCGATCCGCTCGAACGGCGCATTGAAGCGGAAATCGATACCTTTCGTCATGCTGATCTGGAGCAGGCGGTCGCGAATCTGCTCGTCATAGCCGCGCAGGATCTTGTCCGAGCGGTTGATGATGGTCACCTGACTCCCCAGCGCGCGAAAAATTCCGGCAAACTCGTTCGCGATATAGCCACCGCCCGCGATCACGATGCGCTTCGGCAGCTCCTCCAGATGAAACGCCTCGTTGGAGGTGATGCCATGCTCCGCGCCCGGAATGTCCGGCGTCACCGGCCATCCGCCGGTCGCGATCAGGATGACTTTCGCCGTGACCGTCTTCCCGCTTGCCAGCGTCACCGCGTTCGCGCCCGAAATCGTCGCGCGCTCGTGGAAGGTTGTCACCTTGTTGCTGTCCAGCGTGGATTGATAGGCCCGGTTCAGCCGGTCGACATCGGCGAGCACATGATCGCGCAGGGTCTTCCAGTCGAATGTCGCGCCCTCGATCGTCCAGCCAAAGCGGGCCGCATCTTCCAGATCCTCTGCAAAGTGCGAGCCATAGACCAGCATCTTCTTGGGCACGCATCCCCGGATGACGCAGGTGCCGCCGACACGATATTCCTCGGCCACCGCCACCCGCGCGCCGTGCGCGGCGGAAATGCGCGCCGCGCGCACGCCTCCCGACCCTGCGCCGATGACGAATAGGTCGAAGTCGAAATCGCTCATTCTGCGTTCCCCATAGCCAGCTCGATCAGCGCCGTAGTTGACGGATCGAAGCCCGATGTTCCCGCTGTCTCGATCGACTTCGCGATTTCCTTGCCCAGCTCGACGCCGAACTGATCGAACGGGTTGATCCCCATCAGCACGGCGTTCGCAAAGGTACGATGCTCGTAGAACGCGATCAGCGCGCCCAAAGCCTCCGGCGTCACGTCATCGAGCAATATGGTGCTCGAAGGCCGCCCGCCCGGATAGGCGCGCGCCGGATCGGCCGGGTTGTCGCGCCCGCGCATGAGGGCTGCGCCCTGCGCAAAGCAGTTGGTGAGGAGCACCCTGTGATGCGCGGGGTCGAACCCATGTCCCGGCTCCTTGCTGGCCAGAAACTCGACCGGCACGATATGCGTACCCTGATGCAGCAGCTGGAACACCGCGTGCTGAGCGTCCGTCCCCACCCCTCCCCAGGTGATCGGCGCGGTATGCCCGTCCACGGCCGAGCCATCCGCCCTCACGCATTTGCCGTTACTCTCCATCTCCAGCTGCTGAAGATAGGAGGGCAGCAGCCGCAGGCGCTCGTCATAAGCGAACACGCCGCGCGTCTCGCAGCCCATCACGCGGGCATAATATTGATCGACGAAGGCGGCGATGAGCGGTGCATTCTCGTGCGGCGCGGCGAGGCGGAAGTGCCGGTCCATCGCCGCCGCGCCTTCCAGCAGGCTTTCGAACGCATCCCAGCCAAGCCCGATCGCGGCGGGAAACCCTATCGATGACCACAGCGAATAGCGCCCGCCCACCGTCTCGCTGAACGGCAATATGCGCGTCTCGTCCACGCCCCACTCTATCGCCTTGTCCGGCGAGGCGGTGAGCGCGATGACCTTGCCATAGGGGTCTTCCACGCCGCCTTCCGTCATCCACTCGATAGCGCTTGCGGCGTTCAGCATCGTCTCGGTGGTGGTGAAGGTCTTGGAGGCGACCGCGAGCAACGTCGCCTGCGGATCGAAGCGCTTCACCGCCTCCTCCAGCGCGCAACCATCGACGTTCGAGACGATGGCGACGTCATAGCGCCCGGCATCACGGCCGAGCGCATCCATCAGCAGGTCCGGCCCCAGCGCCGATCCGCCGATGCCGACATGGAGGATATGGCGCACCGGGCCGAAACCCTCCGCCTCGATCACGTCGATCAGCGCGCGCATCCGCTCGTGCAATGCCTTGGCGGAGGCGACACTCTCCCGCGCGCCCTCGCCCCGCTCGGCGCTATGCTCGGCCGCGCGCCCTTCGGTATTGTTGATCTTGGCGCCGGAAAAGAGCTGGTCGCGCTTGCCCGCGAAATCCTGCGCGTTGGCAAGCTCGCCAAAGGCCGCCAGCATTTCTGCCGTCAGATGCGTCTTGGACCAGTCGAACCGCAGCGGGCCGACCGAAAGCGTCATCCGCTCCAGCCTGCCCGGATCGCTCTCGAAAATCGTGCGCAAATCGGGCCGGGGCAGCGCGGCGATTGTCGCCAGGGGCTGCTGTGTCATGTCAAATCTCCTGCGAAACGAAAATCGATGGCGCGACCCTGTACGAATCACGCGCTGGATACACGCATTTGCTTGACCTCGCCACCGCAGCAAAGCAAAGCCGGAGCATGAATGAAGCAACGCAAAACGATGTTCCTGCGTCCTCGGCCTCGTCGGAGACCAAGGACTTCCTGTATTTCCTGCTGAAGCTCGGACTGTTCGTGTTCGTGCTGAGGAGCTTCATCGTCGCACCGTTCAATATTCCATCCGAGTCGATGCAGCCCCGCCTGCTGATCGGCGATTATCTGCTCGTGTCGAAATGGCCCTACGGCTATTCGCGCCACTCGCTGCCCCTGAGCCTGCCGCTGATCCCGGGGCGCATCTTGGCTTCCACGCCGGAGCGCGGCGACGTGGTCGTATTCAAGGCGCCGCCATCGCAGCGGCTCGATTACATCAAGCGGGTGATCGGCCTGCCCGGCGACGTGATCGCGATGAAGAATGGCGTCGTCATCCTCAATGGCAAGCCCATCCCTAAGCAGCGGATCGCGGATCTCCTCATCCCGGTGACGCAGAACATGATCGACGCGACCGAGAAGGAAGGCGGAATTTCGCCTTGTTACCGCCCGCAGTTCGAAATCACGCAGGGCGGCACGAACTTCTGCCGCTACCCGCGCTTCCGCGAGACGCTGCCCAACGGCAAGAGCTATGAGGTGCTGGATGTCGACCCCGATGGGCCGGGCGACAACCGCGCGCCGATCACCGTACCCGAGGATCACCTGTTCCTGATGGGCGACAACCGTGATCGCAGCGCCGACAGCCGCTTCCCCGCGCAGGATGGCGGCGCGATCGGCCTGGTGCCTGAGGAAAATCTCGTCGGCCGCGCATGGGTCAGCGTATTCTCCACCGACGGCAGCGCCAACTGGTTCCTGCCGTGGACGTGGGTGACCGCCGCGCGCTGGAGCCGGATCGGCGAGGGCTTTTGAGACCGCATCGTTGAACGATCCCGATCGCCTGGAATGGATCCGCGCCGTGACCGGATGGGATCCGGAAAACCGGATGCTGTTCCTGCAGGCATTGACGCATGGCAGCGCGTCCGCCGATCATTATGAGCGGCTCGAATTTCTCGGTGACCGCGTGCTGGGCCTCGTCATCGGCGCCTGGCTCTATCAGCTCCATCCGCAGGAACCGGAAGGCAAGCTCTCCGCGCGCCTCAACCAGCTCGTATCGCGCGAGGTCTGCGCCGAGATCGCCCGCGAGATCGGCCTACAGGCGCATATGGTGCTCGGCAAGCAGGCGCGCGACGATGGCGCGCGCGATAGCGTCAACGTGCTTGGCGACATGCTGGAGTCGCTGATCGGCGCGCTCTATCTCGATGCCGGCTTGGCCAAGGCGGACACCTTCATCCGTTCGATCTGGGACAGCCGCCTTGATGGTGTGGGCCACGCGCCCAAGCATCCCAAGTCTGCTCTCCAGGAATGGGCGGCGAGCCACAAGCGCAAGCCGCCGGAATATGCCCTCGTCGAAAAGTCCGGCCCTGCCCACGCACCCCACTTCACCGTGAGTGTATCGATCCGCAATGTTGGCGAGGCCCGCGCCAGCGGCTCATCGAAACAGGAAGCCGAAAAAGAAGCCGCGCGCCTGCTACTGGAACAACTGAATGACCGCTGAAAAACCTTCCTCCTCCATCCGCTGCGGCGTCGTCGCCGTGCTTGGCGCGCCTAATGCGGGCAAGTCCACCCTCGTCAATGCGCTGGTGGGGCAGAAAATCGCCATCACCAGCCCCAAGGCGCAGACGACGCGAACCCGCGTCCTCGGCGTGGCGCTGGAGGGCGACACCCAGATCGTCCTTGTCGATACACCCGGCATCTTCGCGCCCAAGCGGCGGCTCGACCGCGCGATGGTGCAGGCGGCGTGGGGCGGCGTGCAGGATGCGGACCTCATTGCTTTAGTGGTCGACAGCAAGGCGGGCCTTGGCGAGAAGGTCGAGGCCATGCTCACCGCCCTGGAGGCGCGCAAGGAGCCGAAGATCCTCATCCTCAACAAGGTGGACATCGCGGACAAGGGCAAGCTCCTCATCCACGCGCAGCGCCTGAATGAGCGCATCCCCTTCCGCGAGACCTACTTCATCAGCGCCGCGACGGGCGACGGGCTTGCGGAGATGAAATCCGCCCTTGCCGCCGCGATGCCGGAGGGGCCGTGGCATTTTCCGGCGGATCAGGTGTCGAACGCTTCCGACAGGATGCTCTCCGCCGAGATCACGCGCGAGCAGATCTACCACCAGCTTCACGCCGAACTGCCCTACGAAACTGCGGTGGAGACGGAGAAATACAGCGAACGTGCGGACGGCTCGGTCGAGATCCACCAGCAGATATTGGTGGCAAAGTCCTCCCAGCGCGCCATCGTGCTCGGCAAGAGCGGCCAGCGCCTCAAGGAAATCGGATCCCGCTCCCGCGCGGAGCTATCGAACCTGCTCGGCTGCCCGGTGCACCTCTACCTCCACGTCAAGGTCAAGGAAAACTGGGACGAAGACCGCGGGGTTTATCGGGATATCGGGCTGGATTGGGTGGAATAAACGTCTGCTACGGGACCAGTCTCACCTGAAAATCGTCGCTCAGCCTGAACTCATAAGGCTTGCCTATCCATTCGAACGTCTGCTGCAAATTAACAGAGCGTTCGGCGTTATTGAAACATTCCCCCGCCCCTTCCGGGCGCGAATAGCGGATGTTGATGCTGTAAAGATTCTTGATGCTGTTGTTACGCACCGGCGTGATTGTAACATTGATCTGCCGCTGGTTCGATTGCCAGTTAGTGAAACCGGGGCAGGAAGGCAGGTCGGTTCCAGCGGGCTCGGTGATGGAAATGGTCGAATTGCCCCGGCCACCGATCCGCAAGGGCTGGTTCATGATTGTCTGCCCATTCTGGATCAGGATCAGCCTTACGGAATGAACCGGTTGAGGCTCCTGCCGATACCCAGAGCCAGGGACTGGCGGAAGAATTACGGGCGGCGGAGGGGCAACCGGCATCTGCGCCAGTGCACCATTTGCGCAGCCGACCGAAACCAAGATGCCAGAAATCGCTGAAATCCACTTACCAGACATTCTAGACCTCCCTATTCCTTCGCCGCCTTCTTCTTCGGAGCGGCGGCCTTCTTCTTTGGCGCCGCCTTCTTCTTCCCCTTCTTCGCCGGAGCGGCGGCCGCGCGCGTGTCGATCAGTTGCGCGGCTTCTTCCAGCGTCAGCGCGTCCTGCTCGATGGTCTTGGGCAGGGTCGCGTTGGTGGTGCCGTCGGTCACATAAGCGCCGTAGCGGCCCGCCATCAGCTTGATCTCCGCTTCGGTGCGCGGATGTTTGCCCAGCACCTTCAATGGCTCACGCGACGCCCCACCCGCGCGCGGGCCTTTGGTCGCCGCCTCCGCGAGCTTCACCACGGCGGCATTCATCCCCGTTTCAAAAATCTCCGCCGTGGAGGAAAGCCGCGCATATTTGCCGTCATGCAGCAGATAGGGACCATAGCGCCCCAGATTGGCGACGATGGGGAGGCCCGTCTCCGGGTGGTTGCCCACCTCGCGCGGAAGGGACAGCAGCTTCACCGCCCAGTCGAGCGTCAGCTCGCCGTCGGGCAAGTCCTTGGGGATGGAGGCGCGCTTCGCCTCCTTGCCCGATCCCATCTCGATATAGGGGCCAAAGCGCCCGGCCTTGCGAGTGATGTCCTCCCCCGTTTCGGGGTGCTGGCCGATCAGCTCCGGCCCGCTGTCCGCGCCCTCGCCCGATCCGCCCGGCTGGCCGAACTTGCGAGTGAACTTGCACTCGGGATAGTTGGAGCACGCGATGAATGCGCCGAAGCGGCCACCGCGCAGGGAAAGCCGCCCCTCGCCGCACATCGGGCACTGGCGCGGGTCTGATCCGTCGCCCTTGTCCGGGAACAGCATGGGGGCAAGGAACTCGTCGAGCGCCGCCGTCACTTCAGAGGGCTTCTGCTCCATCACCTCGGCGGTCTTGGGCTTGAAATCGCGCCAGAACGCATCCAGCACCGCCTGCCACTGCGCGCGACCGCCGGAAATCTCGTCCAGCTCGTCCTCAAGGCCCGCCGTGAAATCATAGCTCACATAGCGTTCGAAGAAGCGTTCCAGAAACGCCGTCACCAGCCGCCCGCTCTCCTCGGCGAAGAAGCGGTTCTTCTCGACGCGAACATAATCCCGGTCTTTCAGCACCTGAATGGTGGACGCGTAAGTGGACGGGCGACCGATGCCCAGCTCCTCCAGCCGCTTGACCAGCGAAGCCTCGGAATAGCGCGGCGGCGGCTGCGTGAAGTGCTGCTCCGCGCTCACCGCCTTCTTCGCGGGCGCGTCGCCCTCGCTCATGCGGGGAAGCAGCTTCGCGTCCTCGTCCTCGGCGTCGTCGTGGCCTTCCTCATAGAGCGAGAGGAAGCCGGGGAAGATCACCACTTGGCCGGTGGCGCGCAGGCCATGCTGCCCGGTGCCGTCGAGCATCTCGACCGTGGTGCGCTCCAGCCGCGCCGAGGCCATCTGGCTGGCGAGCGCACGCTTGAAGATCAGATCATAAAGCCTGCCATGATCGCCGCTGCCCGCCCGCTCCTTGCCGAAATCGGTTGGGCGGATAGCCTCGTGCGCTTCCTGCGCGTTCTTGGCCTTGGTCTGATACTGGCGCGGCTTTTCGGGCAGATAACCGCCGTCGAACCGGTCCGAAATCGCCTTGCGCGCCGCCGAAATGGCGCTGCCATCCATCTGAACGCCATCGGTCCGCATATAGGTGATCGCGCCATCCTCGTAGAGCTGCTGCGCGATCCGCATGGTGTGGCTGGCCGAGAAGCCGAGCTTACGCGCGGCCTCCTGCTGCAAGGTGGAGGTAGTGAACGGCGGTGGAGGATTGCGGGTGAGCGGCTTGGTCTCGACGCTCTCGACCGTGAAGCGCCCCGCCTCAATATCCGCCTTGGCGGCCAGCGCATCGCCTTCCTTGCCGATGGTCAGCCGTTCGATCTTGTCGCCGCGCCATTTGACCAGCCGCGCAGTAAACGCCCGCCCGCCCTGCTCCATCTCGGCAGTGACGGACCAATATTCCTGTGGCGTGAAGCTCTCGATCTCGCGCTCACGCTCCACGATCAACCGCAGCGCGACCGATTGCACCCGCCCCGCAGATTTCGCGCCCGGCAACTTGCGCCACAGCACGGGAGACAGCGTGAACCCCACCAGATAATCCAGCGCGCGGCGGGCGCGATAGGCATCGATCAGGTCATGATCCAGCTCTCGCGGCTGCGCCATCGCTTCCGTCACCGCCTGCTTGGTGATCGCGTTGAAGGTCACGCGCTCCACCTGTTTGGGCAGCGCCTTCTTCGCCTTCAACACCTCCAGCACATGCCAGCTGATCGCCTCGCCCTCGCGATCAGGGTCGGTGGCGAGGATCAGACGGTCAGCTTTCTTGGCCTCGTCCGTGATGGCCTTCAACTGGCGCGCCTTGTCGCCATAATTCTCCCAGCTCATGGCGAAGCCTTCGTCCGGGTTCACCGATCCGTCCTTGGGCGGCAGATCGCGCACATGGCCGTAGGAGGCGAGGACATGATAATCCCCGCCCAGATATTTCTCGATGGTCTTGGCCTTGGCGGGAGATTCGACGATGACAAGCTGCATGATTGGTTTTTCTAATGCCCTTACGCGTATGTGCGCGAGGATGTAGGGGGTTGGGCCGGGGCGTCAAGCGTTAAGCGTTTCTCGGGCGCTCGTCATCCCAGTCCAGACTGGCCTCGATATCCCGCCTTACCTACTCCGTCATGCCAGCGAAGGCTGGCATCCCAGGCATGGATATGCGACATCCGCCCCATGCGCGGCGGCTGGACCTACATCATGACCAACAAGCCGCACGGCGTCCTCTATATCGGCGTCACCAACGATCTCCACGTGCGCGTCGATCAGCACCGGCGCGGTCTCGGCTCGGATTTCTGCCGTCGCTACAATCTGCACCGTCTTGTCCTTGCCGAACGCCATGAGCACATCGCGGATGCCATCGCGCGCGAGAAGGCGATGATGGCATGGAACCGTGACTGGAAGATCCGGTTGATCGAGGAGCAGAATCCGGAATGGCGCGATCTATTCGATTTTCTTGTATAACGGTACGAGACCCCAGCCTTCGCTGGGGTGACGATAACCGTTTATGGACCCTCGTCATGCCAGCGAAGGCTGGCATCTCAGGCCCGCTATCCCTCACCCACCAAACTCACCCGCCCCCCCGCGTGACGCTCCAGCCTGCCCGCCAGTTCCAGCTCCAGCAGCGCCATCTGCACGGCGGCGGGAGGTGCACCGGAGAGGCGGATGACCTCATCGACCGGCACGGGGACCGGCCCGAGCAGCGCGGCGATGTCTGCGGGTTCATGGCTGTCGTTAGGCGCGGTGGAGAAAAGCTGCGTGGGCGCAGGCTCCCGCATCATGCGCGGGTCGAAGGCGGACAGCGCCTCGATCACATCAGCGGCGGACTGAATGAGCGTCGCACCCTCGCGGATGAGAAGATTGCACCCCTGCGCACGCGGATCGAGCGGCGATCCCGGTACGGCCAGCACCTCGCGGCCATAGTCCCCCGCCAGCCGCGCGGTGATGAGCGAGCCCGATTTGGGCGCGGCCTCCACCACGATGGTCGCTTGGGCGAGGCCGGCGATAATCCGATTGCGATGCGGGAAATAGCGCGCCTTGGGTTCCGTCCCGGGCGGCTGCTCAGCGATCAGCAGCGCGTCCTCGGCGATGCGCGCCTGTAACGCGGCATTTTCGGGCGGATAGAAACTATTGATGCCGCCCGCGATCACCGCAACGGTGCGCTCTTCCGCGCCCATATGCGCGGCGGTGTCGATCCCGCGCGCGAGACCGGAGACGATAATCATTCCCTCCCCCGCCAGCTCCCGCGCCAATCCCCGCGCAAAGCGGCAGGCCGCCGCCGAGGCATTGCGCGCGCCGACCATCGCGACACACGGGCGCAAAGCGAGGGCGAGGTCGCCCCGGTAGGTCATCACCGGCGGCGCATCCTCGGTTTCAGCGAGCAGGGGGGGGGATAGTCAGCATCGCCCCATATCAGCCAGCGCGCACCAAGGCGATCCGCCGCTTCCACATGCCCCGCGATCGCCCGTTCGTCCGCCAGCTCGGCGACGCGGCCCGCCCTGCGCGCGAGATCGGGAAGGGCTGCCAATGCCGCGCTTGGCCCACCGAACCGCGCGATCAGATGCCGATAGCTGATCGGGCCGATGCGCGGTGAGCGCGCCAGCCGGATTGCATCGAACCGCGCCTGATCCATGCTACTATTTCTTGCCGCCGATGCGCGGCTCCTGTCCTTTCAACAGGCGCGCGACGTTCTCGCGATGCCGCCACAGCACGATCAGCCCCATCGCGGCGCAGGGGGCGAGAAGATCCAGCCTGTTGGTCATATAAGCCGCGAAAGGCGCGGAGAGCGCCGCGCTCATGCCGCCCGCCGACGAAATCCGCGTCAGCAGCAGCATCCCGATCCACACGCTCGCGAAGATCAGCCCCAGCGGCCAGGCCAGTGCCAGCACCACGCCCATCATCGTCGCCACGCCCTTGCCGCCTTTGAAACGCAGCCACACGGGGTAGCAATGGCCGATGAACGCCATCACGCCCGCCATCGCCCCGCCGTTCACCAGCGGATCGCCCCCCAGCATCTGCGCGCCGAGCCACACCGCCAGCGCCCCCTTGCCGAGATCGAGCAGCAGCGTCGCCGCCGCCAGCCCCTTGCGCCCGGTGCGCAGCACATTGGTCGCGCCGATATTGCCGGAGCCGATGGCGCGCAGATCGCCCGCGCCGCCCAGCCGGGTCAGGATGATGCCGAACGGGATCGAGCCCAGAAGATAGCCCACGAGCATGGTGAGCGCCGGCATCTGCCATAATGTCATAGAATATCGCCCTCCCGCCGCGAGAGCGCCCTTATCGAGCGCTGCGCCCCCTTAGGCAAGCCGCAACATGCTTCATTCCGGGTCGAGCTGGATCGAATATTCCGGCAGCGATTTGAAAGCCGTTTTCAACGCGTTGCCCCAGCCGCGCGAAATCTCGTTGTAAAAGGGGTCGTCCGCCCTGATCCGCGTCTCGAAGCCGATATGAAAGGCGTTGGCGGGGACGACCTGAAGATCGAACGGCAGGCCGACGGAGAGATTGGCCTTGAGCGTCGAATCGAAGCTCACCATCAGCAGCTTTGCGGCTTCCGCGAACGACATAGCGGGGTCATAGGCACGAACCAGGATGGGTCGGCCATATTTGGTTTCACCGCTCTGGAAAAAAGGCGTGTCGGAAGAGGCCTCAATGAAATTACCTTCGGGATAGATGAGGAACAGCCGGGGCTGGCTGCCCTTGATCTGGCCGCCTAATATGATCGTCGCGTCGAACAGGCTCTCCGCCTGGCTGCCGCCGAGCGCGCCGTTGCGGATCGTATCGCGCAGCGTCTCGCCCACGATGTTCGCAACCTGAAACATGCTCGGCGCCTCCAGAATGGAGGGGCGGCGTTCCTGCGGCGCCTTGCTGCGTTCCTCAAGCTGGCTGATGACCGATTGCGTGGTCGCGAGATTGCCCGCCGTCAGCATGGTGATGACACGCTCGCCGTCCGCTTCCCAGCTGAACATCTTGCGGAATACCGAAATATTGTCCACGCCCGCATTGGTGCGCGTATCGGACATGAAAATGAGGCCTGCATCCAGCTGCATGCCCACGCAATAGGTCATTGTCTCCCCCTCGAATCCCCGGCCCCGAACCCTACTGATCCACGCGCAGACTGACAAGCAGGCTGCTGTCGCCCGCGCCGAAGGTCATCGCGTGGATCGGCGCGGCGTCGGCATAATCGCGCCCGGTCGCGACGCGGATATAATGCTCGTCCGGGCATATGCGATTGGAGACATCGAACCCGACCCAGCCCAGCCCCTCGATGTGGGCCTCGGCCCAGGCGTGCCCGGCCTCCTGCTCCACCCGGTCCTCCATGAACAGATAGCCCGACACATAGCGCGCCGGAATGCCGAGCAGCCGCGCCGCCGAAATGAAGATATGGGCATGATCCTGGCACACACCCTGCCCGAGTTGCGCAGCCTCCTCCGCCGTGGTGCCGACATGCGTCGCGTCGAGCTGATAGCGCACCGCGTCGGCCACTGCGTCACTCAAGGCATGGAGCAGCGCGATCTCGCCCTCCCCTGCCCTCGGCCGCACCCGGTTCGCGAGCGCCGTCACCGCCGGGCCGCCCTTGGTCAGCGCGGTGGGCTGGCGAAACAGCCACAGCGGCGCATAGCCCTGATGCAGCCCCACCACGCCGTGAAAACTCGATTCCGTCTCCACTTCGCCCGCGCAGATGATCTCGACCGTCTCCGTCCCTTCCTCGACCCGGATCAGCGAGACATGGTTGCGGTGCGCATCATCGTAATTCGCCTCGCACACGCCGCCACGCACCACCATCGACCAGTAGGACACCTTCTGGTGCCCGTTGTCCTTCGGCTTCATGCGTATGCGTTGCAAGCCGTAGGGCACCGGCTTGTCGAACTGATAGGTGGTGGTGTGGTGGAAACGGATTTTCATGAATGATTGTCTTCCTGCATGCCCCTATTCGATGAAACGGTAATCCTTCTCGATCAGGTTCGCGATCGCCGCAATACTGCGCATGAATGTCTGCAGAAACTCGTGCAGCCCGCTCTCGAATATCTGCTCGATGGTGAGCTTCTGGAGATCGTCCGCCATCTTTGCGGCATAGGCGTGGACCGGCTTTTCCTCGGCATAGTCGAACGCCAGCCATTTCAAATTCTCGCTGATCTTCAGGGCGCAAAACAGCACCGAGCGCGGAAAACGCCCATCGAAGATCAGGAAGCGCGCGATGTCGATCGGCTTGGTTTCGTTGGGGTTGAGCCAGCGATAGCTGCGCTGGGCGGAGAGCGAGCGCAGCAGCATGTCCCACTGGCTCGTGTCGAGCGTCGAGCCGACATGGCTGAGCGAAGGCAGCAACAGATAATATTTCACGTCGATAATGCGCGCGGTGTTGTCCGCCCGCTCGACGAAAGTGCCAAGGCGCGCGAAATTATAGATGTCGTTGCGCAGCATAGTGCCGTGCAGCGCCCCGCGCACCAGCGCGCTGTGCTGGCGGATCATGCCGAGCACCTGCGGCAGATCCGCCTCGCGTAAAGGCCGCGCCAGCGCGCTGCGGATGTTGATGAAGCACTCGTTCGTCGCCTCCCACACCTCGCGGGTGATCGCGGTGCGGGCTCTGCGCGCATTGTCCCGCGCGGCTTCGAGCATCGACAGCACCGAGCCGCCATGCGTGCGCCCGCGCAGCAGGAAGTTCACGACATGCAGCGGATCATAGGCCTGCTCGGTCGCCTCGAACGCGTCGCGCATATCGACCGTGGCGAGCACCGAGCGCCACTCCTGCACTGCCGTCTCGCCGCGGGTGAGCGACATGCGCAGCCCCGCCTCGACCAGACGCGCGAGGTTTTCGCTGCGTTCCAGATAGCGGAACATCCAGAACAGGGCTCCGGCGGTTTTGCCTAGCGTCGCCATTCAGCCCTCCAGCACCCAGCTGTCCTTGGTCCCACCGCCCTGGCTTGAGTTCACCACCAGCGAACCCTTTTTGAGCGCCACCCGGGTGAGGCCGCCGGGCGTGATATCGATCCGCTCCGGCGAGACGAGCACGAACGGCCGCAGATCGACATGGCGCGGCGACAGGCCCTTGCGCGTCAGGATCGGCACGGTCGAGAGCGCCAGCGTCGGCTGTGCGATATATTTGCCGGGCGAGCGCTTGAGCTTCGCGGCGAAATCGGCCAGCTCCCGCTTGCTCGCCGCTGGGCCGACCAGCATACCGTAACCGCCCGAGCCATGCACCTCCTTCACCACCAGCTCGGCGAGATTGTCGAGCACATATTTGAGGGAATCCGGCTCGGAGCAGCGCCACGTCGGCACATTCTGGAGCAACGGCTCCTCCCCGGTATAAAAGCGCACGATGTCCGGTACATAGCTGTAGATCGCCTTGTCATCGACGATACCCGTGCCCGGCGCGTTAGCGATCGTGATGCCGCCTGCCATATAGACATCCATGATGCCGGGGACGCCCAGCATCGAATCCGGGCGGAAGCTCAGCGGATCGAGATAATCGTCATCAAGGCGGCGATAGAGCACGTCGATCGCCTGATAGCCCTGCGTCGTGCGCATGGCGACGCGCCCATCGACAATCCGCAGGTCATGCCCCTCGACCAGCTCCGCGCCCATCTGATCGGCCAGGAAGCTGTGCTCGAAATAGGCGCTGTTGTAGATTCCCGGCGTCAGCACCGCGATCACCGGATCGCCCTTGCACGCGGGCGGCGCGCAGGCCGAGAGCGAACGCCGCAGCCGCTTGGGGTAATCCGAGACCTCGCGCACCTTCATGTGCGTGAACAGTTCCGGGAACATCCGCATCATCGTCTCGCGGTTTTCCAGCATGTACGAAACGCCCGACGGCGTGCGCGCATTGTCTTCCAGCGCGAAGAAGTCGTTCGGCCCGGTGCGCACCAGATCGACGCCGACGATATGGCTATAGACCCCGCCCGGTGGCGTGAAGCCGATCATGCGGTCTAGGAAGGCGCTGTTGCTGCTCACCATATGCTCCGGCAGCTTGCCCGCGCGCACGATTTCCTGGCGGTGATAGATGTCGTGCAGGAAGGCGTTCATCGCCCGCACCCGCTGCTCAATCCCGCGCGAGACGCGCGCCCATTCCTGCGCCGATATGATGCGCGGCACGATGTCGAAGGGGATCAGCCTCTCTTCGGCTTCCTCCTTCCCATAAACCGCGAAGGTGATGCCGGTCTTGCGGAAAAGATCTTCCGCCTCCTGGGTCTTTTTGAGCAGCTTGGCCGGTTCCTGCTGGGCGAGCCATTGACCGTAGCTAGCGAAGGAGGAGCGAGGCTGCCCTGCCTCATCATACATTTCGTCGAAGAAAATATTATCGATCCCCATGAGGGCATGATGTCGCATGATTCGCGCACTGGCAAGAATTATGTTGCAGTTGCGAAATGATCGATTGGATCGATCCGAAACAGGCAGCAGATCTGCGTTTCGGATGGCCGCACCGGCCCGCTCCCCCTCCCAACCTCCCATAGGATACCATAGGATACCATAGGATACCATATCGGGAGGTTGGGAGGGGGAGCGGGCTGGAGCCGCGATTGCGACCGAAAATTGGTGGGCCCGGCAGGACTCGAACCCGCGACCTAGCCGTTATGAGCGGCCAGCTCTAACCAACTGAGCTACAGGCCCCACCTTCTTTGCCGTTAGACGAGTCTGCCGATGCTTGGCAAGCCCGTCATGGCGCGCAGGCGGCAAGAACCTCATCCTGCGCGGCAGGCGTCACACCCCGGCGCGCCAGATGATCCAGCACCGTGTCCCACCAGTGATAGAACCGTGCGAGGTCGGCGTCGTCGCGCACATAGGGCGTATGCCCCGGCGAAAGCGTGGGCGAGTGAAAGCTGAACAGCAGCAGGCGCACATCGTTCGCCAGCAGCGCATCGATCGCGTGGATCGCTTCCACCGTACTCACGCCTTCCGGCGTCAGCGGTATGCGTTGGAGCAGCCCGGAGCGCGCGAGCATTCCCGCCGCCATGCCGCCCCGCTCGATCAGCGGCTGCACCACATCGCCGGCACGCGCCATCCCGCCTACCCACGCGGTGGAAAGCGGCAGCTCGATCAGCGCCCTCCCCGGCCCCGCGCGCCAAGGCTTCACCGGCAGCCCCGAAAAATCCGGCCCGCCCTGCGCGCTGTAATCGAAGCGCGCGCGCACCGATGTATCGAGCCGGAAACCGAGATCTGCAAGAATGCGCCCGGTATGCGGCCCGACGCCATAGCGCCCCGCGCGAAAGCTCACCGGCGCGCGGCCCGTCACCTGCGCAATCCGGTCCCGCAAACGCGTGATCTTTTCCCGCTCCAGCGCTTCCGGCAGATTGCCCGCGAAGCTGTGAAAGGTCGAGACCTCTTCCTCGTGCGGCGGATTGACCCACGGGTGGCAATGTGCGCCGACATCCGCGTCGCCCGCCGCCTGCCATTCGCCGAGCATCGCGCCGACGCGCGGATCGTCGATCACCGGATAGTCGGTCACATAAAGCGGCCTCACTCCGGCGGCGCGGAAATAGGCCTGCCCGCGCCGCATTGCATCGCCGATGGTGACGTTGCGACTTGCCCGGTCAAACGGCGCTCCCCAGTCGAACTCCTCCTCGGTGTCGACCACAAGCAGGAAGCGCGCGCCGAAACGCTCCGGCAACGCGATCATGGCGTCCGCGTGCGGCAGCGCGCGCAGATCGTCAGGCGGGAGGGGAGCGGCGCTCATGCCCACCGCCTATAGCACAAAGATTGCGATTGGCTTGATAGCGGCCACACGCATGGCCCCGCCCTCGCGAAAAAACGGGATACCTTCTCAATTCTGCTTGGGTTTTGCCAAACCCGCCCTTATGAGAACGCTCTTCCGCGGAAGGGTGGCAGAGTGGTCGATTGCAGCGGTCTTGAAAACCGCCGATGTGCAAGCATCCGTGGGTTCGAATCCCACCCCTTCCGCCATTTCCTCTCATCTCTTGCCCGACAGCGCTTTCCGGATGCCGACCACTTGAGTATGGCAGGCGTCGTCCATTTGCCGGGAGTGTGACGTGGTGCGCATCCTGTTTCTTTTCATCGGCGAAGCCCATCAGGCGCTCCACGCCCTCCCGATCGCGGCGGAGCTTCAGGCTCTGGCGCCCGAAGTGGAGCTGGAAATCGCGGTTGCGGGCAACGCGCATGAATGGGTGCTCGATCTCGTGCGGCGCGTCTATCCCGCCTTCACTCCCAGCGTCAGAAAGCTCCGCCTGCCACTCATCAGTGCAATCCGGCAGGCGTTGACGGGTAAGGATGAGCTGCCCCGCCTGATCTCCCTGCTCGGACATATCGGCTATTTCCGCAGCTTTGATGCCATCGTCGTTCCCGAGCGCACGACTACGATCATCCGTCATCTGCTCTCCCCCCGCACGCGGCTCATCTTCACGCCGCACGGGGCGGGCGACCGGGCCGTGACCTTCGACAAGCGCGACCGCTTTTTCGATTTCGCGCTCGTGGCGGGCGAGAAAAGCGAGCGCATGATGCTGGAGGCGCGCACGATCACGCCGGGCCGCTATGCCGTCAACGGCTATGTGAAGATGGATTTCATGAACAGGCTCGCCGCGCACCGCCCGCCGCTGTTCGATAATGAACGCCCCACCGTGCTCTACGCGCCGCATTTCCGGCCGGACCTGTCCTCCTGGCCAACGCTGGGCATGGAAATCATTGCCGCGTTCGCCCGGCAGGAGCGCTATAATCTGGTTGTCGCGCCGCATATTCGCCTGTTCCACAATGCTAGCCCGCAGGCGCAGGCGAAGGTTCAGGCGCTGGCCATACCCGGCAAGATCATCGTCGATTTGGGCTCGAACCGCTTGCTCGACATGACCTACACCAGCGGCGCGGATCTCTACCTTGGCGATGTGAGCAGCCAGGTCTATGAGTTCCTCGCCACTCCCAAGCCCTGCGTATTCCTCAATCCGCATGGGTTCGACTGGCGCGACGACCCCAATTTCCTGTTCTGGACGCTCGGTGAGGTTGCATCGACTGTGCCCGATGCTCTGGCGGCGCTGGACCGAGCAGAGGCCACGCACCCCAACTATGCCGCTTTGCAAAGGGAAACGCTGGCGCTGTCCGTCGGCGGAGATCCCGGTGGCGCCGCGCGGCGCGGGGCGCAGGCGATCCTCTCCTATCTCGACGCGAGGCGATGAATTGCCCTTCTCATCGGCATCATGATCCACTAGCCAGAGCGCACTGACTGCGCGGGAACCATAACAACAATGACGATCGACAACAGCCAGCTTCGTCTTTTCGGCAGAGGCGAACAGAAGGTCTGGGGCATGACATCGGCGGAGCGCGTCCGCCGGATGCTGCTTCGCGATGTTCCCGCCGGGGCCGAAGTCCAGCCGGGCCATCGGCTGCATATCAACCGCGATTATGTGTTCGATCCGCTGCTGCTGCGCCTCGCGCTACGGCGGCCCGGCACGGCTTTCCACAATGGCGACGATCTCGTGATCGGGCAGCTGGCGGACAGCGGCGAGCCAGCCGAGCGCATCGATCTCGCCACCGCGCCCGGCTTCTATAACGAGAAGCTGCGCAAGACTGAACGGCCCTTCGCAAGCCTGTTGACCCCGCAGAGCCGCTACCGGATCGAGCGCGCGAGCTATTTCGGCGCGTACAAGGGCGTGACGGATTTGCTCACCAAATATCTCTGGCCGGAGCTTGCCTTCCACCTCACCCGCCTCGCCGCCACACTCCGCATGACGCCCAACATGGTGACGGCGATCGGCGCGGCGCTGTGCGTGCTGGCGACGATCCTGTTCTACCACGGGGACTATTGGCAGGGTGTCGCCGCCGGTTTCGGCTTCATGGTGCTCGATACCGTGGATGGAAAGCTCGCCCGCTGCACCATCACATCCAGCAAATGGGGCAATGTCTTCGATCATGGCATCGATCTCGTCCACCCGCCCTTCTGGTGGTACGCCTGGGGCGTGGGGCTGGCGCATGTCGGCCTCGCCCTCAAGCCAGCGACCTTCGCCCTCATCATGGTGGCCATCGTCAGCGGCTATGTGCTTCAGCGCCTCTGCGAGGGCTACTTCCTCAAATATGCGGGCATGGACATGCACGTATGGCGCCCGTTCGACAGCTGGTTCCGCCTCATCACCGCGCGACGTAACCCCAATATGGTGATCCTCGTCGCCAGCCTTGTGCTCGCCCGGCCAGACCTTGGCCTCATCGCGGTCGCCTGGTGGACGATCATTTCACTCGCCGTCCATGTCGTGCAGGTGATACAGCTAAGCCAAGCGCGCAAGAGCGGGCGCGCGATCGCCAGCTGGCTGGAGCAACCGCGATGAACGAGACAATCCGCAAGTTCGGCTATCCGTGCACCCTGGTCGGCGAAACCGCGCACTGGCTCATCCTGCTCCGCCCGGCGCAGGTGACGCTTGGCTCGCTCGTCGTCGCCGCCAAATCCGACGCCACGGCCTTTGGCACCCTCCCTGCCGAATATCATGCGGACCTTGCCGAGGTGACGCGCCGCGTCGAAGCCATGCTTGGCAAGGCGGCGGACTATGACCGGATCAACTGGCTGATGCTGATGATGGTGGACCCCCAAGTCCATTTCCATGTGCTGCCGCGGTACGATGGTGCGCGCAGCCACGGTGATCTGACTGTCGGCGATGCCGGTTGGCCCGGCCCGCCCGATCTCAAATCCGCCGTCACCCTATCCGATGAAGCGCGCGCCGATCTGGTCGGATGGCTCGCGGGCCTCTGGCCGGCAACCGCCTGAGCCTCAGCGCCAACCTGCGGTCAGCTTCTCCGCCACGTCGACGTCGTTGAGGAAATCGACCTCGCCCCATTCCATCCCTTCGATGGACACCGTGCCGACCTTCCCGGTGGGCGCGAGCTGATCGATCACCTTCAGATACCAGTTCTCGACCCCGGCAGGGGTGCGCATCGCGGCCTCGACTGCGGAGCGGAACAGCGCCCCGCCCTCGCCGCGAAACGCAAGGAACCCGATGGATTCGGCGTTGCTCTGTGCGGCAGTCAGCGTCTTGCCGATGTGGACGAGGCGCTCCCCGTCCCGCTCCACCTTCATGTCGTCGCTGTCATAGTCGGGCTTCACGTCCACCGTCACGCAGATGGGATAGCGCCCGCCCTGCTGCACCCGCGCCACCAGCGCATGGGAGACCAGCGTATCGCCATTGAGGATCAGATAGTCCTCCGCCATCGCCTCGCGCGCGATCCAGCAGCTCCCCAAATTGTCAGCCACCTTGTAGAACGGGTTGAAATGCACCTTGAGTGCCAGCCCCGGCCGCTCCAGCCGCTTCAGCTCCTCTTCGACCAGATCGGTCTGAAAGCCGGTAACGACATGGATTTCCTCGACGCCATTCGCGACCAGCGCCTCGATCTGCCACGCGATGAGGGTGCGGCCCGATAGCGGGATCAGGCATTTGGGCAGCTCCGCCGTCAGCGGCAAAAGCCGCGAGCCCTGCCCCGCGCTCAAGATGATGGCCCGGCGCACCGGTTGCTGGAAATTTTCGCTCATGGCAGGCTTCCATATGAGCGGAGCGCCCGGGACGCAAACATGTTTGCATCGCTCCCCGGAATGATGCAGGGTTTGAAGCGGCTATCGCAAAGACAATGACGACAAAAACATCCACTCCGCCGCGTGTCTGGCTGAAATCGGACAAGCCGCTCGCGAAGATCGCCCGCAATGTCCTGTGGCTGTTGTCGGGCAAGGGCGTCAGCGCGGTGCTGAGCCTTGTCTATCTCGCCTTGGTGACACGCTCGCTCGGGGTGGAAAATTTCGGGCGGTTCGCGCTGGTTCTCAGCATCGGGACCGCGATCGTGCAGTTCGTGCAGTTCGAATGCTGGCAGGTGGTGGTGCGCTTTGGCGCCACCCATTTGCATACGGAAAACCGCACGGCACTGGGCAGGCTGGTCGGCGCCTGTCAGGTCTTTGATGTGATGGGCTTCCTGCTCGGCTGCGGCATTGCCTGGCTCGCCACCGCCCTGCTCGTGCATGAAGGACAATGGGATGCCAGCACCAGCGAGACCGCGTTTCTCTATTGCTGCGTCGTGCTGGCGGCGGTGCGGTCCACTCCGGCGGGCGTGTTGCGGCTCTACAACCGTTTCGATCTCAGCATTTATGCCGAGACGATGGTCTCGATCTGCCGCATGATCGGCACGGGCATCGTCATGCTGATGGGGCCATCGATCGACCGCTTCCTGGTCGTCTGGGCGCTCTCGGAGGTTTGCGCTTCGATCACCTTCTGGCTGCTCGCCTACCGGTTGGATCCGCATTCGGTATCGCCGCGGCACGCCTTGCGCGTACTCTCCACGTTGAAAGAGGAGCAGGGACTGCCGCGCTTTCTCCTTGTGACCAACCTTGGCACCACATTATCGGGTTTGGCGGGTCAGGCTCCGGTGTTGGCCCTGGGCATATTCGTCAGCCCCGCCTCCGCCGGGCTGTACCGCCTCGCCGCCCAGCTCACGCAGGCGCTATCCAAGGTCACGAAGCTCATCTCGGGTTCGGCCTATGCAGAGCTTAACCACATGCGCGCGCGCGATGGCATCGTGAAGCTCAGCAAGGTGCTGAAACGCGCCAACCGCCTGATGGCGAGCGCGGGCGTCCTGCTGATCCTGCTGATCGCTCTGCTCGGGAAGCCGCTGCTGCTGCTGATCGCCGGTCCGGCGTTTACAGGAGCCTACCCGCTATTGCTGCTGCTGGGCATTGCGGCGGCCATCAATCTGGTTGGCGTGAGCTACGAACCAGCCCTGCTCGCCGTGACGGACGGCATTGCGGTGTTGCGCAGGCGCGTGGTCATTACGTGTGTCTACCTGGGTCTTACCGCGTTGGCCCTGCCCATATGGGGCGCAACCGGCGCGGCCACGGCGAGCATCATCGCCGCGCTTACCGGGCTGATCATATATGCGATGGCATTACGGCAGCATATTCACGAACCCGCATCCCGCGCCGCATTGCAGCAGGTCAGCTAGCGGCGCAGGCTCGGGGCAAGTGGCTCCGCGCGTTCACGAGGTGCGCAATCGCAACCAGAGTGACGCCGCAAATGGTCAGTATGGCTTCGCTCCATCCATGCGGAATATAGAGCGCCGTCGCCATCAGCCCGAGGCCGCAAATGCCCACGAGGGCGGGAAACAGCCGCCGGTGCCGCCACAGCCCACCACCGAGCGCCACCGCGCCCAGAACCGTCGCGCACAGCAGGCCGATCTCATGGATGCGCGGATTTGCGAAGAGATGCCCGATCGAAGACAGCGTACCGAGCATGACCACCGTCGCCACGCAATGCACCACGCAAAAGCCCGACAACGTGACGGCGGCCTTATCGAGCCAGTGAAAGTGGATGTGGGTTGTCTTCATGCCATTATGTCATTCTCACGAGGTACGGATATAGTCGCTTCGAGGTAAGGATACAACATAACATTGAATTGCTGCGCAGCGCGCCGATCATATCTCTTGAAAAGCGGAGCGCCTCCGCGCATCAGCGGGCTATGACGGACAGCACTTCCTCCCCGAAGCCGCGCGCGATTGCGCACTGGCTCTTCGGCATCGCGACGATGATCCTCATCATGGTGATCGTGGGCGGCATCACGCGCCTCACCGAGTCGGGCCTCTCGATCACCGAATGGAAGCCGGTGACGGGCGCGATCCCCCCGCTCAATGAAGCGCAATGGGCGGCGGAGTTCGATCTTTACAAGCACAGCTCGCAATATGTGCTGATGAACGAGGGCATGACCTTGCAGGCGTTCAAGCACATCTATTTCTGGGAATATTTCCACCGGCTGCTGGGCCGCGCGCTGGGGCTGGCCTTCGCCGTCCCGTTGCTGTGGTTCGCGGTGAAGCGCGCGATACCCAAGGGCTATGGCCTGCGCCTCGTGGGCCTGTTCCTCCTCGGCGGTATGCAGGGCGCGATCGGCTGGCTGATGGTGAAGAGCGGGTTGGTGGACCGGGTGAACGTCCAGCCCGCGATGCTCGCGGCGCATCTCTGCATGGCGCTGCTGCTGCTGGCGCTGATCGTCTGGACGGCGCTTGATATGCTGGCCGAGGCCCGCAGGCCCGGCACCGGCAAGGCGCATCTGTCGTTCGCGGGCGCCCTCCCGCTTGCCGCCCTGTTCGTCCAGATCTTTCTGGGCGCGATCACCGCTGGCCTGCGTGCCGGATATGTCTCCAGCACATGGCCGCTGATGAACGACCATTTCGTGCCCGAAGGCATAAGCTGGTGGGGCAGCCTCTGGCAGACGATCACCAGCGACCCTTATCTCGTGCATTTCCTCCACCGCTGGTGGGCCTGGGGTGCGGCAGTGCTGCTGATCCTGCTGGCCCGCCGGGCCAAAGCGGCGGGCGACAGGCGCGCATCCATCGCCCTCAATGCCGCATTGGGAACGCAGATTCTCCTCGGCATCGCCACGGTGCTCACCGGGGTGTACCTCCCCCTCGCGGTCGCGCATCAGGCCGTCGGCGCGCTGGCGCTGATCTCTGCCGTATGGGCGGCGCACAGCGTCGGTGCGGCGCGGCGCGCATGACCGATATCGCCCTGGTGTATGCGCTGTTCCCCGATGAGGCGAGCGCACGGAACGCCGCGCGCACCGTGGTCAGTGAGCGCCTCGCCGCATGTGCGAACCTGCTCGCTCCTTGTACGTCCTTCTATGAATGGGGCGGTGAAATGACGGAAGCCAGCGAAATTCCCGCCCTGTTCAAGACCACGGCGACTGGCGCCGAGGCGCTGATTGCCCGCATCGCAGAGCTGCACAGCTATGAGGTGCCTGCCATACTGAGCTGGGCCGCGGGCGCCGCCCATCCACCGTTCGCGCAATGGGTGCATGACCAGACCCGGAAATAGGCGGTATTATTTTACCTCCATCATGTCGCCTGCTTTTGCTTGACTTTATGCCTGTCGGAAGTCATTAGCGCGCTTCCTCTCGCGGCTCTGCCTTAGCGGGAACCATAACCAATCAGGAGTTTTCGGGCCATGAAGGCGCTGATGAAAACCACCAAGTCGGCCAGCCCGGCGACGGTAGAAAAGAAATGGGTGCTGATCGACGCCGAAGGCCTCGTCGTTGGCCGCGCCGCCTCGATTATCGCCAACATCCTGCGCGGCAAGCACAAGCCGAGCTTCACCCCGCACGTTGATTGCGGTGACAATGTGGTTGTCATCAATGCGG
>JALCRK010000041.1 GCA_022652485.1 Sphingobium sp.
CGTGGGTGGCGTCACCGGCGTCGTGCTGGCCAATGGCGGCGTCGACGATGTGCTGCACGACACCTACTATGTCGTCGCGCACTTCCACTATGTGCTTTCGCTGGGCGCGGTGTTCTCGCTGTTCGCCGGCTTCTATTACTGGTTCCCGAAGATGTCGGGCCGCATGTACAGCGAAGTCCTGGGCCAGCTCCACTTCTGGGTGTTCTTCATCGGCGTGAACATGCTGTTCTTCCCGATGCACTTCCTGGGCCTCTCGGGTATGCCGCGCCGCTACCCCGATTATCCGGAAGCGTTCGCCTACTGGAACAGCATCGCCAGCCACGGCTATGAAATCCTTACCGTCGGCGTCGGCATCTGGTTCGTGAACATTGCCTACTCGCTGATGTTCGGTGCCAAGGCGGGGGACAATCCCTGGGGCGAGGGGGCGACCACGCTCGAGTGGACGCTCTCCAGCCCGCCGCCCTATCACCAGTTCGAAACGCTGCCGGTGATCGAGGACAGCGCGCACCACTGATCGGAGCGCCAACAAATATGGATCAGAGGGGCGGGCCTTGTTCGAGGTTCGCCCCTGTCCTATGAATAATTCCGCCTGGCGGACCCTTGCCGAGACTATGACGACCGCGACCATGAACCCGAGCCTGATGTCGACCGCCGACTGGCGCGATTTCCTCGCGCTCACCAAGCCGCGCGTCATGACCCTGGTGGTGTTCACCGGGCTGTGCGGGATGCTCGCCGCGCCGGGGCATATCCACCCGGTTCTCGGTTTTACGGCCATCCTGTGCATCGCGCTGGGCGCGGGCGCGGCGGCCGCGCTCAACCAGTGGATCGAGGCGGACAGCGACGGCCTGATGAAGCGCACCGCCAACCGTCCGCTGCCCGCCGGGCGCATGGAGCGCCAGTCCGCGCTGCACTTCGGGGTGGGGCTTTCCTTCTTTTCCGTGATTCTCATGGGTCTGGCGCTCAACTGGTTCGCCGCCGCGATCCTGGCGGTGTCGATCCTGTTCTACGTCTTCGTCTATACCCTGTGGCTCAAGCCCCGCACCGCGCAGAACATTGTCATCGGTGGTGCGGCGGGCGCCTTCCCCCCGGTGATCGGCTGGGCGGCGGTAACGGGCGATGTCTCCGCGCTTCCCATCGCGCTGTTCTGTCTCATCTTCTTCTGGACCCCGCCGCATTTCTGGGCGCTGGCCCTTTATGTCCGCCCCGATTACGCCGCCGCGGGTATCCCGATGCTCCCCGTCGTTGCCGGCGAACGCGAGACGCGCCGCCAGATCTGGGGCTATACCGCGATCATGGCAGTGGCCGCGTTCGCGCCGGTGCTGCTGGGCCTGACCGGCCCGCTCTATGGCACGGTGGCAGTGGTAGCGACTCTGATCTTCGCGGTGCTCGCCTTCCGCGTGTTTTCCAGCCTTGAGCTGGATACGCGCAACATGAAGGCGGAGCGCGCGCTGTTCCGCTATTCGATCCTCTATCTTTTTATCCTGTTCGGAGCCGTGGTGGCAGACCGCTGGATGTTCGCATGAGGGATCGGGAGGAGAAACCGGCTATGGATCAGGCACAAATTCAGGCCCGCCAGCGCGCCCGCGCCAAGGTGATGGGCGTGCTGCTCGGCGCGTTCGCGATCCTTGTGTTCGCGATCTCGATCGTCAAGATGACGGGCAAGGGGTGAAGGCGTAATGGCTCATGCTCTCCCTCGTACACCGGCCAGCCACACGCGCACCGCGCTGATGGCGCTGTCCGTCGCGCTCGGTGCCTTCGGCGCGGGCTTCGCGGCCGTACCGCTCTACCGCTATTTCTGCCAGGTGACAGGGTTTGGCGGCACCACCCAGCGCGTCGATGGGGCGACCGGCGTCCGGCCCGTGCCGGGCAAGACGATGTCGATCCGCTTCGATTCGAACGTCTCGCCCGGTATGCCCTGGCGTTTCTACCCGGAGCGCCACACCCAGACTGTGGAGATCGGCGCGCGTTCGATGGCGATCTTCATCGCGAAGAACCTCAGTGACAAGCCCGTTACCGGCGCCGCTGTGTTCAACGTGACGCCGACGCAGGCGGGCGCCTATTTCGCGAAAATCCAATGTTTCTGCTTTACCGAGCAAACCCTCCAGCCGGGGCAGGAAGTGCGGATGCCGGTGATCTATTATGTCGATCCCAAGATCCTCGCCGATCCGGACAACAAGGATACGCAGCAGATTACCTTGAGCTACACGTTCAATCCTGTTGAGCCGAGCGAAAAGCGAAGCTAAAGACGGGTCCATCTCATATTCGAAGAACAGGGAAGAGAGCACATGGCAGGCGCCAAGAACCACGATTATCACATTCTCCCGCCGAGCTTCTGGCCGCTGATGGGATCCATGTCCGCGCTGGTCATGGCGTTCGGCGCGATCTGCTGGATGCACCCCGATGTCATGCCCGCGCATGGCGGCTCGGTCTTCTTCGCCGGTCTCGCTGGCGTGCTCGCCACCATGTTCTTCTGGTGGACGGATGTCGTGAAGGAAGCCCATGCGGGCGATCACACGCCGGTCGTGTCGCTGCACCTGCGCTATGGCATGATCCTCTTCATCGCCTCGGAAGTGATGTTCTTCGTCGGCTGGTTCTGGAGCTTCTTCGATTTCTCGCTGTTCCCGACCGCGCTTGAGCCGATCAACGGCCTGTTCCCGTCCAAGGATATCGAGGTTCTGAACGCGTTCGAACTGCCGCTGCTGAACACGATGATCCTGCTCTGCTCTGGCACCACCGTCACCTGGGCGCACCACTCGCTGATCCACGGCAACCGCGACGGCCTGATGAAGGGCTTGCTCGCGACGATCCTGCTCGGCGCGCTGTTCTCCTGCATCCAGGCCTATGAATATGCCCATGCGCCGTTCCCGTTCGGTGAAACGCCCTACAGCTCGGCCTTCTACATGGCGACCGGCTTCCACGGCTTCCACGTGCTCGTCGGCACGATCTTCCTGATCGTGTGCTATGTGCGCGCCGCGAAGGGCCACTTCACCCCGCGCCAGCATTTCGGCTTCGAGGCCGCCGCGTGGTACTGGCACTTCGTTGACGTGGTGTGGCTGTTCCTCTTCGCCGCCATCTACGTCTGGGGCGGCTGGGGTGCTCCGGTCCACGGCGGCTAAGCTCTCAAGCGAAGGCGAACGGCGATGACGCAATCGGCACCGCCGCAGCCTCCGCTTCTTGCCTCTTCGGCAAAGGGTCTGTGCCCGCAATGCGGCGCACGGACCCTTTTCTCGTCACCGGTGCGCTTTGCCGACACCTGCCGCATGTGCGGGCTGGATTACAGCCAGTTCAACGTGGGCGATGGCCCTGCGGCGTTCCTGACGCTGATCGTTGGCGGGGTGATCCTTGGTCTCGCGCTGGTGCTGGAGTTCAAGGTGCACCCGCCGCTGATCCTCCACCTGCTGCTCTGGCCCGCGCTCACCGTCGCCTGCGTGGTGGGCGCGCTCAGGGTGGCGAAGGGCATGTTGCTGACGCTGGAATACAGGAACAAAGCTGCCGAAGGCGTGCTCAAGAAGCCGGAACCCGACGCGGACCGCCCCGCATGACCCCTGCCTGGTTCCCGCGCAAATGGCCCCTGCTGCCGACATTGCTGGTGCTCTGTGCCGTTGCGGCGATGATCGGTCTCGGCCTGTGGCAACTGAAGCGCGCCGGGCAGAAAGAGGCGCTGATCCACGAGGTGCGGCATAACCCGGCCCTTCCGCCGCGCGCCTTTCCCGCCACCGGGCCGGTCATGCCGGAAATGACCTTCCGCCGTTCCTCGCTGCATTGCCTCCGCGTCGTCGGCTGGCAGATCGAGGCGGGGCGCGCGGCGGATGGCTCCTCGGGCTTCCGCTATATCGCGCAATGCGCCACCGGCGCCGAGGGGCAGGGCGCTCTCGTCGCGCTCGGCATCGGCGACAGGCCGGACATGAAACCGGCATGGACCGGCGGCACTATTGCGGGCTGGATCAGCAAGGAGCCGGATCACCGCTCGCTCCTCGGGCAGCTTATCGGGCCGGAGGTTGTGCTGCGCCCGATGCTGGTCGCCGCGCAGCCCCCGATCCCCGCGCTCAAGCCTTCTGCACCGCCGCGTGTCGATGATATCCCGAACAACCACCGCAGCTATGCCTTCCAGTGGTTCAGCTTCGCCGTGATCGCGCTCATCATCTATGTACTGGCGCTCAAGCGGCGCGAGGTGAAGGCGGGCGAAGCCTCTTAAGGCTTGCTCCATCAACCGCGCCACGCTAGGCCGCTCCCCCATGAAATATCTGAGCACACGCGGTAGCGCCCCGGCGCTGGATTTCGAGCAGGTGACGCTTGCTGGGCTGGCGAGCGACGGCGGCCTCTATGTGCCGGAGAGCTGGCCACAGTTCAGCGCGGACGACATCCGTGGCCTCGCGGGCCTTTCCTATGTCGAGACGGCGGTGCGGGTGATGCTGCCGTTCGTATCAGGCTCGCTCTCTGAAGAGGAATTGCGCGAGCTGTGCACCGCCGCTTATGGCCGCTTCTCGCATGATGCCGTGACGCCGCTGGTGCAGCTCAACCACCAGCACTGGATGCTGGAGTTGTTCCACGGCCCAACTTTGGCGTTCAAGGATGTCGCGCTCCAGCTGCTCGGCCTGCTGTTCGAGAAGTTCCTCGCCCGGCGCGATGACGCGATCACCATTGTCGGCGCGACGTCGGGCGACACCGGATCTGCGGCGATCGATGCCGTGGCCGGGCGCGAGAAGGTCGATATCTTCATGCTGCACCCGCATGGCCGCGTGTCGGACGTGCAGCGCCGCCAGATGACGACCGTGCGCGCACCCAATGTGCACAATATCGCCATCGACGGCAGCTTCGACGACGCGCAGGCGCTGGTGAAGGCGATGTTCAACGATGCCGAGTTCCGCGCGCGCTACAACCTGTCCGCCGTCAACAGCATCAACTGGGCGCGGCTGATGGCGCAGGTGGTCTATTATTTCTACGCCGCCGTGCGTTTGGGCGCGCCGGAGCGGGCGGTGGCTTTCTCCGTCCCCACCGGCAATTTCGGTGATGTGTTCGCAGGCTATGTCGCGGCGAAGATGGGCCTTCCGGTCGCGCGCCTCATCGTCGCCACCAACGTCAACGACATTCTCCACCGCGCGCTGTCCCAGGGCGACTACAGCCAGGGCAAGGTCGTCCCCACCGCCACGCCGAGCATGGACATTCAGGTCAGCTCGAACTTCGAGCGCCTGCTGTTCGATGTCGGCGGGCGCGACGGGCTGGCGCTGGCCGAGCAGATGCGCGGCTTCGAGACGACCAAGAAGATGCGCCTCACCAATGCGCAGCGGGAGGGCGCATCGGCGCTGTTCACCTCGCACCGCGTCGATGCGGATGGCATGAACCTCGCGATGCGCTGGGCCTATGAGGGCGCCGGGCAGGTGGTCGATCCGCACAGTGCGGTCGGTCTGGCTGCGGCACTGGCGGCGCGCGATCTCCCTGCGGATGTGCCTGTGGTGACGCTGGCCACCGCCCATGCCGCGAAGTTCCGCGATGCGGTCGAGCGCGCGACCGGCGTGCGCCCCTCGATGCCTGCGCGCATCGGCAGCCTGTTCGATCGCGAGGAGGCATATGTCCGCCTGCCCGGAACCTATGAGGCGGTCACCGCGCATATCGCGGGCCTCGCCACCGCCAAGCAGTGACCCTCGCGCCGCAAATCGGCACCCTTATCGGCGAGCCCTGGGCTGATTACGGCCTTGTCGATAGCGGCCACGGGCGCAAGCTGGAGCGCTATGGCGCCTATCGCTTCATCCGGCCCGAGCCGCAGGCGCTGTGGGCGCCCGCTTCCGAGGATTGGCAGGCGCACGCCGAGTTCGTCCCTGGATCGGACGAGGAGGGCGGCGGCCGCTGGTATTTGAATGACCGCAGCCTGCCGCAGAGCTGGCCGCTGACCTGGAACGAGGTGCGTTTTGCGTCCTCGTGCACGCCGTTCCGCCACCTCGGCTTCTTCCCGGACATGGCCCCGGTGTGGGACTGGATGCGCAGCCGCCTCGCTGGCCTCGACGCCCCCGCCGCGATGAACCTGTTCGGTTATACCGGCGTCGGCACGCTGGCGCTGTCGGCAAGCGGCGCGAACATGGTGCATGTCGATGCGTCGAAGAAATCGGTCGCGGCGGCGCGCGAGAACGCGGCGCTCTCCGGCATGGCGGATGCTCCCATCCGCTGGATCGTCGACGACGCGCAGAAGTTCGTCGCGCGCGAGGTGCGGCGGGCGCGGCGCTATGACGGCATCATCCTCGATCCGCCTAAATATGGCCGCGGCCCCGATGGCGAAGTCTGGCGGCTGGAGGAGCATTTGGCGCCGCTCGTTGCCGATTGCCGCAGGCTGCTCGATGCGGACAGCCGTTTTCTCTTCCTCACCGTCTATGCCGTGCGCATGTCGGCGCTGGCGATAGGCGAACTGCTCGCCCAGATCTTCGCGGACCTGCCCGGCAGGGTCGAATGCGGAGAGCTTGCGGTGCGCGAGGAAGCGCGCGGGCTGTTGCTTCCCACCGCCATCTGGGCGCGCTGGAGCGCCGAATAAGGCTTCGCGACTCGCTTCATCATGAAAAGGTGCCGCCCTGCGGCGCTGCGACAACGGTTCGTCGCACAATGGGCTCGCGCCGACCGTACCGGCAGGCGCGCCCCTATAGTGTTCATCTGCGCGAAAGGTTAACGCGAACAGGCGGAGGTTAACCGAGACAGCTGAAGGAGTATTTTAATGGGTTCCCAATCGAAAAGATCCTCAATTCTTTTGCCGCTGGCCGTGCTGGCCCTGCCCGCATGGAGCGGCGTTGCCGCGCAGTCGCAGGCGAGTGACCCCAATATCGTCGTGAACGGTATGCAGCCCCAGGAGGCCGTGCCGACCACCCCCGGGCCGGATGTCAAGGGCACCATTACCGCGCGCAGCGGCAGCAAGATGAAAGTCACCGCCGACGACGGCACCAGCACCGTGATCGTCATCAACGACGCCACCAAGGTGAAGGCCGCGAGCGGCTTCCTCGGCAGCAGCAAGAAGCTGGGTGCGGAAGCGCTGCTCAACGGCATTCCCGTGACGGTGAAGACCTTGAAGGCGGCGGACGGCAGCCTCGTTGCCAGCCAGATCAGCTTCAAGAACGCCGATCTCAAGACCGCGAACATGATCCGCAACGGCACCAACCAGCGCTTCGAGGAGCAGGCCGCCGCGACTGAGGCTCTGCGCGGTCGCATGGGTGACATCGACCAGTATAACATCAAGAACACCACCAACGTGTTCTTCGATACCGGCAAGGCCCAGCTCTCCGCGCAAGCCAAGGCCGAGCTGTGCGAAGCCGCCGCCGCCGCCGAGAACACCAACAACGCGCTGCTGCTCGTCGTGGGCTATACCGATTCGGTCGGCAGCGAGGAATATAACCAGACCCTGAGCGAGAAGCGCGCCGGCAGCGTCATCAACTATCTCCAGCAGGCGTGCCACTGGAAGCCCTATCGTATGCTGACCCCCACCGGCATGGCCGAAGCCGACCCGATGGCGAGCAACGACACCCCCGAAGGTAAGGCGCAGAACCGCCGCGTCTCGGTCAACGTGCTGGTCAGCAAGGGGCTGGACGGGCTTTAAGAGACTATCGGGGGGCGGGCGCTTCGCGCGCTCGCCCCTCTGTCATGCTCACGCGACGGCACGATGTTGCCGCGCCAGACGATCCGCGATTGCGTCCGCGGTATCGGGCCTGCCGAACAGATAACCCTGCATTTGATGGCACCCCGCCGCTTCGAGGAAGTGACGTTGTTCCTGCGTTTCCACGCCCTCTGCCGTGGTAGTCATATGCAGCGCGTGGCCAAGATTGACGACCGAACGGATGATCTCGGCCGCTTCCGCCGATGTTTCGATGCTCTTGATGAAGCTCTGGTCGATCTTGATCTTGTCGAAGGCGAATTTGCGCAGATAGCTGAGCGACGAATAGCCGGTGCCGAAATCGTCGAGCGCGATGCGGAACCCCATGAGGTGCAGGGTGGCGAGAACATTCTGCACCCGCTCGCTTTCCTCCAGCAGCAGGCTCTCGGTCACTTCCAGCTCGAACCGGCGCGGATCGACTTCGAGACGCTCGACCAGCCGTTTGAGGGTCGAGAGAAAATCGGGATGCTTCAACTGACGGGGCGAAAGGTTGATCGCGGTGATGATCGTCGGCCAGCGTCGCGCATCCTGGAAAGCGCGCTCCAGAACCCACGCGCCCAGCTCGCAAATCTGGCCGTTCCGCTCGGCGATGGGCACGAAGAGCGCGGGTGAGATCAGCCCCTTGGTCGGGTGGTTCCAGCGCACCAGCGCCTCTACGCCGCTCATGTCGCTGCCCGGCGCGTTGCACAGGGGCTGGTAATGCAGCTCAAGCTGGCCATCCGCGATGGCGTTGCGCAGATCGCTCTCCAGCTCGCGCCGGATGCGGACGCTTTCGTCCATTTCCGGCGAAAACATCTGGATGCTGTTGCGTCCGTCGCTCTTGGATCGATACAGCGCCATGTCCGCAAGGCGCAGCAGATCATCGACATTGTCCGCATGGATCGGCCCGATCGCGATCCCGGCGGAAGTGGAAATGCGCAGATTCTCGCTGTGTAGCGCGAAGGTTTCCTTGAGGCAGCCGAGCGCCTCCTCGATGATGCGCTGCGCATGTGCCTCATCGAGCGCGTTGGCGGCGATGGCGAACTCGTCGCCCCCCAGCCGCGCGAGAATGGCGCTTTCGGGCAACCGGTTCATGATCCGCCGCCCTACCGCGCGGATTAGCTCGTCGCCCACCTGATGCCCGAGCGTGTCGTTCACGTCCTTGAAATTGTCGAGATCGAGCATGGTGATGACAGTCAGCCCCACGCCCGACGCGTTGGCGCGTTCGATCATCTCGGTCGCCCGGTCGTTGAAGGAGCGGCGGTTGAGCAGGCCGGTCAGCTCGTCATGCGCGGCCCGCATATGCAGGCGTCGTTCGGCGTGGCTATAATCCACTTCCAGTCGCGACAGGCGCGTGTTGAGCAGATGCCACATGCCGAGAAAGCTCGCTCCGGCGAGGAGCGAAAGCATAAACAGCAATACGCGCTTGCGGCCTTTGACATTGGCGAGGTCTTTCGCCGCATGGGCAGTAAGCCCGTGGACAAAACGGGTCGTGCCGTCGGAGAGGATTTTCTTCTGCGCCCGATATTCGTTGCTGTCGAGAATGGAGCGGGCGCGGGGCATGTCGCCTTTTCTCACGGCCTCGAACGAGGCTGTTTCCATCCTGACGAGCGCAGCATTGGCCTTGCTGGTTTCTGCATCGAACCGCCGTGACAACGCACTGGGTGCGAGCGCCTTGGCCTGGGCGATATCCCGGTCGATAGCCGGAAGATGGCGTTCGTAGCGCTCGATCCAGCGCTGCTCGCCGGTCGCGGCCGCCATCCAGGCGGACATGGTGAGGCGTTCGTCCTCCAGCCGGATCTGCTCCGAGATCACGGACGCCGCGCGCGCCTTCTCGGTGGCGGCTGCTATCGCTTGGTCGGAATGGTTGCGCTCTATCGGCAGCAGGATAAGCAGCAGGGCCGTCAGGCCGAAGGCGGCCAGCAACGACCGCCGCGCGGTGCGCACGATTTCGCCGATCATCGACTGCTGCATGCCACTCCATCGTCCATCGCTATAATTATCGGGCGATGAACCTACAGGCGGAGTGTCAAGATTTGGTTAGAATACCTTCCGGGGCATGGGGAGGGGGCGGATGGCCCCCGTACCCTTCAGACGGCGGTGTACCCTCCGTCGATCACGAGTTCCGAGCCCGTCATGAAACTCGCTTCGTCTGACGCCAGAAAAAGCACGCCATTAGCGATCTCCTCGGGCCAGCCCACCCGGCCGATGGGGTGGAGCGAGGCGAATGCCGCCAGCGCGTGCTCTTCGTCCAGCCCGGTCGCCATCTTGGTGACATCGACGCCCGCCGCCGTGCGGATCAGGCCCGGATGCACGCTGTTGACCCGGATGCCATAGCCGCGCTGCCCGCAATGCGCCGCGACGCATTTCGTCAGCAGGCGCACCCCGCCCTTCGCGGCTGAATAGGCGGGGAGCGACGCCGTACCGATCAGCCCACCCACCGATGACAGGTTGATGATGGACCCGCCGGTGGCCTTCATTGCGGCGACGCCATATTTGTTGCCCAGGAATGCTGTGTCGAGGTTGAGCGCGATCATCTTCTTGTAATGCGCGAAGTCCATCGCCTCGATATCCATGTCGAGGCCGCCCCCGGCGTTGTTGACCAGCACATCGATGCGTCCGTGCCGTTGCAGCACAGCGGCGATGATCCGCTCCCAGTCCTCGGGCGAGGTAGCGTCGTGGGAAAGGAAGGACGCGGCGATGCCCGCCTGCCGCAGCTCGTCCTCCGCCCCGGCGCCGCGCGCCGCGTCTATATCGGTGACGACGACCGTGCCGCCCTCGCGTCCCAGAGCGTGCGCCATCGCGAGGCCGAGGCCTCCGGCGGCTCCGGTGATGACGCAGATCTTTCCTTCCACTCTTCCGCTCATTGCCTTGTTCCTTCCGGCATCCGGTGTTGATCGATGAAATCGATGATGGCGTCCTGAACGCCCTCGTCATCCAGCATGTTCACATGTCCCGCATCGGGGATGACCCGCGTTTCGGCGTCGGGCTGGCCCGTCAGCATGGCGTTCAGCTCCGCGTCGGGCAGCACCCCGGAATGCTCGCCGCGCATGACGAGAACCGGGCAGGACAGTGTCTCCCACTGCGGGCCGAGATCGAAATCCTCGGGGCAGGTGAGGAACTGTCGCGCGGTTCCGGGGTCATAATGATAGGTGAAGCCGCCCTCATCCGCCCGGCGAGACCAGCCGAGCGCGATCTCGTTCAGCCGCTCGGCGGAGAGTGCGCAATGATTGCGCTCGAAGAAACGGGCAACATGCGCGTGGAAGGCGGCAAGGCTCGGCAGCAGCGGCGGCGCCGCGAGTCGCTCGCCCAGCGAGCGCGTCATGGCCGGCGGAAGCGAGACCCCCACGTCATAGAGGCACAGGCTGCGGACATGCGCAGGCGAATCCCCCGCCATGCGGATGCCCAGCCCCCCGCCCTTGGAAACGCCGACCCAATGGACCGGGCCGTCGATCAGCTGATCGAGCATATTCCGATAATCCGCGGCGAAGGCGCCCAGCCCGAAGCCCTTTTCCCGGTCCGCAGGGGCGTCTGAGAAGCCGCAGCCCGGCGCATCCGGCGCCAGCACGCGATAGCCCGCCGCATGAAGCCTGCGCGCGAGCGGGCTGTGGTCCCGGCAGGTGCCGGTGACGCCATGCGCGATCAGCACCGTGTCGCCGGGGGCGTCCCACCAGCGCACGTGCAGAAATCTCCCCCCCAGATCAACCAGCCGCGTTTCCGCTTCCACCATCATCCTCGCCCCGTTATCGACTCATATGCCTGATACTAGAACGAATGTTCGATCAAATAAAGCATTCTGTTTACGGCTCGCGAGGTGCGAATTGTGGTAAAAATAATATTATAAAACAATCAATTAAAAGAAGGTTGTTTCCTTTGCCAAAGGGGTGTTGACAAAAGTCGCGTCTCGGATCATCAATAGATCAATCGTTCTAGAGCGGGGTTGTGGGGCGGGTGCCGGGGCGCCTCCCCGGGGTGTCGCGAATGATGAAACGAGGGGCGTGGCCCCAATGGGGAGTGATGGATGGCGAGAGTTGTCAGCTTGAAGAAGGCGAAGTCTGCCGCGGTTCCCGCCGACGGCCGCGAGGAGCTGGTCGAAATCGCCGTAGATCTGTTTGCCGCACGGGGTTTCGCTGGAACCTCCATCCGCGACATCGCCGATGTCGCCGGGCGGAGCGTCTCGAACATCTATCATTATTTCGAGAACAAGGAGGCTCTGTGGTTCGCCATATTCGAGCGGTCGATCAAGGCGCTGCCGGGGCAGCTGCGTGAAGCGATCGAGGGTGTGGAGGGGCCGCGCGAGCGCTTCATCGCGCTGGTGCGCGGGCATCTCGACGTTACCGAGCATTACCGCCGCGAGGCCAAGATGTTCTTCATCGACGAGGAGCGCCTGTCGCCAGCCGGCAACCGGATCAACAAGCGCGTCCAGCGCGACATATTGAGCATCTACGTCGCCGAGATCGAGGGGTTGCGGAGGGCCGGGCTGCTGGCTCCGGGCGATACGCAAATCGCCGCGCTCAACACGCTTGGCGCGATCAACTGGTATCTCCGCTGGTCACGTGCGGGGATGAGCGGCCCCAAGCGGGCCGAGGTGGTGGATCAGGTGCTGCAATTTATCCTGCGCGGCGTCGGCTGCGCCTGAAGTACCCCGGAATCACCGGGCACGGACTATAAGGTATCGAGAGAGGATTATGGGTTTCACAATCGACATCGACACGGGTGGCACGTTTACGGACGGCTTCATCGCTCATGGCGGAGAGGTGCGCACCGTCAAGGTTCCCACAACGCCGCATGACCTGACCAGGTGCTTCATAGACTGCATCGAGGCGGGCGCCCAGGCGTTCGGTCGCGACATTGCGGCTTTCCTGCACGAAACCGAAATCGTCCGCTTCTCCAACACTATCGGCACGAATACGATCATTCAGCGCAATGGCGCGAAAATCGGTCTTATCGTGACGGCGGGTCAGGAGCATCTGGCCCCCACCGGAGATGCCGAGGGCAAAACTCCGCTGGTTGCGCCGGACATGGTGATCGGTATCGGGGAGGAGACGGATGCGGACGGCATATCGCGCCGAGCGCCGGACCGTTCGGCCGTTCTCGATGCGGTGCAGACCCTGGTCGACCGGGGCGCGCGCGGGCTGGTTGTCGCCTTTGACCGTTCGAACCTCAACCCCGAGAACGAGCGGCAGGTCCGCGCGGTGGTCCATGCGGAATATCCGCGCGATTATCTCGGCTCGGTATCCACATTTCTCGCATCGGATATTTCCGCCCGGTCCGGCGCGCGCGAGCGGGTCAACGCCGCCGTGCTCAACGCCTATATTCACAGCAAGCTCGCGAGGCTGCTGTACAAGGCGGGCGAGGAGCTGCGTCAGCGCGGCTATCGGGGCACGCTGTTCATCGGTCATAACAATGGCGCGGTGGCGCGGGTGGCCAAGACGCGGGCGATCAACACCTACAACAGCGGCCCGACCGGTGGCCTGTTCGGGGCGCAGGCGGTGGGCCGCCTCTATGGCGCGGATACGCTCATCTCCACCGACATGGGCGGAACCTCGTTCGATATCGGTTATGTCAAGGATGGCCAGCCCAGCTATGCGCTGCGGCCCGAGGTCGAGGGCTTTGCCTGCAACCTGCCGATGATGGCGATCGATGCTCTCGGCGCGGGAGGAGGCTCGATCGCGCAGGTGGTGGACGGACAGTTGCAGGTCGGCCCGCAGTCTGCGGGCGCGCTGCCTGGCCCGGCCTGTTTTGGCCTTGGCGGCACGCAGGCGACGGTCACGGACGCCAATCTGGTGCTCGGCATCCTCGATGCGGGCTATTTCCTTGGCGGCGGCATGAAGCTCGATGTCGAGAAGGCGCGCGAAGCCATCGACAAGGCGGTGGCGCAGCCACTCGGCATAGCGATAGAGGAGGCGGCCGATGCGGTGCGCCGTACCGTGGAGCAGGCGATGGGTCGCGCCGTGGGCGCGGTCGCGGATCGGCTCGGAAGACCGGCGGGCCTGCCTGTCATCGCCTATGGCGGCGCGGGCGCGATCCACGCTGCGGACATCGCCGATGTCGCGGGCGTCGAAAGGGTGATCATCACGCCCTTCTCGGCGGTATCCTCGGCCTTCGGTTCTTCGCTGATGGATGTCGGGCATATCTATTATCGGCGGGTCGAGCAGGCGGCGGATACGCCGCAAGCCCTGCTGGGCGCGGCGCCTCTTGTCGAGGCGATGGGCCGCGAAGGCGCGCGCGACATGCGCGGCGAAGGATTCAATGCCGACAGGATCGAGGCTTCGGTCCAGCTCTTCTGGTCGAACGCGGCAGGCGATGCGGAGTTCGTGACGACTGCCCCTGCGGCGGCGGTGAGCGATGAGGCGCAGGCGTCGCAAGCCTGGGGCGAGGCGCGCGAGCGCATGAACGGTCACGGAGTGCCGCATCTCGCCAGCATAGCCTATGTTGCCTCCGCGAAAGTACCGCACTTTCAGTGGGATGAGCATCCGGTCGCATCGCAGCCTGTTGAGGCCGCGAAGAGGGGAGAGCGCGGCATCTTCCTCGGCAGCGGGGTCGGGCATGTGACCGCGCCCGTCTATGAGCGGCACAAGATGGCCAACGGCCATCGCGTCCACGGCCCGGCGCTGGTGGAGTCCGCCCAGACAACCATTCTCGTTCCACCGGGCTGGAGCCTCTCGATAGACCGATATGACAACGCCGTGATGGAGCGGAACTGAGCGATGACCAAGCTACGCATCACCGAATATCTCGATCTCGATCTGGTCGCGGAACGCTGGCAGTGCAATCGCTGCGGGCAGGATCTGGGCGCGGCGCAGGCCAACTATAAGGAAGGTTGCCTCGTCGCCGAGCGCGATCTCGCCGAGGTGCACCCGCCGCTGCTTGAAGGGCAGGCGCAGAGCTATACGCCGGACAGCCAATATTGCCGGCTGGTGGAATTCTACTGCCCGCAATGCGCGACGATGCTCGACAACGAGTATCTGCCACCGGGCCACCCGATCACCCACGAGATAGAGCTGGATATTGCCGCGCTGAAACAGAAGCACGGGCTGGCGGCCAACGCCGCCGGTGGAGCGAAGGGCTGAGGCGAGATGGACAAGGCGGCAGACATCATCGCGGGGCGTGCCGATGGCATGGTGGCGATGCCCCGCCTTGCCTCGCTGGCGGAGGCCGTATGCGGGCAGGGGTGGAGCGTGATCTGCGCCGATGCCGGGCAGATCGTTCCCGCCGCCAAACGCCTCGCCGGTCTGTTCGGCCTGCCCGCGCTGGTGCTGGGCGACGACCCGGCGCTGGCAGACGGCACGGGCGGCCTTGACGGATCGCGCGTTGCGGTGCTCGCGGACGCGATCCGGCGTCTCGGTGCGGAGGGCGGTGCGCTGCCGGTGGTTGTCCTGCTGCCCGGTCCCGTTGCCGGGGCCGACGCGGAGGGCATTTCCGAGAGCGCCAAACAGGCCTTTTCGGACGCGCTCGAAGCGATCTGCGAGGGGCGCCCCGCGCTGCTCCTGATGGACGAGAGCGGCGCCGATGCGGCGGCGCTGGGGGAAATGCCGGCACGGCGCATTTACAATACTTTGCGCAATGTCGCGGCCTATTTCGATGTCACCCTGGGGGCGCTGATGCCCTCCGGCGCGGATGCCGAGACGGCGACGCGGCTGAAGCTGGGGGCGGCGCTGTTCACTGGCGCGGACGCCCTGCCGGATGCCGACAGCCTGGACGAGCTGGCGCGCGAAGGCACGGTGCCGGGCCTGCTGCTCGATGCCGGAGATACGGAAAGCTGGCCCTTCGCGGCACAGCGGGCACGCGCCCACGGGCTGCTGGTGAGCACCCGGCCGGGCGGCGTTCCCACGATCGATATGATGCACAACTTCATGCGCGCCGCCAAAGACGCGCGCGGAATGTAACGAGGATACAGCGATGAGCTATACTGTAGGAATAGACGTAGGCGGCACCTTCACCGACTTTTACTGCGCGTCGGCCGATGGCGGCGCGCTGACCGCCAAGACTCCTACGACCCACTACGATCTTTCGGTCGGCTTCATGCGGGGCATGTCCCTGCTCGCCCGGCGCCTGAAGCTGAAGCTGCCGGAGTTTTTGAGCGCGCTTTCGGGCGTGCGCTATTCCACCACGGTCGGCACCAACGCGCTGATCGAGCGTACCGGGCCAAAGCTCGGCCTGATCACCACCGCAGGGTTCGAGGATACGATCTTCATCGGGCGCGGCCGCAGCTGGGCCGATGGTCTGGGCTGGCAGCAGGGGCGGGATCTGGCCCGCATCGAGAAGCCCGCGCCGCTCATCAGCCCGGACATGGTCGTGGGCGTGCGCGAGCGCATCGATTATGACGGCAAGGTGATCGCGCCGCTGGAGCGCGAGGAGGTGCTGGAAAAGCTGCAAACCCTCGTGGATCGCGGTGCGCAGGGCTTCGTCGTCTCGACGCTCTGGTCCTTCGTCAACCCCGTGCACGAGCAGTTCATCAAGCAGGTGATCGAGGAGGAATATCCCGAGGATTATCTCGGCTCGATGCAGGTCGTGCTCTCTTCTGAGATTTCACCCAAGGCGGGCGAATATACCCGGACCATGACGGCCGTGGTCAACGCCTATATTCACGGCCTGATGGCCGACGAGCTGAACAAGCTCGGCAACGAACTGCGCGACGGCGGATACAAGAAGCCGCTGACGCTGGTGCACAATACCGGCGGCACCAAGAAAGCCTCGCGCACCCGCGCCGTGCTGACGCATAACGCGGGGCCGGTCGCGGGGCTGCATGGCGCGGCCGCGCTGGGCGAGCTGACCGGAGACCGCAACATCGTCTTTACCGATATGGGCGGCACCTCGTTCGATATCGGCCTGATCGAGAATGGCGAGATCAAGGCGCATGATTTCATTCCCGTCATTGACCGCTGGCGCACCAATATTCCCGCCATCGAGGTGAAATCGATCGGCGCGGGCGGCGGCTCGATCGCGTGGATCAACCATTCGCTCGGCGATACGCTGGAGGTCGGGCCGCAGTCGGCCGGGTCGATGCCCGGTCCCGCCTGCTACGATAAGGGCGGCAAGGAGCCGACCGTCACCGATGCCGATGTGGTGCTGGGCCTCTATAACCCGGAAAACTATCTCGGCGGCGAGATGCTGCTCGATGTCGATCTCGCGAAAAAGGTGATCCGCGAACGCGTCGCCGATCCGCTGGGCATCAGCGTGGAGGAGGCCGCATGGCGCATCCGCCGCCTGATCGACGCGCGCATGGGGCAGGAGGTGTTCAACGAGGTGGCGCTCAAGGGCCACGATCCCCGCACCTTCGCGCTCTATGCCTGCGGTGGCGCGGGCGGCGCCCATGCGGTCGGCTTCGCGCCGTTCATCGGCGTGCGGCGGGTGGTCATTCCGCTGCAATCGTCCGTATTCGGTGCCTTCGGCGCCTCGACGATGGCGATCAAGGAAGTGTGGGAGCGTTCCCGCACCTTCAAGCTCTTCAACTGGACCGAGCAGTCCTATCTTGCCGATCTGGCGTCGTTCAACGAGCTGGTGGCGCATATGGTCGATCAGGCGACGCGCGACCTCAAGCTGGAAGGCTATGACGAGAGCGAGATGCGCTTCCGGCTTGAGCTGGATATGCGTTACGGCAGCCAGTACAACATGACGCGGGTCGAGGCTCCGAAGCTGCGGCTGGACGGCGCGGCGGACGCGCAGGCGCTGTGCGATGCCTTCACCCGCCGCTATGGCGAGGTCTATTCGCCGGAGGCGACCTTCCCGGCGGGCGGCATCAATGTGGAGAGCTTCTTCCTCACCGCATCGGTGGAGCGCACGGCCTTCACGCTCGAACAGGCGGAGGATGCACCCGCGCAACCGGATGCGGCGGCGTCGCAGGGCACCCGCCCCGTATATTGGGATCCCGCCGACGGCTATGTCGAGACGTCGATCTACAATGCGGCGAAGCTGCGGCCGGGCAATCGCATCGACGGCCCCGCCATCATCGAAAGCGCGGACACGACCTACGTCGTGTCGCCGGGCTGGAACTTCTACATAGATCCCTGGCGCAACGGCGTACTCGAACGCGCACAGGGCCGGAACTGAGGACAGAGGACAAGGACAATGAGCACCATCGCCTATTCACGGGATCATGAAGTCGTCCAGCGCCTGCGCCCCGAACCCATGACCCAGGCCGAGATCGACGCGCAGGAGCGGATCGATCCGGTCGAGTTCGACATCTTCAAGCACAAGATGCACATGATCGCGCTTGAAGGGAAGGAAACCACGATGAAGCTGGGCGCGTCGACCGCGATGCGCTGGGGCGACGTGGCGTTCGGCGTCTTCACGCGGCAGGGAGACCTCAGCGTATGCGCGACCGGCATCTACCATCACGCGGTTCTCGGCCAGATACCGCTCAAATATGTCGTCAAGCACTGGGTCAACGAGCCTTCGGTCGGGGTGAAGGAAGGCGACAGCTTCTTCTATAACGATCCCTTCTACGCGGGCGTGCACAATGCCGACATGGGCCTTGCGGTGCCGGTCTTCTACAAGGGCGAGCTGATGTGCTTCATCGCGGCGGCGGTGCACACCGGCGAGGCCGGCGGCACCGAGCCGGGCGGCACGTGCAACACCGCCAAGACCAAATATGACGAAGGGCTGCTGGTGCCGCCGATCAAGATTGGCGAGAATTACCAGCTGCGCGAGGATATTCTCAACATGCTCGCGGCGATGACCCGCGATCCGCGCACGATGATCCTCGACATCAAGGCGCGTCTCGCCGCCGCGCGCATCGCCCAGCGCCGTGTCCTTGAGGTGATCGAGGAAAAGGGGCCGGAATTCTTCATCGGCGGTTTGCGCCGTATCCTGACGCAGACCGGGGAGGCGGCCCGTCGCCGGGTGGCGCAGCTCAATGATGGCGTCTACCGCCAGCCCCGCTTCCTCGACACGGTCGGCACCGAAGCGGGTCTCACCAAGATCAACCTCACCCTCATCAAGAAGGGCGACACGATCACGATGGACTTCGAGAACAGCTCGCCGATGCTCGAAGGCCGCCCGATGAACAGCTTCTTCCAGGGCATATTGGGTTTGTCCTGCGTCTATTATTGCGGCTGGTTGTTCCACGATCTACCCGCGAACAACGGCCTGCTGGAGGCGATTGACTGGCGCTTCCCTGATGACGCGATGGTCAATGCCAAGGGTGATGCCTCCACCTCGCTCGCGCCGCTGGTGCAGACCTGCTTCACCCAGGGCATGTTCCTTGCTGGCGCGCGCATGACCTATAATTATGACAGCTCCCGGGCCGTCGCGGCGTGGTTCTCCGGCTTTGCGATCCCGACCTTCGGCGGCATCAACCAGTTCGGCGAGGGCATCGCGGACATCACGCCGGAGATCAACGCGACCGGATGCGGCGCCCGGCCGGACATGGACGGGGTGGACGCCGCGGGTGCCTTCTTCGCCACCATGAGCGATTGCTCTGACGTGGAGGCGACCGAGGCCGACCGCCCCTTCCTCTATACCTTCCGCAATTTCTTTAACAGCAGCTACGGCCACGGCAAGTTCCGGGGCGGCTCGGGCGTCGGCTTCGGGCTGATGGTGCATGACACCAACCGCTTCATGCTCGGCTCTATGGGAGGCGGCTCGCGCTTCCCCTCGACGCTGGGTCTGTTCGGTGGCTATGCCGTGCCGCCGGTGTTCGTGCAGACCGTGCATGGAAGCAACCTCAAGGATCTGATGGCGGATGGTCACACGCCGCTCCCCAACAAGCTGGCGGGCATCTATGCGCCGGACGCGCCGGAGCAGGGCAACAAGGCAACGTCCGAGGTCAACATGGTGGTGAAGCCGTTCAACGATGGCGACACCTATTATGTCGCGGTCGGCGGCGGTGGCGGCTATGGCGACCCGCTGGAGCGCGAGCCGGAATCGGTGCTCAAGGATCTGCGGGCGGACCGCGTGTCCCACTTCGCGGCGCGCGAGGTCTACCGCATCGTCTATGATGCCGAGACATTGCGGCTGGACGTGGCAGCAACCGAGGCGCTGCGCGCGGACAGCCGCAAGGCGCGCCTCGCCAGGGCCAAACCCTTCGCCGAGTTCGTTCGCACATGGGACAGTCTTTCCCCGCCGCAGGAGGCGCTGCGCTATTATGGCAGCTGGCCCAACCCGCGCGAAGGGATGCTGCCCGTCGGCCAGCTCAAGGCGGCCTGAGGCGCGAGGATGGCCGAGCTTACCCCCCCCTGTGAACGCCCATACGGTGCACGGCCTGCTGCGCGAGCGCGCCCGGCAGCGCCCCGACGACGTGTTCCTCCTCTTCGGGGAGCGGCAATGGACCTTTGGCCAGCTGCTGCGCGAGAGCGAGGCGGTGGCGGGAGGCCTCGCGGCGCAGGGGGTGAAGGCAGGCGACAAGGTCGCCATCATGATGGGCAACCGTCCCGAATTCCTGCTCTGCTGGTTTGCGCTGTCGATGCTGGGGGCGGTCGAGGTGCCGCTCAACACCGCGCATCGGGGCGATTTGCTGCGCTATATGCTCGCGCAGGCGGATTGTTCGCTGCTTATCGCCGAAAGCCAGTTTCTCGGCCGCATTGCCGAAGTCGCGGGTGCGGTGTCGACCCTGCACCGCATTGTCATGCTCGATGAGGGCGCGCGCCCGGCCGTTCCGCAGGAAATCACGCGCTGGGAAGAGGTGGCGGGTGGCGCGCCGCTGGCGCAGTGGCCGCATGTCGGCCCGGCGGACCCGGTGGCAGTGATGTTCACCTCCGGCACGACCGGCCCTTCCAAGGGCGCCGTGCTGCCGCAGCAATATGCGCTGCGCCAGGGCGGGATCATCGCCGATATATGCCGCTATGACGCGCGCGACTGCCTCTATAACGCGCTGCCGCTCTTTCATGGCAACGCCCAGTTCCTCTCTACGATCCCGGCGCTGATCGCCGGAGCGCGCATGGTGCTGGCGCCGCGCTTTTCGGCGTCTGCCTTCTGGGGCGAGGTCGCGCGGCACGGTTGCACCGCATTCAACTATATCGGCGGAATCCTGCCGATCTTGTGGAGCGCGCCGCCATCGGAGACCGATGCGGACAACAGCCTGCGCCTGATGATGGGGGCGGGAGCGCCCGCCCATTTGTTCGAACCGTTCGAACAGCGCTTCGGTGTCCGGCTGGTCGAAGGCTATGGCATGAGCGAGATCGGCGTGCCGCTCAGCAACACGATAGACCATCGGCGCCCCGGAAGCTGCGGCCGCGAGCTGCCCGAATATGAGGTGCGCCTGATCGACGACGACGGGGCCGAGGTCGGGCCGGACACCCCGGGCGAGCTGCTGGTCCGTCCGCGCCACTTCAACAGCATGATGCGTGAATATTACGCCATGCCCGAAAAGACGGTTGAGGCGTGGGAGGGGCTGTGGTTCCACACCGGCGACTATCTCCGGCGCGATGCCGACGGCTATTTCTATTTCCTCGATCGCAAGAAAGACGCGCTGCGGCGGCGCGGCGAGAATATCTCCAGCTATGAGGTGGAGCGCAGCGTGAACGAGCATCCCGCCGTGCGGGAATCCGCCGCCGTGGGCGTGGCCTCGGATCTGGGCGAGGACGAGGTGATGATCTGCGTCGTGCCTCGGGAAGGGATGAGCGTCGATCCGCTCGATCTGCTGCGTCACTGCGCCGGGCGCATGGCCCGCTTCATGGTGCCGCGCTATGTCCGTGTGCTCGATGCATTGCCCAAGACGCCGACCGAGCGGGTGCAGAAATTCGAACTGCGCGCGGCGGGCGTCACGCCAGAGAGCTACGACCGGGAGGCCGATCCGCGCTGGCGGCAGGTGGAAAAGGATCTCGCCGCATGACCGGCGCGGAGGCATTGCCCCCCTTCGCGGAGGACATCTTCGTGTCGAAGGGAAAAGGCGTCCAGCTGCTGGGCAGCCGTTGCCCGCAATGCGGGCGCGCCTTCTTTCCGCGTACCGGAATCTGCCCCGATGATGGCACCGCTACGGAGGCGCTGCGGCTGGATGGGGAGGCCTCGCTCTACAGCTTCACTGTGGTGCGCACCAAGCCGCCCTTTGCGCTGCCCGCGCCTTATCCGGTCGGCTATGTCGATCTCCCCAAACATGATCTGCGGGTCTTCATGCTGCTCGATCCCGATCGCATCGACGCGCTTGAGATCGGGATGCCGATGCGCCTTGCGTCCGGCGAGATGGGGGTCGATCTGAAAGGACGGCGCTGCATCCGGCCCTATTTCACACCGGCAGACACGAAAGGCTGACGCGCGATGGTGCATATCCTCGGCATCGGCCTCACCCCATTTGGCCGTCATGTAGAACGAACGATCGATCATATCGGTGGCCAGGCCGTGCGCGCCGCGCTCGCCGATGCCGGTGTTTCCGCGCGCGAGATCGAGGGCGCCTTCGTCGCCAATGCGCTGGGCGCCATGCTGCTCGGGGATACGACCATCGGCCAGACCATCCTTTCTGGCCTCGGCCTGCGCGGGCTGCCGGTGGTGAATGTCGAGAATGCGTGCACCTCGGGTTCCACCGCGCTGTGGCTGGCATGGAACGCGATCCGCGCCGGGCAGATGGACGTGGCGCTGGTGCTCGGCGTGGAGAAAATGTGCGTGCCCAGCCTCGGGCTGATCGATTCCGGCCGCACCGCGATCGATACGCAGCTCGGGCTTGTGACGCCTGCCAGCTTTGCCCTGCGCGCGCGGCGGCACATGCACGAATTCGGCACCACCCATGCCCAGATGGCCGCCGTGGTCGAGAAGAGCCGCCGCCATGCGCTGATGAACCCGGATGCGATGTTCCGGAGGGCGGAGACGGTCGAGCAGGTGATGGCCGGCCCCTCCGTGGCCGATCCGCTCACCCGTTCGGAATGTTGTCCGATTGCCGATGGTGCAGCGGCGCTGGTGCTCGTCTCGGATGCGCTGGCGCGGCGTCACGGCGCGGATATCCGCATCGAGAGCGTGGTGCTGCGGAGCGGCGATTACGGCAATCCGGCGGATCTGGTCCGCTGGAAGACCGACGAGGAAACAGCGGCGCGCGCTTATGAAATGGCGGGCAGGGGGCCGGAGTCGATCGACATCATAGAGTGCCACGACGCCTTCTCGATCGCGGAGATTCTGCATTGCGAGGCGCTCGGCCTGTGCGCGCCGGGCGAGGGCGGCCGGTTGGCGGCGAGCGGCGAGACCGCGCTGGGCGGTCGCATTCCGGTCAATGTGTCGGGCGGCCTGTTGAGCCGGGGGCATCCGGTTGCGGCGACCGGCGTCGCCCAGATCGTCGAAATAGCGACCCACCTGCGCGGTCAGGCCGGAGACCGGCAGGTCACCGGCGCGCGGACCGGCCTTGCCCAGTGCATGGGCGGGGATCTGGCGGGCGATACCAAATCCTGCACCGTGGCGATCCTGTCACGGTGAAGGCGTATGAAACAAAAGAGCGGGAGGTTGTCATGATACAGGTTAGGAACAGAAGTTTGTCGGTGTCGGGCGTTTCGCTGTGGCGGGGCGCATCGCTTGTCGCGCTGATGGCGGCGGCGACGCAGGGCGGCGTCGCGGCGGCGCAGGATGCGGCGGCTGAGGTCGGCGTCGGCGATATCATCGTCACTGCGCAAAAGCGCGAGCAGAGCCTGCAATCGACGCCGATCTCGGTGACGGCGGTCAGCGCCGAGGCTCTGACGGCGCGCTCGGCGACCAATATCGGCAGCATCGCCTCCTACGCCCCCAATCTGGAGATCAACTCCGGCAAGGGTGATGGCGGCAGCACCAACGCCGCCGTGTTCATTCGCGGCGTGGGCCAGAACGACTTCATCTTCCCGACCGATCCCGGCGTCGGCATCTATGTCGATGGCGTCTATATCGCCCGCTCGATCGGCGCGATGATGGACCTGTCCGATGTTGAGCGGATCGAGGTGCTGCGCGGGCCGCAAGGCACGCTCTATGGCAAGAACACCATCGGCGGCGCGATCAATATCATCAGCTCCCGGCCCGGCAACGCGTTCGAGGGTATGCTGCGCGGCACCACCGGCTCGCGCGGACGCCTCGATGTGGAAGGCCGCGTCAGCATCCCGCTGGTGAAGGATGTGCTCGCGGTGAAGATCGCCGCGGCATCGAAAAATCAGGACGGCTATGTCACGCGCCCCGACGGCATCGATCTTGGCGATACGGATGTCGATGTCGGACGCATCGCCTTCGCGTGGAATCCCTCCAGCAGCGTGACGGTCGATCTGTCCTTCGATGGCTCCCGCATCCGCCAGAACGGCTCGCCCCAGCGGCTTTCCGATACCTTCTCCGCGCCGGGCGGCCTTTATGACCTCTATAATCTGCTCGCCGCGCCCTACATCGCCGCGCGCGATGGCCTGCCGAGCGGTGCGCTGTTCGATGACAGCTGGGTATCCTCCAGCCGGCGCGTCAGCAACGGCACCGGCCCGACCCAGGACCGCGCGGATGTGTGGGGCACCAACCTCTCCATCGGCTGGGATGTCTCGGATGGCCTGAGCATCAAGTCGATCACTGGCTATCGCGAGATGGACGCCGCCATCAAGGTGGACATGGATCAGTCGCCCTTCCCGATCGTCCATACCGACGAGGTGCAGAGCGAGAACCAGTTCAGCCAGGAATTGCAGTTCAGCGGCGCGTCCGCCGACAAGAAGCTCCACTGGCTGGTCGGCGCCTATTATTTCCGCGAGCGCGCGCATGACCGCAACCAGACCCTGCTGGCCTCGGGCCTCTATGACGCGCTTGGCCTGCTGCCCGCCGCGATCGTGCCGCTGATCCCCGGCCTGACCTGCCCTTCGGCGAACCCGCTGGCGCCGTGTGCGGGCGGTGCGGGCAATCCGGTCAACGCGCTGCTCGATCTCGATGTGCGGCCGGTCACGGCGCTCACCACCAACAACTGGGCGATCTTCGGCCAGGCGAGCTACGAGGTGGCCGATGGCCTCTCCTTCACCTTGGGCGGCCGCTACAGCTGGGAGAAGAAGAGATATTTCATCGACTCGATCTATCCCAATTCGGGCCGGGTCGCGACGCCGCCCACCAACGATCAGCGGACGTGGAAGAACTTCACGCCCAAGCTCGGCATCGATTATCAGGCGAACCGCAACATCCTCGTTTACGCTTCCTATTCGAAGGGCTTCAAGAGCGGCGGCTGGAACCCCCGTCCGCTGACTCCGGAGGAATTCAAATCCTACGATCCCGAAAAGCTGGAAGCCTATGAGCTGGGCCTCAAGACCCGGATGCTCGATGGCCGGATGACGCTCAACGTCGCTGGATTTCATAGCAAATACAAGGATCTTCAGCTCCAGACCAACAGCATATCCCCCACCACGGGCGGCCTGATCCTGACGGTGGACAACGCCGGCGCGGTCGATATCTGGGGTGCCGAGGCCGAGCTGCTGGCGCGGCCGGTTGACGGGCTGCTCATCAACGGCGCGCTGGGCTATCTCCACAACGAATATAAGCGGCTCGCGCCCGGCACGGGCTATGGGCTGGATGCCAAGCTGCCCAAGGCGCCCGCCTGGACCGCCAGCTTCGGCGCCCAATATACGCTGGATCTGCCCTCGGGCGCCGGTTCACTGACGGTACGCGGCGATCTCAGCTATCGTTCGAAGACCTATCATGATCCGCGCAATACCAGCTCGATCACGCAGCCCGGCTATTCGCTGATCGATGGGCGTCTGGCGTGGAACTCCGCCGATGACCGGATCGAGCTTGCGGTCTTTGGCAAGAACATCGCCAACAAGCATTATATGACCGCCGCCGAGTGGGTGCCCGCCTTTGGTGTGCAGAACATGGTGGTGGGCCGCCCGCGCGAATGGGGCGCATCCGCTACCCTGCGGTTCTAGAGCATCGTGCGCAAAAGTGGGAACCGGTTTTGCGCAAAAAACGATGCGACACCAACAATAGAGAGCGCGCGTCCTGCGTCAGATTTAACGCAGCGCGCTCTAAACTCAGCTGCCCGGGCAGGAGAACATCCGGTTCTTCCTGCTCGGGCGGAAGCCATTTTGCAGTGTCCGTGAAAAGGGCGGGGCGGGTATGAACGCCGCGCCCTTCATTCTCGCCCCGCGCGCATGGCCGCGCCCGCCGCGATCGGGGTCAGCGCCACCAGCAGCAGGGAAATCGCCGCAAGGAACTTGAGCGCCGCGCCGGAGCCCTCATGCAGCGCCCCCGCACCGAAGATCAGCAGCGGCACCGCCAGGGGGAGCGCCAGCAATCCCGAAAGCGCGCCCGCGCTTCTCAGCCCCGCCGTCAGCGCCGCCGTCAGAACGCCCAGCGCCGCGAGGGCGGGCGTGCCGATCGCGAGGCCAAGCTCCAGCCGGATCAGCGTGCTCCCGTCGAGCTTCAGCAGCGCGGCGGCGGGCAGTGTGGCGATCATCAGCGGCGGGCCGAAGCTCAGCCAGTGCGCCAGCATCTTCGCGAGCGCGATCGTCTCGTCGGAAATGCCGCGCACCAGGAGCTGGTCGAACATGCCTGCCTGCGCGTCCGGCGCGATCAGCCGCTCGATCGGCAGCAGCGCCGCGAGCAGCGCCGCGATCCACAGCATTCCTCCGCCTGTTTGCCCGAGCAACCTGGCGTCCGGGCCGACCGCGAAGGGATAGAGGCTGGCGACCAGGATCAGGAAGATTACCGGCAGCCACAGGCCGCCGCCGCTCCACGCCGCGCCGATGTCGCGCCGGATGAGGGGGAGGAGCGCGCGCATCATGGCGCGTATTCCGAAAGGTCGAGCGTCTCGGAGAACGCGTGCGGCAGATCGAAATGCGATGCGGCGATGATCGCGCCGCCGCTTGCGGCATGGGTGTCCATCGCGGCTCCAAGCGACGCAAGCGAGGCGCCGTCGAGGCCGTTGCCCGGCTCGTCGAGCAGCCAGAGCTTCGCGGGCGAGGCGATGACACGGGCGAGCGCGGCGCGTTTGCGCTGGCCGGTGGAAAGCATCCGCACCGGAAGATCGGCGAGGGGCGAGAGGGCCATCCGCTCCATCGCCGCGTCCAGCCGCGCGGGCGGTGCGCCGTCTATATCGGCCCAGAAGAGGAGGGCGGCGCGCAGGCTTTTGTCCGGATCGAGCGCGGCGCGCTCGTCGGCGAGGGCGGGCGCCGTGTCCAATATTATTGTGCCTTCATTACAGGGGATTAGGCCGCATATCTGGCGGATGAGGCTCGATTTCCCTATTCCGTTCGGCCCCGAAATGCGCATCGTTTGTCCCAACGACAACCCCAACGAAACCCCTTCATAGAGCCGCCGCCCACCCCGCACGCAGCCCAGATCTCGCACCTCTACGATCATCGGCTAGAGCGTCGCGCCGTTATAATGATGCCATGCGAGGATCGCCGCCGCGCTCCGGTGCGGCCGCCAGCCCTCGGCGCGCGCGCGCAGCTGTTTTTCGTCTGGCCGCCCCTCCATGCCGGTAAGCTGGCCGATGGCGATCTGCACCGCGAGGTCGCCTGCGGGCCAGATGTCCGGCCGCCCTTCCGCGAACAGCAGATATATCTCGGCCGACCAGCGACCGATGCCCTTGATCTGCACCAGCTCGGCGATGGCCGCTTCATCGTCTTGCGGCAGATTGTGGAGGTCGATCCCGCCCGATACCACCAGCTCCGCGAGGCTCCGCGCATAGCCCTGCTTCTGCCGCGACAGGCCGCAGGCGCGCAAGGCGTCGAAATCTTGGCGCAGCAATGCTTCGGGCGGGCAGCCTTTGCCCAGCAGCGCCTCCAGCTTGGCCCATACGGATGCGGCGGCGGCGGTGCTCACCTGCTGGCCGACGATCGTGCGCAGCAGCGTGTCATAGCCCGTGGCGCGGACGCGCGGTTCGGGATAGCCGAGCCTTCGGACCGCCTCCGCCAGCCCCGGCTCCAGCGTGCACAGGGCATCGATCGATGCGTTGAGGGCGTCGGGCGTGTGGACCATGATTGCGTGTTAGCGCCAGACGGGCGCTCCCGCCAGCTTGAATTCCTGCCGGAACAGGCTAAGGGCGGAAGCCGAATTGTAGATCTGGAGCTTGGCGAATGGTGAAACTTGTTATTGTCAATCGGGCGGGCGATGCCAACGAGGTGGAGGCCGATGAAGGCATGAGCCTGATGGAGGTGATCCGCGACAACGGTTTTGACGAGCTGCTGGCGCTGTGCGGCGGCTGCTGTTCCTGCGCGACCTGCCATGTCTATGTCGATCCGGCTTTTGCCGGCACGCTGCCGCCCCGCAGCGAGGACGAGGAAGACCTGCTCGACAGCTCCGACCACAAGACGGAGAATAGCCGTCTGTCCTGCCAGGTGCCGGTCACGCCCGACATCGAAGGCCTGCGCGTCACCATCGCGCCGGAGGACTGACCGCTGGCAGTCCCCGCGCTTCCTGCCGCAACCGTGATCATCGCGCGCCGGAGCGCTTCCGGCGTGCCTCATTTTCTGATGCAGGAACGCGCGGCGGGCATGAGCTTTGCCGGGGGCGCGATGGTGTTTCCCGGCGGTGCGGTCGATGAGGCAGACGGTGCCTATGCCCGTGCGCTGGCTGTGGCGGACGATATCGACGAGATGGCGGCCCGCATCGCCGCCGTGCGCGAGACGATCGAGGAGTGCGGCCTGGTTTTGACCGCCCGGACGGGCGCGGTCGATGCCACGACAAGCGCTGCGTTACGGGCGGCGCTGCGATCGGGCACGATGCTTGCGGAGGTTGCGGACGCACACGGCATCAGCTTCGATTTCATGCGACTCATTCCGTTTGCGCGCTGGTGCCCGTCGGCGCAGGCTCTGCACAAACGGTTCGACACCCGTTTCTTCGTTGCCGCGCTGGAAGAGGGGGAGCAGGTGGATGACCTGTTGCCCGATGGCAGCGAGTCGGTGCGGCTCGCCTGGCACAGCGCGCATGAGGTGCTGGAAGAGGCGAACGCGGAGCGGGTCAAGATCATCTTTCCAACCCGGCGCAATCTAGAGCGGCTGGCCCAGTGTCGCAGCATCGAGGAACTGGTGGAACATGCGCTTCGCCACCCCGTCAGCCTGATTTCCCCGTGGATCGAGCGGCGCGGCGGCGAGCCGCATCTCTGCATCCCGGAGGGGCTGGGCTATCCGGTGACGTCCGAGCCCCTGAGCACCGCAATGCGCGAGTGAAGCGGGCGCATAATATTGTTGTCATGATTGCCGCTTTCCGCTAGACGCGCATCTTCTTCCTGACATTGTCACCATGTTAGGGTCGGAACCGAAAGGCTCCGGCGCCAAACAGGCATGTCTGTCTGAGTGTACGGAAAGGTTTGCATCTGGTCGAAATGGCCGCCCTGACGCAGTTGATTGAGCCCGAGGTGAACGCCCTCGGTTTCGATCTGGTGCGCGTGAAGCTGTTCGGCGGCGATGATCAGACCTTGCAGGTGATGGCGGAGCGCAGGGAGACGCGCCAGCTCACCATCGATGATTGCGCCGCGATTTCGCGCCGGCTGTCGGACATGCTCGACGAGAAGGATCCGATCGAGAGCGCCTACCGCCTTGAGGTCAGCTCACCCGGCATCGACAGGCCATTGACCCGGCTCGGGGATTTTGCCGACTGGGCGGGGCACGAGGCTCGGGTCTCCGTGGTCGAGGCCGTGGGCGGGCGCAAGCAGTTCAAGTCCCTGCTCGCCGGGGTCGAGGGAGATACCGTTCTGCTCGACGATCCCAAGGTCGGGCAGGTGGTGCTCGATTTTGAAAACATCCAGAGCGCCAAGCTGGTGCTGACGGACGCACTGATTTCTGCTACCATGCCGCTCTCCTCGGAAGGGGCGGACGAGATCGAAACGGAAGGATAAACCAGATGGCCACCGCCATATCCGCCAACAGGGCCGAGCTGATCGCCATTGCCAACAGCGTCGCGTCCGAAAAGATGATCGACAAGGCCATCGTGATCGAGGCGATGGAGGACGCGATCCAGCGTGCCGCCCGTGCCCGCTACGGTGCCGAGAACGACATCCGCGCCAAGCTCGATCCCGATACCGGCGATCTCCGCCTGTGGCGCGTGGTCGAGGTGGTCGAGACGGTTGAGGACTATTTCAAGCAGGTGGACCTGAAGCAGGGCCAGAAGCTCCAGCCGGGCGCCGCGCTGGGCGATTTTATCGTCGATCCGCTGCCCCCGATCGATCTGGGCCGCATCGACGCGCAATCGGCCAAGCAGGTGATCTTCCAGAAGGTCCGCGATGCCGAGCGTGAGCGGCAATATGAAGAATTCAAGGATCGCGTCGGCGAGATCATCACCGGCGTCGTCAAGTCGGTGGAATTCGGTCATATCGTCGTCAATCTGGGCCGTGCCGAGGGCGTCATCCGCCGCGATCAGCAGATCCCGCGCGAGGTGGTT
>JALCRK010000042.1 GCA_022652485.1 Sphingobium sp.
CAAACTCCACCATAACGATGAACCCGGTGGCCACCAGCGACGCCGCATTCCGGGGTGGGGCATGCCCCACCCCGGAATACACCATCGCCTACACCGGAAATTACACCACGAGCGCGGACGCTAACTGCGGAAAAGGCTTCGTGTCGCCCGAGATCATGATCAGCGAGCGTCCTCCCGAAGCCGACGACCGTGCCGTACCGGGTCACTGGGAAGGCGACCTGATCCTCGGGCTCGGCAGTTCGGCGATCGGCACGCTGGTCGAACGCACCAGGCGCTTCACGATGCTACTGCACCTGCCGCGCATGGAAGGTCACGGTGCCGGGGCCGGCATCAAGAACGGGCCTGCGCTGGCGGGACACGGAGCCGAGGCGGTGCGTGATGCCATTACGCGCACCATCAGCACCTTGCCCGAAGAGCTGCGACGGTCGCTCACCTGGGATCAGGGCGCGGAGATGGCGCAGCATGCGCGCCTGAAAATCGACGCCGGCGTACAGGTCTACTTCTGCGACCCGCGAAGCCCCTGGCAACGCGGCACCAACGAGAACACCAACGGGCTGCTACGCCAGTACTTTCCCAAGGGCACCGACCTCAGCACGCATAGCGCCGATACGCTTGCGGCCGTTGCAGCAACGCTCAATGGCAGACCGCGCAAGACGCTGGGGTGGAAAACGCCGGCTGAGGCGCTTGACCGATGTCTCTCGGAGATCGATAAACAGCGTGTTGCGACGACCGATTGAATCTGCACAATATCTTGCCATGAACTACACCCAGCGCCTGGCCGAGGCCAACCTCGTGCCATCGGTCGGCAGCGTCGGTGACAGCTATGACTGTGATTATGTTGCTGCGGCTTGATGGTCTGACCCATGCTACGATTGACCCTGTGTCATTGCGTTGACGTGTCGGCCATCAAGTCGCCCTGGCAACGGGCGAGATGTGACTTGAAAGGAGCCTGACGGGTTCGCCCCTTTACAGTCCTGTCCTTCTCTGAACGGTGCCCGGGCACCGTTCAGAGAAGGACATGACCAATACCAACATCAGCAGTGTCATCATCGGTGTCGATACCCATAAATCTATCCATGTTGCCGTGGCAATCGATAACAACGGCAGCCGATTGATGGCATTTTCGGCTCCAGCGACAACCAAGGGCTATAAAACGCTCGAGGACTGGGCATGTGCCTTGGGCACCATCATAGCCTTTGGCATTGAGGGGACGGGATCATACGGAGCCGGGCTGTCTCGCCATCTTCTGGCCCAGGGTCATAAAGTTATCGAGGTCACCAGACCTAATCGGCAGTTGCGCTATCAGCATGGCAAAAGCGATAGCCTCGACGCTGAAGGCGCCGCACGATCAGTGCTGGCCGGACAAGCGATCGCCCAACCCAAAACGCAAACGGGATCCGTAGAGATGATCCGGCATCTCAAAATCGCACGCGATACAGCAGTCAAATGCCGGTCGCAGGCCATGGTGACGCTGAAAACCCTGATCATCAACGCACCTGCAGCGCTGCGCGACACGCTCGATCAGATAAGCGGAAAAATCGCGCTGATCCGATATATTGCTGCATTCAGGCCCGGCGCAATGACCTCGACGATCGCATCGGCTAAAACCGCCTTGCGGGCTTTGGCGCAACGCTGGCTGGCTCTGCACGAAGAAATCCAATCGCACGACAAAGCGCTCGAGCAACTGGTCGCGGTCCGCGCGCCAACGTTGCTGGCATCGCACGGGATCGCCACCATGACGGCGGCAGAAATGCTTATACTGGTCGGCGATGATCCCACCCGGATCCGCTCCGAAGCTGCACTCGCCTGCGGCGTATGTCCCATCCCCGCATCAAGTGGCAAGACCAACCGCTTCCGACTCAACCGTGGCGGAAACCGGCAAGCCAATGCCGCGCTATATCGGGTCGCAATCGTTCGGATGCGCAACCATCCGCCGACATTGGCCTATGTCAGCAAACGGAAAATGGAGGGAAAAAGCAACCGGGAGATTATACGCTACCTAAAGCGATACATCGTCCGCGAAATCTTTACCCACCTATGTAGGCCAAAAGCATCTCTGACCAGCGCTTGACAAATATAGGAGCCTCAACGCAATGGTCGAGACGATCAATGGCCTTTACAAGGCGGAAGTCATGTGGCGGCAAAGGTCATGGCCAACCGCTTCGGCGGTGGAAATGGCAACCCTGGGCTGGGTCGACTGGTTCAATAACCACCGGCTCTTCGGCCCCATCGGGCATATCCCGCCCGCCGAGGTCGAAGCCAATTACTATGCAGCAATCGAGAACCTCGATATGGTCGCATGACTCAAACCAAATAGCCTCCGGAAAACCCGTACGCTTCAGAGGGCGATTGATTGTCAAAAGTCACACACCCCTATTTGCACTTCGCTACCTTACGCTCGGCTACGCTAAAGCTGCCGAGGGGCGCCGCGCACACGTTAGATTGCGCTATTAAGGCATCCGTTAAGAACATGAAAATGTACAAAAATGATGATCGATATGCAATATTGAGAACATGTCCGACAATGTGCTCAAATTCCCATCGTCACGCGACGACGCCTGTTTCTGCGATTATGCGTCGTCGCCAGTTTCAAGACCGTCACGGTTGGGATCGAGTGCTCGAAACAGCCGCGAGAATTCGCGAGCCCTCAAAATCAGCGACGACTGGCCTGCTTACGTTGCCATTACGGAGGCCGAGTTGGATATTTTTGAGGTTCATTTTGGTCAAACCCTTGACGAGTTGCTTGCCTCGAAACTCTGATTTTATGAACGGAGAATTGGTATGATCGCCAATGCAACCGCTGCCTTGGTATCGCCGAGGCGGGCGGCCCTTTATCTCCGTGTTTCGACTGGTCGGCAAGCCGAACACGACCTTTCCATTCCCGATCAGCGGCGTCAGCTTTTGGCGTATTGCCAAGCAAAGGACATTAACGTCATAGCCGAGTTTGTCGAAGCAGGGGCTTCAGCCACGGATGACCGGCGACCTGAGTTTCAGAAAATGATGGATAGTGCGGCACAGAAGCCCGCGCCGTTTGACGTCATCATTGTGCATTCCTTCTCACGCTTCTTCCGCGATCAGTTTCAGCTTGAGTTTTACGTCCGGCGGCTGGCCAAAAATGATATTCGCCTGACGTCCATCACGCAGGATCTCGGGGATGATCCAATGAGCGTAATGATGCGCCAGATTATGGCGTTGTTTGACGAATATCAGTCAAAAGAGAACGCCAAGCACACGCTCCGAGCTATGCGTGAGAACGCTCGTCAGGGCTATTGGAATGGTTCGAGGCCACCATTCGGTTACAGGATCATAGCTGCAGAGCAACGGGGCACGAGAACCAAGAAAAAAATCGAACCCGATCCTGCGCAGATCGATACGGTCCGACTTATGTTCCGCTTGGCACGAGTAGGTACCGATGATGGCCCCATGGGCTCCCGCCTGATCGCCGATTATCTGAATATCCGGGGTATCAGAACGCAGACGGGTGGGCGCTGGGGTGTCGGTGCGGTCCACCAGATTTTGACGCGAGAGACATATATCGGGCGCCATCGATTCAATGTGTCGAGCAAACGCAAAGGTGACAAAAAATCGGAAGATGAGATTGTCGATGTGGCGGTCGAGCCGATCATTGACGAGGATGAATTTGTCGAACTGCAGGCCCTGATGCGTTCACGCAGTCCGCAATTGAAAGCGCCGCGCTTTGTTACCGCAGGGACGCTTTTAGGCGGCCTCTGTTTCTGTTCCGAATGCGGGGGAGCCATGACGCTCCGCACATCGGGCAAGGGTGAGCAATACCGGTATTACACCTGCAGTACATCAGCACGGCAGGGCAAGACGGGCTGTCAGGGGATATCGATCCCAATGGCCGAACTCGACACGATGGTGGTGTCCCACATCGAGCAGTGCCTTTTAGCCCCTGAACGGCTTGAAAAGCTGCTCATGGGCTTGCTGAAACGCAAGGACGATCAAGCCGAACGTATGCTCGGTCGGGTTGCCGAACTGCGTAAGCAGGCAGCAGAAGCAGAGGGCAAGTTGACCAGGCTTTATGAGGCCATTGAAAACGGCCTAGCCGATATGGGCGATTCGAATCTCAAAGGACGGATTTCCGAACTGTCACGAATTCGCGACTCTGCGCGTGCCGATGCGGAACGGGCTGAAAGCCGAAACGAGAACCACGACAATCATATGACCCCGGACTTGCTCCGCCGGTTTGGGATCGAAGCTCGCAAAAAGATCAGAAAACCGGAGGGTAGTTTTCGGCGTCATCACATCCAGTCGCTGGTGCAGCGTGTGGAAGTCGGCAGGGACGAAATTCGAATCAAAGGATCGAGACCAAGGCTGCTCCAGACGCTGGTTGCGTCTGGAGCGAAGCCTGGAGTGGATACTGCGGCGCACGGCGTTCGCAGCTTCGTTCCGAAATGGCTCCCCGAGTAGGATTCGAACCTACGGCCATTCGATTAACAGTCGAATGCTCTACCGCTGAGCTATCGGGGAGCAGCCTCGCTCTCGCGGGGCAGGCCGCGCCTATAGCAGCGCTTTTCGCGCAATGGCAAGGGGCATTAGGCGATAAATTGTTCGGCCGCGATCCGGTCGTCGAGCGTGTGCTCCGGGTCGAACATCAGGGTGAGCGGAGTCGCCCGGTCGATCGCGATCTCCACGCAGGCAATATCGCGCACCTCGCGCTGATCGCCGACCGCGCTGACGGGGCGTTTCTGCGGATCGAGTATGCGGAAACGGACACGGGTGCTTTCCGGCAGGATGGCGCCGCGCCAGCGCCGGGGGCGGAACGGGCTGATCGGCGTCAGGGCGATCAGGCCGGAGCCGAGGGGGAGGATCGGCCCGTGGGCGGAGAGGTTGTAGGCGGTCGAACCCGCAGGCGTGGCGACGAGGACGCCATCGCACACCAGCTCGGGCAGCACGACGCGCCCGTTGACGGACACTTCGATCTTGGCGGTCTGACGGGTTTCGCGCAACAGGGACACTTCGTTGATCGCGGGCAGCGAAACATCGGTGCCGTCCACGGTGGTCACGTGCATCCGCAGCGGATTGACCTTGAACGGCTTGGCGGCGCCGAGGCGCTGGTCCAGCCGCTCCAGCCGCCACTCGTTCATCAGAAAGCCGACCGTGCCGAGGTTCATGCCGAACACCGGCTTGATGACGTGGCTTTCCAGCATCTGGTGCAGCACCTGCAGCATGAAGCCATCGCCGCCAAGTGCGATGATCAGATCCGCTTCCGCCGGGGACACGAACTCATAGCTGGCGCGCAGCCGCTCCTCCGCCGCCCGAGCGGCGGGTGTGGGAGACACCACCAGCGCGCAGCGATGTTCCATGCCTGCCCTAGCCGCCCGTGACGCTCATGTGCCGACGTGTCGCGCCGTGCGTGCCCTCGGGGCCGATGGCGAAATCATGCGCCAGCGGCTTGGCGATCAGTGCGCGATCGAGCGCTGTGTCGACCGCCGCGATACCGCCGGAGCGATAGGCGTCCTTGAGATCGACGTAATTTTCATGGCCGAGGCACATGAAGATCTTGCCCTCGCAGGTGATTCGCATCCGGTTGCACCCGGCGCAGAAATTATCGCTCAAGGGCGTGATGAGGCCGAGGCGGATATGCTCCATGCCCTGTGCCGTGAAATAGCGGGCGGGGCCGCCGCTGCGGTAGGGGATCGCGGTGAGCGGGTGCGCCGCGCCGATTTCCGCCATCGCTTGCGCCAGGGGCATATAGCGGTCGGTCCTGTCCTCGCCGGTATCGCCGAGCGGCATCGTCTCGATCAGGGTCAGGTCATGTCCCTGCTCCGCGCACCAGCGCAGCATGGGGACAAATTCGTCATCGTTGAAGCCGCGCATCGCGACCATGTTGATCTTGACGCGCAGCCCCGCCTCTCGCGCCGAGCCGATCCCCGCGAGAACGCGCGCCAGCTCGCCCCCGCGCGTGATGAAGGCGAAACGATCGGGATCGAGGCTGTCGAGGCTGACGTTGATGCGGCGCATTCCCGCATCGAACAGCGCCTCGGCATGGTCGGCGAGCCGGGTGCCGTTGGTGGTGAGGGTCAGTTCTTCGAGCGTTCCGGCATCCAGATGGCGCCCGATCCGCCGCGCGAGATCCATGAAATCCCGCCGCACGAGCGGCTCTCCGCCGGAAAGGCGGATCTTGCGCACGCCCCGCGCGATGAACCTGTCCGCCAGAATCGCGATTTCCTCAAGGCTCAGCACGTCCTTGCGGGGCAGGAAGCTCATCTTCTCCGCCATGCAATAGCGGCAGCGCAGATCGCAGCGATCCGTCACGGAAATGCGCAGATATTCGATCCGGCGGCCGAAGCCGTCGTGCATCGTCGATCCGGAAAGGGCGTTCACGGTGCTCATGGCAGTATAGCTAGGGTATGCCGCCCTTCTGCGCAAGATAAGAGGATGGCCCGCGTGATGCCGAAACTGTTGACCAGGGACGCGCTCTTGCCCCTTTGCTAAGCCCTCGGTAACTTCGAGCCGCTAAGGGGATTCCCGGCGCAGAAACATGGCGGTGCATGGCAGACCCGATCCCAGACACGGATGAATTGACAGGCCTTGCCTCGCGCCCTGCCGCGCGTGCGTGGCTGGAGGCGCGGATCGCGGGGGATGCGGGGCCGCTGCCGCTCCATGCCTGCATCCTCGTCGGCATCAGCCAGTTCGCCAGCGTGAACGCGGCTTATGGCCATCAGATGGGCGACAGGATCCTGCTGAGGGTGGCCGAGGCCATCCGCACGCAATTGTCAGGGGCGCTCGACGAGCACAGCCTGATCGGGCGCATGGGCGGCACCGAATATCTCGTCGCCTACGCCGCGCCGAAAGACGCCCCCAATCCCGAGGATATCGCCCGCCTGATTCTCTCGGCGGTATCCCGGCCCTTCGTGGCGGAGGACAAGGTGATCCGCCTGACGGCGCGCTGTGGCATCGCGGTGCCGGTGGCGGGGGACGACGCCTCCAGCCTGCTGCGCCGCGCCAGCGCTGCGCTGGACGATGCCCGGCGCTCCGCCATCAGCGACATCTGCGTGCGGCAGGGCGGGGGCGATGGCAGGGGCGCGGGGGCCGAGCCGGACCGGCTGGACGCGGACCTGCGTCTCGCGCTCGACCGGGGCGAGATCGGCATCGTCTACCAGCCGCAATATGACAGCCTGAACGATCGCATCGTCGGGGTGGAGGCGCTGGCGCGCTGGAATCACCCCGAACTCGGCCAGCTCGACGCCGGGACGCTGTTCGAGGCGGCGGACAGGGCGGACTTCCTGCTGCCCTTGTCGCGCCATATCCAGGCCCGCGCGCTCGATGAGGCGGGGACGTGGCCGGAGAGCCTTTCCGCGCTGCGCCTCTCGGTCAACGTGACCGCGGTCGATCTAGCGCAGGGCGATTTCATGCCGCATCTGCTGGAAATGATCGGGCGCAGCGGCTTCCCGCGGGACCGGGTGACGGTGGAGATCACCGAAACCGGCCTCATCGAGAATATCGAGCAGGCGGGTGCGCTGTTGCAGGAGCTGCGCAAGGCGGGGCTGCGGGTCGCGATCGATGATTTCGGCACCGGCTATTCGAGCCTCGCCTATCTGAAGGCGCTGCACCCGGATTATCTCAAGATCGACCACAGCCTCAGCCGCGACATATTGGGCACGCCGAGGGACCGGATCATCCTGCGCGCGATCATCTCAATGGCGAAATCGCTGGCGCTGACCGTGATCGCCGAAGGGGTGGAGAGCGAGGAGCAACTGACCCTGCTGGCCCGCGAAGGCTGCGACATCTATCAGGGGTTCCTGCGGTCCCGCGCGGTGACGGGGGCGGAGCTGATCGAGATGGTGGAGCGGGCGGGGTAGGATCGGCCCACCCCCAACCCCTCCCGCTTGCGGGAGGGGAGCGAGACTTGCATAGCCACAGGCGAAGCTAGTCGCAGCGGGGTGGGCATCTTACCCCGCGACCTTCGCCAGTCCCTTCGACAGTTGCAGCCCCGCGTGGAGCCGCGCGGCGCCGTCTTTCCAGGCGCGGGTGATGACGAGCTTGTTGTCCGGCCGCAGCTTGGCGGTGCCCTGTAGCCGCTGGACATAGTCGATGAGGCCGGCGGGGTTCCTGAAATTGTCGTCATGGAACGCGACCAGCGCACCCTTCGCGCCGACATCGAGCCGCGCGATCCCGGCCTTCACGCAATTCTGCTTGATGCGGATGAGGGTGAGCAGATTCTCGGTCGCGTGCGGCAGCTTGCCGAAACGGTCGATCAGCTCGGCGGCGAAGGCCTCGACCCCGCGCGCGTCCTCAAGATCGTTGAGGCGGCGATAGAGGCCCATGCGGAGATCGAGATCGGGCACATAATCCTCCGGGATCTGTACCGGCGCATCGATGGTGATCTGGGGCGAGAAGGCGTCGCGCGGCACGAAATCGGTCGATCCGCCGGATTTCGCTTCGAGAATCGCTTCCTCCAGCATCGATTGATACAGCTCGAAGCCAACCTCCTTGATGTGGCCGGACTGCTCGTCTCCCACCAGATTGCCCGCGCCGCGAATATCGAGATCGTGGCTGGCGAGCTGAAAGCCCGCGCCCAGCGTATCGAGATCGGACAGCACCTTGAGGCGCTTTTCCGCCGTCTCGGTGATGATACGATCTGCGGGCGTGGTGAAATAGGCATAGGCGCGGGTCTTGCCCCGGCCGACCCGGCCGCGCAGCTGATAGAGCTGGGCCAGGCCGAAGCGATCGGCGCGGTGGATGATGAGGGTGTTGGCGCTGGGAATATCCAGCCCGCTCTCGACGATGGTGGTGGAGAGCAGCACGTCATATTTGCGGTCGTAGAAGGAGGACATGCGCTCCTCGACCTCGCCCGCGCCCATCTGACCATGCGCGACGACGGCCTTCACCTCCGGCACCTGCTGCGCCATGAACTCCTCGATATCCGCGATGTCGGAGATGCGCGGCACGACGAAGAAGCTCTGTCCTCCGCGATAATGCTCGCGCAGCAGCGCCTCGCGGATGACGACGCCATCCCACGGCATGACATAGGTGCGCACGGCGAGGCGGTCGACCGGCGGCGTCTGGATGACGGACAGCTCGCGCAGGCCCGACATCGCCATTTGCAGCGTGCGCGGGATCGGCGTCGCGGTGAGCGTCAGCACATGCACGTCGGTCTTCAATTGCTTCAGCCGTTCCTTGTGGACGACGCCGAAGCGCTGTTCCTCGTCCACAATCACCAGCCCGAGCCGCTTGAATTCGATGCCCTTGGAGAGGAGCGCGTGGGTGCCGATGACGATGTCGATGGTGCCTTCGGCCATCCCCGCCTTGGTGGCGGCGGCCTCGGCAGCGGGGACGAGGCGGGAGAGGCGGCCTATGTTCAACGGGAAACCGGCGAAGCGCTCGACGAAATTGCGGTGGTGCTGGCGTGCGAGCAGGGTGGTGGGGCAGATGAGCGCGACCTGCATCCCGGCCATCGCCGCAACGAACGCCGCGCGCAACGCGACCTCGGTCTTGCCGAAGCCGACATCGCCGCACACCAGCCGGTCCATCGGGCGGCCAGCGGCGAGATCCTCGATCACATCGGTGATGGCGCGATCCTGATCGTCGGTCTCGTCATAGGGGAAGCGATCGACGAACGCGGGATAGCCCCCTGCATCCGGCTCGGCGACAGGCGCTTCCCGCAGCGCGCGCGCGGCAGCGACCTTGAGCAGCTCTCCGGCAATCTCGCGGATGCGCTCCTTCATCCGCGCCCTGCGCCGCTGCCATGCCTCGCCACCCAGCCTGTCTAGCGCGACGCCCTCATTCTCCGCGCCATAGCGGGAGAGCACGTCGAGATTCTCGACCGGGACATAGAGCTTGTCGCCGCCCGCATATTCGAGGGCCACGCAGTCATGCGGGGCATTGCCCACGGGAATAGACGTCAGCCCCTCATATTTGCCGATGCCATGATCGCGGTGGACAACGAGATCGCCGGGGGTGAGGGTCGCGAGTTCGGCGAGGAAAGCGTCGGTGCTTTTCTTGCGTTTGGCGCGGCGAACAAGGCGGTCGCCCAGCATGTCCTGCTCGGTGAGGACGGTAAGGTCGGCGGTGGTGAAGCCGTGGTCGAGCGGCAGGACGATGAGGGCGGTTGCGCCTTTGGCCGCGAGGCCTTGCGCCTCCTGCCAGTTGGCGGCGAAGGCGAGCGCGCCTGCCTTGTGCTCTTCCAGCAGGCCGGAGAGGCGCTCGCGTGCGCCGGCGGAATAGCTGGCGATGATGATCTTGCGCCCATTGGCCTTGCGCTGGTTGTCGATATGGACGGCGACGGCGTCGTAGATGTTGGCGCCCTGTGTACGCTCCGGCGCGAAATCGCGCGCGGCATCGACGCCGAAATCGAGCACCGTCGCGCTTTCCGGCTCGTGGAACGGCGAGGTGATGTGGATCGGGTGCGCGGCGACGGCGGCGACCCATTCGCTGGCGGTGGTGTAGAGCTGATCGGGGGCGAGCGGGCGATAGCTTCCGGCAGCGCTGGCCTGCGCCGCGACGCGGTTGGCATGGTAATCGCTGATCGCCTCGAATCGCTGCTGGATCGCGCCGGTAACGCCGCTGTCGCGCACGATGAGCGCCTGGCTGCCCAGATGTTCGACGAGCGGCACGAGGCGTTCCTCGAACAGGGGTAGCCAGTGCTCCATTCCCGCGAGTCGTCTGCCGTCGCTCACCGCCTGATAGAGCGGGTCGCCGGTCGCGGTCGCGCCGAAGAGTTCGCGGTAGCGCGAGCGGAAGCGCTTGATCGTCTCTTCATCCAGCAGTGCTTCGGACGCGGGAAGGAGGGTGAAGCTCGGCACATCACCCGTCGAGCGCTGGGTGGCGGGATCGAAGCTGCGCAGCGTCTCGATCTCGTCGCCGAAGAAATCGAGGCGCAGCGGCTCCTTCGCGCCGCCGGGATAGAGATCGACGATGCCGCCGCGCACCGCATATTCGCCCGCGTCATGCACCGTGTCCGTGCGGCTGTAACCGTTGGATTGCAGCAACGCCGTGAGCCGGTCGATCGCGATGCGCTCCCCCGGCGCGAGGCGGGCAACGAGCTGGCGCACACGGAAGGGTGTCAGGGTCTTTTGGGTGATCGCTGCCGCCGTGGTGAGCACGAGCTGCGGCCCCTTGACCGGAGCCTGCAATGCATGAAGCCCGGCGAGGCGTTGCGCGGCGGAACGCAACGAGGGCGAGGCGCGGTCATAGGGCAGGCAATCCCATGCCGGGATGGTGATGACATCCAGCTCCGGGGCGAACCAGCCCGCCGCGTCCGCCACCGCCTGCATTTCCAGTTCGTCCGCCGCGACGAACACCGCGCGGGCAGGGGCATTGCCACCGGCCGCCGCACGCGCGAGGTCGCTCATCAGCAGCGGCAGGAAGCCGGCGGGCACGCCTGACAGGGTAAGGGCCGTGCGGGCGGAGAGGATGCGGGAGAGGTCAGTCATCGGCTATTCTGAAACGTCGTCACCCTGAACTCGTTTCAGGGTCCATTCCGCCATGTCCGCAAATGGATGCTGACCCGCAAGGGCGGCGAAGCCAAACAAGTTCAGCATGACGAAAGGAGGAAATCTCACCTCGGTATCTCAATGAAATCGAGCCTTTTGAACAGGTCCATCATCGGGCCGGCAAAGCGTTCCGGTACGCTGACGGTTCCCAGCCCCCAGGCCATGATATCGACATCCTGCTCCTCCAGCAGTTCCTCGAACCACGCCATCTCGGCCTCGCTCCAGCTTGCGCCATAGCGATCGAAGAAGCCGCCGACCATATAGTCCGCCTCGCGCGTGCCGCGATGCCAGGCGCGGAAGTGGAGGCGGCGCAGGCGGGGGTCGTTTTCCATGAGGCGAAGTCCTGTGCGAGAGTGATCGCATGTTTGATTGCGTGGAACGGCTGGTCTATGCCCTGTGCCTTAGCCATGCGACCCGAACTTCTCAATCCGCTGTTTACCGAAATCTCGGCTTTGAAGGGCGTTGGCAACGCGCTTTCCAAGCCGCTCGACCGGCTGGGTCTTGCCCGCATGGTCGATCTCGCCTTCCATCTGCCGACCGGGTGGGTGGAGCGCAGGCGGGTTACGCATCTCGATCATAATGATGTCGGCCATAACATCATCCTGACCCTGACGCCGACGGACTACAAGGCGAGCGGATCGCCGCGCGCGCCGTTCCGGGTGTGGGCGGTGGATGGGCAGGGCAATGGCGTGTCTCTCGTATATTTCGGCAAGAACAGCGGCTGGCCGCGAAAACTGCTGCCCATCGGCGAGCCGCGCGTGGTTTCGGGCAAGCTAGAGGCCTATGGCGACCAGTTGCAGATCATCCACCCGGATCATGTCGGCTTGCCCGAGGAAGCGCCGAAGATCGCGGTGATGGAGCCGGTCTATCCGCTCTCCGAAGGGATCACCAACGCGCGGCTGCGCGATCTGGTGGGGGAGGCGCTCTCCCGCGCGCCCGAAATGCCGGAGTGGATCGACGCTTCGGTGCTCGGCTCGCACGGGTGGAAGGGCTGGCATGATAGCCTGCTCGCCGTCCATGCCAGCCCGGAGGGCCGCGCCGCGCGTCGTCGCCTCGCCTATGACGAGATATTCTCCGGCCAGCTCGCGCTGATGCTGGTGCGCGCGGCATCGCGCCAGCGGCGGGCGGAGCCGATCCGCCCCACCGGGCGCTTGCGCGATGCGGTAAAGCTGCCCTTCGCGCCGACGGGGGCGCAGCGGCGCTCGGTGATGGAGATCGATGGCGATTGCGCGCAAAGCTCGCCCATGCTGCGGCTGCTTCAGGGCGATGTGGGGTCAGGCAAGACATGGGTGGCGCTGATGGCGCTGCTGGGCGCGGTCGAGTGCGGGATGCAGGGCGCATTTCTTGCGCCAACAGAGATACTTGCGCGGCAACATTATGAAACGCTGCGAAAGATGCTGTCCGGCGTTCCGGTCAATATCGCGATCCTCACCGGGCGGGATAAGGGCAGGCCGCGCGAGGCGACTTTGATGGGGCTAGCCGATGGCAGCATCGATATATTGGTCGGCACCCATGCGATATTTCAGGAGGCGGTAAACTATCGCCATCTGGGCCTCGTGGTGATCGACGAGCAGCACCGATTCGGCGTCAACCAGCGGGTAATGCTGGCGCAAAAGGCGAGGCTCAACCCGCATATGCTGGTGATGACGGCGACGCCGATCCCGCGCACGCTCACGCTGACTTATTATGGCGACATGGAGGTGAGCCGGCTGGATGAAATGCCACCGGGCCGCCAGCCGATCGAGACCCGTGTGATTTCGGTCGACCGCATCGATGAGGTGATCGAGGCGCTGGGGCGGCATATCGCGGGCGGCGGTCAGGCCTATTGGGTGTGCCCGCTGGTGGAGGAAAGCCTCGTTTCGGATCAGGCGGCGGCGGAAGCGCGGGCGGAGACGCTGCGGGCGCGCTTTGGCGACGCAATCGCGCTGGTGCATGGGCGCATGAAGGGGCCGGAAAAGGACGCGGTGATGGCGCGCTTTGCTTCGCATCAGGCGAGCGTGCTGGTGGCGACGACCGTGATCGAGGTGGGCGTCGATGTGCCCAATGCGACCTTGATGATCATCGAGGGGGCGGATCGATTTGGCCTGGCGCAGCTGCATCAGTTGCGCGGGCGGGTGGGGCGCGGCGACAAGGCTTCGACCTGCCTGCTGCTGCGCGGCAATGCGCTCTCCGAGACGGCGCGGGCGCGGCTGGCGCTGATGCGCGAGACCAATGACGGCTTCCGCATTGCCGAGGAGGATCTGCGGCTGCGCGGCGCGGGGGATTATCTCGGCACGCGGCAATCGGGCGAGCAGCGCTTCCGGCTGGCGGGGGACGAGGATATCTCCGACCTCATCGACATGGCGCGGGACGACGCGCGCTTGCTGATCGAGCGCGACGGCGGGCTGTCGTCCGAACGTGGGCAGGCGGCGCGCAACTGCCTTTATCTGTTTGAGAGAGACGCAGCCGTAACGCTGTTGCGCGGAGGCTAAGCAGACGCGGTAGGATTGTTGAAGGGGGGCTAATCAACTCTGGTCATCGCCAGATAGCGTAGAGACATTTTCAGGGCGTTCTAAAGGCGGTCTCTGGCCTGTCAAATTTTTCCAGCTTGAGGACGATTTCCGTCGAAAAAATCGATACCAGATGTATAGTGGTCCGCTGAGAATAATCAGCGCAAATGGTATTAAATGCAGGACGAAAATATCAGGGTGCTCCGCAGCACTGATTATTCCATGCCTGCGCGTATGTGTTTTTCCCGTCAGTAACGCCTCTATCAATATACCGAACGAACCGATCCAAAAAAATCCACAGATCAGCCATTTTGTCCAGTTTGGAATGTAAAACCACAGCTTATTCATCAAAAAACTTCTGTTTTACTTCGCCACCATTCCGTGCTTCTTCTTGCCGAAGCTGATCTTGTCGCCCGCTTGCGGGGCATAGCCGCCATCCGACACCACCGCGTCGTTCACGCGGATCGCGCCTTCCTCCAGCTTGCGCTTGGCCTCCTTGTTCGATCCGGCAAAGCCCAGCGCCACCAGCGCGGCGACGATGTTGGAGGCCTGGCTCACCGGAACGGTGGGCAGGTCGGCGCCCGCACCGCCGGAGAAGGTCTCGGCGGCGGTCTGCGCGGCGCGCTCCGCCGCTTCGTGGCCCCGGCAGAGGGCGGTCGCCTCATTGGCGAGCACCTTCTTGGCCTCGTTGATCTCCGCGCCTTCCAGCGCCTCCAGCCGGGCGATCTCGTCGAGCGGCAGATCGGTGAACAGCTTGAGGAAGCGGCCCACGTCGCGGTCGTCGGTGTTGCGCCAGAACTGCCAGTAGTCGAAGCTCGGCAACTGGGCTTCGTTGAGCCACACCGCGCCGGAGACCGACTTGCCCATCTTGGTGCCGTCCGCCTTGGTGATGAGCGGGGTGGTGAGGCCGAACACCTCGTCGCCGTCCATCCGGCGCGACAGCTCCACGCCGTTGACGATGTTGCCCCATTGGTCTGACCCGCCCATCTGCAACCGCACACCCATATTCTGGCAGAGATGGCGGAAATCATAGCCTTGCAGGATCATATAGTTGAATTCGAGGAAGGTCATCGGCTGCTCGCGCTCCAGCCGGAGCTTGACCGAATCGAAGCTCAACATGCGGTTGACGGTGAAATGCGTGCCCACCTTTTGCAGCATCTCGATGTAGCCGAGCTTGCCGAGCCAGTCGTGGTTGTTGACCATCACCGCGTCGGTCGGGCCGTCGCCGAAGGTGAGGAAGCGCTCGAACGCGGTGCGGATCGAGGCGATGTTGCTCTCGATCGCCTCATCGCTCAGCATCTTGCGGACCTCATCCTTGCCGGTGGGGTCGCCGATGCGGGTCGTGCCGCCGCCCATGAGGACGACCGGCTTGTGGCCCGCCTGCTGCAAGCGCCGCAGCAGCATGATCGAGACGAGGTTGCCGACATGGAGCGAGGGGGCGGTGGCATCGAAGCCGACATAGCCCGGAACGACGGCTTTGGCCGCCAGCGCATCCAGCCCTTCCGCATCGGTGATCTGGTGGATATAACCCCGCGAAGAGAGCAGGCGCAGAAGGTCGGAGCGATAATCGGTCATAGCGCCGCGCGCCTAGCATGGAGTGGGGGGTTGGACAAGTTTGCGACATTGATGTGCCACCCGGATACGCCGTGCGCGGCGGTGCGGAGCATCCGGGCGTCGGTGGAATGGGCGGAGGAAGCCGTCATGCGGCTGCGCTATGTGGTGGAGGGAGACATCGACATGCTGCTCGTCCCGCCACCCGCGGTGCCCGAGCGCGCCGATGGCCTGTGGCGCCACATGTGCTTCGAGCTGTTCATCACCGATGGCTGGTGCGAGGCCTATCGGGAGTATAATTTCGCGCCTTCGGGGGCGTGGGCGGTTTATGATTTTGCCGACTATCGCAAGGGCATGAGCGATGTCGCGCTGATGCCGCCGGAGATCAGGGTGTCGCGGGAGCCGGGCCTGCTCCAGTGCGACGTGACGGTGCGTTGCGGCTTTGCGGTGGGGCGGATCGGCCTGTCGGCGGTGATTGAGGAAAAGGGCGGAGGGATCAGCTATTGGGCGCTCGCTCACCCGCCCGGCAAGGCCGATTTCCATCATCCCGCTTGCTTTGCGGCGGAGCTTCCGGCACCTCCCCCTTCATGAAGAACGGTATCGACCGGCTGATCGCCGACCCGGAATTGCGGAAACCTCTGGCGGGAAGGCGCGTCGCGCTGCTGGCGCATCCCGCCTCGGTGACGGCGGACCTGACGCACAGCCTCGACGCGCTGGCGGCGTGTGGAGATATCCGCCTGAGCGCCGCCTTCGGGCCGCAGCATGGCCTGCGCGGGGACAAGCAGGACAATATGATGGAGTCGCCGGATTTCCTCGATCCGGTGCACGGCATTCCGGTGTTCAGCCTCTATGGCGAAGTACGCCGCCCGACCGACGCCATGATGGCGAGCTTCGATGTGCTGCTGGTCGATCTTCAGGATCTCGGCACGCGCATCTATACCTTCATCACGACGCTGCTCTATGTGCTGGAGGCCGCCGCCGCGCATGGCAAGGCGGTGTGGGTGCTGGACCGGCCCAATCCTGCCGGGCGGCCGGTGGAGGGGCTGACGCTGCGGCCGGGCTGGGAGAGTTTCGTCGGTGCGGGGCCAATGCCGATGCGGCATGGGATGACGCTCGGCGAGCTGGGCCACTGGTTCATCGCGCATTACGGCCTCGATGTCGACTATCGCGTGATCGACATGCATTACTGGCTGCCGGAGGCCGGGCCGGGCTTCGGCTGGCCGATGGAGCGGCTGTGGATCAACCCCAGCCCCAATGCGCCCAACCTCAACATGGCGCGGGCCTACCCCGGCACGGTGATGCTGGAGGGCGCGACCCTGAGCGAGGGCAGGGGGACGACGCGGCCGCTGGAGATCATGGGCGCGCCGGATATCGATGCGCGCGCGCTGATCGGGGAGATGTATGCTCTCGCGCCGGAGTGGCTGGCGGGCTGCGCCCTGCGCGACATCTGGTTCGAACCGACCTTCCACAAGCATGTCGGTCAGCTCTGCAACGGCGTACATATCCATGCCGAGGGCTGCGGCTATGACCATGCGGCGTTCCGGCCGTGGCGGGTGCAATCTTTGGCGTTCAAGGCGATCCGCCGCCTGTGGCCGGACTATGATCTGTGGCGTGATTTCCCCTATGAATATGAGTTCGGCAAGCTCCCCATAGACGTGATCAACGGCTCGCCGCTGCTGCGCGAATGGGTGGATGACGCAGCAGCAACGCCCGCCGATCTGGATGCATTGACGCTGCCGGATGAGGCTGCGTGGGCGGAAGAGCGAAAGCCCTATCTGATCTACTGAATAGCCTTAAGCTGCGCCATCAGTTGATCGAGCGAACGCTGGAGCTGCGCGACCTCGACACGGAGCGCGCGAACCTGCGTCTTCGCCGAAGCGGTCTCGACCGTGAGCGCCGCTTTTTTGGGCTTCATGATGAGCTTGCGAAGCCATTGTTTCACCGCGACCAGCCCCTTTTGCGGGGCGACCACCAGCGCGCGGTTGCGCGGCAGCGCCGCTATTTCGGCGAGGCGCGGAGTCTCGGGCGGGAGCGGAACTTCAGCCGTCCTGGCCTTACCGCGCGGCGCTCTGGGAGTTTTGGCGGTCTGGACCAGTGGCTCCGCTCCGGCTGTCAACGCAAAGGCGCGCAGTGCCTCGGGTTCCTTGCGGGGTGGGGGAGAGGCCTGTCTGGGGCCGGGGAGGCATATCACGGCAGGTGGCTGGCTGGCAGCGCGACGACGATTATTTCCGCGTGGGCGGTTTCGACTTTGCTTCATGAATTAATCCCCCGTTTCTTCCCCCGGTGTCAATTCTGTATGAAAGCCAATATGTTGCGTTAACCATAACATGAAAACGCACGATGTAGAGTCTGTATTTTTACGGGGCCGCTATTTTAAAACCGGATTGGTGCTAATCCCTGTCAGCGCTTGCGGCTCAATTCGCGCATCGCCTCGTCCAGCCCGTCCAGCGTCAGCGGATACATGCGCTGGTCGAGCACTTGCCGGATCATCTTGTTGGACTGGCTATAGTCCCAGTATTCGCGCTTTTCCGGGTTGAGCCAGACGGTCGCCGGATAGGTGCGCGTCACGCGATCGAGCCAGACCGCGCCCGCCTCCTCGTTCATATGCTCGACCGAGCCGCCGGGATGGCTGATCTCATAAGGGCTCATCGCCGCGTCACCGACGAAGATCACCTTGTAATCATGGCCATATTTATGGAGGATATCCCATGTCCGGGTGCGCTCGGACCAGCGGCGGCGGTTGTCCTTCCACGCGCCTTCATACAGGCAGTTGTGGAAATAGAAGAACTCCATGTTCTTGAATTCGGTTGTCGCGGCGCTGAACAGCTCCTCGGTCAGCTTGATGTGCGGGTCCATCGATCCGCCGACATCAAGGAACAGCAGCAGCTTGACCGCATTGCGCCGCTCGGCGCGCATATGGATATCGAGGAAGCCGCGCTTCGCCGTGCCTTCGATGGTGGCGTCGAGATCCAGCTCCTCCGCGGCGCCCTCGCGCGCGAAGCGGCGCAAGCGGCGCAGCGCGACCTTGATGTTACGGGTGCCGAGCTCGCGGGTCGAGTCGAGGTTCTGGAACTCGCGCTTTTCCCATACCTTGATCGCGCGCTTGTGTTTGCTCTCGCCACCGATGCGGACGCCCTCGGGGTTGTAGCCGCTGTTGCCGAAAGGGGAGGTGCCGCCGGTGCCGATCCACTTGCTGCCGCCCTGATGGCGGCCCTGCTGTTCCTCCAGCCGCTTTTTCAGCGTCTCCATGATCTCGTCCCAGTCTCCCAGCGACTTGATCTTCTCCATTTCTTCGGGCGTGAGGAATTTCTCGGCGACCGCGCGCAGCCAGTCCTCGGGAATGTCGCCCGCGACATTGCCCGGGACTTCGGAGAATATACCCTTGAATACCTTTGAGAAAACCTGATCGAACCTGTCGATCAGCCCCTCGTCCTTCACATAGGTCGCGCGGGCGAGATAATAGAAGCTCTCGGGCGTGCGATCGATCGCCTCCCGCTCCAGCGCATCGAGCAGCACCAGATGCTCCTTCACCGAAGCCGGAATACCCGCCGCGCGCAGTTCATCGAGGAAATTGAGGAGCATTAGTCGGTCTTGGGCGGGGCTGCGGGTGGCTGGCCCGCAAAGTGCGGCAGATCGGGGTCGAGCTTGGCCCATGCTGGCGCTTCGCTGGTCCAGATAATGGCCTGCGGCGCGAGGTCGTGGGGCTGATCTATGGCCCCGACGCGGACGCCGCGAAATTGCGGGCGGGCGGTCGAATAGGCGAGCATCTGCGATCCGCACTGCGGGCAGAAAGCCCAGTGCAGCTCGTTGCCGCTGTCAGCCTTGTGAGAGTTCCACACCAGCTCGCCGGTCGTGCTGACGGCCTCGGCAGGGAAAAAGGCGTTGGTCGTCGCGTTGCCGGCCGCGAGGTGCTGGCAATGGCGGCACCAGCATTGCCTTACGCTGACGGCCTCAGCCTCGATCACGACCTGAACCGTGTCACACGCGCAACGTCCGGTATATCCCATATCCTACTCCTCTCAGCCCCTCCGGCTCATGAACGCCAGCCGCTCGAACAGCATGACATCCTGCTCGTTCTTGAGCAATGCGCCGTGGAGCGGGGGGATGGCCTTGCGGGTGTCCTGCGATTGCAGCACATCGAGCGGCATGTCTTCCGCCAGCAGCAGTTTCAGCCAGTCGAGCAGCTCCGAAGTGGAGGGCTTTTTCTTGAGGCCAGGCACTTCGCGCACGTCGTAGAAGATGTCGAGCGCGCGGCTCACCAATATCTTCTGGATGCCGGGGAAGTGCACGTCGATGATCGCCTGCATCGTCTCGCGGTCCGGGAACTGGATGTAATGGAAGAAGCAGCGGCGGAGGAACGCGTCCGGCAGCTCCTTCTCGTTGTTCGAGGTGATGACGACGATCGGCCGCTCCTTCGCCTTCACCGTCTCGCCGGTCTCGTAGACGTGGAACTCCATGCGATCGAGCTCCTGCAACAGGTCGTTGGGGAATTCGATGTCCGCCTTGTCGATCTCGTCGATGAGGAGGACGGGGAGCTTTTCAGAGGTGAACGCCTCCCACAGCTTGCCCTTGCGGATATAGTTGGCGATGTCGTGCACGCGCGCATCGCCCAGCTGCCCGTCGCGCAGGCGGGCGACGGCGTCATACTCATAAAGACCCTGATGCGCCTTGGTGGTGGACTTGATGTTCCACTCGATGAGCGGCGCATCGAGCGCGGCGGCGATCTGTTGCGCGAGCACCGTCTTGCCGGTGCCCGGCTCGCCCTTTACCAGCAGGGGACGCCGCAGCAACACGGCGGCGTTGACCGCGACCTTCAGATCAGCGGTGGCGACATAATCGGCGGTGCCTTCGAAACGCATGAAGCTCTATCCCATGTTGCAATGCACATGGACCTAATGCGCCTGGGCGGAGCGCGCAAGTGTTTGACGGGGGGAGGGGTCAGCCTTCCATCGCGCGGACGCTGGCGCGGGCCTGCATCAGCTCCCACAGGCCGCGATGCTGGTGCAGAAGCTGGCGACCGCCGAACAGGACCGCGCGCGCCGAGGCATCGTCCACCGCGATGGCGCGGGCGACGGCAAGTGTGGCCTCGCGGCCCGGCAGCGAGCATTTGCGCGGCTCTATGCCGGCGCGGATGGCGGCGCGATCGAGGAGGTTGCGCACTCCGGCCCAATCGAGCGTCAGCGTCAGCGCCGCGCCCATAGCGCAGCCGCGACGATCCGATTGCGAAAGCATCTCAAGCGCGTGGCGCTGTTGCAGCACGGCGGAATCGCAGTTGTTCTGGCCAAAGGTGCTGGGAACCGGCCCCAGCGCGACCGAGACTCGGGTGATATAGGCGCGCTCGTCGGCGAACGCCTCGCAGGCCTGCACCAGCCACTGGCGCGCGGCATTGTCCGTGCTGCGGGTGGCGGCGTGATCGATCACTCCAGGAAAGCGCCCATGCAGCAGGCAGAGATAATGCGCCGCATCCGCCAGCGATGCCAGCGGCCGGGCGCCATGATCGGCCGCGCTCGCGCACAGCTTTTCGACATAGGCGTGGGAGCCTGTGCCGTCGGCCTCGATCAGGGCCGCGAGAAGCGCGTCAGTCATGCCTGACGAAACACCAGGGGCAAAGTTCGTGTGCTGCATAATCTTTCCTCGTTCATTCCCCAGCCTGGCCCTTGGGGTTCGAGGATTTTTATACAGCGAGGCCCGTAAACGAGGGGTTTATGCGCAACTCAGCTTAACCCGTTTCCAGGTGTCCCGAGTGTCCCGCTTTGAGGCGTTAACCAATTTTCTATGGTTACTGGTCGAGAAAGGAACGCATCTTGCGGCTGCGGCTCGGGTGCTTGAGCTTGCGCAGCGCCTTGGCCTCGATCTGGCGGATTCTTTCTCTGGTCACGCTGAACTGCTGACCCACTTCCTCCAGCGTGTGATCGGTGTTCATGCCGATGCCGAAGCGCATCCGCAGCACGCGCTCCTCGCGCGGGGTGAGCGAGGCAAGGACGCGGGTGACGGTCTCCTTGAGGTTCGCCTGGATCGCGGCATCCACCGGGATGATCGCGTTCTTGTCCTCAATGAAATCGCCGAGGTGCGAATCCTCCTCGTCGCCGATCGGCGTTTTGAGGCTGATCGGCTCCTTGGCGATCTTCATCACCTTCCGCACCTTTTCGAGCGGCATGGAAAGGCGCTCGGCCATTTCCTCCGGCGTCGGCTCGCGGCCCTGCTCGTGGAGGAACTGGCGGCTGGTGCGCACCAGCTTGTTGATCGTCTCGATCATGTGCACCGGAATGCGGATGGTGCGCGCCTGATCGGCGATCGACCGGGTGATCGCCTGCCGGATCCACCAGGTGGCATAGGTGCTGAACTTGTAGCCGCGGCGATACTCGAACTTGTCCACCGCCTTCATCAGGCCGATATTGCCTTCCTGAATGAGGTCGAGGAATTGCAGGCCGCGGTTGGTGTATTTCTTGGCGATGGAGATGACGAGGCGCAGGTTGGCTTCCACCATTTCCTTCTTGGCGATGCGGGCCTCGCGCTCGCCCTTCTGCACCATGTTGACGATGCGGCGGAATTCGCTGAGCGCCATGCCGGTTGCCTGCGCGATTTCGGCGACCTCGTTGCGGATGCGATCGACCGCGCGCGCCTCGGCGGTTGCAAAGGCGGCCCATTTCTTGTCGATGCCGCCGACTTTCTCGAGCCAGCCTTCATCCAGCTCGTGATTGACGTAATGATCGAGGAAATCCTTGCGCGGCACCTTGTGGCGCTCGGCGAGGCGCAGCATCTGGCCGCCCAGCGTGGTGAGGCGGCGGTTGTAGCTGTAGAGCTGATCGACGAGATATTCGATCTTCTGCTGATGGAACTGCACGCTCTCGACCTCGGCGGTCAAGTCCTCGCGCAGCTGCTGATAGGCGTCCTCTTCCTTCGCGCTGATGCCGAGGCCATTCGCCATTGCATCGAGCCGGGCGGCCTGGGCCTTGGCGAACTGGTGGAAGATCTCGGTGATGGCGGCGAACTTCTCCAGCGCCATCGGCTTCAGGGTCTCTTCCATCTGGGCGAGGCTGAGGGTGTTGTCGTCCTCGTCCTCTTCCTCGACGCGGCGGGCGCGGCGCTCGACCAGCGAATCCTCGTCCTCATCGCCCGCTTCTGGTTCTTCCTCGACCTCGTCCTCGTCCTTGAAGCTCGGGCCGGCGGTCTTTTCGGAGATTTCGCCGTCGTCGTCGCCGTCTTCGTCATCGGAGAGGCTTTCGGGGGCGGGGTCTTTCGAGAGCATCGCATCGAGATCGAGAATCTCGCGCAGCTGCATCTCGCCATTGTTGAGCGCGGTCGACCATTCGATGATCGCGTGGAAGGTGGTCGGGCTTTCGCACAGCCCGAGGATCATGGTGTCGCGGCCCGCCTCGATGCGCTTGGCGATCGCGATCTCGCCTTCGCGTGACAGCAGCTCCACCGCACCCATTTCGCGCAGGTACATGCGGACCGGGTCGTCGGTGCGGTCGACGGTTTCCTTTTTCTTTTCGGTGACGAGCATTTCGCCGTCGTCACCGCCATCCTCACCGGAAGAGTCGATCGCCTCGACCTCGTCCTCGCGCGAATCTTCGCCTTCCTCGCCGACTTCCTCGTTCTCGACGATGTTGACGCCCATGTCGTTCAAGGCGGACATCACGTCCTCGATCTGCTCGGACGACATCTGGTCCTGCGGCAGGGCCGAATTGAGCTCGTCATAGGTGATGTAGCCGCGCTTGGTCGCCCGCGCGATCAGCTTCTTGACCGATGCCTCGTTAAGGTCGAGCAGCGGCGCATCGCTGCTTTCCATGTCTTCGCCCTGACCCTTGTTCGCCTTGCTCGCCATTCGTCTGCCTTGTGTTCCTGGGCCGTTATGCGGCCATGAGCTGTTCTTCGATATTCGCCTTCAGCTCCCTCAGCCTCTCGTCATTCTGACGTTTCAGCGTGATGAGGGAGAGATGTTCCTGCCAACTGGCCTCGTCAATGTCGTCATTTTCGCCTCGCGCATAGAGGCTGGCTTTCAATCGTTCAAGCTTTGGCGCGAATTCCTGCTCGAACAGCAGAATATTAATGACCTCGCCGAGGTCATTTTCGGCCATTTCCTTCTCCGCATCCGCCCGGAAAAACGAGAAACCGAGGTCGTAGCTGATGTCGCGGCGCTCAGGTTCCGGCAGGGAGGCATCTTGTAATATGGAATCGATCAGGCTCGATTCAAGGCTTGCGCGCTCGAAAGACGCCCGGATCAGCAGACCGGCCCAGTCTTGCAACGTCTGCGTGGGCATCACGAGCGCCGCGAACTGCTCGCGGTGGGTGTAGAGCAGGCCGGGATAACGCGACAGGCCGAGCAGGATCGCGCGCTTGACCATGCGTTCGATCCGTGCGCCCATGTTGCTGAGGTCGCCGTTGCGAATCTCGTCGCGCGATCGGCTGATGAAGCCTCGGACGGCGGCACGTTCCTGGCGTTTCCAGCCGAATTCGGTCCAGAAGCGATCCTTGAAGCTGCGCTCATATTCGCGGCGGACCAGCTCGTTGGCGATGGTCGTAGCATGTTCCGCAAGACGCTGTTGCAGGCCCGCGCGGGCTTCGGGCGTGGTCGCGGGCGCTGCGTCGCGCTCATGCTGCCAGAGCCGCTCGGCCAGAGGCAATGAGGCGGCGAGGCACGCCTCCAACCCTGCCGCGCCCTTGGCCTTCACCAGATCGTCTGGATCCATGCCTTGCGGAAGCGTCACGAAATCGAGCGAACGGCCGGGCGCGAGCAGGGGCAGGGCGCGCAGGGCGGCGCGATCCGCCGCCTTCTGTCCGGCAGTATCGCCATCGAAACAGAGGACCGGCACATCGGCCATCTTCCACAGTCGCTCGATCTGATGCTCGGTGAGCGCGGTGCCGAGCGGCGCGACGCATTCGTGAATGCCCGCCTGAGAAAGGGCGATCACGTCCATATAGCCCTCGACCACGATCACCCGCCCGGCGCCGCGCGCGGCGGCGAGAGCCTTGTCGATATTGTAGAGCGTGCGGCCTTTGTCGAACAAGGGCGTGTCGGGCGAGTTGAGATATTTCGGCTCGCCCTGACCAATGATCCTGCCACCGAACGCGATCACCCGCCCGCGCGCATCGCGGATCGGGATCATCAGGCGGCCGCGAAAGCGGTCATAGGCCTCGCGCTTGCGCGCGTCGGGTTCATTTGGCGGCTGGATGAGCAGCCCGGCCTCGATCAGCAGGGCTTCGGGAAAGTCCTTCAAGGCGGCTTTCAATTTGCCGCGCGAATCCGGCGCGAAGCCGAAGCCGAAGGCGCGGCGGGTGGCGTCGGACATGCCGCGCTTGTCGAGATAGGCGCGCGCCTCGGCCCCCTCGATGCCGCCAAGCTGCTCGACGAACCAGTCCTGCGCGGCGGCCATAGCCTCATGCAGCCCACGCGCCGCCTCGGCCTTCTTCGCGGCGCGGGGATCGAGCGCAGGGACTTCCATCCCGGCGGCGTCCGCCAGCTCCTTCACCGCATCCATGAACGGCAGGCCGCGCTGGTCGGTCATCCAGCGGATCGCGTCGCCATGCGCGCCGCAGCCGAAGCAGTGGTAGAAACCCTTCTCGTCGTTGATCGTGAAGCTGGGCGTCTTCTCGTTATGGAACGGGCAGCAGGCCTTATATTCGCGGCCGGCCTTCGTCACCTTCACGCTCTTGCCTATGAGGGTGGAGAGCGTGGTTCGCGCGCGCAACTCATCAAGGAACTGGGGCGATAGAGACATGCCTTATTATACTCACAGTAGCGCGAGTCGGGTGCAATTCAAACAGCATTTTCATCGAAAATGCTGGGGATGGAATTACCCCAAAGCCGCCTTCACCAGCCCGGATGCCTTGCTCATGTCGAGCTGGGTGCCGTGGCGTTCCTTGAGCAGCGCCATGACCTTGCCCATGTCCTTGACCGACGCGGCGCCGGTTTCCGCCTTGATCGCCAGAATAGCGGCGCGGGTTTCGTCTTCGCTCATCTGGCTCGGCAGGAAACCCTCGATCACATCGACCTCGGCCTGTTCCTTCGCGGCGAGTTCGGCGCGGCCGCCCTGTTCATAGAGCGCAATCGATTCGCGGCGCTGCTTCACCATCTTTTGCAGCACATCGACCACGACCGCATCGTCATCCGGCACCTGAGAGGCGGTCCGCAGCTCGATGTCCCGATCCTTGAGCTTGGCCAAAATCAGGCGGACGGCGGCGAGGCGATCCTTGTCTCCGGCCTTCATGGCCTCGATTTGCGCGGCTTTCAGGGCGTCACGGATCATGACGGGCGAATCCTCTTCAATGTCGGAAAGAAAGAACCACATATAACGGCGAAATCATTTTTTAACAGTCATTGACCGCGGTGCAGCAAGGGCATAGGGAACCGGCCGTTTAGCCTGCATTTCCTGAAACGGAAACGCCGCGCGGCCACAAAGCAAAAGCAAAGGAATCGAAGATCATGGCGACCGCCACATACCCAGCCGTGCCCAAAGGAGCGACCGGGGTATTGGTTTTGGCGGATGGCACGGTGGTGTTCGGCCGGGGCTTCGGCGCGGAAGGCGATGCGGTGGGCGAGGTGTGCTTCAACACCGCGATCACCGGCTATCAGGAGATCATGACCGACCCGAGCTATGCCGGGCAGATCATCACCTTCACCTTCCCGCACATCGGCAATGTCGGCACCAACCCTGAGGATGTGGAGCGGGACCGCACCGCCGCGCTCGGCTGCATCGTGCGCGAGGATGTGACCGCGCCGTCGAACTTCCGCAATGTGCAGCCCTTTGACGCATGGATGAAGGCGCAGGGGCGGATCGGCATTTCCGGCATCGATACGCGCGCGCTGACGCGGCGCATCCGCATGACCGGCGCGCCCAATGCGGTGATCGCGCATGATCCTGCGGGCAAGTTCGACCTTAAGGCGCTGCACGAGAAGGCGAAAGGCTGGCCGGGGCTGGTGGGGATGGACCTCGCCAAGGACGTGACCGGCGCGGCGCGCGAGTGGACCGGCGGTGTGTGGACGCTGGGGCAGGGCTATGCCAATCCGTCACCCCAGCGGAAGCTGGGGTCTCAGGCGATGGAGCACGACAAGGCGCAAGATCCCAGCCTTCGCTGGGATGACGAGCGCCCCTCCGTCGGCGGAGCCGAAAACAAGCCCCACGTCGTCGCGCTGGATTTCGGCGCGAAGGACAATATTTTCCGCAGCCTCGTGCAGGCTGGCGCGCGCGTCACCGTGCTGCCCGCCAATGCGAGCTATGACGACATCATGGCGCACGCCCCCGCTGGCGTGTTCCTCTCCAACGGGCCGGGCGACCCGGCGGCGACGGGCGAATATGCCGTGCCGGTGATCCGCAAGCTGCTGGATGCCGATATGCCGATCTTCGGGATTTGCCTTGGGCATCAGATGCTGGCGCTTGCGGGCGGGGCCAAGACGATCAAGATGCATCAGGGCCATCGCGGCGCGAACCACCCGGTCAAGCATCTGGAGCGCGGTGTGGTCGAGATCACCAGCATGAACCACGGCTTCGCGGTCGATGCCACGACCCTGCCCAACAATGTGAAGGAAACGCATGTGAGCCTGTTCGACGGCTCCAACTGCGGCATCGCCTTCACTGACCGCAATGCCTTTGGCGTGCAATATCACCCGGAGGCCAGCCCCGGCCCGCAGGACAGCTTCTACCTGTTCGAGAAATTTGTGGGGGGCTTGGGATGAAAACAGCTATCGCGTCGCTCATCTTAACTGTTAGCGCATTAACTGTTAGCGCAGCCGTATCGCCTGTAAGTGCCAGCTCTCCCGATCCGCTAGAGGTCACGTCGCATAAGATAGCAGGTGACGGTCAACCGGCGTTATCCGTCTTTGGTGATAAGCCTTCAATCGATCAAGTGCAGCTGTTCGTTGTAAGCAAGGGCTGGCGTTTTGAACGTCTTATAAGCAGGCAGATAAACGTCAATTTTGGCGAACGCCCAAAGGAGGCGGACGTGCTTGAGTTTCTTAGGCGCCTAAAAAGATCAGAATTTGGAAACGCTCAGAGCGGTTCGGTCTTTTTGTTTGGTCACCCTACATATTCGCCACCTTCGCCCCCAGCGTTGAAAAATTGATAGAGGCAATAAAATAATGCCCAAAAGAACTGACATCTCCTCCTTGCCTCTCATCGGCGCGGGGCCCGTGGCGAAGTGCAGTGGTGTCAGCCTTCCCACGGATTTATCAGTCTCACCCCGGCTCCGGCGAAATCGCTCATGTCGCGCGTTGCAACCGCCATACCGTGGTGCAGGGCTGTCGCGGCGATCATCGCATCCGCGGTCGCGATTGGCCGACCAGACGCTTTCGCACGCGCCAACACCTGCGCATAATGATGCGATGCCGGTTCATCGAAATCCAGCAGGCGATCGGCATAAAGTGTCGTTAGCGCCCGGAAATTGTTTTCCAGTTGTGTTTGCCGCTTTCCGCTCGGCAACAAGGCAACACCCGCTCGCAATTCTGCCAGCACGACCGATGACAACCATAAATCCTCAGCGTGGGCCTGCTCCCATGCTATCACAGCGGGATCGGGCGCAGCTTTGGTCAGCTCGCTCCACACATTGGTATCGACAACAATCATTCGTCGAAGATGGCGTGGCTGGCGGGCGTATCGGGAGCTTCCGGCAAATCAAAGCCGGGACGACTGCCATCAAAAATCATTTGCCCAATCGATTTTCGCTTCGGCTGAGCCTGAGCCACAGCCGCCAATATCATCTGGCGCGCTTCTTCTTCCATCGACCTGCCATTGGCGGCCGCCCGCCTACGAAACAGATGCTTGGCCTCGTCCGGGATATTTCGGATGGTCAGGCTTCCCATATTTTCCGTCCTTATGATTGCAATGCAATCAATGTAATCAATGATAGCGAACAGCTCAATGCCCAAAAGAACTGACATCTCCTCCATCCTCATCATTGGCGCGGGGCCGATCATTATCGGTCAGGCGTGCGAGTTCGATTATTCGGGCACGCAGGCGGTCAAGGCGCTGAAGGAGGAGGGCTATCGCATCGTCCTCGTCAACTCCAACCCGGCGACGATCATGACCGATCCGGAGCTGGCGGACGCGACCTATATCGAACCGATCACGCCGGAAATCGTCGCCAAGATCATCGAGAAGGAGCGGCCGGACGCCGTGCTGCCGACGATGGGCGGGCAGACCGCGCTCAATACGGCTTTGGCGCTGTTCCGCGATGGCACGCTGGAGAAATATGGCGTGCAGATGATCGGCGCGGATGCCGAGGCGATCGACAAGGCCGAGGACCGCCTCAAGTTCCGCGACGCGATGGACAAGATCGGGCTGGAGAGCGCCCGCTCGCGCATCGCGCATACGATGGAAGAGGCGATGGAGGCTCTGGAGTTCACCGGCCTGCCCGCAATCATCCGGCCCAGCTTCACGATGGGCGGCACCGGCGGCGGCGTCGCGTACAACAAGGACGAGTTCCGCCAGATCGTCGCCAGCGGCCTCGAT
>JALCRK010000043.1 GCA_022652485.1 Sphingobium sp.
GACCATCGAACATCGCCGCTTGCTCCACCGCAAGATCGCCGCTTAATATCAACCCCAGGACGAGGCCCGCACTCCGCTAATTTACGCCGCGAGTTGTGCCAAATGTTCTGACGACGGACAGGCAAACGTGCGCCCGTCCCCTGCTAAAATACCGACATCTGTTACGGTGACCATATCAATATACCTGCGTTGATGACGATAAAGGCGTCTGCGTACCGGCTTCGGGAGCGAACCTGCGCGCCAGTGCCTCCGCCCCGCGAGCGAGAACGGTGACGTCAGTACCCACAGCCACAAAGGTCGCGCCGAGGGACAGATAGCGCCGGGCGAGCGTTTCATCGGCGATCAGGATGCCAGCGGCCTTGCCTGCTTTGAGAATGCGTCCGATGCCCTGTTCTATTGCCTGCTGAACTGCCGCATGGGCGGGATTGCCGATATGACCCAGCGCGGCAGAGAGATCGGACGGACCGATGAACACGCCGTCAACGCCAGGCGTGCTGGCGATATCGTCGATCGCTTCCAGCCCTGCAACGGACTCGACCTGCAGCAATAGACAGATTTCCTGTTCGGCCTCTTGCAGATAATTGGCGGTCCGATTCCAGCGACTAGCCCGACCTATAGCCGATCCGATACCACGAATGCCGGCCGGCGGATAACGCGTCGCACGGACAATTTCCCTCGCCTGCTCTCCGCTTTCCACCATTGGTATCAACAAGCTGCGCGCGCCGACATCCAGCAGTTGTTTGATCAGAACGGCGTCGCCAATTGGAGCCCTTACCACCGCTTCCACATCATAAGGGGCGACCGCCTGCAACTGGGACAGTATTAGCGGGAGATCGTTCGGCGCATGTTCAGCATCAATCAAGAGCCAGTCAAAGCCTGCACCAGCGCAAATTTCAGCCGTATAAGGCGAGGCAAGCGCCTGCCAGAATCCGATCTGTGGTTGGCCTGCCGCTATCGACGTTTTGAAAACATTCATATTCATTGTTCCAAAATGCCTCTCTTCAGGCGAATGTCAGGTCCACTTTGCCGAAATCTCCGAAATCGCCAAGAATGTAACTGCCATGCGGCGCTTCTATTGGCCGGATAAAGGAACCGGACAGAACCACCTGTCCCGCCTCTATGCGCTGCCCATAGGCGGCGAGGCGCTGTACCAGCCAGGACATGGACAGGACCGGGTCGCCCAGCACACCCGCTCCCAAGCCCGTTTCCTCCACCTCGCCATCGCGCGAGCAGATGGCTCCTACGCGCCGAAGATCGATGCCGCGAAAATCCCGGACCGGCGCTCCCATCACAATGCCGCCATTGGCTGCATTGTCAGATATCGTGTCGTATACTGTGCGCAGCCGACCTGTCTGCGGATCTTTACGCGTGATCCGGGTATCGAGGATCTCCAATGCAGGTGCGACATATTCCGTCGCATCGAGAATGGCCTCAAGCAAGGGGTCATCCATCGGAGCCTTGGTGACGAAGGCGATTTCCGCCTCTATTCGCGGCTGAATAAAACGGCATGAGGGGATAGTGCACCCGCTCGCAAAATCCATGCTTTGGAGCAGCACGCCTGAGTCGGGAATGTCGATTGACAGCGCCTGCTGCATCGCCTTGGATGTTAGGCCGATCTTCCATCCGATAATGGGATCGCCCGCAGCCTGCTTCATGCGCACCCATTCCGCCTGAATGGCATAGGCATCGTCCATGGTAATGCCGGGATAGGTTTCGGAGAGGAGCCTGATCTGGGCGCGGCTGCGTTCCGCCTCATCCAGCGAAAGCGCGGCAGCCCGCACGGCTTCACCATCAAGGGTGAAGCCGGTCGAGCCGCCTTTGACCGGGATGGCCGATGCCCTCATCAGGCCGCCGATTTACGATTGGTGTCAAAGCCCATCTGAGCGCCGAGCAATGCGGGTGCCTCCTTGAGATTTTCCTGCCACAACAACGCTTCGGTCGCTATCGTCAGCGGCTGGTTTTGAATGGTCAGCTCATAGACATAGTCGTCATAGGATGCGTGATTATGCACGGCCCATCCGGGAGCGGACAGCATCAGGTCGCCCGCCTTCCATTCGTAGACATTGCCGGCCACTGTGCTGCGACCGCTTCCCTTGAAATAATAATTGATGGAATCAGATACATGGCGATGTGGCCGATCCACGATTTTGGGGGGGCGTATGGTAATCGTGGCAAAGAAATTGGGCGTGGTACCGTTGGTACGACCCGTCACCGGATTATAAAGCAGATACAGGCGGCGACCGACATAATCCTGTCCCAAGTCAGCGAGCTTCTGCAACTCGGCCTCAACGCGCTCCCAGGGCCAGTGCAGAGTGGGAGAAACCACGATCGGTGGGTTAATGACCTTTTCATATGGCATCAGCATAGCGCCATCTTCGCCAATCTCGAACGTACCATAGGGACTGATGCGGCGCGGGTTGATCGCTTCTTCGTCCTCGCCAGGCACTGCCGCTATCAACGGGGGGTCTTCTTCAGTGATATGCACCTGCATGAACTGGAGAAGCGAGGCGTTGGTATAAGTGAGAAAAACCTGTAAATCCTTACCGTTATTTTCGCGCCAGTAAGGCACCCAAGACGGAATATTGTAAACGTCATACTGCCGGAAGTCGATTCGACGGCCATTAACGCTGGCAAAGCCCGAACCCCGAATGCAGAAATTGACCTCGGTCGCGTTGTGTCGAAACGGCTGGGTGCGCTCGCCTGGCTTCAGGACATTAAGGGTCAACTGCGTTCCAGGCGCAAGACCCGGAGTATGCGGGTTGGCGCGCGGATGAACGATGAGCGAAGAGCGACGGCCGTTGGCGGGCAGTGGAATCGAAGCAAGACGCTCGATTTCCTCATCGATCTGTTCCTTCGTGACAATAGCGGGTGCCCATGGTTGGTTCTGGGGATAACCAAGGCCGCTGATATCCTGGAAATGCGGATAAGCCGTTTCAAACGCAGTCTTGATATCGTTCATTATAAATCTCCCTTAACGGATCAATATGCTAAGCGCCGAGGTGGACCTCCTCCCAGCCGCCTAGAAGCAGCTAGGGCTGGCCGACCCACCTTGCGACGCGAACCAGCCCTCGCCGGGACAAAATAAAGCGTGTTTGGCGAATTACGCTGTCTCCGAGGTCAGGCGGATAACGAGAGGGGTTAGCGCGATTTTCATATGACACGAGAAAGATGCCCTGTTCGCACCGGGAAAGGAAATATATTGTAGGACGACCAGTTATACTCTATAAGTATTACATGGACTTAAGGCAGCTTCGTTATTTCCTCGTTTTGAGTGAGGAACTGAATTTCACCCGAGCAGCCCAGCGGTGTAATATTTCGCAACCGCCGCTGAGCCGCGCAATAGCGCAGCTGGAGGACGAGCTTAGCGCTCCTCTTTTTGTGCGGAATACCCATCATGTCACCTTGACGCCCGCCGGGCAGGGCCTTGTCGAAGATGCCCGTCGACTATTGAGTTCCGTTGAGGACGCGGCAGATAAAGCGCGCAGAACGGCGCGTGGGCAGCGCGGCACTTTGAAGCTGGGATTCGGAGGATCGACAGTTTATTCATTATGGCCAAGACTTCTCGAAGGTTTTCGCGCGGAAGCGCCCGATGTTCGGATTGTTTTCGCGTCTATGTCGGTGCTTGAACAGATCGAAGCCCTTCGAGAAGGACAAATCGATCTCGGCCTGATCCGATTGCCGATCATGGACGAAATGCTCACCGCCGAAGTCGTATATCATGAAGGGCTTTCGGTCGCCCTGCCCTCAGCCCACCATTTGTGTGCAACGGATGGAGCGATTTCAATCGGCCAACTCGCCGCCGACCGCTTCGTGGCTTATGAGCCACGTCGAGGATTTCGGTATCATGCCGATCTTCACGCACTTTGCCAGTCGGCCGACTTCGTGCCCAATATTGCGCACGAGGCTTCATCCACGGAAGCGGTGGTCGGCATAGTAGCCTGCGACGCGTGCGTTGCAGTCGTACCCTCTTCCGCAGAACGGCTGCGCATGCATGGCGTCAGCTTCAGGTCCCTTAAAATCTCGTCAAATCCCCAACCGTTCGAATCCGTTACCTTTGGATTGGCCTGGAAGAGAGACGCTCCCTCTCAAGTGACAATGGAATTCGTAGCCCACGCACGTACAAAGATTGGGCTGCTCGGGAAGCTCGATAGCGGCGAAATATCATAGCGCCTTCGGGATCGCCACGCCAAACGGCCTGAGCGCGAGCCCGCGCACCTCACTGTCATGGCTGGTGTAACAAACAGTTCGTCCGGCGAAAAACCGCGCCGGACGAACATCAAGTCGACATGTGCTTTGGCCGAAGACCGGTTTAGAACTTTATCTTACCCTCTATCCCGTAGAACCTCGGTTGCCCAGGGATGACGTCCACGGCGCCGATCGGGATGATATCGTTGAAACCTGACGTGTATTTCTGCTTCGTCAGATTAGTGCCGAATACTGACACGGACATTTTCCCACCCGGCAAGGTATAAGTCGCACGAGCATCCAGAAGCTCATATCCCTTCTGTTTCAGCAAAGCGGAATTTGCATCATCATAGAATTGCTTTGACCGATAGCTAAGGTTGGCAGTCATCATAACCGAAGATTGATCGGCAAACTCCTTCTCCCAGGTCGGACCGATCGACCCAGAGAACTTTGGAGACTGCTGTAGCGAATTTCCAGCGTAATTGACCCCTGGATGAGGAACATAATGGCCATATTTAGGATCGGAATAGGCCGCAGTTACGTCGACCGAGAAGCCCGCCGCAATCCGCGCGGCCAAGGACAGCTCGACACCGCGCCCGGTAGCTTTGGCGGCGTTGCGGATCAACGCCACTGGATCTTCGATCTGAACCTGCAGATTATTATATTTATAATAATATCCCGACAGTTCGTAAGTCACGCGTCCGTCAAGCAAACGACCTTTCGCGCCAACTTCGTAAGACCAAATCGATTCCGGATTATAAGTGCCGCCCTGAGGAGCCAGGGAATTGAAGCCACCCGAGGTAAAACCCTTGGAAACGCTTGCATAAAGATGGAGATCTCGCGAAGGCGTATAGCTCAGGACAAAACGGGGCTGAACGGAGTTCCATGAATCCTTTAGAGCCACTGGTCCGTTGGTCGCGAAGAACAGCAATCCGCCCGGCTGCACACCCGGCGACACCGGCGGGCGAGTCAAACCAAGCACTATGCCCAGCGCATTTCCGGCAGGCGGACTGTTGACGTCCATCCTCTTTTTGTCGCGGTTGTAACGAACACCGGCGGTGAAGGACAATTGGGACGTGAAATTGTAGGTCAGGTCCGCAAATCCCGAAATACTCTGGAAATGGCCAACAGCAAGGCTGGTTTCAACCACGCCCGTCTGCCCAGGGAAGCCGGGTGCCAATCCGCCCGAGATGATCGGAATGACTACGGCGCAAGAAGGAATACGTGTTCCAACTGCAGCGAAAGCGATAGCGCCGCAAACCGCGTCCTCATCATAGGTTATGCTTCCCGGCGCCCGGGGAGTTTCCCTGAAATAGTTGACGCCTACGACACCTTGGAATTTACCTGCTTCAAATGCCAATCGCGATTCAAGGCTGTAAGACTTTTGCGATTCAATCGTGTGATAATTGGCGACCGCATACTGGGTGCCGTCGGTGTTCTCGTTATAATCAACCTTGTACTGGCGATAGGCAGCGATCGTCGTCCACTTGCCAATTCCCTCGAGATCGACATCGGCCTTAAGGCTGCCCATGTAGATGTCACGGTCCAGGATGGCATCGTGCGAGGAAATATCACTGGCCAATGTGTAGAAGCCGTTTGACGAGGTCGGGTCCAGGAGATTGCGATACGCAGCCGGCGAGTTCCTGTCTCGCTCCCAATCAAAGGACGCGGTTATGTCGACCGGCCCATCATTATAGCGAAGTGCGCTATGCACATTTCCGCTGTTGACCTGACCAAAATAGGATCCGTCAACGATGTTCCTCACATAACCGTCACGCTTGCGGTAGAAACCGGCCGTGCGCAGCGACAGCTGTTCGGTGAGAGGAATATTCAGCGCGCCCTCTGTTTCGATAAGTCCATAATTGCCCGTTCCAAGCCGGAGATATCCCCCCAGATCCGGTCCAGGTTGAACGCGCTTGATACTGATCGCGCCTGCGGTCGTATTGCGCCCAAACAATGTGCCTTGAGGGCCGCGGACCACTTCAATTTGGGCAACGTCGAACAGGTTGCTCAGGCTGCCTGCCGCACGACCGATGAACACATCATCGAGATAGACGCCTACTGCCGTGTCGCCACCGATCGAGAAGTTGCCGGAGCTGATACCACGAATAACCACTCGCGGCTGGGCGTCGGAAGCAGCCTGCCCATTCAAGCCAGGCACCCGCCCGCTCAAGCCATTGATATCTTCAACGCGACTAGTCTCAATTGCGCGAGGCGTAACGGCCGAAATTGACAACGGAACGTCCTGCAATTTTTGCGAGCGCCGCTGGGCGGTAACGATGATGTCCCCCACTCCGAATTCCGCAGCGTCGGTCGCCGCCGCGCTCCCGGATGTCGTGGAATCTTGGGCAAACAGCGGCGCCGACATCCCCATCAATGCAAATGCGGCGCAACTGCTCGCCAAGCTGGCTTTCTTCATACTTCCTCCCCTTTTAATACTTGTTACGTCAAAAAAATGTATTAGATTTCAGTGCCTTGATGAAATATTCTCAATGCACGGCGCTGGCACGAATGAGACGGCCAGGGCGCGCTCCGGTATCCTCGCCATTTTCGCGAATGATCTGGCCGGCGACGAACGTCGCGACATACCCCTCCGGCTTCTGGAGAAACCGTTTGGCGTTGGTCGGCAGATCGTAATGAATTTCGGGACGCCCGATATACAGCTTCTCGAGATCAATGATGTTGAGGTCTGCGCGCTTGCCAACCTCGATCGAGCCCCGATCCTTGAACCCATAGACGTCCGCGGTGACGCTGGTCTGGAGCTGTACAGCCCGCTCCAGGGACATGCGTTTGCCGCGCTTGCGATCGCGCACCCAATGGGTGAGCATGAAAGTCGGCTGACTTGCGTCGCAGATCAGGCCAACATGCGCGCCACCGTCCGACAGGCTCGACACCACTGCGGAACTGTCGAACATGTCGAGCACATGGTCATAGTTGCCATATGCATAATTGGCGATCGGGTAGAACAGAGTGGCGTGGCCACCATCCGACGAAAGATAATCATAGATCACCTCGCGGGGATTTTTGCCTTCCTTTTCGGCAATGGCGGCGATGCTCATCTCGGCGGACGGCTCATACTCGATGCCCGCCTCACCCTCCATCGAGAACATGTTCTTGTAATTGAAGGTGACACCCTCAAAAATCTCCCGACGGGAAATGAGGTTGTCATTTTCGTCGAACTGCTCTTCGAACTCTGGCGCTTCCGAGATCAGCTTCGCCTTAAAGGCCGGGTCACGGAGCTTTGCGTGCAATTCCTCGCGGGATATCGCCCCAAGAGCCTTGAAGCTGGGGCATGAGCTGAACGGATTGAGATTGCCGTCCCAGCTGAGCAGAACGCCTGTGCAGCGATTGCCCACACCGGCATAGACCCGTGCGCCGCCCTCATTTGCGCGCTCGGTCGCAGCGACCATATCGCGCCATATCTCGGGATCACTGTGGAACTGCGCCAGGGAATAGACCACAGGCGCCTTGTTCGTCTTCGACAGGCGCGCCATCCAGTCAAGCTCGGTATCGGCGGGCGTAAGATCTGATGAAATCTCGAAAACACCGTGCCCAGCTTCGCCGAGCGCCTCGCCGATGCCGAGCAGCTCGTCTTCATTGGCAAAGGTACCGGGAACCGGCACGCCATCCGCCGAGAGGTGAAGCATCGTCCGCGACGTCGAAAAGCCCACCGCGCCCGCGTTCAGACTGTCCAGGACGATCTTTTTCATCTGAGCGATGTCCTCGGACGTCGCATGCTCGTTAGTCGCGCCTCGGTCATCCATGACATAGGCGCGAAGCGCGCCATGCGGCACCTGCGCTGCGACATCAATGCTGCGCGGAACACGATCAAGCGCATCCATATATTCGGGAAAGGATTCCCAGTTCCAACTGAGGCCTTCATGAAGCGCCGTACCGGGGATGTCCTCCACGCCCTCCATGAGATTGACGAGCCAGTCGTGCCGGTCGGGACGCACCGGCGCGAAACCGACACCGCAATTGCCCATGACCACGGTGGTAACGCCGTGCCAGGAGGATGGCGCCAGTTCCCCGTCCCAGGTCGCCTGCCCATCATAATGGGCGTGGATATCAATAAAACCAGGCGTGACGATCATCCCTTCGGCGTCGATCTCGCGCGCTGCCGTTCCTTCGACAGTTCCGACCGCGCTGATCACGTCGGCCTTGATAGCGATATCGGCCTTGCGAGCCTCCGTCCCCGTACCATCCACCACGACGGCGTTCCGGATAATGATATCGTGCATCTCAACTCTCCTTTGCATATTTGCGGTTTTCGGGGGCCAATCCAAAATTCTTGGCCATGACCCGATCGACAATTCGTTTGGGCAGCGACATTGGGATGGTCCAGTCGCGTAGCTTGCTCTTGACCAGGGCGTAGCGAACCTTGGGCGATTTCACCGTCAAGATGTCGGCGATGGCGCGGCCAACGAAATCCGGTGAATATCCGTCCCGAATTCGAGCGATCAACTCAGTCTCGGTGGCGTGGATCGCGGCACCGAACTCGGTCCCGCTATACGCACCCATATGCGCCTCGCCCTTGTGGGTAATAGGTGTGTCCACACCGCCCGGTCCCACCGCCACAACATCTATACCGTAGAGCATAAGCTCGCGGCGCATCGCATCCGTGTAGGCTTCCAGCGCGTGCTTGGAACCAGCATATGCACCGAAGAAGGGCCCCACGAACTTCCCTGCTATCGATGTGATATTGACAATTCGGCCCTTGGGCCCGCTACGGCCTTCATCGCCGCCGAGCATTCCCGCAAATGCCCGAACCACCGAGATGGGACCAAGAACATTGATATCAAAATGTTTGCGGATCTCATCCATCGGCTGCAACAGCACGGGGCCCGAAATGCCGATGCCGGCATTGTTTACCAGCCCAGAGAGATAGGCGTTGCCAATCCGCTCCGAAACAAGCCTTGCTGCGGCCTCGATAGCAGCTGTATCCGTCACATCGAAGACGAGTGGTAGGAATTTTCCGGGATACGCCTCTGCCAGTGGTGCAGCGTCGGCTTCACGACGCACCGAACCGAAAACATGATAGCCTCGGTCTAGCAGGGCACGCGAAGTAGCATTGCCAATTCCGCTGGACACACCTGTGACAACAGCCGCCTTCATTCTCCACCCCTTTTTATCGTGCACGACTTTGCCTTCCGCGCTGTCTCAAGAAATTTATCCCATCGTGAAAGAGCTGACATCACGTCCTCGATGAATTCAAAACATGCGGTTTTTGAATGTGGCCACATATGACCTCCATTAATCGGGAGCGTTCCCGCAAATCCCGCTCCTATTGTGAGGATTGCATCGCCGCGAGACCTTGCTGCCAGGTGATGACGGGGCGATACTTGAGTTCGCGCCGCGCAAGTCCGTCATTTACAGTGAAGGTCGATCCTACCAGCCGCAGCATCTGCAAGGTCAAGGGCGGCTCCCCCTGTAAGGAGAATATCGACCAGATAAATTCCATCGCTCTTGCCATGATTCTCGCGACGCCCAAAGGCGCTGAGGCCGGGCCGGGAGTAATGTTGCGCGTTGCCAGCAGTGCGGTGATGACCTCCTTCAGCGAGCGATCCTCCCCGTCGGACACGAAATAGGATTTACCGCCCGGCGCGTTCTCCACGGCGAGGATAGCCGCCTCGGCTACATTTGCGGCGTGCCCGGTCGACATTTTCTGCATCCCGCTTCCTGGCCATCGAAACTGCTTTGCTTCAACATTGGCAACCATATGATCCAGCGTCGGCATGCCCGCGCCCCAGATCATCGGCGGACGAACAACGCTCGTCCGCATAGTTGCCGTATTCGCCGCGAGGACCAGCTTTTCGGCACGTGCCTTGGATGCAATGTAAGGCGCCCACTTCGGAAAAGTCAGTTCAGCGCCATCTTCTGTGACGCCCGACATATCCTTGGGGTCACCCATGACAACGGCTCCTGCCCCGATCTGGACAAAGGATTTGATGCCCGCTGCCGCCGCCTCCCGAAGGAGATGGTCAGTGGCTGCAACATTCGCCTTTTCAAACTCTTCCGCCGGAGCCCACATCACAAACAGCGCAGCGCCGTGGATAACCGCATCACATCCTCGCAGCACATCCGCCAGTTGAGGCATCTTAACCAGGTCGCCGGCGCAAGGCTCCGCACCCAACGCCCGTACAGCCGCTTCGGCGCTGGGGGACCTCGCGAGCGCAACGACATCATAGCCACGCGCTACAAGCCCGGTAATGACATAATGGCCCAGAAAACCTGACCCGCCCGTGACGAAAACTTTCATAACGACTCCAAGAGATATAACAATTATTGTTTTTTGTTACATGTTGCAGTCGCAGTGCGCAAGGCTTAAAGGGGACACCATGATCAAAGACCCGTCACCTACCTCCCAGGATCCGCGGCGAGCGATCCTGAAGGCCGCCGAAGCGGCCGTCCGCCGTTTCGGAGCCGAACGCACGCGGGTGACCGATATCGCGCGGTCAATCGGGGTCAGCCACTCTACACTTTATCGCCACTTCCCCTCGAGAACCGATATTTTCACGGCCATCGTGCAGCAGGTCATGGATGACGAAGTGGAGCTCGCAACGAATTTTGTGGACGCGCCTGGCCCTGCAGCTGATCGCCTGCGCGGCATGATCGTCGAACTTCACCGCCGCAAGCGCGCCCGTTTCAATAAGGACCGTGAGCTACACAGCCTGTATCGCATCATCGCCGCTGATCGCCTTTCCATAATGAACGAATATGCCCGGCGGATGACCAGCCTTGTTGCCCGCATCATCAGACAGGGGCAAGACGGCGGCGAGTTTGCGCAGTGCGACACAGATATCGCTGCATCCGCGTTCGCCGACGCTGTAACTATTTTTGTTCACCCGGCCATGTTGGAATTCTTCTCAGGCAAACCGGCCGGCATCGAAGCTCGGATGACCCATGTGATCGATCTGGCCTTGAATGGGTTAAGATCCGGTACGGGAACGCAAAAGTAAAAAACATTGCCGATGGCACATCAATTTTGTGCATCCGGCATATTCACTCGGCGACAGGTGCTCGCGCAGATTTGTTCATTTAAATACGGTCAAGCTGTAAAGGCGATGCCAACAAAACCATAAACGGCAAAAGCGTGGGAGGACGCCGCGGCTTTGATGTCACATATACTCAAAGGCGCGATACGAAAGTGCGATCATACCGTGTCACGCCTTCCGAGCTTAGCCTTTGTGAACTTTAGAGGAAGATAACGTGACTGCCCAATTCGCAGAACTAAAAGCGCAGCCAGAATATTCGGTGGCGTCCCAGAGCGCCCTCGCCCGCAAGTCTCAGCTTTTTATAAACGGGAAATGGGTAGATTCGACAGGCGGCGATACGATCGACATTCTCGATCCATCCACGGCCCGAAAAATCGGCGAACAGGTGGACGCGACTGCGGAGGACATTGACAGAGCCGTGCGCGCGGCACGCATAGCGTTCGACGATGGCCGCTGGACGGGCCTCGCACCGTCAATGCGTGAGCGGCTATTGCATCGCCTTGCCGACATACTCGAGCGCCACGCGGATGAACTGGGCGAACTGGAGTCGATTGATAACGGCAAGCCGCTGATGTTTGCCAAGAGCGTCGATCTACCATCGGGATTGGCTTTTCTGCGTCAGATGGCGGGATGGGCGCCGCGACTGGGCGGCGATTGCGTCGACCCCTCCATGCACCCTTCGGGCGCATTTCATGCCTATGTCCGTCGTGAACCTGTAGGTGTCGTAGGGCAAATCGTGCCCTGGAATTTCCCGCTTCTCATGGCACTCATGAAGATCGGTCCCGCGCTTGCGGCGGGCTGCACCGTAGTACTCAAGCCCGCCGAACAAACCCCGCTTACCGCTTTGAGATTAGCCGATCTTGTCGCCGAGTCCGGAATTCCTGATGGTGTTCTCAATATTGTCACCGGTCGGGGCGAAACCGCCGGAGACGCCCTTGTGCGCCACCCATTGGTCGACAAGATAGCTTTTACGGGATCGACGGCGGTCGGAAAGATCATCAACCGGGCTGCCACGGATACGCTGAAGCGCGTGACGCTTGAACTGGGCGGCAAATCGCCGGTCATCATCATGCCCGATGTCGACATCGATTCTACAGCCGGCTCCGCTGCAAGAGCAATCTTCTTCAATTCCGGGCAGGTCTGCATTGCCGGTTCGCGCGTATACGCTCATCGTCAGGTCTTTGACGAATTGCTGGAAGGGCTTGCCACTCAGGCGGGCGAATGGAAGCTCGGAGCATCGCTGGCCGAAGGCACCCAGATGGGGCCGCTGGTTTCGGCTGAACAACGGGCGCGCGTAGGAAGTTATATCGAGGCGGGTCGCAAGGCAGGCGCTTCCGTGGTCGCGGGGGGCAATGTCTCTGGCGCCGATAGCAGCTATTTCGTGCAACCGACTGTACTCGCCAACGTCACGCCGGACATGTCGGTCGTTCGCGAAGAAATATTCGGCCCTGTCGTAGTTGCCCAGCGGTTCGACGATCTGGACGAGGTGGTAGCGGCCGCTAATGACACCGAGCTTGGTCTGGCTGCTAGCATCTGGACAAAGGATCTGTCGGCTATGCACCGGCTGGCATCACGCGTGAAGGCGGGTATCGTGTGGGGCAACTGCCACGCGTTGATCGATCCCGCGCTGCCCTTCGGTGGTTTCAAGCAGTCCGGCCTGGGCCGTGAGGGCGGTCGTTCCGGTATCGACGCCTACACCGAAGAGAAGACGGTCATCATCAATCTTGCCTGACCCAAGCGGTCGATCGCGAGCAATAATAAACGTACCGCTCGGAGGATGCCCGCATTTCTGCGGCATCTTCCGGCGCGCCAGCTGTGGAAAAAATCGTCATGACCACTGACCCAAAGCACATCGCCCGTTCTTTCGTCGAAGCGCTCGGTTCCGAACCGCTCGACAGCGCCATCGCCCGCTTCGGCAATGAGGACACAACATTGTGGATAGCAGGCATGGGCATGGTTTCCCCGCCTCAACTGGCTGCCATGAGCGCTGCACTCGTGGACGCAGCGGCGGGCCCGGCGACCATGATCGTTCACGACGTAATCGCCGATGGAGACAAGGTCGCAGTGGAGGCGGAATCCCACATGCCGCTCAAGAATTCAAAAATATACAACAATAAGTATCACTTCAAAATTGTTGTCCGAGATGGAAGGTTATCCGAAATAAAGGAATATGGCGACACAAAACACGTTGCCGATACATTTCATTCCTGATGAATTTTTACGCTTTTTGAGGCAATAATATATGAAAATACAAGATAAAATTGCAGTTGTCACCGGAGGGAGCAGCGGAATAGGCCTTGCAACAGCCAAGAAATTTGTCGAGGAAGGAGCATATGTCTTCATTACCGGTCGCAATCTGACGGAACTCGAAGTCGCAAAGTCGGAAATCGGTCGCAACGTCTCGATCGTACAAGGCGATGTTGCCAATCTGGAGGATCTGGACCGCCTTTACGCGCAAGTGCAGGCAGAAAAAGGCGTTATCGACATCGTCGTCGCAAATGCGGGGATCGGCAAATTCCAGCCGTTCGCGGATGGAACTGGCGAACTGTTCGATGCGAGCTTCGGCATCAATGTGCGCGGCCTCTATTTCACCGTCGCCAAGGCGTTGCCCTTGATGACGCGTGGAGGCGCTATCGTGCTGATCTCGTCGGGAATTCACGTGAAGGCGGCCCCTATGGGCAGCATCTACGCGGCAACCAAGGCGGCTGTCCGATCTTTCGCGCGCTCCTGGGCGGTAGAGCTCAAGGAGCGCGGCATTCGCGTCAATTCCTTTTCGCCCGGCGTTATCGACACCCCGATTCATGGCAAGGCCCTCCCCAGCAAGGAGGCGACGGACCACCAGCTCGGGATGATGATGGAGCGCATTCCAATGAAACGCCTCGGAACGGCCGACGAAATGGCAGCGTCCGTTCTGTTTCTCGCGTCCGATGACAGCAGCTACACGACAGGCATCGATTTGTTCGCCGATGGCGGCCTGAGCCAAGTTTAACCTTCAGCCAGATTAATCCGCCACAATAAACTGAATTTATTCATTTTTAATGAAAGATTGTTCTCATGACCCATTTGCGCTTTGGCGCGTTTCTGGCGCCTCACCATCCCGTTGGAGAGCACCCGTTTCATCTGTTCCAGCGCGATCTGGCTTTCGCATCCCACCTCGATCGGCAAGGATTTGACGAGCTATGGGTAGGCGAACATCATTCTTCAGGTTGGGAAACAATCGGTTCGCCGGAGATGTTTCTCGCCGCGGCGAGCCAGATCACGTCCCGGATCAAGTTGGCAACCGGGGTGATCTCTCTGCCCTATCATCACCCCTTCGGTTTTCTCTATGTGCCACCGGAAAGGCAACCCAAAGGGGGAAGAAATGGCCCTAAGGCGGTTGCCTCCCGACAGGCAATTACCTCGACATAACCGTCCGCACATATTGCTAACCAGCCGAAGAACCGGTCGGCACTATGCGCGTGGCCGGGCACGTCAGAAGGCTTCGCCAACCAGCTTTTCGCTCATGGCCCAAAGCTGTTGAGCCCGATCAGGGTCCAGAGCATAGGATCTTACGCCAGGATAGAGCGGACTGGGAGTGTGGTCAGTAATGGCGGCGACAGAACAATCTTCGCAATATCGTCCGCCAATTTCCTCGGCATTCGCGACAAATGCAGCCCAGGCCGTCGTCGCCGTTCCCTGAGCCACAGACTTCCAGCGTTGACGTGCAATCCCAAGCTGGTCCGCTGCGGCGTTGAATTGCGCCACGGCCGCGTCAAGAGCTTCGCGGCCAATGTGGCGGCTCAGCTCCGTCTGAATTCCGCCGGGGTGCAGTGCTGTCGCGCGTACGCCCCGCCCCTTGTGACGGCGGTCGAATTCCACCGCGAAGAGAATATTGGCCGTCTTCGATTGGCCATAAGCAGCCCAGTCATCGAACGGGCGCCGTTCGTAGTTGAGATCATCGAGATCGACGTCAGAAATACGGTGACCGGCCGAAGCGACCATCACAAGGCGGCCTCCGGAACTCAGTAGATGGGCAAGGCGATTGACGAGGACGAAGTGCCCGAGATGGTTGGTTCCCATCTGGATCTCGAAGCCATCCCGTGTCTTGCCGGCCCCTGGCGTCATTACCCCAGCATTGGCAATGATGACGTCGAATGAATCATAGGAACCTGCTATAGCGTTAGCACCGCGACGCACGCTATCGAGCGAGGCGAGGTCAAGCTCCACAAGATCGATTTGACCGGGTTCGCCGCCAAGGCGCGCGGTCGCCGAGCGGGCCTTGTCCATGTCGCGCGCGGTCCCGACAACCGTTGCGCCGCGGCTGAGCAAACCGCGGGCTGTCTCGGTGCCAAGACCCGCAGACACGCCAGTCAGCAGGACTCGTTTGCCGGCGAGATCGACACCGGCGAGAACGTCATCTATGGTCGAAGAGAAACCGAAGGGTGAATGCATGGCAATGCCTTTGCGAATGAGGGATAGTTGAAGATCGTTCGTCTCCATGCAAAAAGCGGAGACTCCTCCGATATAAACGGAGGGTATTCCGTTTACAAGGTCGTACATGCCCGATAGCCGCATTTCACTCCCGAAAAATCGCAAACTTCGCGCCGATGCGGAGCGAAACCGCGTACTGTTGCTGGAAGCCGCAAAGCCGGTTCTGGCCGCCAAGGGCGGGAGGGCGAGCCTCGAGGAAATCGCCAGATCGGCGGCGGTGGGGATCGGCACGTTATACCGCCACTTCCCGAACAGGGATCACCTGATCATCGCGGTGTACGAGGCGGAGATTGATCGACTGGTCGAAGCCGCCGATGCGTTGGCGGACCACCCCGACCCAATCGAAGCGCTTCGGCAGTGGATCTTCGTCTTCATCGATTTCATCGCGACGAAATTCGGTATGAGCGAAGCCATTGGATCCCTGGTGGGCGGACATAGCGAGCTCTATTCCGTATCGACCGAACGCATCCGCGCAGCGATCGGTAAACTTGTGGCAGCGGCCGAGCAGGCCGGCCAACTCAAGATGGCTATCGAACCGCTCGATCTGCTGCGCGCAGTAGCGGGGCTGAGAGACGGATCCGAAGACGCGGAATGGCAGGAAGGCGCAAGACGCATTACCGATGTTCTTATTGCCGGGATGCGGATCTGACCGGACTGGTCCGCAAGCGATGCAACGCTGGCTCCACCTCGCCTGTCATCCTCGATCCACGCCCTATTTGGGTTATCGAGGGTAGCGAGGAGGGCATTGACGGGTTCTGGAGTGATGGTTTGGGCGAGGCGTTGCGATCGCCCCAGCCATGCCTTGAGATCGGCGACGTTGGCCTCAGGCATGGTGCGTCTCCTGCATGAGGCCGGCGACGGCGAGGTGGCGCCGGGCGAGGCGCAGACGCGCGAGGTCGATCATCTTGCCATCCAGAAGCGTGACGCCAACGCCAGGCGCCGCCGCGAACGCGTCGGCAACGGCCCTTGCCCATGCGATCGTCGCAGCATCCGGCGTGAAGGCCGCATTGACCGGGGCAATCTGCGCGGGGTGAATGCACAGCTTGCCCGCAAAACCCAGGGCAGCAGCAGCCGCCGTTTCCTGACCAAGCCCCGCACTGTCCTTCGGATCGGGAAACGGGGTAGGGGTCGGACTTCGCATAGTTCTCGGGAGTCTCGGCGCTTTCGCACCTGAAGAGGATCACGCCGACGTCCGGAGGATCGAGGGGGCCGCCAAGGATCAACTCCCCGCGTTCTACTGCTGCCCAGCCGTGGCGTGGCAGTCAGCGCCTGATCTTCCCGGCAGGCGAGTCCATATAGCGCCGACCGGATCGCCGACCCCAGACGCTGAAACCCTTCGATCTGTTCGGCCCGGAAACCCGCGTCGCTGTGCCTGCGATGAAACCCGAGACAGATCAGCTGCGTTTCGAGTCCCGTCTGAACCGGCACCGCAATGGCAACGACATGCCCTATGTCATAGGGCCGCAGAAACGTGTCGCGGTAATAGCCATGGGCTTTCAGTTCGATGCGGGCCTCGCGCTGCTCCATACCAAAGTTGACGACATTCCCATCGGAAGCCGCCTCGTAAATCGCGATGCGCCCCAGGCTCCCGACTATACCGTGAACTTCGCAGCAACCAAATCCTTCGAGATCGGGACGGGGCGCATCAGCGCCACGTTCAACGCGGTATACACGGCCGATTTCTATTCGCAGCTGACCAATGCCGCTGTCACCAAGGTTCCGGACGGCTGGCTTGCCAACGCGCGCGTTTCGTTGAAGACAATGAACAATCGCCTCGAACTGGCTGTTTTTGCGAACAACCTCTTCGACGAGGCGCGCAAGACATTCTCGTTCGACGTCTCGGCTCCGCCGCTGGGAGGCGCCTATGACACCTACACCCAGCCCCGCTGGATGGGGGTACAGGCGCGCCTCAACTTCTGACCCGCAGCAGGAGCGGCAGGGTTAACCGGCCTGGCGCGATGTGCCGGGCCGGAAGCCGCTGTGCGGCCCGTTTTGGCGATGGGTGCGGTCGTACCCAAAGCCTCCGTAATCTGCTACATTGCCCGGCAATATCGGCAAACAACGATAAAGCGAAAAGAGAGGGATGCCCGATGAAACCGGCGGGACTTGATGCCATAGAAACAGCATCTCGCGACGAGATTTCCGGCCTGCAGCTTGAGCGCCTGCGCTGGAGCCTCCGCCATGCCTATAATGGCAACCCGGCCTATCGCGCCAAGTTCGACGCCGCCGGAGTACATCCCGACGACCTGAAATCACTGGAAGACCTACGACGTTTCCCGTTTACCACCAAGGCCGACCTGCGCGACGCCTATCCGTTCAATTTCTTCGCGGTGCCGATGGAGCGGATCGCCCGGGTCCACGCCTCATCCGGAACCACCGGCAAGGCGACGGTGGTGGGCTACACCCTGCGGGACATCGAGACTTGGTCGAACCTCGTGGCGCGGTCCATCTTCGCAGCGGGTGGGCGACCCGGAATGAAGGCGCATATCGCCTATGGCTATGGGCTGTTCACCGGAGGCATGGGCGCGCATTATGGCGCGGAGCGGCTGGGCTGCACCGTCATTCCAATGTCCGGCGGGCAGACCGAAAAGCAGGTGCAGCTCATCACCGATTTCGCGCCGGACATCATCATGGTGACGCCGAGCTACATGCTGGCCATCCTCGATGAATTCAAGCGCCAGGGTCTCGATCCCGCAAACTCGTCCCTGCAAACAGGCATCTTCGGCGCGGAACCCTGGACCGAGGCAATGCGAACCGAAATCGAGACAGCATTCGGCCTCGATGCCGTCGATATCTATGGCCTGTCCGAAGTGATGGGACCGGGCGTGGCGCAAGAGTGCATCGAGACCAAGGACGGGCTCACCGTCTGGGAAGATCATTTTTACCCCGAAATCATCGATCCCGAGACGGGAGACGTGCTGCCCGACGGCGCGGAGGGCGAGCTGGTCTTCACCTCGCTGACCAAGGAGGCGATGCCCGTGATCCGCTATCGCACGCGTGACCTCACCCGACTGCTGCCCGGCACGGCCCGGAGTATGCGGCGCATGGCCAAGATCACGGGCCGCTCGGACGATATGATGATCATCCGCGGGGTCAATGTGTTCCCGAGCCAGATCGAGGAGCTGGTCCTCTCCTTCCCCGCGCTCGCGCCCCATTTTGAAGTTCAGCTCACCCGCCCGGACCGCATGGATATCGTGCAGATCAGGCTCGAGACGCGCGCCCAGTCAGACGAGGAAATGCTGGCAACGCTCGCCTCGGCAGTCGCGCATCGGGTCAAGGCTCTGATCGGGATCAGCGCGCGGATCCATATTCTTCCACCGGGAACGCTGCCGCGATCCCAGGGTAAAGCCGCACGCGTGACAGACCTCCGCTAAATCTTTCGTGCTGGTATTTGATAGTGCCGATTTATGGCGGCTTTCGACCGTGTTGATCGATGAGGATTCCCTTTTCGGGCTGATTTCTGCTTCAACACCCATGCCAGTGAGGAAGAGCGGCATGGGCGCTGAATCGTCTCTCGCTATGATTTCGCGGGGACTGCTTGTTAGCGCAACCGGTCGGGGGCATTCCGCCAAGTGATAGCGCCATAGATGACGCTGATCTTGACTTTTCAATATGAAGAGCCCATGTATATGTCGCTATCGTCGCATGCGACGGATTTTGACGCCTGAGGGCGAATTCTTCCTTTGACACCCGGCCAGCGCTGCCAAGACAGAGTGTTTTGGCAGGTTTCTTGTTATTTTCGAAGGAAAAGTTCATGCCCATCGGCACCGTAAAATTCTTTAACACAGACAAAGGCTATGGTTTTATTTCGCCCGACGGCGGTGGTGAGGACAGTTTCGTCCATATCAGCGCGGTCGAACAGGCCGGAATGGCTACATTGCAGAAAGACCAGCGCTTGAGCTACGAAGTCCAGACCGACCAGCGCGGACGGTCTTCCGCAGCCAAGCTCGAATCTGCCTGAATAATGGCCGCCTCCTCGATCAGAATAGTCTGATCGGGGAGGTATATCCCTGTGAACCTTCTCGCGTTCATAGGGATATGGGTCACCAAGTCATCGTTGATAACGTTTAGAGTGTGGATAATCCGCATTCAGACCGGGGGCGGATCGAACTGCCCCTCACAACCTCGGCAAGAGGTAGCATTTACTGGGAGTGTCCCCCGCTCGGCAACGGCCAGCGCAGGTTTGTCAGACACTCTCATATTACACCAGGCCTGCCGTTTGGCACGCCTCACAGGAACTTCATGAAACACAATAATAATTACAAGAGAATCTCAAGCACCCGCACAGCCATACACAGCCGCCAATCATATTTTGCTCAGCCCCTGAGAACCACGCTCACGCGGCAGGAACTGAGCCATTTGGTCGCGCAGATGGTGGATTAGAGCATCGTGCGCAAAAGTGGGAACCGGTTTTGCGCAAGAAACGATGCGACACCAAAAATATAGAGCGCGCGTCCTGCGTCAGATTTAACGCAGCGCGCTCTAAGAGGAACGCAAGCCATGTCCGCAACGGTCGATTTCTATCTTGCTCGTGCAGCCGAAAGCGCGCTTGCCGCCACAGAAACAGAGCTTGCCAATGTGCGCGAGCGCTGCCTGAGATCGGAAGCCGTATGGCGGGTAATGGCGGATCGGCAATCGGACGTGGAAAAAATGAAAGAGCGAAATGCGCTCGAAAAGGCACAGCGCAATCTGGTTACGGGAGGGTAGATGCTTCCGGATCGGTTTGGTGAATTGATGCTATAGATGGGCCATTCCATGCTAGGGGCCGTGTATTGCAGATTTCCCATTCCAAGCTGTCTGTGACTGAGGGATTGAACGTGCTCCCGCTTGGCTTAAAGGAATTCATGCAATGCAAGATTTCATCATATCTCAAATAGATACCCTCATTGTGGTAATTGCCGAATGAGCCGGGTCCTCAACGTCAACGTCGACATGGCGGAAGCCAACCGCCTGTGCGAGAAGCACGGCATCAGAATTTCGACAATCGAGCCGCTGGATTCCGGTGGCACGCGCATCGTTCTTTCAAGCAGCGAAGGTGCAGCCACACTGGCGCGGATTGCCAAGGCGCATCTCATCAGTGGACAGGTAACGCGCTCAGGCCTTTATCGCTCGCGATTGCCTATTCCCTATAAGTGAAGGAATGGCCTGCTCGCTCAGTACGGTTGGCTCTCCTGGTTTGATTGCAAAGACCAGGGTGTGCCACTGATCTTCGCTTCCCATAAAAGCGGGGACTTGGGTAACTTCGACATCAAAGCCAGTCGCTTCCAGCCGGGCAACGAAACCCCTATCCGAAAATGCCGACCAGACGGCCAATATTCCGGCTGGACGCAATGCCGCATATGCTTCGCGTAAACCCCAGTTGCAATAAAGGCGGTCGTTCTCGGGCTTGATGAAACCTTCAGGGCCATTGTCTACATCCAGCAGGATGGCATCATAATGCTCTGCCACGTGTCGGATTTCATCATAAACATCGCTGGACTTCACCGAGAGGCGCGGGTCAGAGAGATATGAACCGAAGAGATGAGCCAACGGCCCTTTTGCCCAGTCGATAACTTTGGGGACAAGCTCCGCAACCACAAAGCTGGATGTATCAGCCCAGGCATTCAGCGCCGCACCAAGCGTAAAGCCCATTCCCAGCCCACCTATCAGGACATGCCCAGGCCTGTTGTTGAGCCGTTCGCAGGTCATCGTCGCCAATGCCTTCTCGGATAGATGATCGCGACTGCCCATCAGTTCCTCGGACCCGAACTGAATTGAATAGTCGCTCCCTCTTTTCATAAGGAGCAGCGTCCCGCCGCCCGGTATGTCGGCATGATCGATTCTTTGAACCGTTCGAAAAGTATGCGACGCCGTTTCTGGGCGCCCATTGTCTGTCTGACGCCTGGTCACTTAGCCTCAATCTAATGAATTCGCTCACACCGAGAGATAATCTTCCTTGCTCATGATTAGGAGGGAATAGCAAGCAAATCGCGCGCGATTCATACGAGAGTTGTGGTCATCGCATTGGTCGCCACTTCAAGGCCTTGGCCGCTTGTCGGTCACACGCACAGCCTTACCATCGGAGCGTCCGATGACCCCGGGAGCCAGAGGGCGCCGAGATCGGCGACGCCATTGCTATCCGCCTTAAAAAGGTGCGCGTCACCTCGCTGGCGACATCCTCCGGCGTGATGGAGTTCGTCGATGGCCGCTATATCGGCGATCCCTTCGTGGCGAAGCTATGCCCGGAATGCGGCACTACCAGCCCCGCCAGCCATATCGAGGGCGTAGGCGACGATGCGGTGCATTGCGATGTCTGCGGCGCAGAGGTCAATGCGTTCCGCTTCAGCAACGGCTATGTCATCGTGCTCGACCGCGAGAATATGGTCTCGCTCACCGTCAACAAGGCGATCGCCGAGACGATCGCCGCGGACGCGAAACATAACGCCGCCCTGCCCGACCGTTCGGACCAGCACTCGATCCTCTCGCTGGCGCGGGCGGACATAGCGGGCCTTGCCGCGCGGATGCGGCCGTTCCTCGGCAATATCGGCACCATCCCGTCGCGCGATCTGCCGGATTCACATAATGCCGGGGACTTCGGCGCGTTCCTGCTCGATGCGCCGCACGGGTTCAGCTTCACCCAGGAGGAGCTGGACCGGCACAAGACCGACGGCCACATGGACACCAATTCGGTGCGCGAGGGCGCGATCCTGATCTGCCCCGTGAAGGTGCCGGGCGGTGGGATCTATATGGGCGACATGCACGCCCAGCAGGGCAATGGCGAGATCGCGGGCCATGCGACCGATGTCGCCGGCGAGGTGGAGCTACAGGTCGAGGTCATCAAGGGGCTGGCGATCGACGGGCCAATCCTGCTGCAAAACATGGATGACCTTCCCTTCCTCGCCCAGCCAATGACCGAGAGCGAGCGCACCGCCGTGAAGGCGCTGGGGCAGAAATATGGTCAGGCCGAGATCGAGGACAATGCGCCGATCACCTTTATCGGCTCCGGTCCGACGCTCAATGACGCGACGAAGAACGGGCTCGACCGCGCGGCACGCATCACCGGCCTTCCCTATGACGAGATATTGAACCGGGCCACGATTGCCGGATCGATCGAGATCAGCCGCCTCCCCGGAGTGGTGCGGGTCACGATCCTCTGCCCCAGACCCATTCTGGAGCGGATGGGGATCGCACACCTCATTCAGGAGCAATATGGCTGAGGGAGTGCGGTTGATCCGCCCCTGAAAGCCCGAAAGCTGCGGCCTGTGGCGGTATGGTGCGGTGCCGGGATAGCGGTTCAAACACCCTGATCGATAAAGAGGATCATGTTCACAAGCCCCAGATCGCGCGGTCGCCTTTGCCATTGGCGTAAGACGACCCTGACAGGATCAGCCGCGATCGCGTGACGAAAGGGGAAGCAGGAGACAGGTTATGGCGACACAGACACACGCGACCGACAAGACGCCGGGCAGATGGGCGCGGAAATATCCCGAGCTCGGCCAGGAGCCGCTCTCCGTCGCGCCCTATATCGACCCGGACTATTATGAGAAGGAAAAGGCCAAGATCTTCAAGAAGCAATGGCTTTACGTCGCGCTGGAGCGGGAAGTTCCCGAAATCGGTTCCTACAAGGTGCGGCGTCTGGACTGCGCCGATACGTCGGTGATCATCATCCGCGGCAAGGACAATGTCATCCGCGCCTTTCACAACGCCTGTTCGCACCGGGGCAATACGGTCATCACCGAGGAAGGGCAGGAAACCTATGGCCGCAACCGCGCGGGCGTCGTTACCTGCCGCTTCCACGGCTGGGTCTATAATGCCGAGGGCGCGCTGGTGAACGTGCCACATGAGGACCGCTTCTACAGCTGCTTCGACAAGGCCGAGAACGGGCTGACCGAAGTCCACTGCGAGACATGGGCGGGTTTCATTTTCGTCAATGTCGATCCCGGCCCTGTCCAGCCGCTGATGGAGTTTCTGGGCGGCTATGCCGATCATTTCGGTGGCTTTGATTATGCCGCCTGCGATTATGGCTTCACCTACCACACTACGCTCAACTGCAACTGGAAGGTGGCGTCTGACGCCTTTGCCGAGGCGTATCATGTGGATACCATTCACGCGGGCTCGTTTCCCAATGTGTTTGAGGGGGCGATCGAGGATGTACAGCTGTTCGGCCCGCACCGCACCTGCTCCGTCAGGTTGCAGGTCGCCAACCTGCCGAAGACCCCGATCGGCGATCTTGCCAATGCGCGGTCACGTGGATCGCTGGCGGCGGTCGGTGGTACATCCAGCCTGCCGCCCACGCTCAACCCCAACCGGGAAGAAGACTGGGGCTTCGAGCTGAGCGTGCTGTTTCCCAGCGTCTTGCTGCATGTGGCCGAGGGCATCTGGTTCACGCACCAGTTCTGGCCCATCGCGCACGACAAGACGCTGTGGGAAGGCAAATATTACCTCAAGAAACCGCGCACCTACAGCGAGTTGTGGGGCTTTGAACGGTCGATGATCCTTCAGCGGAATGCATGGCTGGAAGACACCGCAACGATGGAAGACACCTACCGAGCCATGCTGTCGGGCGCAAAAAAATTTCAGCACCTTCAGGACGAGGAAATCCTGATCCGCCACAACTGCAAGGTCATAGACCAATATGTCTATTCCTGAGGATGGCAGGGAGTATCCCCAACACTCACCAAGGCCGATCAGCTGATCGCACTGCTGCGCCGCCCGGAAGGGGCGAGCGTCGCGCAAATGGGCACGGCAGTCGGCTGGTTGCCGCACTCGGTACGTGGCTTCATGGCAGGAACACTCAAGAAGCGGCATGGGATTGCCGTGGTGTCGGAGAAAATCGGCGCGGAACGGATCTACCGTATCCATGATGCCGAGCTAGCCGCATGACCCTCACCGCCGAGCTGGCCCGCCTGGAGACGCTGGACCTTACGGGCCTGCGCGCGGAATGGCAGCGCCGTTATGGCGAGGTGCCTGCGCTGCGCTCCGTCGATCTGCTGCGCAGGGTGCTGACATGGCGTATGCAGGCCGCGGTGCTGGGCGATCTGGACGCCACGACCCGCCGCCTGCTGCGGCAGGAGCGGGTGATGAAGGGAGATGGCCTTGCGTCCGGCACGATCCTGATGCGTGAGTGGCTTGGCGTGCGCCATGAAGTCGAGGTGGTGGAAGAAGGCTACATCCATGATGGCAAGGTCTGGAAGAGCCTGTCGCAGATCGCCCGCCATATCACTGGATCGAACTGGAGCGGTCCACGCTTCTTTGGCCTTCGATCATGACAAAACTGCGCTGTGCCATCTATACGAGAAAGAGCTCGGACGAAGGGCTGGAACAGAGCTTCAACAGTCTCGATGCACAACGTGAAGCCTGTGCCGCCTATATCGTCTCGCAGAAGAGCGAAGGATGGATACTGAACCCGGCTTATTACGATGATGGCGGGATATCGGGCGGCACCATGGAGCGCCCGGCGCTCCAGAGGCTGCTTGCCGATATTGGTACAGGCAAGATCGACATTGTAGTGGTCTACAAGGTCGACCGGCTGACGCGCTCGCTGGCGGACTTCGCCCGTATCGTCGAGGCCTTCGATGCTAAAGGGGTATCGTTCGTCTCGGTGACGCAGGCCTTCAATACTACCACGTCGATGGGACGGCTACGTACCAGTCCATCAGGCAAGGTCACAGGCGGCGTTCCCTTCGGCAGGGGACCGCTCTTCATCATGCTGCGTAACCGCATCTATCGGGGAGAGATAAATCACAAGGGAACCCTCTATCCCGGCCTTCACGAAGCGATTATTGATGCGGAAACATTCGAGCGCGTCCAGCAGCTGCTTGATACCAACAGCCATCGCAAGGGCAAGCGTGTGCAGCAGCAGGATGATGATCCCTCTCCGCTGATGGGATTACTGTATGATGACAAGGGCAACAGGCTGACTCCGGTCCATGGCCGCAACAGACGTGGCAGGCTCTACCGCTACTACATCCAGCCCGGATTGCAGACAGGACAGCAGCCCCGTGACAGCAACTCCATCCGCCGCGTGCCCGCACCGGTGATCGAAGATCTGGTGATCGGCAAGCTCCGGGATCTGATGGTTCTGCCTGCGCTGCAATGGGAGGGGGCGCTTCCGCTCATCCATCATGTCGACATCCATGCCGAAGCCGTGCTGCTGCATCTCCGCCTGCCAGTGCACAATGGATGGCGGCAGCACCTCGGTCCATCCGACATCGCTCAGGTCGGCGACGATGGCCTTGCCGTCATCACGATCAAGGGCAGGCTGAAACTTCGTGGCGGACGTACGATGCTGGTCACTCCCGCCGGGCAGCATCCGACCCGGCCCAGACAAGACCGCGCGCTGATCGCAGCCCTCAAACGTGCTCATGCCGAGCTTGCGAAGCACGGCATTTCATTGCGCAAGGGCCATGGCGATATGATGAACGCAAAAGGCATCAGTGATCCCTATGTGCGCCGCCTCACCATGCTTGCCTTTCTCGCTCCCGATATCCAGAAAGCGATATTGACCGGGTGCCAGCCCAATACAATGCGTCTCGCCGATTTGCTCGCAAATCCGCCAGTTTGCGCATGGGATGCACAGCTTCATCAATTTGGCCTTTAACAGGTCGGAACAGGTCCTGTTTAGCGCTGCATCCCACCTGTTATAACCCTGTCATCTGCCTGTTATCGTCACCTGTTCTGAAGGTGGCACGATTTCCCGCGACGTAACGCAAATGCATGAAAATCCGCCATATTTTCCAATCCGGAAACCCGATCCGGCCCGCTTTTATCACGAAAAAATGCAATAACAGATGAGCGGCGTAACAGGCCAAACTGTGTATGGCCGCAGACGCGCAGAGACGCGCCGCCCAGAAAGGCCGCAAAGGCGCACGAACTAGGGGCTTCAGGCGGGTCTGCAACACCGTTTGAAGGCACCAAACGGCGCCGTTCCGCGCCATTTGGCGACATGGTATCACCTGGATGAGACGAGTGGAGGGACTGGCTGGCGGAGCGGGAGGGATTCGAACCCTCGATACGCTTTTGACGTATACTCACTTTCCAGGCGAGCGCCTTCGACCACTCGGCCACCGCTCCGCATTGCCCGATCGCTTCGCGCGGGCGCGGAGCGTGAATCAGGCGATCATCCAATCGCACTGGAAGGGCGCGTCTAGCGGCTAGGTGGCGCGCTGGCAAGCCGCTGATGACAGCGTCATGGCAAAACTTTGCAGAAAGACCTGCCCTCGCCTCGACCACGCCAGACAATGTTCAGGGAAGAAGCCAGTCCCCGCTCGCAATGCGAGGCAAGCCAGCCACGGAGCGCCGATAGAGATAGACCCACGCCCGCTCCTGCGCCACGCGGGAGCCGGATTCCACCTGCGCGATCACCCGCTGATATTCCTGCGGCGCCGCAAAGCCCGGCCCGCACTCCTCATAATGGTCGAGCCAGACGAATGCCGCGTCCGGGTCATTCAGGCGATAAATATCCCCCGTCACTTCATCGCCCCCGGAGCGACAGGCTACCAGCGCGGGATACCAGTCCACGCGGTACAATCGGCCGCGCACCCGCCCCTGCCCGAGCCATGTCGCCTGCGCATGGAGCCGCTGCGCCTCCACAGAGCCGCATCCACGCCTCAGCGTGCCGTAGACGAACAACAGATCGGTTCCGGTCATGTCACCGCCGTAACAGAACAGGCCGAGTGCATATAGGCCGCGTCCCAAAAAGGAGAGCGCCCGCCCGCCACATGCCGCCGACCCAAACGCCGCGCGCCATCCTACAATAGGAAAACAGCTTTCCTCAGCAGGGAGAAACTCATGCAGATTATCGTCACCTTGGCCTCGGCGCTGACCCTCACGATGGCCGCCGCCGCATCCCACGCCCCGCACTGGAGCTATGAGGGGCCGGAAGGACCGGAGCACTGGGGGGCGCTCTCGCCCGAGTTCGCCGCCTGCCGCACCGGCCACACCCAGTCGCCCATCGACCACGGGTCTTTCGAACCGAAGCACGCCGTCGCCATCGCGACCGATTATCATGCCGGGCCGCTGACCCTGCTACATAACGGCCATACTGTGCAGGCGAATTTCGCCCCCGGATCCACGCTCACCAGTGGTGGCCACAGCTACCCCTTGGCGCAGGTGCATTTCCATACGCCCTCGGAGGAAGCGTTTAACGGCAAGCATTATCCGATGGTCGCGCATTTCGTGCACAAGGATGCCGAAGGGCATCTTGCCGTTCTCGGCATCATGTTTGTGGAAGGCGCGGAAAATCCGGAACTGGCGAAACTGATCGAACACGCACCCAAGACCAGCGCTCCGGCGCAGGATGTGGCAGGTGTGACATTCAATCCCGCCGCGCTTTTACCCCCGGACCTGCACGTCTATCGCTACACAGGCTCCCTCACGACGCCGCCGTGCAGCGAAGGCGTGACCTGGCACGTGGCACTCAAGCCCGTGGCCGCGAGCAAGGCGCAGATCGAGGCTATCCACGCCATCGTAGGCCACAATGCCCGCCCGGTGCAGCCTTTGAACGGGCGCCAGCTCGCAGCGGATTGACGCGAACTCCGGGGCGGCTGTTACGCCGCCTCGGCCACCCGCTTGGCCTTCTTGCGCTCATGCGGATCGAGGTGGCGCTTGCGCAGGCGGATGGACTTGGGCGTCACCTCCACCATCTCGTCCTCGTCGATATAGGCGATCGCCTGTTCCAGCGTCATGCGGCGCGGCGGAGTGAGGCGGATCGCGTCGTCCTTGCCACTGGCGCGGAAGTTGGTGAGCTGCTTCGACTTCATCGGGTTGACCTCAAGGTCTTCCGGCTTGGCGTTTTCGCCGATCACCATGCCCTCGTAGATCGGCTCGCCGGGCGAAACGAACAGCACGCCGCGATCTTCCAGCGCGTTCAACGCATAGCCCACCGCCTCGCCCGATCCGTTGGAGATGAGGACGCCGTTGGGGCGGCCCTCGATCGCGCCCTTATAGGGGCCATATTTCTCGAACAGCCGGTTCATGATGCCGGTGCCGCGCGTGTCGGATAGGAACTCGCCATGATAGCCGATCAGGCCGCGTGACGGCGCGGAGAAGGTGATGCGCGTCTTGCCGCCGCCGGAGGGACGCATGTCGGTCATCTCGGCCTTGCGCAGCGCCATCTTGTCGATCACGGTGCCGGAATATTCGTCATCCACATCGATGACGACGGTCTCATAGGGCTCCTCGCGGCCAGCTGCGCCCTCCTGGAA
>JALCRK010000044.1 GCA_022652485.1 Sphingobium sp.
CTGCGAATGCCTGGCTCTCGCCCACCACCAGCAGATCATAATCGAACCAAGCGTAGAGCAGGATATTACGCGCGCGATCAAAGGCGGCGCGGACATCCACCGGCACGTCCCTGGTAAGGTCGATTTCAGCAACCGAGGAGTGGTGGTCTGCCATGGTCAGGGCGCGTGCTACGCCGTCACGAACGACCACCAAATCCTTATAGCGCGGATCCGGTTGCAGCATTTCATCTACGTTGCGGAAAGGCATTTCTGTTATCGTTCGTTGTTATCATCCTCGTAGCCGGCATAATCATCCGTGGGAGCGTAGTATTCTGCGGGATCATAGGTCTGCGTCTTCGTATAGCGATCAGCGAGCCCGGCCACCGCAAGGCGTGACAGGCCTGCGATTTTTAGAGAGCAGGCAATGCACTCGAACTGGTTGGGCAAATATTCCTGTTTTTCGGTAATCTGGTCATCCTCGAGTTTTCGCACAGGAGCGGCAACCGGCGTACCAGTGACTAGCGCTTGCGAGCCGCATGCTGGGCATTCGACGCGATGGCCTGTCTGACGTTGAGCCCAAACTAACGATTGGGCTGTAAGGGTAGAGCGGTCGCCTTCTGTCTTGCCAAGCCAGACCTTCTTGTGGGCCTCGATATCCCCTTTGACGGCCTTTGCGCTTTCATCCGCCGCTGCCGCGATCATTTCGCTGGCAACCGCTGCTTCTTCCGATCCGACGAATTCCTCCAGTGTCATGTCCATCGAGGCCAGTATTACGGCACAGGTCTGATAGAAGCGGGGCTGCCAAGAGGAGCCTTTGATCCCCTCAAAAGCGGCCTCGCCCGAATGCAGTTCTGCATTCCGTCGTCCAGTGTGCTGGATACCAAAGCTCTCGTGCTCCTTGGCGAAATCTGGTAGAATCACTGTCAGGCGCTTCAATACCTCACTGATCGCAATGGATTTGGGTGAGAACTTCTCCTCGATCGGCGTAAAGCCAAGAGAACTATAAAGGCTCGACCAGCTCTTGTCATTTTCTGAAAGCAAGGCCGGGCTTACATTGGCTAACGCAGCACGCGCCAGAAATTCTAGCGAAAGACTCGACCACAGCGCATAATCCCAGCTGTCACTGTCAAGACCGACGGCCTGTTGGATATAGCGGGCAGCTTTGGCATATAGCGCGTCTGGATCCCAGGCTGCCGGTGTTGCTGCGGGCGTGATTGTCTTTTTCAATGCAATCTCTCCAGATAAATTCGTTCTATTTTTCGGTTTTCTTGGCCGAGTGCAATGGGTGAACGCGCATGTAACATGCGCCAATTGTCGATCAGAAGCGTGTCGCCCGGCCGGGTGAGTGCGATCGAAACCGGCTGGGCATCGGCAAGGTAAGTTCGAATGCAATGATCGGCGATCTCGGCAACCTTGCTCGCCGGCTTGAGGAACATCCCATCCCAGCGCAGCCGATAGTTGTCATTGTCGATCGCTTCCCACAGACGGAACAGGGAGATTGCCCCTGACTGAGGGCGGCGTGGTTTGACGACGGCGCGCCCAAGAAGGTTGGTGGTCACACTCTCGGCGAGTGCATGCCCGTCAATAAGGAGTGTCTGAACGTCTACGTAACCTGTTATGCAACGGAGTAGAAGAAAGCGTGGTGGCTGCCGCCAATGGGCGAGATCGGTATGAAACGGAAAACTGCCGAGACCGTAGGTGCCACTATATGTATTGGGCGTTGCACTGGCGCGAGGAACTAGCGTCTGGATGAGACCTCTCTCCCAAGGCGTGATCGCCTCTCCAATCTCTGTGGCAATTGTGATTGTATCCATTTTTGGTGCATGCGCCGGAAGGAGGACGTAGCCTCTCGCGGCGAGGTCGTTCTTGAGGAACGGCGTCATGCTGCAGACCGCAAAGATGGCGATGCTACCCGAGTGATCCAAGCACCGCACTCTAACCCCGAGATGATTTCAGCCCTTGCTTTCATTTACGTCGCCAGTTCTTTCACCGTTGGTGTCGGCGAGCCACTCCAGGAAAATTCAAAATGCCCGGCGGGCCGTACATTGATGACAAGCGGCGGACGGTAGCACGCGACGCACTCTCCCCCTAGTTTGCGGACGCTGCGATAGGCGATGCCATTGCTTCCAGCTGCCCGGAGGCGAAGACCCAATTCTTGTGACGCGGCCCAGCTGCCGGGATCATAGAATGGCGCTGTTTTGGGCGCATCATCGCGAACATCATGGAAGTCGGCGTCAAAGTCCGCCAGATATTGTCGCATCTGAAGGGTAGCGTCGAACACGCCGATCTCGGCCAGTTCCTGGGCGCGGTGATAGGAGGTTTCGGCAACCGCCGTATCGAGATCGAACGCAGCATACCAGGCACCAAGCTCGCCATCGTTGAACCGGCCACCTTCCGAGTTTGGGTGACAATAGGCCGCCATGATTGCGGTCGCATGAGGACGACCGATCACCCATTCGCTGGCAGGCAGCATCTGGATGATGCCAAGTTCGGCAGCAATCCGGTCATTGCTCCAGCCTTCCAGCTCAAAGATCAGTTCCAGATCTTCGGGCAGGGCGACGACATCAAGGATGCCGGTTGGCGGAAATCGGCTTGGGATCAGCCGGTGCGTATCTTTTCGCGTCAGACGCGTAATCGGCGGTATCAATTCCAGCCGCCCCGCCGTCCGTCGAGCAAACGGCGTGCGCGATAAAGTCCGTCAATACCGGTATCGACCATGAAATTGAGAGCGGGGCGGCCCGCGAACTGCGGGTTGCTGTTGGGAAGCTTCACCCACCGATCAGCAAGCTCATCGCCGTAAAGGATGTGAAGCGCCTTGTAGATGCCGATCACCAGCGAAATCCGCGTCAGCATGTCATAGGTGAGCAATCCAACATCGCCCGCCTTATATTTGTGAAAGGTCGATGTCGCAGGCCAGCCGAGAAGTCCGCGCTGTTCGTCAACGGTGAGCTTCCAGGCCTGCGCGATGTTCAGAAACGTCCGCATGGCAGGCCCCGACATCCGCCGCCGGACATCGGGATCGTGCCGCCGCTCCGAGGCGACGGGTTCGTGGCTTACCTGAACTGCTGCGCCATAATTATCCATATCAAGACATATATCTCCATATATGGAGTTTGTCAATGAACCGATCAGGTGGCGTGATATGCTCTCGATCGATGCGCGAAAGTGACAGCAGCCGTCCGTTCCGCAGGCGCAGAGACCATCCCCTCCTTTGAGTTGCTATCCTTGGTCAGATCAAGGGCTTGTCGCCATCAACCCGTAAAGGGTCCGCTACGCTTCGCGTGCGGCCTCGCGGCTTCGCCTGCTCGGTGATTGCAGCCCTTGTCCCGACGCTTCGGGCACCTGTCGAGCGGGGATGGTCTCCGCTCCCACGGCAGGAGCTTCAAACCATGTCCCTCACCATCGCACAGCGTCATGCATGGAGCCTCGCCTGCACCCTCAAGGTTTGCATCATCGTCTTCCAGATCGGCGATCAGATCTTCGGTGTCATGCCCAGCGCCGAATATGACGGTGATAGTGACAGCATCATCCGCGAATATAATCCCTGGGAGCGATAACGCGCTCCATTCGTCCGATTGACTGCCCGGATGCTCGAAACCGGATTCCGCACGATATCCAATTCTGTTACACTGCCCCTGCATATTGCGCTGAGGTGGTGGTGGAGAGCGCTTCCGACGATCCGTTCGTCATGGAGGCTGCTATGTTTCTTGCCATTATTTTTGCGATCACCATCACGGCCTTTCTGTGCTGGCTGCTGTTTACGCTCGCTGTCTATGCGCTGCCCTTGTTTGCTGCGGTCATGGCGGGAACATGGGCGCACGCGACCGGCGCTGGCTTCATCGTCGCCGGGGCGGTTGGCGTTGCCGCTGGCGCCGCCACACTCATCATAGCCCAAATCCTGTTCGCTACCGTCCGTTCGCCAATTATCCGCGCCGGCATCGCTTTTGCCTTTGCGCTGCCCGCCGCATTTGCCGGGTATCATGCCGTGCACGGCATCGCCGCAATTGCTGTTCCGACCGAGGCATGGCGGCAGGTTTTTGCCAGTATCGGGGCCGTGGTCGTTGGCGGGGCGGCCTGGATACGCACGGCAGCAGTGCGAGCTGCCACCTGATCTCCCCGTCCGGAACATGTCCGGGCGGGCCTTGGTAGAACTGGCTTGTGTTTGGTTGCACAGGCATGGAGGCACCCTGTGCGAATGAAAGGCTACCGCCTGCGTCATCGAGGTGGGCAGACGAACGGAGCCGCCACTGGGAAAGCGCAGGCCATGACCTTGATGCTCACGCCCGGCAGGGAGGCGGGGCCACGGCATGACATGTCACACAGCGACCAACATATACCCGGTGGCTGGGCGCATATGTTCGGCGTCCTTCCGGGGAATCCAATGTGACCGCCGACCAGACCGTGCGGCACTCGATTACCCTGAATCACCCTTGAAGGCTGCCCGTTGATGGCCTGAATGTGCAGTTTCCAACATCGTCTGGATATGTCTGGGACACACTCAAGCGGCCTCATCGATTGGCTGATCTGGCCGAGAGACGGCTTCGCCTCGTTCCCCTTGCCGCAACGGCGTGCCGGAACTTTCTTCCCCTGGCCTGCGGCCATTCCTCGCGAGACAAGAAAGCCCCTTCGTGCCGTCCTCCGCTTTGCTTCGGGCTAAAGCTGCAGCGGTGAACGCTCCCGGCCTGTCACGCGCCATCGAGGCCGCGATGAGCGCGGTCCCGAGACAAACCAAGGAGTTATCATCATGGCAAATATCGGCACGTTCAAGAAATCAGCCACCGGGTTCCAGGGCGAAATCGTCACCCTCTCGGTCCAGGCCAAGGGCGTTCGCATCACCGCGGAAGACAATCGCTCGAACGAGAATGCACCCAGCCACCGGGTCTATGTCGGCCGCGCCGAAATCGGTGCCGCGTGGACCAAGCGCTCCGCCGAAGGCCGCGACTATCTGGCGGTCAAGCTCGACGATCCCAGCTTCACGGCTCCGATCTACGCCAACCTCTTCGACGACGAAGACGGCGAGAGCTTCAATCTGATCTGGTCGCGCCCCAGCGCCCGCAACGGCGACTGAGCCAACCCCGTCAAGGCCCCGCCCGGACATCTTCCGGGCGGGGTTTTTGCGTGTCTGGCATATGCACAGACTATAGTGGCGGATTGCCGTTCACTGTCCTATAGCCCCACGCAGGCCGCTACGCGGCGGCCTTGGGGTGTGGAAACCCTACGTTTAGCGGATTGGTGCCAGCCGTGATGGCACCGCCATCCTTGACCATGTCGTCGGGGAGCCTGTGGCGTATGTCCAGGCGCCTCGGTGCTAAAGGTTGCAGGACCGACTAAACGCGGTTTTCCAACTCCCCGATCGGTGGTTTGGGGCATGTGCTTGCGGGGGCGAACCGCAGACGCATCCTTTTTTAACATAAATGCGCGCATAATGCGGGCCTGCGTCGTGCGGGCATCGGGCCGCGTGCCGGAGGCAAAGTGTTCAGGAGAAGCAACCGACCGGGAAGCGATACGATGATGGCCGACAGGAAATTTCAGGACTGCCCCCCCGACAAGTCGCATCTGACGACTTATGATGAGGCGCATCTGTCGGACTATCTCCGCCTGCTTGATGCTGCCGAAGAAGGCGCGTGCTGGCGCGAAGTGGTCAGCATCATCTTCGAAATCGACCCGGAAAAAGATCCAGAATGGGCTAAATCAGTGCACGACACACATCTCGCTCGTGCACGCTGGATGACCGAAATCGGCTATGGCTATCTGCTGGGACCGCGCCTGAACTAAGCAAAAAACTGAAATCACGCTGGTCAATGTTCCAGCTAATCTCCATCATTACAGTCATCTGGCGATGTCGCATCAGCATCATGTGATGCACACTTAGCTCTATCCACGCCGGACAGCCTCGCCAAATCATCTGAGTCGTAACGCTTTTCTTGTCAGGAGCGGCGTGGAAGATGACTCTATCATCGCCTCAAGGATGGCGCGCGCGAGCATCCGGCGATTCGCCGGGGCGTCCTGAATATGCAGCAGAGTTCCTGCGGCGCAACAGCCGGTTTCGTGCCGAGCAGGCGCAGATGGTGCGCGGCATTGCCGACGGAACGATGGATGAAGAACCTGCGCAGGCGGCATTTGCCCGGCAATGGGGATGCATGGACGCTGGCGCATCGGTGGAGATTGCCGCCCCCCAGTGCTGGCAGCCGGAACTTGTTCCGATCACCGTCATCCTTGACGCCGCACCGGAAGGATTTTCCGATGCGTCAGCCATCGATCTGGACGCCATCGGTCCGCCCATAACCGAGGTTTCCGGCAGAGGCGGACGTCATGTCGTGATCGCCGATCCCGATGGCGAGCACCGGCTTTGGTTGCGCGACGATACGCCAGGCAGGGCAATGGCGGCGGTGATCCCGCTTGATCGGGATTTCCACATGCGGGTGGCGAGCCTGATGCGGTTTCATCGTCGGCTGCTCGGCGGTCGGTCTGGCGCGCAACCGCGAGGCTGGCTGCTGACCTCCTATCGCCGCAATCGCTTTGACCTGATGCTACGAGCCTTCGATATGCGCGAAGCGGGCGCCAGCTACCGCGATATTGCCGCCGCGCTTGGCGAAAATGACGCAGCGCAATTGCCCGCCACCGAGTGGAAGAATTCGCGAGCGCGGTCCTATGTGATCCGGCTCGTGCGCGCCGCCACCGCCATGACCAATGGCGGCTACCGCAAGTTGCTCGCCATTCGCTGACACCTGAGTGGCGCAATAGCGACCGAGGACCGCTGACGGGTGGTCGTTTGCGCGCCAAGCAAATCTTCATACTCCACCCCGCCGGGCTTCCTTCGCCAAATACGTCTCCTGCCGCCGCCGCTTGCAGGAGCAATAAAATGTCCAGTCCGCCGTCCAATCTTCCGCCGCGCTTTTTGCGCACGCCCGAGGCGGCGCGCTTTCTCAGCCTGTCGGGTCGGACACTCGAAAAGCATCGCTATTTCGGGACGGGCCCGGCTTACCGGAAGCTTGGTGGCAGGGTCGTTTACGCGGTCGAAGACCTGCGTGTCTGGGCGGATCGCGGAACCCGATATTCGACTTCCGATCCGGGCCAGGATGATCTGATGCCGCGCCGCGCTCCATCGGCACTGGAGGCGCAGCCCCGATGAAAGCCAGGGGTCATCATAAGACTACGGCCGTGCCAGCGGGCTCGCAGATGGAGCTGTTCTACGCGATTCCAGGCGATATTGCGCCGCGCGATACGCAGGATCTGATGGCCTGGCCGTTTTTCAGTCTGGCCAAATCGAAGCGGGTGCGCCCGATCGATTTTCGCATGGGTGAGACCTGGATCGTGGTCGAAGCGACCCTCGAACATGGAATGGCGACGATCTGGGACGCTGATGTTCTGATCTGGGCGGCAAGCCAGCTCGTCGAAGCCCGCGATGCGGGCCTTGCGACCTCGCGGCTGATTGCTGCCACCCCGCACGAAATACTGGCGTTCACCGAACGCGGCACCGGCAAAGCCAGCTATGATCGGCTGAAGGCCGCGCTCGATCGGCTGCAATCGACGACCATTGCGACGTCGATCCGCCAGCCCGATCAGCGGCGGCGGCATCGTTTCTCATGGATCAACGAATGGAAAGAGCGGCTCGATGACCGCGGCCGCCCGCTCGGAATCGAAATGGTCTTGCCTGACTGGTTCTACGCCAGCGTGATGGAGCAGATGCTCGTCCTCACCATCGACCGCGCCTATTTCTCACTGACGGGCGGGCTGGAACGCTGGCTCTATCGGATCGTGCGCAAGCATGGCGGTCGGCAAAAGGGTGGGTGGAGTTTCGACATCGCCCATCTTTATCTTAAATCGGGAGCGCTCTCGCCGGTCAAACGCTTCGCATTCGAGATACGCGGCATCGTCGCCCGCCAGTCGCTCCCCGGCTACGTCCTTGCGCTCGAATTCGCGCTTGGCCGGGAGCGGCTCCAATTCACGCCAATTCCGGTCGATCCCTTCGATGTTGCAATGCGCCGCGTCGGTCTCAGGGCTGGGGATAAGTGATGCGTGGGTTCGGACTATCAGGAACCGCGCCGCTCGGACGATCAGGAACCGATAGTTCGGACTATCAGGAACCGGGCAGGCTCGCGACTCGCTGGATTTCTGCGGCAAATCAGAACCCTTCTAACGATCCTAACATAGAGTCCTTCGGACTCTTGCTAACGCACCGCAGCACTGTGGATGATTTTCGGTTGTCGTTTTTCCGCGATGTGGAGACTGGTCCCCCCTTTTTCAGAGACCAGCATAACGACCTGCCTCCAATCCGATTGGCGACATGCGCGAACTTGCCTGCGTCCTGGCCACGGCAATCCGCTCGTTCTGCGACCGCGGGCGGTTTCTCGCTGCGGACGATGTCGGCGATCCAAGCCGTCAGTCGCGGCGGTGCATGCCTCCGCGTCAACATCCGCACCCATTCAGCCGGAAGGAAAGAAGAGATGGCCAGCAAGGCGTCCATTTTCGCCAATTTTCGTGTTCCATCACCGTCTGAGCCGCAGCCGCGCGATGATCTCACGCATGTCGAACTGACCTGGATTGCCAAGCAGTTCGAGCACTGGATCCGCTTCGGGCGGATCGCCCATGACCGCATCGTCAGCAGGCGGACGCGCATCGCGAGCTTTCGTCCCGGCATCATATTCGCGTTCGTGCGCTGGGCGGCAAACGCGCACGGCACCATCTCGTCACAGATCGAGATTGTTCGGGCTGTCAGTCCGGGAGAGGCCTATACGACGCTGCCCTTTGTATCCCCGGGCGGCGAGATTTTGCTCAGCATCCATGGGTGGCCGAAGGTCGAACAGGCTCTGCGCGCGATCGACGCGGTGGAGGCGCTCGGCATCGATCCGTGCGACGCTGCACCCGACCACTGGCGTCATGTTCACAACCGGCTGACGGCGGGTTATCGCCCACGCGCCTACACGCTGGCGCGCCATCGCGCATGGCTGCTGCGCGCCAAGGTGCCCGCGTGATGCGGCGTGGTTATGTCTGCGCGATGGCAATCGCGGTCGATCTGATCGTCTTTGCAGCGATCTTCCCGCGCTCGGACTTGCTGATCTGGAACGCCAGCGCCAGCGCGCCGATCGGCCTGTACAGGTTGCGCCCTACCGGCGACCCGCCGCGCGCAACACTGGTCGCGGTGATGCCGCCAGCCGGGCTCGCCGATTGGCTCGCATCGCGCGGCTATCTGCCAAAAGATGTGCCGCTGCTTAAACATGTGGCGGCAAAAGCCGGACAGACGGTGTGCCGCACCGGCACCGCCATCACCATCGACAAGCGGATGGTTGGCGAGGCGCGCCACCTCGACAGCCGCGGTCGGATGCTTCCTGTCTGGGCAGGGTGCCGGACACTGCGGCCGGGCGAGATGTTCCTGATGAATGCTGATGTCCCCGACAGCCTTGATGGCCGGTATTTTGGGCCGCTGCCTGCCGAAACATTGCTTGGCAAAGCCGTGCCGCTGCTCACGCGCGATACGCCGGGTGGCTCGCTTGTCTGGCGCGGCTTCGGCCCCAAACCATCATCATGCACGGTAATCGACAAGGATAAACCATGACCCAGATCGGCAGTTTCGAGCGCACCTCCCGCGACTTTGTGGGGCGTATCCATACGCTTGTCATCGACGCGGCGGTCAGCATTGTTCCGGCCGAGACAGGTGACGCTGAAAACGCGCCCGACTGGCGCGTCTATCTCGGGACCCATGATACCGGACTTGAGATCGGTGCGGGCTGGAATCGCATCGGTGAGAAGGCCGGAGCCTATATTTCGTTGCAGATAGATTGTCCGTCGCTGCCGCAGCCGATCCACGCAAATCTGTTCCAGTCGAACAGCAAAGACGGCCTTCATCACCTGCTGTGGAACCGTCTGCAGCGCCGGGACGAACGGGGCTGATCATGCGCTTCCTTTCCCTTCCGGCCCCTATCCATCTTGCGGTTGCCACGACATTGGCCATGCTGCCGGGTACGGCCTTTGCGAGGTCCATGCCTGCCATCCCAGTACAAGCGGCGAGCAATAGCGCCTCTCAGCCACTGGCGACCATCGTTGCCGAAGCCGCGCATCGCTTCGGCATTCCCGAGGGCTGGATCTGGGCGGTGATGCGTGTCGAAAGTGCTGGCCAGACCCACACAGTATCGTCGGCGGGAGCGCAGGGTCTAATGCAGATCATGCCCGCGACATGGACACGCCTTCGCGCGCGCCATGGCCTTGGTGACGACCCTTTCGATGCCCGCGACAATGTGCTGGCAGGTGCGTCCTACTTGCGTGAAATGTACGACCGCTATGGCAGCGTCACAGCGATGCTGGCTGCCTACAATGCCGGGCCAGGTCGTTACGAAGCTTATGCTGCTGGCGCGCGTGGCCTGCCGCTGGAGACCACGCGCTATGTGGCACGGATTGCGCCGGCGATAGGCACGGCCACCAGCAATGCGCGTGCGCAGACTACATCGCCCACATTGCTGCCAGACCGCCGCGCATGGATGCAGGCTGCGCTATTCGTTCGCAATATGGTCAGCGGTAATTCCGAGTTAGACCCGTCGGATCGCGATAAACAAACAGACCGGCCTGCTGTCTCCTACGCGTCCGTCAGAAGGTCGCCGGGTGGCGTTTCAGCCGACGCTCAATCAGCACCGTCGCGACCCGATCGTCTGCAAGGCAACAGCCTGTTTGTCCGCCGGTCGGTCGCCGAACAAGTGCCATGATCTCCTCGGCTATCGAAGACCTGGATATGCTGTGGAAGGCAGGGAGAAGGACGCAGAAGGGACGCCAAGGGGGAAAGCAATGGGGAGGGCAAGATACAAGCCGCACCCCCAATTGCCCGAAAACATCCTGTTTTCAGCCTTTTGGCGCGGGTGCGTTGGTCGACGCGCGTGCCGCGCGGAAGGTAAATGCAAGTATTTTCAATGCTTTTAATGGCACCAAAGGCAAATTTGGCCGGAAAGTGGGCCGATCATGAGCGAGGATCAGGAATTCCGCGTCCGTCCGGGGAAGGGCAGGCGTAACCCCGCTCACGCCCGCAATCTGCGCAGCTTTGTGGCGCAGATCCTCGCTGTTGCCAGTAAGAGTGGTGCGGGGCGGAGCCATGGCTGGGCATCTCCTGCTGGCCGGGGCCAGTCATCGTTCGGGCGGGGCCGCACCGCCTTTGCCCGCAGCCGCCTGTTCGGCAGCAACAGACGCGTCATCGTCAAGGCGCTCCCCGTTCGTCAGCGCGGGGGAAGGCGACCGATGGCACCGCTTTCCGCCCATATTGCCTATCTCAATCGCGAAGGCGTAACTCGTGATGGCTCGCCCACCCGGATGTTCGATGCGGAGACTGACCGTGCCGATGCACGCGGGTTTGCCGAACGGTGCAAAGATGACCGGCATCATTTCCGGATCATTGTCTCGCCTGAAGACGCGGCCGAACTGACCGACCTGCACAGCTTTACCCGCGACCTTGCCCGCCAGATGGAGGTCGATCTTGGCACAAAGCTCGACTGGGTCGCGGTCGATCACTGGAACACTGACAATCCCCATATCCATATGCTGGTGCGCGGGGTCGATGCTGAGGGCCGGGATCTCGTCATGGCGCGCGATTATATCAGCCACGGCCTGCGTTCGCGCGCCGAGGAACTGGCATCGGTCGAACTGGGGCCAAAGCCAGAGCATGAGATCGTCCGCGCGCTTGACCGTGACATCTCGGCCGAACGCTGGACCCGGCTCGACACCGAGATCAAAATCGCCGCTGATGAACTGGGCGTCATCGACCTGTCAGTGACGAGGCCAGGGCCAGACGATCCGCTCATCCGCCGGTTGATGGTCGGGCGTTTGCAGTATCTTGAAACCATGGGGCTGGCATCCGAGGGCGCGCTGGGTCACTGGGCCGTGACCGAGGGAGCAGATAGCCGCCTGCGCGAGCTGGGTACGCGCGGCGACATCATTCGCACTATGGGACTGGCCTTTGCTGCGGGTGGACAGGAGCGGCCGCTTACCGACTTTGTTATCAATACCGGCATCCCCGAACAGCCCATTGCCGGGCGTCTGGTCGACAAGGGATTGCATGATGAGCTGACCGGGTCGGTCTATGCCGTGATCGATGGCACCGATGGCCGGGCGCATCATGTTCGCTTCGCCGGGATCGAGGCGCTGGAGCAGGCACCAGCCATTGGCGGTATCGTCGAGCTGCGCGCCATTGCCCGGACAGGTGAGGCGTCGTCCAGACTGATCCTCGCCAACCGTTCCGATCTTGATCTTGCCGCGCAGATCAAAGCGCCGGGTGCTACCTGGCTTGATCGCCGGTTGATCGAGCGCGGCGCAGGAATCGCGAACGGCGGGTTCGGCGCGGAAGTCCGGCAAGCGATGGACCAGCGCACCGACCGGCTTGTCCGCGACGGCCTTGCCACAAGATACGGTGCCCGGACGGTATTCTCCAAAGACCTGATCAAAATGCTGACCAAACGCGAACTGGACGGTGTCGGGCAGAAAATCGCGCGCCAGAACGGGACGACCTACCAGCCTGCAGGACCGGGCGAAAAGATCGCCGGCGTTATCCGCCAGCGTCTGTTGCTCGCCTCGGGCCGGTTCGCCATGATCGACACCGGCGGACTGGGGTTCAGCCTTGTACCCTGGTCAAACGGACTTGAGCGCCAGCTCGGGCGGCATGTGTCGGGCGTCATGCCCGAAACCGGCGGCATCGACTGGACGCTTGGCCGCCAGCGCGGGCTCGAACTGTGAGCCGCGCATCCTCCTCCATCCTCCTATCAGCCTGAAAGGAACATCAGCCATGTCCGCAACGAAGATATTATGGGGCCAGGTGCTGGCGGTGTTCGCCATCGTACTGGCCGCTGTCTGGGGAGCCACGCAATGGACCGCCGCCGCGCTTGGCTATCAGGCCGGCCTTGGCGCGCCCTGGTTCATGCTCGGGCACATACCTGTCTATTCGCCGCCGTCCTTTTTCTGGTGGTGGTTCAGCTATGATGCCTATGCGCCCGCCATCTTTCTGCACGGGGCCTATATTGCCACATCCGGCGGGTTGATCTCGATCGTGGTCGCCATCGCCATGTCGGTGTGGCGTGCCCGCGAAGCCAAGCATGCTGAAACCTATGGCTCTGCCCGCTGGGCCAAATTGCCCGAGGTTCGCGCTGCCGGGCTGCTGGGTGAGAGCGGCGTGGTGCTCGGCAAGCTCGGCAATCTGTTCCTGCGTCATGATGGCCCGGAACATGTGCTCTGTTTTGCGCCAACCCGTTCGGGCAAGGGCGTTGGACTGGTCGTGCCATCGCTGCTCACCTGGCCGGGCTCGGCCATCGTTCATGACATCAAGGGTGAGAACTGGACACTGACGGCAGGCTTTCGGGCGCAGCATGGCCGGGTGATGCTGTTCGATCCGACCAATTCCGCGTCTTCGGCCTATAATCCCTTGCTGGAGGTCCGGCGCGGGGAATGGGAAGTTCGCGATGTCCAGAATGTCGCCGATGTGCTCGTCGATCCCGAAGGAAGTCTGGAGCGCCGGAACCATTGGGAGAAGACCAGCCATTCGCTGCTGGTGGGCGCAATTCTCCATGTGCTCTATGCCGAGCCCGACAAGACGCTGGCGGGGGTAGCGGCTTTTCTGTCCGACCCCTCGCGCACGATTGGCCAGACCCTGGCAGCGATGATGGCGACAGCCCATCTGGGCGAAGCAGGGCCGCATCCGGTGGTGGCATCGGCTGCGCGCGAGTTGCTCAATAAATCCGACAATGAACGCTCCGGCGTGCTCTCGACGGCCATGTCGTTCCTCGGCCTTTACCGCGATCCGGTGGTCGCCGCCGTCACGCGCGCCTGTCATTGGCGGATCGCCGATCTGGTCGATGGCGCGCGTCCGGCAACGCTGTATCTGGTGGTGCCGCCGTCCGATATCAGCCGGACCAAGCCGCTCATCCGCCTGATCCTCAACCAGATCGGCAGGCGATTGACCGAAGAACTCGCACCCAAGACCAAACGCCACCGCGTATTGTTGATGCTCGACGAGTTTCCAGCACTTGGGCGATTGGACTTCTTTGAGTCTGCCCTCGCCTTCATGGCAGGCTATGGCCTCAAGGCCTTCCTGATCGCCCAGTCATTGAACCAGATCGAGAAGGCTTACGGCCAGAACAACTCGATCCTCGACAATTGCCATGTCCGGGTGAGCTTTGCGACCAATGATGAACGCACCGCCAAGCGGGTATCCGACGCGCTCGGCACCGCCACCGAATTGCGCGCCATGAAAAACTATGCCGGACACCGGCTGTCCCCCTGGCTCGGACATTTGATGGTGTCGCGTTCCGAAACCGCCCGGCCCTTGCTGACACCAGGCGAAGTCATGCAATTGCCGCCGCAGGACGAGATTGTGATGATGTCGGGCGTGTTCCCGGTGCGGGCACGCAAGGCGCGCTATTACGAAGATCCACGGCTCAAGATGCGGATCATGCCGCCGCCAGAGCCGGAGCCAGCGATTGCGCGCGCGGACGACTGGAGCGGACGAATTGTGAGGCCCGACGCCCGCGCGATTGCCGAGGTCACGAAACAGATCGAAGACGCGGCCAATGGCGGCATACGGCGCGAACCCGAACTCCCTGACCATGTTGCGATCGTCAAGGAGCCGAATCCCGTGCCACCACCCGCGCAGGAGTTCGACATTACCGAGGACGATGCGGATGATGCCGCCCGGCAGGCGCAGGTCCGGCGGACGATGCAGGCAGGGATTGCGCGCCAGGTCAGTCTTGATCCCGGCGATGACATGAACCTCTGATCGGGAAACCCCCATGCGCACGCGCCTCAATGTCTATTTTCCGCCAGAGCTTGCCAAACAGGTCGGCGAACTTGCCATCCGCCGCCGCATCTCGCGCTCGGCCATCGTCGAAGCGGCGGTCGCTTCCTATTTGTCGCCAGACGGGGCTGACAGGCTGGAAGCCGCTTTTTCGCGGCGGCTCGACAGGCTGTCGCGGCAGGTACAGCGGCTTGAACGCAATACCGGGCTGACCACCGAAGCACTGGCCCTGTTCGTGCGGTTCTGGCTGTCGGTAACGCCGCCGCTGCCCGATGAAGATCAGGCTGTGGCGCAAGTGAAGGGGCGCAAGCGTTATGAAGGCTTCGTCCAGACGCTCGGGCGGCGATACGCCAGCGGCAAGAGCCTGCTTGATGAAATTCCCGAAGATGTCCTGGCATCGGTCAAGGGGAAGGGCACAGTTGGTACAGACGAATAGGTCAGGACACAGATGGCAGGCGTTCGATCGGATCGACGAACGGCACGCCGAGCGGCTCAAAATGCTTGCCATTGCAGGTTAGCAGCACGAGGTCATGCGCGATCGCCGTGGCAGCAATCGCCACATCGGCGAAACCGGGATGGCGACCCGCAGCCAGCGCCTTGTCCGACAGAGCGCCCGCTATCCTTCCCGTTCTGGCATCGAGCGGCAATATCCGCTCACTCCCGTCATCGAGCAGGGCATCGAGCCATTTCTCAAGATGATCTGCGCGTTCGCGTCCGCCAGCGCGGCGCAGCTTGCAGATGCCTTGCTCAATTTCGGCAATCGTGATCGCAGATATATACAGTTTCTCGCTTTGCTCGCGCAGCCATGCCGCCAATGCGTTATCCGGGCTGGGTTTGCCCGGAGCAAGGACCGAGACCACGGACGTGTCGAGCAGAAATCCTGACGTCAAAGATCGATCTCGCGAAGGGGCGTGCCGTCGCGTTCAAATTCCACGCCGCCGGGAAATGCCAGCAACAAATCGGCAAAGGACCGGCGGTCGTCCGGATAGAGTCGCCGGGCGTCGGCAATGGGAACCACCACAGCGGCGGGACGTCCGTGCCGGGTGATGGTTGTAGGGCGTCCATGCTCGGCAGCTTCGACAAGCGCCGAGAATTTTGCCTTGGCATCGCGGATTTGAATCGACTCCACATCGGCTCCTTGTGACTACATAAGGTCATAATATCGGAAAAGCCGGTGTCGCGCAAGGGCAGGGCGCATTTACCAGTCAACTCTGATGCTCCGAAGGGAAGTGTATAGCGCTCAGCTCACAGGGAAATTCGCCGCGCGCAAGTCATTGCCGCCGCTGCCACTACGCCCGCACATAGCTGTTGCCGAAGGGCATTTTCTGGCTCTTTTACTCATCCCCTGAAACCGGGCATCCCGCCTGGCCGCCTTCACAGGGGCAGCACTTGAGCCAGCAGACAGCGAGATTTGAGGCCAGCATGCGCGGTGCACGGATGCTGCGCACGGCGCTCGGCATATCGATCGGTGCCTGGCTCGAAGATCCCGCCGTTATCGAGGTGATGCTCAATCCCGATGGCAAGCTCTGGGTCGATCGGCTCGGTAGCGGCATCGCCGATACGGGTGAGTATATGTCGGCCCAGGACGGCGAACGGATCGTCCGGCTGGTGGCGCATCATGTTGGCGTCGAGGTGCATGGGGCAAGTCCGCGTGTTTCGGCCGAACTTCCCGAAACCGGCGAACGGTTCGAAGGTCTGTTGCCGCCAGTGGTGGCGGCGCCGACCTTTGCGATCCGCAAGCCCGCCGTCGCCGTATTCACGCTGGATGACTATGTGATCGCCGGGATCATGGACCGGCATGACGCCGAAGTCCTGCGCACGGCGGTCGCGGAGCGCAAGAACATCCTTGTCGCCGGTGGCACCGGCACCGGCAAAACCACGCTGGTCAATGCGTTGCTCGCCGAAGTTGCCAAAACGAGCGACCGGGTCGTGCTGATCGAGGATACACGCGAACTCCAGTGCGCGGCACCCAATATGGTGGCGATGCGGACCAAGGACGGGGTCGCGTCGCTGTCCGATCTGGTGCGCTCGTCGCTACGCCTGCGCCCCGACCGCATCCCGATTGGCGAGGTGCGGGGCGCTGAAGCCCTCGATCTCCTCAAAGCCTGGGGCACCGGCCATCCCGGAGGCGTCGGCACGATCCATGCTGGCAGTGCGCTGGGTGCCCTGCGCCGGATGGAGCAACTGATCCAGGAAGCGGTCGTTACCGTGCCGCGCCCGCTGATTGCCGAAACTATCGATCTTGTCGCTGTGCTGGTGCGCGACGGCCACGGCCGCCGCCTTGCTGAACTGGCCCGCATCCAGGGCCTCAGTGCCAATGGCGATTATTCCCTCACCCCAGCTGGAGAAAAAATATGAACAACCTGTTTGTCCGCCGTTCCCGCCGCGCTTTCGCACTGGCGACAGCCACTGTCCTTGTCCTCGCCATGTCCGCGCCCGCTTATGCGGCAGGATCTTCCATGCCGTGGGAAGCGCCGCTCCAGTCGATCCTCGATTCAGTCCAGGGTCCGGTAGCCAAGATCATGGCCGTGCTGATCATCATCGGCACCGGCCTGACCCTGGCGTTTGGCGATACCAATGGCGGGTTCCGCCGTCTGATCCAGATCGTGTTCGGCCTGTCGATTGCCTTTGCGGCCAGCTCGTTTTTTCTCACTTTCTTCAGCTTCGGCGGCGGAGCGTTGGTCTGATGTTCGTGAGCACAGAACCTGTCGCGGGCTTTCACGCGCCGGTTCACCGCGCGCTGACCGAACCCATCCTGCTAGGCGGTGCGCCGCGAGCACTCGCGATTCTGAACGGGACGCTGGCGGGTGCCGTGGGCCTTGGCCTGCGCCTCTGGATCGCGGGTCTGGTCATCTGGGCCATCGGCCATGTGCTTAGCGTCTGGGCCGCACGGCGCGATCCGCAGTTCGTCGATGTTGCTCGCCGCCACCTTCGTTACCCCATTTTGCTGCGGGCCTGACGGCGCGCGAACGGATATTTTTGCCATGCTGAACCTTCGCGAATATCGCGGCTCGCCCGCAAGTCTTGCCGATTTTCTGCCCTGGGCAGCCCTCATTGCGCCCGGAACAGTGCTCAACAAGGACGGCAGCTTTCAGCGTACAGCGCGTTTCCGTGGACCTGACCTCGACAGCGCGACGCCCGCCGAACTTGTGGCGACGACCGCACGGCTCAACAATGCGCTGCGGCGCTTGGGATCGGGCTGGGCATTGTTCGTCGAGGCGCAGCGCCGCCCGGCTCTGGATTATCCGGTCAGTACATTTCCCGATCCCGTGTCCGCGCTGGTGGACCGGGAACGGGCCGAACAGTTCGCCGAGGAAGGCGCGCATTTCGAGAGCCGTTATTTTCTGACATTGCTCTGGATGCCGCCGCAGGAAGACGCTGCCCGCGCCGAAAGCTGGCTTTATGAAGGCCGCAGCAACGACGGCGTTGACCCCCGCGAATTATTGAAGGGCTTTACCGACCGCAGCGACCGGGTGTTGCATCTGGTTGAAGGCTTTGTGCCCGAGGTGGCATGGCTTGATGACAGCCAGACGCTGACCTATCTTCACAGCACGATCTCGACCCGGCGCCAGCGTGTCCGGGTTCCAGAAACCCCGATGCACCTCGATGCGCTGCTGGTCGATGAACCGCTGATTGGCGGTCTCGAACCCCGGCTCGGTGCACATCATCTTCGCACCCTCACGGTTATCGGCTTCCCGAGCATCACCTTTCCCGGGCTGCTCGACGAGCTGAACCGGCTTGCCTTTGCCTATCGCTGGTCGACCCGCGCGATCATGCTCGACAAGACCGATGCAACCAAATTGCTGACCAAAATCCGCCGCCAATGGTTCGCCAAGCGCAAATCGGTGGCCGCGATCCTCAAGGAAGTGATGACCAACGAGGCATCGACGCTGCTCGACAGCGATGCCTCGAACAAGGCCGCTGATGCCGATGTGGCGCTGCAGGAACTGGGCTCGGACATGATTGGCCAGGCCTATGTCACCGCAACCGTCACGGTGTGGGACACTGATCCCGGCATTGCCGATGAAAAGCTCCGGTTGGTCGAGAAGGTCATCCAGGGCCGCGATTTCACGTGCATTGCCGAAGGCATGAACGCGATCGAAGCCTGGCTCGGGAGTCTGCCGGGGCAGGTCTACGCCAATGTCCGGACGCCGCCGGTCTCCACGCTCAATCTTGCCCACATGATCCCCCTATCTGCCGTGTGGGCAGGGCCGGAACGGGACGAGCACTTCGACGCCCCACCCTTGCTCTACGGCAAGACCGAAGGCTCGACCCCGTTCCGGTTTTCGCTCCATGTCGGCGATGTCGGCCACATGGCAATCGTCGGACCTACGGGTGCGGGAAAATCGGTGCTGCTCGCGCTGATGGCGATGCAGTTCCGGCGCTATGAACAAGCCCAGGTCTTCGCGTTCGATTTTGGAGGAAGTATCCGCGCGGCCGCCATTGCTTGTGGCGGTGACTGGCAGGATCTGGGGCGCAGCCTCCATGATGGCGCCGCGGCAACCGTCTTCCTGCAACCACTGGCGCGGATCGATGAAGCGGCGGAACGCAATTGGGCGGCCGAATGGCTCGCGGCGATCCTGGCTTCCGAAGGCATTGCCGTCGATCCGCAGGTGAAGGATCATCTGTGGTCGGCCCTGGGTTCGCTCGCTAGCGCGCCGCTATCGGAACGCACGCTCACCGGACTTGTCGTGCTGCTGCAGTCGCAGGCGCTCAAACAGGCGCTCGCTCCTTATTGTGTTGGTGGTCCCTATGGCCAGCTACTCGATGCAGAGGAGGAACGGCTGGGTGAAACCAATTTTCAGGCGTTCGAGACCGAAGGGCTGACGGGGACCGGGGCGGCACCAGCGGTGCTAGCCTATCTGTTTCACCGCATCGAAGGCCGCCTCGATGGCAGTCCCACCCTCATCATTATCGATGAGGGCTGGCTGGTGCTGGACAGCCCGGCATTTGCCCGGCAGCTGCGTGAATGGCTGAAAACGCTGCGTAAGAAGAACGCCAGCGTCATCTTCGCCACCCAGTCGCTCGCCGACATCGAGAGCAGTAGGATTGCGCCTGCAATCATCGAGAGCTGTCCGACCCGGATATTTCTGCCCAATGACCGGGCGGTCGAGCCGCAGATCAGTGCGATCTACACGCGGTTCGGGCTGAACGACCGCCAGATCGAGATCCTCGCCCGGGCGACACCCAAGCGTGATTATTATTGTCAGTCCGCGCGAGGCAATCGCCTGTTCGATCTGGGGCTTGGCGAGGTTGCACTGGCCTTTGCCGCCACCTCCTCGAAGACCGACCAGCTGCGGATCGCCGAACTCGTTGAAGCGCACGGCGCGGGCGGCTTTGCCGCCGCCTGGCTTCATGCACGCGGCCTAGACTGGGCCGCGGACATGTTGCCGCCCCCTGATCCCATTCCCCCAGCCCCAATGGGCCAATCCAAGGAGTAGCCGCCATGAAGTTTCCCCGTCTCCTCGATGCGTTTGCAGCTGGTGCAGCCGCGCTGTCGATGACCGCAATCGTGCTGGTCCCGGCACCCGCCTATGCCCAGTTCGGCGGGATCGTTTACGATCCCAGCAACTATTCGCAGAACATTCTGACCGCCGCGCGCACGCTTACGCAGATCAACAATCAGATCCGGCAAATTCAGAACCAGGCGACATCGCTGATCAACGAAGCGAAGAATCTGACGACCTTGCCGTTGACGATATTGGCGCCGCTTCAGGCCCAGATCCGCCAGACCCAGCAGCTCCTCGCCCAAGCTCAGCGGATGGCCTATGACGTCCAGCAGATCCAGACCCAGTTCGCGGCCCAGTATAAGAATATCAATCTGACCGTGTCCGACCAGGCACTGGTGACGGGCGCGCAGGAGCGCTGGAAGACGAGCGTTGGTGCGTTTGAGGATACGCTGAAGGTGCAGGCGGGCGTTGTGGGCAATATCGACGGTGCCCGCAGCGCCGTGGACAGCCTGGTAACGGCAAGCCAGTCGGCAACCGGGGCCTTGCAAGCAGCACAAGCCGGCAATCAGCTTCTTGCCGTCCAGTCGCAGCAGCTGGCCGATCTGACCGCGATGATGGCGTCAATCGGCCGTGCGCAGGCGCTCGATGCGGCGCAGCGCGCGGCGGCACAGGTGCAGGGCCGCGAGCAGCTGCGCCGGTTCCTGACGCCGGGCACCGGCTATATCCCGGGCAATGCCCGCATGTTCCATAATTGAGGGGCTGTCTCATGGACACCAAGCTCATGGCCAGGATCGGCGCGATTATCTTTGTCGCGATTGCGATCACGATGACGGCGATCCAGTTGCGTGAAGCGCCCAAGACGGGTGCCGAGCCCGAGCTGGTGATGATCGACGAGCCGGATGCTGATCTATTGCGCGCCGAACTGGTCCGGTGCTCAAGCATAGGCGAGGCGGGGGCAAGTGATCCGGCGTGTCTGCGGGCATGGGCTGAAAACCGCAGGCGATTTTTAATGCCCGGCGCTCGCCCCAAAGAGCGGATGCCCGCGCCATCAAGCGGCGCATCTGCGAGCCCGCCTTTCGGCGAAGCCGAGTCCCTGGGTAATGACGGTGCGGCAATTCCGGATACTCCATCCAATCAAATGTCAGCGGGAGGACGCTGAGATGGGCGGCACCGGCGTCATCGACCGCTTCCTCGAAGTCTTCACCAGCTATATCGATAGCGGGTTCGGGCTGCTGCGCGGTGAAGTGGCGTTTATTGCCACCACACTGATCGTCATCGACGTGACGCTTGCCGCCCTGTTCTGGAGCTGGGGTGAGGGCGATGACATCATCGCGCGCCTGGTCAAGAAGACGCTGTTCGTGGGCGTGTTCGCCTATATCATCGGCAACTGGAACGCGCTGGCGAACATCGTTTTTAACAGCTTTGCAGGGCTCGGCCTCAAAGCCAGCGGCACCGGCTTTACCGCAGCCGAACTGCTTCAGCCCGGCAAGGTGGCCCAGGTCGGGCTCGACGCCGGGCGGCCGCTTCTCACCTCCATCTCGGATCTGATGGGCTTTGTCAGCTTCTTCGAGAATTTCATCCAGATCGCGGTGCTGCTGCTGGCATGGTTCATCGTGCTCATCGCTTTCTTCGTGCTGGCGATCCAGCTCTTCATCACCCTGATCGAGTTCAAGCTTTCGACGCTTTGCGGCTTTGTGCTGATCCCGTTCGGACTGTTCGGCAAGACGGCCTTCATGGCCGAGCGGGTGCTCGGAAATGTCATCTCATCGGGCATCAAGGTGCTGGTGCTGGCCGTCATCGTCGGCATCGGTTCGACCTTGTTCGCGCAGTTTACCGCCGGATTTGGCGGCGCTGAGCCGACTATAGAGGACGCCATGACTATCATGCTGGCGGCACTCTCGATGCTGGGCCTTGGCATCTTCGGCCCCGGCATCGCCAACGGCATTGTCTCTGGCGGCCCGCAGCTTGGCGCAGGCGCCGCTGCTGGAACCGCACTTGCCGCAGGTGGTGCGCTTGTCGGCGGCGCTGCGGGGGCAAGGCTTGCTGCAAGTGCGGCAGGCAGTACGATCGCTGGCGCTGTCAGTGCCGGCGCGCGCGTCACCGGCGGGGCGTCTGCGGCTTACAGCCTGGGTTCAGCCGGAAAGAGCGGGGCAGGGGGTGTGGCCTCGGGCCTTGGCGGTGTTGCGCAGGCCGCCGCAGGCGCAGCGACATCGCCGCTGCGTAAGGCGGCAGCCTCGCTCAAGCAGGATTTTCGGGAAGGCGGGCGATCTGCCGTCACCAATACGGGCGGGACGATCAGCGGCGGTGCGCCTGCCGCCGAAGGTCGTGCTTCCGGGCCTTCTGCCCCGCCAGCATGGGCGGCCAACATGAAAAACCGCCAGAGCTTGAGCCACGGCGCGACCGTCGCGGCGCATACTTTGCGCGCAGGTGATGGCGGCGGGGCTGGGACCTCGGTTGATGTTTCAGAAAAGGATTGAAGCGATGTTCAGACGACCAACCGTGCATTACGGCAAAAGCCTGGAGCCCGTGACCCCCTATCAGCGCGCCGCACAGGTCTGGGACGAGCGCATCGGTTCGGCGCGGGTGCAGGCGAAGAACTGGCGGCTGGCTTTCTTCGGTACGCTCGCCCTTTCGGGCGGCCTTGCCGCAGGACTTGTCTGGCAGGGTGTGCGCGGTACGATCGTGCCCTGGGTGGTGCAGGTCGACAGGCTTGGCGAGGCGCAGGCGGTAGCGCCCGCGGATGCCACCTATCAGCCGACCGATCCGCAAATCGCGTTTCATCTGGCCCGTTTTATCGAGCAGGTGCGCGGCATTCCCGACGATCCGATCATCGTGCGGCAGAACTGGCTGCGCGCCTATGACTTCACCACCGACAAGGGCGCGCTGGCCCTGAACGATTATGCCCGGTCCAATGATCCATTTGCGCAGGTCGGCAAGGTGCAGGTCGCGGTCGATGTGTCGAGCGTGATCCGCGCGTCAGCCGACAGCTTCCGCGTCGCCTGGACCGAGCGCCGCTACCAGGATGGCGCACTCGCCGGCACGTCGCGCTGGTCGGCGATCCTCGGGGTCGCCGTGCAGCAACCCCGCACACCCGATGCGCTGCGCAAGAATCCGCTCGGCTTGTTCGTGCATTCCATCAACTGGTCGAAGGAGCTTTCCCAATGAACTGCAAAACTGCCGCAAGGGCGGCCGTGCTGCTGATTGCAGCATCAACACTAACGCAGGCCGCATCAGCCAAGTCAGGCAAATCCGCCACCACATCAACAGAGACCCTCGTACCGGCCCAGCTGCTGCCGCCCGCACCGGAACCGGTCGTCATCGCGGTTCCGACGCCTTTTCCCTTGCCGGGCCAGTTGAAGCGATTGCCGAACCCGCGGTTCCAGCACGAGCCTGTCGATCTGGCGCGCCGGATCGGGGCTGCCAATGCTGCTGCGCGGGTGCAACCGGTCCGAGACGGGTTTCTCAACGCAATTCAGCAATTCCCCTGGGCCGAGGGCGCATTGTATCAGATCTACGCGGCACCGGGACAGATCACCGACATCGCACTCCAGGAAGGCGAGCAACTTGTCGGCGCGGGTCCCGTCGCGGCGGGTGACACGGTGCGCTGGATCATTGGCGATACCGTGAGTGGCAGCGGAGCGGCCGAACGGATTCACATTCTGGTCAAACCCACCCGCGCCGATCTTGTGACCAATCTCATCATCAATACCGACCGGCGCACCTATCATATGGAACTGCGCGCGACCCCTTCCACCTATATGGCCTCGGTGTCATGGACCTATCCGCAGGACCAGTTGATTGCGCTGATCGGGCGGCAGAGCGCCGAGGCGAGGGTGCGACCGATCGCGGCGGGGATCGATATCGCCGCGCTCAATTTTCGCTACCGGATCGACGGCGACAAGCCCGACTGGCGGCCCGTCCGGGTGTTCGATGATGGCGCGCAGGTCTATATCGAATTTGCCGTCGGCATTGCCCGTAGCGAAATGCCGCCGCTGTTCGTGATCGGGCAGGCGGGCGACGCCGAACTCGTCAACTACCGCGTGCAGGACCGCTACATGATCGTCGACCGGCTGTTCGATGCGGCTGAACTGCGGCTGGGGGATCGCAAAGCCACCCGGCACGTCCGGATCCGCCGGGACAGCTACAGCCGCACAAAGGATGTGCAATGATGGACTTTCCGTTCGACGATGAAGCTGAGGCACCTGTCGCCCCGGCGCCATCCGCTCAGGCAACGCAGGCTCCGCCCAAGTCCAGCGACCCTTCTGCGTTCAATCTGCGCGGCGCGATGCCAACGGTGATGCGCCTTTCACCAAAAGCAATGGCCACGCTCGGCGCGTTCGCCTGCGCCTGTATCGGTGGCATGCTGATTTATGCTTTAAAAGAACCGGTCGGGAAAGTTGGTGCGGAACTGTTCAATACGGATGGCAACAACAAGGCCGACGTCGTGGTTTCTGCGCCAAAGGATTATGCCCAAATCCCCAAACTCGGCCCGCCGCTTCCAGGCGACCTCGGCAGGCCTATTCTGGCCGCACAGCAGCGCGGCGATGGTGTGCCATTGCCGCCGGTGGGCACAAACGCGCAGCCGGTGCGCGACCCTGCGGCGGATGCCGCCGAGGCTGTTCGGCAACGCGCGGCCCAGGAACACGATGCCGCGCGGACAAGCCGGTTGTTCCTCGCCGGGGCATCAACGGGGAATAGCAGCACCGGCCTTGCTGAATCAGTTTCGACGGGTGCAACTGGCGGTTCGGCAGCTCCTCAGGCTCCCGCCGGCGCTACAACAGGGCAGGCTGGCAAGCGCGGTTTTCTTGCCCAGGCCGATGACAAGCGGATCGCAAGCGCCGAGCGCCTCCAGGCACCATTGTCGCCGAACATCCTGCAAGCCGGCACTATCATACCCGCCGCGCTAATAACGGGCATCCGTTCGGACCTTCCCGGGCAAATCACCGCGCAGGTCATACAAAACGTCTATGACAGCCCGACCGGGCATATTCTGCTCATCCCGCAAGGCGCGCGGCTGATCGGTGAGTATGATTCCGAAGTCGATGCCGGGCAGCGCCGCGTATTGCTCGCATGGAACCGACTGATTCTGCCGGGCGGACGCTCGATCCTGCTGGACCGGCTGCCTGGGGCCGACGGTGCAGGCTTTGCCGGGCTGCAGGACGGCGTAAACCTGCATTGGGGCGGTGTGGCGAGAGCTGCCCTGATATCCACTCTGCTGGGTGCCGGTGCGGAACTGGGAAAGGGTAGCAACGATGACCTTGTTCTTGCGCTTCGCCGGGGCGGGCAGGATAGCGTTGCTCAGGCTGGCCAGCAGGTCGTCCAGCGAGAACTTGGCGTGCGTCCCACCCTCACCATCCGGCCCGGGTATCCGCTCCGTATCATTGTGACGCGGGACATTATCCTCGAGCGGGCAGGAGCGGGGCAATGACCAGACTCAGATTGGGGCCGATCGCTCAGGACAAGCCCGTCAGGCTGAGCGTCGAACTGCCTGCCTCCGTCCACCATGATCTCGTCGCCTATGCGAACGCGCTCGCGGCGGAATCCGGGGCAACGGCGCTCGCAGCTGACAGGCTGGTTGCGCCAATGCTGGCGCGGTTCATGGCGACTGATCGCGGATTTGCGAAGCTGCGCCGTCAATCGGGTTCAAAAGAGAGAGCGTAGCGCTTCCGTATATAATTGAGAAAACGCCGTAGCGCCGGGTTTTGATTGATCTTACTCCAATAGCCCGAATAGCTGATCGACACAGGACCATGCGGATCATGGAGTTTGCGAAAAACAACGCCGGGATACTGCGCGCCCGTGGCCGCTTCCGTTGTGATGGTAATGTACTTTGCTTCGCCCAGCATGGACAGGATTGATGCATGGCTGGCTTCTTGCGTGTGGAACTCGGGGCAGAGATCAGGCGGTGGAAGTCGGTCCATCACAATGTCGCGGATTTCTGCTCCAAGATCATGGGTTGGGAACATCAAGGTCTCGTCCTTGAGTGCAGCCCACTCCACGGATTGCTGGCCCGCGAGGTGATGGCAGATAGGAAGTGCTACCATCATGGGCTCACGCCAGAGAAGGGCTTGTTTCATATCATCATAGTTGATCTGGCTCGGCAGCACGACAAAATCGATGGATCCCGCGCGAAGCCCGGCATGCAATATGCTCCGGTTGCCCTCGATGGCCTTGATCTCTGTCTCCGGATTTCTGGTATTCCAGTCGATAACCGCAGTGCGCAAGTGGCCGGCAGACATTGCGCTATTGTGGCCAACCGCAATCATGCCACTATGGCCCTTGCCGGCTGAGCGTGATGCCGAGATCATGCGGTCGGACTGTGCGACAATCGAGCGCGCGGAATGCATAAAGGCGATCCCGGCGCTGGTGATGTTGACACCGGAGCGGGTTCGGACGAACAGGGTTACACCGGCCACACGCTCAAGTGTCCGGATGTGTCGGCTGAGACTGGATTGCTCGATGCCCAGGGTCCGGGCCGCACCGTGAAAGCTCCGATGATCGGCGGCCGCTATAGCATAGCGCAATTGTCGGACGTTGATCGGCATTCTGGGCCAAGATCACTGAATTCGCGGCTGATGGGCCGCCTGATTGTGATGCGTCGGGCAATGCGCGTGGTGGTGGCGCGCCAGTTGGCGAGGGTGATGATACGCGGTTGTCGGGACGGGTGCCCCGGACATCATCAAGATGGAAAGGAGCGTAATGACAGAAGCCCATTCGTTCGTGATCTCATCTATCAAGGCTACGAAGTCGCGATGCCTTGCAGCTGCGGCCAATGCCCGGAGCAATACATCTATGGTCGAGATGCAAGATTCGAAATCCGATCGGCTGGCGCAGTCAGATGTAGGCATTCAACCTCCACTTACGAGATCCGCCCAGCGACCATGAGGCGCCTCGTATCAAATCAAAGTTCGGTGCGATCTTTAATCCAGCCCACAGCGTTACGAAGCACGGCATCCGCTTATCTTTCTAATAAGATTCGATCATTTCACGCAAATCGCGTGCAGAAATCGAGTTGTTATGCCCGATGGTCCAGGTGCCGATCCGGCCTTGCTCGGCTAGGCGTGATTGGGCGAGCATCCGATCCGCGATTGCAATTAGTTGCCGCGATGACCGGATCAATGCGGTTCTGGCAGCAGTGGCTGTAGCGCCTGGTCGCGATCGGACTACCAAGTGCATACTGAGCACTCGCTCGAGCTTAGCGATGCTAGGCCGTAGACTCATTAGCGCGGAGCCACAGGCGCATTGAGGCGAGTTTGACCATGGCGAGGAA
>JALCRK010000045.1 GCA_022652485.1 Sphingobium sp.
GGCTTGTTCGGCAGCAACGGCGCGATCACGCACCATTCGAAATCGGTCAAATCGTAGCGGCTCATGCCGCCACTCTGAATCAGATCAATGCCGCTCTGGGAATCCCGTTTATGGGTTCACGACCTAACTATGCGCGGTCCGGCGCAGTGACCACGAGCCAGATCAAAGCAGTTTTCAGGCATTTTTCGCTTACGGACAAAATCGATTCACTGAAGCAATCGGCGGGTTGAGCAGAAATCCCTCTGGACACCAGGATCTGATTCCGACTATGGCGGAGGCATGGCACGGAACCTGCCCCTCCTCCTGCTACGACTTACACGCCCTTAGGCGTGTCTTTTGCGTTGGCCGAACGGGCTGCGCGCACTGCCTAAGGGCCGAAAATCTCTCGACAGTCGTATCAAGCCGCGCCAATAGCCGCGCGAAGTATGCAGGAATTTCGTCATGACCATGCTCGCCGACCCTAGCCAAAAATACCGACCCTTTCCGCAGGTCGACCTGCCTGATCGCCAGTGGCCGTCCGCGCTCATCACCAAGCCGCCGATCTGGCTCTCGACCGACATGCGCGACGGCAACCAGTCGTTGATCGACCCTATGAACGCCGAGAAGAAGCAGCGCTTCTTCGAGCTGCTGTGCAAGGTGGGCGTGAAGGAGATCGAGGTCGGCTTTCCTTCCGCCGGCGCGACCGAGTTCGATTTCATCTCCGGCCTGGTGAAGAACGGCCTTATCCCCGACGATGTGACCCCGCAGGTGCTGACCCAGGCCCGAGCCGACCTGATCGCCACCACGTTTGAATCCCTGCGCGGCGCGAAGACCGCCATCGTCCATGTCTATAACGCCGTGTCGCCCGCGTGGCGGCGCATCGTGTTCGGCATGGCGCGCAGCGAGATCAGGGACATCGCAATTACCGCGGCGAAGCTGCTGCGCGATCATGCAGCGGCCCAGCCGGACACAGACTGGCGCTTTGAATATTCACCGGAAACCTTTTCCACCGCCGAGCTGGATTTCAGCCTGGAGTGCTGCGAGGCGGTGATGGACATTCTCCAGCCGACGGCGGAGAGGCCGCTGATCCTCAATCTCCCAGCGACGGTCGAGGCGGCGACGCCCAACATCTACGCCGACCAGATCGAGTGGATGTGCCGCAACATCTCGCGCCGCGATGCGGTGATCATCTCGCTTCATCCGCACAACGACCGGGGCACCGGCGTCGCGGCGGCGGAGCTGGGCCTGATGGCGGGCGCGGACCGGGTCGAGGGCTGTCTGTTCGGCAATGGCGAACGCACCGGCAATTGCGACATCGTGACCGTGGCGCTCAACATGTACACGCAAGGCATCAACCCGGCGCTCGATTTCTCGGACATCGACGAGGTGATCCAGACGGTCGAATATTGCAACCAGCTGCCCATCCACCCGCGCCACCCCTATGCGGGCGAGCTGGTGTTCACCGCTTTCTCCGGCAGCCATCAGGACGCGATCAAGAAGGGCTTTGCCGCGCAGGAAGCGCGCAACGACCAGATCTGGGACGTGCCTTATCTCCCCATCGACCCGGCGGACCTGGGGCGCAGCTATGAGGCGGTGATCCGCGTCAATTCGCAATCCGGCAAGGGCGGCGTCGCCTGGGTGTTGCAGCAGGACAAGGGCTTGAAGCTGCCCAAGCGGATGCAGGCGGATTTCAGCCGCGTGGTGCAGGAACTGGCCGACCAGTCGAGCCGCGAACTCAACGCGGCGGATATCTGGGAGGCGTTCCAGAGCCACTACCGCCTGACCGACGGCCAGCCCGCGCGCCTGATCGACTATCAGGAGACCGGCCCGGCGGGAGACCGCATCTTCGTCGGCAAGATGCTGCTGAACGGCGAGGAGCGCCGCATCTCCGGGCGCGGTAACGGGCTCATTTCCTCGGTGCTGGCGGCGCTGCGCGACGAGCTGGCGATTGACCTGGAGGTGGTCGATTACAGCGAGCACGCGATCGGTGCGGGGACGAACGTGAACGCCGCCGCCTATGTCGAGTGCAAAACCGCCGCGGGCAAGAATATTTTCGGCATCGGCACGGACGCCGATGTCGCTACGGCATCGGTGCAGGCAGTGCTTTCGGCGGCCAACAGCCTACTTGCCAAAGCGCAATGAGAGCTTGAGCTTGATGGTCGGCCGCGCTTAGGTGGTGCCGACCATCATCGAAAGGAGCCGCATGTCCACCGCGCAAACACTGAAAGCCCGCCTGTCGCTGCCACTGATCGGCTCGCCGATGTTCATCATCTCCGGGCCGGAGCTGGTGATCGCACAGTGCAAGGCGGGGATCGTGGGCAGCTTCCCTGCGCTCAATGCCCGCCCGCAGAGCCAGCTCGACGAATGGCTGCACCAGATCACGGAAGAGCTGGCGGCGTGGGACCGGGACCATCCCGATGCGCCCGCCGCGCCGTTAGCTGTCAACCAGATCGTCCACAAATCCAACGCGCGGCTGGAAGACGATATGATGACCTGCGCGAAATGGAAGGTGCCGATCGTCATCACATCGCTGGGCGCGCGCGAGGATGTGAACGCCGGCGTGCAGGGCTGGGGCGGCATCACGCTGCACGACGTCATCAACGACCGTTTCGCACGCAAGGCGGTGGAGAAGGGCGCGAGCGGGCTGATCGCGGTGGCGGCGGGGGCGGGCGGCCATGCGAGCACATTGTCCCCCTTCGCACTGGTGCAGGAAATCCGCCAGTGGTTCGAAGGGCCGCTGGTGCTCTCGGGCGCGATTGCGACGGGCCGCGCGGTGCTCGCCGCGCAAGCGATGGGCGCGGATTTCGCTTATGCGGGCAGCGTGTTCATCGCTACGCAGGAATGCCGCGCGTCAGACGCCTACAAGCAGGGAATCGTGGAAGGGCGGGCCAGCGACATCGTCTATTCCAGCCTGTTCACCGGCGTGCACGGCAATTATCTGCGCGGATCGATCATCGCTGCGGGCATGGACCCGGACAACCTGCCAGAGGGCGACCCGAGCAAGATGGATTTCGGCTCGGGCGGCAACACCGACGCCAAGGCGTGGCGCGACATCTGGGGATCGGGCCAGGGGATTGGCGCGGTCGACAAGGTGGTTCCGGTTGCCGAGGTCGTCGCGCGGATGAAGCGGGAATATGCCGAGGCGAAGGCCGCGCTCTGCGGATAGCCCAAGCCCGGCCCGGCGCCGCCCCTTTTTTCTCTCCGCCAGAAACCGCAACTTCCTGTTTTCGCGATTTCCGAGCCCGGAAATGCTCCATTTCCCTCGAAATCAACTCCCGTTGCGCGATTTCCGAGTCGGGAAATGTTCCATTTCCCTCGAAATCAATTCCCATTGCGCGATTTCCGAGTCGGGAAATGTTCCATTTCCCTCGAAATCGCTTTAAGGGGCGCGGCCATGAGCAATAAATACGCCCCCGAACCCGCCCTGCTGGCGAAGGCCGAAACGCTTGTCGAGGCGCTGCCCTATATCCAGCGCTATGCGGGCGAGACCTTCGTCGTGAAATATGGCGGCCACGCGATGGGCGACCCGGAGGCCGCGCGCGATTTCGCCGAGGATGTGGTGCTGATGAAGGCGGTCGGCATCAATGTCGTCGTCGTGCATGGCGGCGGGCCGCAGATCGGCGCGATGCTGAAGCGGCTGGGCGTCGAATCGAAATTCGTCGGCGGCCTGCGCGTAACCGACGCGGAGACGGCGCAGATCGCGGAAATGGTGCTCGCAGGGTCCATCAACAAGGAAATCGTCGGCTGGATATCCCAGGCGGGTGGCCGCGCGGTCGGCATCTCCGGCAAGGATGGCGGCCTCGTTTTGTGCGAGAAGGTGGGCGGCAAGCGCGAGGCGGACCCGAACTCCGGCATCGAGCGGCACGTGGACCTCGGCTTCGTCGGCGATCCGGTGAAGGTCGACCGGCGCATCCTCGACAGCCTGACCAATGACGGCATCATCCCGGTCGTCGCCCCGGTGGGCATCGGCGCGGACGGGCATACCTATAATGTCAACGCCGACACGATGGCGGGCGCGATCGCGGCGGAGCTGAAGGCCAAGCGCTTCTTCCTGCTGACTGACGTGGCAGGCGTGCTCGACAAGCAAGGCGAACTGATGACCGACCTCGATCCGGCGAAGATCCGCGATTTGCAGACGGACGGCACCATCACCGGCGGCATGATCCCCAAGCTCGACACCTGCGTCCACGCGGTGGAAGGCGGCGTCGATGCGGCGGTTATTCTGGATGGCCGGGTGCCGCACGCGATGCTGCTGGAAATATTCACGAAGCGCGGCGCAGGTACGCTGGTTCACGCATAAGACAAGGCGCTTGTGCCGGATGGATACGCTGGGCTAAAGCGCAAACGGCTGCCAATCAGGAGATTGCATGGTTCTCGCCCTGTTTCAGATCATCATGATTCTGCTCAACGTGCTGTGGTGGATCATCATCGTGCAGGCGATCATGAGCTGGCTGATCGCGTTCAACGTGATCAACACCCATAACGAGATCGTGCGCTCGATCTGGATCGCGCTCGACCGGCTGACGGAGCCGCTCTATCGCCCGATCCGCAAGGTGATGCCCGATCTGGGCGCGCTCGATCTCTCGCCGATGGTGGTGCTGCTGATCATCATCATCTTGCAGACGATATTGCCGACGCTGTTTTCTTCTATGGTTTAATATCGCGGTGCCAGCCCACTCCCCCGCCCAGTCACCCGATAGCATACCGCATAATATCGGGTGGCTGGGCGGGGGAGTGGGCTGGCACCGAAGCTGGAAATTGGCTATCAGTCAATTTCCACACAGACTCTAACATGGCGCGTTTTCTGCGGATCGATGGCGCGGACCTGCTGCTTTCCATCCGCCTGACGCCGAAAGCCGCGAAGGAAAGCATCGGCGGCAGTTGGCAGGATGAGAAGGGCGCGGTCTGGTTGCAGGCGAGCGTCCGCGCCGTGCCGGAAAAGGGAAAGGCGAACGCCGCCTTGATCCAGCGCATTGCGAAGCGGCTCGGAATCGCGCCAAAGGACATCACGCTCGAATCGGGCGACACGAGCAGATTGAAGCGCCTGCGCTTGCACGGCCTCGCGGAGGACGCGGCGCGCATAACAGAGGAACTGGAACGGACATGACCATTGGCAAGCTGATCGACGGCAAGGCATTCGCGGCGGACCTGCGCGCCCAGGTGGCGGAGGGCGTGGCGGGCTTCATGGCAAGCCAAGGTCGCAAGCCCGGCCTCGCGGTGGTGCTGGTGGGCGAAGACCCGGCGAGCGCGGTCTATGTCAAATCCAAGGGCAAGATGACGGTCGAGGTCGGCATGGAGAGCTTCGAGTTCCGCCGCCCCGCGAGCATCGGCGCGGACGAGCTGCTGGAGCTGATCGAGGAGCTGAACGGAGACCCTCGCGTGGATGGTATCCTCGTGCAGCTGCCGCTGCCCAAGCATCTCGACGAGCAGGCGGTGATCGCGGCGATCGACCCGGCGAAGGATGTGGACGGCTTTCATGTGATCAACAGCGGGCGTCTGGCGGTGGGCCTGCCCGCGCTGGTGCCGTGCACGCCCTTGGGCTGCCTGATGCTGCTGAAGGACGAGCTGGGCGATCTCTCCGGGCTGGAAGCGGTGGTCGTGGGCCGCTCCAACATCGTCGGCAAGCCGATGGCGGCGCTGCTGCTCGCCGAAAGCTGCACCGTCACCATCGCGCATAGCCGGACCAGGGATCTGGCCAGCGTGGTGCATCGCGCGGATATCGTGGTCGCCGCCGTGGGCCGCCCGGAGATGATCAAGGGCGAGTGGATCAAGCCCGGCGCGACGGTGATCGACGTCGGCATCAACCGCGTGGCGGCCGAAGAAGAGGGCAAGAGCAGGATCGTCGGCGATGTGGCGACGGCAGAAGCAATCAGCCACGTCCGCGCGATTACGCCCGTTCCCGGCGGCGTCGGCCCGATGACGATTGCGGTGCTGCTTAGGAATACGCTGGTGGCGGCGTGTATGCGGGAGGGATTGAGCGCGCCGGAGGGGCTTTAGATTCAGCCCATATGGGCCTGCAAAGCCCGATTTTCTCCGCTTCGGTGCTCACGTACCTGTAAGTACGCTGCGCTCCGATGCTCGAAAATCAGACTTTTCGGCTCCATCTGACCTGAATCTAAGAATAAGTGACACCTTCACTTACAGCACACCTATTTGGATTATGCTGTCCCTTCGCGGGTAATCCATTCGAGAAAATATTCGCACGCCTCAGCTTCGGAATCGAACTTACGAAACTCTCTTTCTTGACCGCGCTCGCTGTAATAGGTCGCCCAGTAATTTGGCTTTCCGAAGGTACCAGACTGGCAGTATCGCAGTAGATAGGTGTCTGAGATATGATTTTCGGAACCGAATATATCGTATGCGATGGCATCGACATTTCGAGCTTTTAGCTCGCTGTCCAACTGTTCACGGTTCATCTCTCATACCCTCTCGGCCATTCCCGCAACAATCCGCATTGGTCGGACCTCGCGCCCTCTCTCGGGCTTCACCCCCTGCGGCACGATGGATGCTGAAACAAGTTCAGCATGACGATACAAGTATAACGCGTTCGCGGGGATGACGGGAGTGGGATAGAACCTCGCTCAACCCTCCGCCATCTCCCGCAGCAGCCGTGCGATGTCGCGCATGTGGGCTTCGGTGCCGATAGTGATGCGTAAAGCATTGGGGAGGCCTTGGCCGGGGAGCCAGCGGGTGGCGTAGCCCGCCTGCATCAGGCCTTCGAAGGCTTGTCCAGCGGTGAGTGCGCCCTCGAACAGCACGAGCACGAAATTGGCGCTGCTCGGTACGAAGCTCAGGCCGAAATTGCCGAGTGCGGTGACTTCGTCGCAGAGGAATGTGCGCCACTTCGCATTATGCGCGCGGCTTTGCTCGACCCAATCCACATCCGCGATCGCCGCCGCTGCCGCCGCCTGCGCGGTCGTCGTCAGGTTGAAGGGCGCGCGGATGCGGTGCAGGGTCTCGATGATTTCGGCGCTCGCATAGCCCCAGCCGATCCGCTCCGCCGCGAGGCCGTAGATTTTCGAGAAGGTACGGGTGATGAGCACATTGGGCGCCGTCATCGCCAGATCCAGCGCGCCGTCGTCCTGCTCCGCCTCCAGATATTCGGCATAGGCCTGATCGATCACCAGCAGGATATCCGCCCGCAAAGCAGCGTGGAGCCGGGCGATCTCCGTGCGGGACGAGAAGGTGCCGGTCGGGTTGTTGGGATTGGCGACGAACACCACACGCGTCTTGTCCGTGACTGCGGCAAGGATCGCATCGACATCGGTGCCATAATCCTTATCGCAAGCTACGACCGGGACCGCGCCCACGCGCCGCGCCGCGATGTCATAGACCGAGAAGCCGTAGCGCACATAGACGATCTCGTCGCCTGGGCCTGCATAGGCGCTCGCGGCGATGTGCAGCAGCTCGTCCGAGCCGGTGCCGTAGATCACGCGGGCGGGGTCTAGGCCATATTGCGCGGCAATCGCCTCGCGCAGCCGTGAAGCGCCGGGATCGGGATAGGTGGCGAGATCGGCGCCCGCCGGACCAAAGGCCGCGCGGGCGGCGGGGCTGGTGCCCAAGGGGTTCTCGTTCGCCGAGAGCTTGATAACGGGACGGCCGGACGCGTCCGCTGCCTTGCCCGGCACATAAGGCGCGATGGCGGAAATCCAGCTCTTGGGGCTCGGGCGGTCCGTGGGTGCGTTTGCGCTCATCGCGCTCCCATAGCGGGATAGCACAATGGCGCAAAGTCTCTTTGATCGCGCACGCCCTTAGGAGAAAACGACTTTCATCCCTAACGCCGCATTAGGCACTTCCAGCAACGCTGAAATCAAACTTCGCGCCTATAACGGTGTTAACAGGCAGTGTGCTCTGTCGTCATTTCGGGAACCACTATGCTGCATCAAAAAATAGGCGCGGAGGGATCGTCTGAAGTCTCTACCGCAGGCCAGACCGAAGAGGATCGCCGCCACGGGTCCGAGCGTTACGTCACCGTGCTCAAGGTTGGGCGCGCGGTGGTGGACGGGCAGGACCAGCTCTGCCTCGTGCGCAACATGTCGCGCGAGGGCGCGAAGCTCGACATCTATCACGAGGTCCAGAAGGACCAGAAGATCACCATCGAGCTGCGCTCCGACAGGGTGGTAACAGGCACGGTACGCTGGGTGGGAGACCATGCGGCGGGCATCGAGTTCGATGATCCGGTCGATGTGTCCGACATGCTTCAGGCACGCCCGCAGCGCAGCGTATTGCGCAAGCTGCCGCGCTCTCCCCGCTTTCTCGCGCAGGCTCATGTGCACCTCCAGCCGGAGAAAGGGACGAACCTCACCGGCGAGCTGGTGAACATCTCGCTGCACGGCCTGTGCGTCGAGACGGTGGATGACGCGAAGGTCGACGATCATGTCGTGGCGCGGGTGGAAGGTCTGCCCGCCCGCAGCGCGAGGATATGCTGGGTGCGCCAGGGCATGATCGGCCTGCATTTCGACATGCCGATGGGCTTTTCCGAACTGGCGCACTGGCTGGAGAATCATCCAAGGAAGGATTGAGGCTTTTGTCAAAATTCGCGAAAGAGGCGAATTTTGATGCCGCACCGCCCTCCGGCACCTTTCCAACGATCCTTCGGATCGCCGGAATCTTGGGCGCCTCCGCCCGCTCCCCCACCCAACCTCCCGACATGGTACACTATTGGGAGGTTGGGTGGGGCAGCGGGCCGGTGCCGTTTATCCGAAACGCAGCTTAGCTGCCTGTTTCGGATCAGGTTGACAACCCTAGCCCAAGCGTCCTAGCGCCGTGCGTCTATGGCCGCGTCCGCACCAGCCTCCGATCCCCGCTTCGGCCCTGACCGGCGCGTTACGCTTGGGCAGCCGCTGAAGCTTGATGGCGGGGCGAGCCTGGATGGCGTCGAGATCGCCTACGAGACCTATGGCACGCTGAATGCCGATGGCAGCAATGCCATCATGCTCTGCCACGCCACCACCGGCGATCAATATGTCGCCAGCCGCCATCCGATTACCGGCAAGCCCGGCTGGTGGGCGCGCACGGTCGGCCCCGGCAAGCCGATCGATACGGACCGCTATCTCGTCATCTGCGCCAATGTACTGGGAAGCTGCATGGGCACCACCGGCCCCGCGAGCCTTGCGCCAGACGGCGCGCCTTATGGCCTGCGCTTTCCGGTCATCACCATCCGCGACATGGTGCGCGCGCATATCGCACTGCTCGATCATCTGGGGATAGAGCGGCTGCACGCCGTCATCGGCGGATCGATGGGCGGGATGCAGGCGCTGAGCCTCGCGGCGCACTGGCCGGAGCGGGTCGCCCGCGTGATGGTGATCGCCGCGACCGCCGCGATGCCTGCGCAGAACATCGCCTTTCAGGAAGTGGGGCGACAGGCGATCATGGCCGATCCGGACTGGCAGGGCGGCGCCTATTACAACACCGGGCGCGCGCCGGACGCAGGGCTGGCGGTGGCGCGCATGGCGGCGCACATCACCTATCTTTCCGAAGAGAGTATGCACGCGAAATTCGGGCGGCGGTTGCAGGATCGCGCCGCCAAGACCTTCGGCTTCGATGCCGATTTCGAGGTGGAGAGCTATCTCCGCCATCAGGGTGCGACCTTCACCGGGCGGTTCGACGCCAATGCCTATCTCTACATCACCAAGGCGATGAGCTATTTCGACCTCGCCGAGGATCATGGCGGCAGGCTGGCGGACATGTTCGCGGGGAGCAAGGCGCGCTTCTGCCTCGTCAGCTTCGATAGCGACTGGCTCTATCCCACACCCGAATCGCGCAAGATCGCGCACGCCCTGAATGCTGCGGGGGCGCCGGTGAGCTTTGTCGAGCTGTCCGCCCCGTTCGGGCATGACAGCTTCCTGCTCGATGTGCCGGAGCTGGATCGGGTGATTGCGGGGTTCGTCGGATGAACGGCACCACCCTCGCCTCCTTGCGGCCCGACCTCGCGCTGATCGCGGGGCATGTCCGCCCCGGCGCACGCGTGCTCGATATCGGCTGCGGCGATGGCGCGCTGCTCGCGGCGCTGGAGAGGGAGCGCGGCTGCGATGCGCGCGGGCTGGAGATCGACCCGGCCAATGTCGCGGATTGCGTGGCGCGCGGGCTTTCCGTAATTCAGGGCGATGCCGATACCGACCTCGGCTATTATCCCGACACCAGCTTCGATTATGCGATATTGAGCCAGACGCTCCAGACGACGCGGCGGCCCGACCTCGCGATGAAGGAGCTGCTGCGCATCGCCGCCCATGCGTTCGTGAGCTTCCCCAATTTCGCGCACTGGCGGGTACGCGCGTCGCTCGCTTTCGGCGGGCGGATGCCGGTGACGAAACTGCTGCCCGAGCGCTGGTACGACACGCCCAACATCCACCACCTCACCATCGACGATTTCCGCGCGCTGGCGAAAGAGCAGGGCTGGCGCATCGAGGGCCAGTGGTTCCTGAACAAGGGCCGCCAGACGCATCCGGCCAATGCGAACCTGTGGGCCGAGCACGCGGTGTTTTTGCTCAGAAGCTCGTAAAACTCGTCATCCTGGAAGCGGATTTTCTCCGGATCCGCAGGAGCCGGTCAGAAAATCCTGCTATCCGGGATCCATGATCGAGGCGCGGCGCTGAGTAGCGGGATCCCGGATCAAGTCCGGGATGACGGAAGAAGATTAACCCCGCTCCGCACGCACCTTGTGTGCGCGATCCGAAAGCCGCTCAACCGCCGCGTCCCTGATCCCTTCCGCGCAGCAGAGCACGCCCAGCGTGACGGGATCGGGCTGGTTGAACAGCAATGGGCGGCCGATGGCATCGCTTACGGCCGCGCCTGCCTCGCTCGCGATCAATGCGGCGGCGGCGATATCCCACTCCCCGCCCCAGCGCAGGCCCGCGACGAGATCGGCCTCGTCCGCCGCCACCATCGCCATGCGCAGCGCGATGCTGTTGGGGCGGTGTACCGGGATCAGATCCCCGTCCGCGCGCGGCAGCATTTCGGCCGGCACCCGCGCCCCGGCGAGATGCGTCCGTGCGCTGGCACGCAGCGGCTTGCCGTTGCGCTCCGCGCCCTCGCCCGCCCGCGCGATCCACAGCTCGTTGCGCGCGGGCGCCGCGAGCACGCCCACGATGGGCAGCCCCTCCTCCACCAGCGCGACGGATACCGACCAGCCGGGCTTGCCTGCGAGATAGTCCTTGGTGCCGTCGATCGGATCAACCACCCACAGCCGCCGCGCCGCGAGCCGGGCCGGGTTGTCTGCCGTTTCCTCGGACAGCCAGCCTGCCTCTGCATCGATCCGGGCAAGCGCCTCGTGCAGCATCTGGTTTACCGCGAGATCGGCATCGCACACCGGCTGGCCCGGCTCCTTTTCCCAGCGCTTCACCTGCGTCGCGCCGCCAGCCCACAACTCCAGCGCGTGATCGGCAGCCTCGCACACCGCATCAACGATGGCGCGGAACCGTGCCTCAGCCACCGGCGACCGTCATCCCGTCTATCCTGAGTGTCGGCGTGTTGATCGCATAGCGGAATTGGAGATCGTTCGCGGGGATGAGCGCCGCGAACATATCCTTGAGGTTCCCCGCGATGGTGATCTCCGTTACGGCGTGAGACACCGCGCCGTTCTCGATCAGGAAGCCTGACGCGCCCCGGCTATAGTCTCCGGTCACGGGGTTGACGCCCATGCCGATCAGCTCGGTGACGTAGATGCCGCGCGCGATGCCATGCATCAGATCGCGGGGAGAGGCGGTGCCCGCGCGCATATAGACATTGGTGACCGAGACGCCCGGCGCGCCGCCGGTGCCGCGGCTGGCATGGCCGGTAGGCTCTGCGCCGAGCTGCCGCGCCGAGGCGCTGTCGAGCAGCCAGCCCATGAGCACGCCCTTGTCAATGAGCGCGGTCTTGTGGGTGGCCAGCCCTTCGCCATCGAACGGGCGGGAGCGCAGGCCGCGCTTCACCAGCGGATTGTCGATGATACTGACATTGCTGTCGAACAGCTGTTTGCCGAGGTCTTCGAGCAGGAAGCTCGACCGCCGGGTGATCGCCGAGCCCGCGATCGCGCCGATCAGATGACCGATCAGGCTGCCGCCGACGCGCGGATCGAAGATGACCGGCATTGCGCCGCCCTTGATCTTTTCCGCACCCAGCCGGGCGACCGCGCGCTGCCCGGCGCGCTGGCCGATATGCTCGGCATCGTCCAGATCCGCCAGGTGGCGGGCGCTGTGGCTGGCGTGATCGCGCTGCATACCCGCGCCCTCGCCCGCGAGCACGCTGGCCCATGTGCCGTGCGAGGTGGCGGCATAGCTGCCCGCGAAGCCGTGGCTGGTGGCGAGCGCGACCTGGCTGCATCCCATGCTCGCGCCGCCGCCCTCGCTGTTGGTGATGCCGGGGACAGAGCGGGCAGCGTCCTCCACGATCAGCGCGCGCTCCTTCAACGCGGCGGGATCGGGCGTGGCCTCGTCCATTATATCGAGCGCGGGCGGCTTCGACTTCATCAGAAGATTGGACGGCGCCAGCGTCGCATAGGGATCTTCCGGCGCTTCCCTCGCCATCGCGAGGCAGCGATCGACCAGCGCGACAAGCGACTCCTTCTCCAGATCGGACGCGGAGACAGTGGCGGAGCGGCTGCCGACGAAGATGCGCAGGCCGATCTCCTCGCCCTCGGACTGCTCCACGTCCTCCATCTCGCCGAGGCGCACCGAGACGCCGGTGGACGCATTGCAGACATAGAGCGCATCCGCCGCATCCGCCCCTGCCTTCCGCGCCGCATCGACTAGGGACTGTGCGCGATCCTGGGCCTGGGCGAGAGAGAGCATGAAATGTTCCTGATGACGGTTAAGTTACGGCCATAACGGGCAAAGCCGCGCACTGCCAAGGGATTCCTTTGTCAAAAATCGCGGTAGGGCGAATTTTGATTTCGGCACCAGCCCTCTCCCCCACCCAACCTCCCGACATGGTACGCTATTGGGAGGTTGGGTGGGGGAGAGGGCTGGTGCCGTCCATCCGAAACGCAGCGCAGCTGCCTGTTTCGGATCAAACAGACTCTACCCAATGCCGCAGCAGATGATGCGCGACGGCCATCGGCGGCGGGGCGATAAAGGGCGCCGCGGGATCTCCCGCCATCGCGGCGCGCACATCGTCCGCGCTGGCCCAGAAGGCGTGCTCCAGCTCCTTCTCGTCGAGGGTGATGACGTCATCCTCCGCTTCCGCCGTGGCCGCGATCATCAGCGAGGAGGGGAACGGCCAGGGCTGGCTCATCACATAGCGGACATTGCGCACGCGGATGCCCGCCTCCTCGTACAGCTCTCGGGCCACCGCGCCTTCCAGCGTCTCGCCCGGCTCAACGAAACCCGCAAGCGCGGAAAAGCGGCGGGGCGGAAAGCGCGGCTGGCGACCCAGCAACACGCGGCCGTCATGCTCGGCCAGCATGATGACGACGGGGTCGACGCGAGGAAAATGCTCAGCGTTGCAGGACGGGCAGCGCCTGCCCCATCCGGCGCGGGAAAGCGCGGTCGGCGCACCGCAGACCGCGCAGAAGCCGTGGCGCGCGTGCCAATCGACGAGGCTGCGCGCGCAGCCATAGAGGCTCAGCTCCTCGGGGCCAAGCTCCGCCGCCATCTCCCACACGCGCGGCGCGAACTGGCCGCCGTGGGGCAGGCCGGGCGGCCCCAGCGCAACAAAAAGCGGCGCGCCCTCTTCGTCCTTGCCGAGCAGGATATGGGTGTCGAGCCGGGCGTCGTGCGCCAGCGGCACGCGGGCGAGCTGCGCGCCATCCCCTACCGGATCGAGGCCACGCAACAGGATTTGCCGCGCGGCAGGGTGGGCGAGCAGTTCGGCGAGCGCGTGGGGATCGGACCGCAGATCGTCGCAGCGGTCGAGGGCGAAGGAGGAGAAGCCGGGGCGTGAAGCGGTGTCAGTCATCGCCGCCTTCCATGACAGCGCGGGCGACCTTTGCAAAGAGGGTCGGTAGCCCCGCCTCGCCGATCCGGGCGAGCGGCCACCACTGGCCCGCGCCTTCCGGGCGCGCGTCAGTCACGCGCAACCGCTCGACGGTGAGCGTCAGGCGGAAATGGGTGAACACATGATCGACCGGCTGGTTGAGCGCGGTCCATTCTCCGGCGAGCGGCGGTTCCGGCTTGGAAGGGCTGCGCTTGTCACTGTCTCGTTTATCCCAGGCGCTCGTCGGCAGCCCCGTCATGCCGCCCAACATGCGCTTCGCCTCCCGCCGCTCGATCCAGACATAGCCGTCCGCGCGTTCCAGCCACCAGACGCGCCCAAGGCGATGGGGCTTGTCCTTTTTCGGCGGCTTGACCGGATAGGCCTCCGCCCGCCCCTCCAGATGCGCGGCGCAGCTTTCCCGCAGCGGGCACAGCAGGCATTGCGGATTGCGTGGCAGGCAAAGGCTGGAACCCAGATCCATCATCGCCTGCGCGAAATCGCCTGCGCGCCTTTCCGGCGTGATGGCGTCGGTGGCATCGCGGATCGCCGGGCGCGAGGTGGGCAGCGGCGCCTCTATCGCAAACAGGCGCGAGACGACGCGCTCGACATTCGCGTCCACCACCACCGCGCGCCGCGAAAAAGCGATCGCCGCGATCGCCGCCGCAGTGTAGCCGCCGATGCCGGGCAGGGCGCGCAGCCCCTCCTCCGTATCAGGGAAGCGGCCTCCATGCTGGCCAGCCACCACGCGAGCGCAGGCGAGCAAATTGCGGGCGCGGGCATAATAGCCAAGGCCCGCCCAGGCGGCCATCACCTCGGCATCCTCCGCTGAGGCAAGCGCCGTCACCGTCGGCCAGCGCGTCGTGAACGCCGCGAAATAGGGGATCACCGCCGCCACCGTCGTCTGTTGCAGCATCACTTCGGACAGCCAGACGCGATAGGGATCGGGCCGCTCCGCGCTCCCCGGCGGCACCCGCCACGGCAGCGCGCGGGCGTGACGATCATAATGGGTTAGCAGCGCGGCAGCGACACCGGCTTTCATGTTATCCTCGACGGGCATGGGCGGGATATGGCATGAGGACGGGGATGACGGAACCCGTGAAACCCTCCCCCCAAAAAAAGCCGCGTAAGGCCGACGCAGAGCCGCCCGAGCGCGTCAACGGCCCGCGCGCGATCGCCGATCTGATGCCACGCATCGGCGGTGCGGCCTTCCGGCGCTTCGGCTTCGTGCAGTCGAGCGTCGTCACGCGCTGGGCAGAGATCGTCGGCCCGCGCATCGCGAAGATCAGCGAGCCCGAATCGATCCGCTTTCCGGCGGCCAAGAAATCGGGCGGCACGCTCGCACTCACGGTGATGAGCGGGCATCAGCCGATGGTGCAGCATATGCTCCCCGACATCATCGAGAAGGTGAACCGCTTCTTCGGTTATGAGGCGGTGGCGAAAGTGGCGATCCGCGCGGGCGAAGTGGCTGTGCGCGAGCCGGAGCGCCGCCCGCCACCCGCCAATCTGCGCCCGATCCCGGCGGACCTCGGCGACTCGGTGCGCGACATCGGCGACCCGGAGTTGCGCGCGGTGCTGGAGGCTATGGCACAGGGGCTTGTAAACGATGCGCCCGTCGGCAAGATCAGCTGAGGTTCACCTCAAAAGGCTATCCCCCGTGCACATGATTCGCGCGCTCCTGCTTTTCCTCGGCCTTGTATTGGTCCCCGCCGCCGCGCAGGCCGCGCCCGCGAAGGACTGGTCCCAGACGGTCACGCTCACCAAGGAAGGCGCGCATGTGATCGGCAATCCGGCGGCAAAAACGCGCCTCGTCGAATATGTGAGCTACACCTGCCCGCACTGCGCGCATTTCGTGGCGGAAGGCACCGCGCCGCTGAAGGCTGGGTGGGTATCCAGAGGAACTGTCGCGGTCGAGATCCGCAATCTGGTGCGGGATCGCTACGACTTCACCGTCGCGTTGCTCGCACGCTGCGGCGGCCCGGCGAAGTTCCCCGGCAACCATGAGGCGCTGTTCGCGGCGCAGAATGACTGGATCGCGAAGGCGCAGGCCTATGAGGGACAGTCCTCGGCCCTTCCCGCCGACGCCAAGCCCGCCGCGATCATGGCCGAAATCGCCGATAAGACCGGGATGCTGGCTCTGCTCGCGAAGCGCGGTGTAACGCCCGCGCAGAGCCGCATTTGCATCGCCAGCCAGCCCGCGTTCAACGCGCTCATGGCGATGACGAAACGTGCGCTTGAGCAGGATCATGTGACGGGAACGCCCAGTTTCCTGATCAACGGTACGCTGACCGAAGCGCATGACTGGGCCAGCCTGCGGCCGCTGTTGCCGAGGGCGGCAAACTGACCTAAACCGAAGCCATAGCTGGGGAAGAATATCCGTGAAAAAGACCTTTGCCATAGTCTCCGCATTGACCCTGACGCTGGCCATCGCCGGGTGCGGCGACAAGAAGGACGCCTCCGCGCCCGCCGACAAGATCGCGCTGGGCGAGAATGTGCCGCCGCCCGCCGGCAAGCAATGGCGGGATGTGGTGGCCGACACCCCGGAAATGGGCGTGGTGATGGGCAACCCCAATGCGCCCGCCAAGCTCATCGAATATGGCTCCTACACCTGCCCGCACTGCAAGGACTTCACCGCCGAGGCGGCAGAGCCGCTGCGCAAGATGGTGGACACGGGGCGCCTCAACTATGAGTACCGCGTATTCCTGCGCGATCCCTATGACCTGATGATGGCGCTGCTGGCGAAATGCGGCGGCGCGGAGCCGTTTTTTCCGATGACGGAGCAGCTGTTCGCCAATCAGGCTGATTTCTTCACCAAGGCGCAGGCGATCGATCCCAAGGCCGCCGAGGCTGCGATGAAGCAGCCCGCGAACCAGCGGCTCGTGACGCTCGCCGGCCCGACCGGCCTCATCGATTTCGTCAAGCAGCGCGGCATTTCGGAAGACAAGGCGAAGCAGTGCCTCGCGGACTCCAAAGCCGCCGATGCGCTTGTCGCCAAGGTGCAGGAGGGGGCGAAGCAATATGACATCACCGGCACGCCGACCTTCATCCTGAACGGCAAGGTGGTGGATGGCGTCGCCTCTTGGGAGCTGCTGCGCACCAAGCTGACGGAGGCAGGGCTCTGATCCAGGCGGGGGCGCAGCTTTCTTCTCCCCTGGCGGCGCGAGGCTGACGCGCCGATGGAAATCCGCCGCCTCAAGCTCTCCGGCTTCAAGAGCTTCGTCGACCCGACAGAGCTGCGGATCGAGCCGGGCCTGACCGGCATCGTCGGCCCCAACGGGTGCGGCAAATCCAACCTTCTGGAAGCGATCCGCTGGGTGATGGGCGAGGCCTCCGCGCGCTCGATGCGCGGCGGCGGTATGGAGGACGTGATCTTCGCGGGCACCGTCACCCGGCCGCAGCGCGACTTTGCCGAGGTGATGCTCCATGCTGCGGTCGCGCCGGGAGATTCGATCCCCGCGATTGAGGTCGGCGGCGATGGCGAGCTGGAGATCGTCCGCCGGATCGAGCGCGGAGCGGGCAGCGCCTATCGCGCCAACGGACGGGACGTGCGCGCGAAGGATGTGGCGCTGGTGTTCGCCGACGCCGCGACGGGCGCGCACAGCCCGGCGCTGGTCAGTCAGGGCAAGATTGCCGCCGTCATCGCCGCGCGGCCGCAGGAGCGGCGCATGATGCTGGAGGAAGCGGCGGGCATTGCGGGCCTGCATGTGCGCCGCAAGGATGCCGAGCAGAAGCTGCGCGCGGCGGAAGCGAACCTCGCCCGGCTCGACGAAATCCTTGCCGATATGGACGTGCGAGCGCAGGCGCTGCGGCGGCAGGCGAAGGCGGCGGAACGCTACACCCGCCTCACCGAACATATCCGCCTTGCCGAGGCGCGGGCGCTCTATGCGCGCTGGAAAGAGGCAGACGCCGCCGCTGTCGCGGCGCAGGCCGAGGCGAAAGCGCGCGAGGAAGCGGTGCGGGCGGCACAGGAGGCGCAATCCGCCGCCGCCGTCCACGCCAATGCCGCGACGGATGCGCTGGCCAAGGCGCGCAGTACCGCGCAGGCCGCGCGCGATGCGGCGAACGATGCGGGCCATCGCCTCGCGGCGCTCAAAGCGCGGCATGAGGAGACGGTGCGCCGCCTTGCGGACCTTGAGGCCCAGGCCCGCCGCCTCAATGAGGATCGCGCGCGCGAGGACGAGCTGGCGCATGATGCGGCGGAGGCGGTGGCGCGGCTATCTGAGGAAGTGGCTGACCTCAAGGCGCGGATATCCGAGGCGGAACGCCACGCCCCCGGCTATGCGGCGCGCATTTCCGCGGCGCAGGAACAGGCGCGCGATGCCGAACTCGATCTCGCCAGGGCGATGGCGACCCAGGCGGGCGAGCAGGCGGAGCTGAAGGTCGCGCAGGCGGCGCTCGCGGCGGCGCTCGCGCGGCTGGAACGGACACAGCGTGACGCGCAGCGACTGGAAGCGGAGCTGAGCGCTCTCCCGGAAGTTGGACCGCTGGAGACGCGGCGTGAAGAGGCGGTAGCGGCGTTGGCCAAGGCGCAGGAGCAGCGCGGCGAGGCCGAGGCCGCGCTTGCCACCGCCGAGGAACAGCGCTCCACCGCCGCGCAGACGCGCTCTGAGGCCGAGTCCGCATTGTCCTCCGCGAGAGCCGCTCTTTCGGCACTGGAGGGCGAACGCCAGGCGCTCACCCGCGCGCTGGGATCGGGCGACGCCGCGAAGGACCGGCTGCTCGATCATGTGAAGGCAGCGCCGGGCTATGAACATGCGCTCGCCGCCGCGCTGGGCGATGAGCTGGAGGTAGGGCTGGATCGTGCGGCCGCGCGCCACTGGGCCGGGGCGGAGGTGTTGCCGCAAGACCCCGCGCTGCCGGAGGGAACCGAACGGCTCTCCGATCATGTCACCGCGCCCGCCGCCCTCGCCCGCCGCCTCGCGCAGATCGCGGTGGCGAAAACGGATTACGGGGCTGCGCTGGCCGTGGGGCAAAGGCTCGTGACGAAGGCGGGCGCGCTCAGGCGCTGGGATGGCTTCACCGCGCGTGGCGGCGAGGAGGCTTCCGGCGCCGCCACCGCCCAGCGCCTGATCCGCGCCAACCGGCTGGACGCTCTTCAAGCGCAACTGCCTGACGCGCGCGCTGCGGTGGATCAGGCCGAAACCGAACGCGCCGCCGCAGCGCAGGCCGCTGTGGAGGCCGAGGGCGCGATCACGAGCCTGCGCTCAAGCCTCTCTCAGGCCGACCGCGACATCGCCGTGCACACCCGCGCCCGCGATGACGCCGCCGCGCAGATTGAGCGCCTTGCCGACCGGCGCGCGGACATCTCCACCCGCGTCGAAGAGGCGCGCGCCGAGCTTGCCGCCACCAGCAAAGAGCATGAGGCGGCGCAGGCGGCCCTCGCCGATATGCCGGATGGGGCCGAGACCCGCGCGCTGGTCGCCGCGCTCTCCCGCGCCAGCGAGGTCGCGCATGGGCAGGTGAGCCAGATCCAGGCCGACGCCGCGCTCGCCGAACGGGCGCTGTCGTCCGACCGCGCGCGCCTTGCGGACGCGGAAGGAGAGATCCGCCGCTGGAAGAGCCGCTCCGGCGAGGCGGGCAAGCGTCTAGCCGATATGGCGACGCGCGAGGGCGAGATCGCGGAGGAACGCGCGGCGCTGGAGGGCAAGCCTGAATTGCTGGCGCGCCATGCCGCCGCGCTGGAGGCGGAGAGCGCCGACCTTGCCGCACGCGCGTCCGCCGCGCAGGGAGCGGAGCACACCGCAGAAGCCGCGCTCCGCTCTGCCGAGGCGACATTGGCGCAGGCAGGCGAGGCCTTGTCCCTCGCGCGGGAAGCGCGCGCCGGGGCTGTCGCCCGCGCCGAGGCCGCCGTGCAGCACCGCACCGAGACCAACCGCCTGTGCGGCGAGCGCTTCGAGTGCCCGCCGCCCGTGCTGCCCGAACGCGCCGGGTTCGACAGCGCCGACATCCGCACCGCGCACACAGAGCAGGCCGAGTTCGAACGCTTCACCCTGGAGCGCGAGCGCATTGGCCCGGTCAACCTCATCGCCGCGCAGGAGCTGGAGGAGCTGGAGTTGGCGCAGGAGACCAGCCGCACGGAGAGCGCCGAGATCGCCCAGGCGATCCACCAGTTGCGCGGCTCGATCGGCAGCCTCAATCGCGAGGGACGCGCACGCCTGCTGGCGGCGTTCGAGGCGGTGGACCAGCATTTCCGTCGCCTGTTCACGGCGCTGTTCAACGGCGGGCAGGCGCGGCTGGAGCTGATCGAGAGTGACGATCCGCTGGAGGCCGGGCTGGAAATCCTCGCCCAGCCGCCCGGCAAGAAGCTCTCAACCCTTACCCTGCTTTCGGGCGGCGAACAGGCGCTGACGGCGGTGGCGCTGATCTTCGGGCTTTTTCTCACCAACCCCGCGCCGATCTGCGTGCTCGACGAGGTCGATGCGCCGCTCGACGACGCCAATGTCGAGCGCTTCTGCGACCTTCTGGACCAGATGGTGCGGGACACCAAGACGCGCTACCTCATCGTCACCCACAACGCCGTGACGATGGCGCGGATGCACCGCCTTTTCGGCGTGACGATGATCGAGAAAGGCGTCTCGCGGCTGGTGTCGGTGGACCTCGGCGGCGCAGAGGAACTGCTCGCGGCGGAGTAGGGACGGTTCAGAGAGCATGTGGACCCCGATAGACCAAGGTCGGACGCCGAAAAGTTCCGCCGTGCGTTGACTCCTGCCCCTTATCGGCTATTGCGCTGCGGCATCGGTTAACCTGCTTAGACCGCCGGTTGATGGCCGGGGCGTACAGGGCGAACCGGGGGCGCTGCTATAATGCTTGCATGAGTGAGCCGCCGCCGGGAAAGGCCTGCCCCTCCATCCTCCCCATCCGGCCCGGACGAAGCTCTACTGCACGGAGACGCACCGCTATGACAGCCATCGGACAGGACACATTGGGAACACGCCAGACGCTGAGCGTCGGCGGCAAGGATTATGCGATCTATTCGCTCAAGAAGGCTGCGGAAAAGCTGGGTGACGTCTCCCGCCTGCCGTTCTCGATGAAAGTCCTGCTCGAAAACCTGCTGCGCTTCGAGGATGGCGGCTTCACCGTCTCGACCGATGACATCAAGGCGCTGGTCGACTGGCAGAAGAAGCCGACCGAATCCTCCAGCGAGATCCAGTATCGCCCGGCGCGCGTGCTGCTGCAGGATTTCACCGGCGTTCCCTGCGTGGTGGACCTCGCCGCGATGCGCGACGCGATCGCGAAGCTGGGCGGCGACACCAGCAAGATCAACCCGCTGGTGCCGGTCAACCTCGTGATCGACCACTCGGTGATGGTCGACGAGTTCGGTCACCCCAAGGCGTTCGAGCAGAATGTCGAGATCGAATATCAGCGCAACATGGAGCGCTATGACTTCCTGAAATGGGGTTCCAAGTCGCTCGCCAATTTCTACGCCGTGCCGCCGGGCACCGGCATCTGCCACCAGGTGAACCTTGAGAACATCGCGCAGGCGGTGTGGACCAGCGAGGATGCCAGCGGCGCGACCGTCGCCTACCCCGACACCTGCGTCGGCACGGACAGCCACACCACGATGGTGAACGGCCTCGGCGTGCTCGGCTGGGGCGTCGGCGGCATCGAGGCGGAAGCGGCGATGCTCGGCCAGCCGGTTTCCATGCTCATCCCCGAAGTCGTCGGCTTCAAGCTGACCGGATCGCTGAAGGAAGGCGTCACCGCGACCGATCTGGTGCTCACCTGCACCAACATGCTGCGCAAGCATGGCGTGGTTGGCCGCTTCGTCGAATATTATGGCCCCGGCCTCGCCGCGCTGACGCTCGCCGACCGCGCGACCCTCGCCAACATGGCGCCGGAATATGGCGCGACCTGCGGCTTCTTCGGCATTGACGACAAGACGCTGGATTATCTGCGCCTCACCGGCCGCGCCGAGGAAAACATCGCCCTCGTCGAGGCCTATGCGAAGGAGCAGGGCTTCTGGATCGACCCCGCCGTCGAGCCGATCTTCTCCTCCACGCTGGAGCTGGACCTCGGCACCGTCGTCCCCTCGCTCGCCGGGCCGAAGCGCCCGCAGGACCGCGTGGACCTGACGCAGGTCGATGACGTGTTCAACGCCGACATGACGAACACCTACAAGAAGGCGCAGCAGCGCGTCGCGGTGGAAGGCAAGGACTTCACCATCGGCGACGGCGACGTGATGATCGCCGCGATCACGAGCTGCACCAACACCTCCAACCCCGGCGTGCTGGTGGCCGCGGGTCTCGTCGCCAAGAAGGCGGACGAGCTGGGCCTCAAGCCTAAGCCCTGGGTTAAGACCAGCCTCGCGCCCGGATCTCAGGTCGTTACCGACTATCTCAACAAGGCGGGTCTTCAGAGCCACCTCGACAATATCGGCTTCAACCTTGTGGGCTACGGCTGCACGACCTGCATCGGCAACTCCGGCCCCCTCGCCGAGCCGATCAGCAGGGCGATCAACGACAACGGCCTCGTCGCCGCCGCCGTGATCTCCGGCAACCGCAATTTCGAGGGCCGCGTCTCGCCCGACGTGCGCGCGAACTTCCTCGCCTCGCCGCCGCTGGTGGTTGCCTATGCGCTGAAGGGCACGGTGATCGAGGATTTCACGACCACCCCCATCGGCCAGAGCAAGGATGGCGTGGATGTGTATCTCAAGGACATCTGGCCCACCAACGAGGAAGTGTTCTCGACCATGGCGGGCTGCATGGACCGCGCGATGTTCCAGGCGCGCTACGCCGATGTGTACAAGGGCGATGCCCACTGGCAGGCGATCGACGTCACGGGGTCGGAAACCTATCAGTGGCGCGCGGGCAGCACCTATGTCGCCAATCCGCCCTATTTCGAGGGCATGAGCATGACCCCGGCGCCGCTGACCGACATCGTCGGCGCGAAGCCGCTCGCCATCCTCGGCGATTCGATCACCACCGATCACATCTCGCCCGCCGGCAACATCAAGGCGGACTCGCCCGCAGGCAAGTGGCTGATGGAGCATCAGGTCGCGAAGGCGGACTTCAACAGCTATGGCGCGCGCCGTGGCCATCATGAGGTGATGATGCGCGGCACCTTCGCCAACATCCGCATCAAGAACGAGATGGTCCCCGGTATCGAGGGCGGCATGAGCCGCTATGGCGATGAGGTCGCGCCGATCTATGACGTCGCGATGAAGCACAAGGCCGACGGCACGCCGATGGTCGTGGTCGCGGGCAAGGAATATGGCACCGGCTCCTCGCGTGACTGGGCGGCGAAGGGCACCAACCTGCTGGGCGTGCGCGCCGTCATCGTCGAGAGCTTCGAGCGCATCCACCGCTCCAACCTCGTCGGCATGGGCGTGCTGCCGCTCCAGTTCAAGGGCAGCGACACGCGCGACAGCCTCGGCCTCACCGGCGACGACAGCTTCACCATCCTCGGCGTGGCCGATCTCCAGCCGCGTCAGGACGTGACGGTCGAAGTCGCCCGCAAGGATGGCAGCAGCTTCACCTTCACCGCGCTGTGCCGCATCGATACCGCCAACGAGGTGGAATATTTCCGCAACGGCGGCATCCTGCACTATGTGCTGCGGAAGCTGGCGGCCTAAGGCCTAACCCATAGGGTCGAAAAGGGGGGAGACGCCAACCGCGCCTCCCCTTTTTTATGGAAGGGGTGTGAAATGTCGATCCTGATCGAAGCCATAGGCTGGAGCGGCGCGGCGATCATTCTTTCCGGATATGTCGCGAATTCGAACGGCTGGCTGGACCGCGAGCACTGGCTCTATCAGTTCGTCAACCTCATCGGCGCAAGCGCGTTCATTTTCTACACGTTGGTGCACCAGACATGGGCCACGATGACGCTGAACATCATCTGGGCAGGTGTCGCCGCCAACGCCTTGATCCGCATCCTGCGCCGCAGGAACGTCGGCTAGATCTGACTTACTTGCGCGGGCAGGTGTTCGCGCCCAGCAAAGTGTAGATCGGGCAGGTTCCGAACAGCCCGGTGAGCAGCGGCACGGCGCCGACATAGCCCCAGACCGGCAGCTTGCCCATCGCCGTCAGCGCGATCAGCACCAGCCCCACCACGATACGCAGTACCCGGTCAATACCCCCGACATTGGTCTTAAACATCGCGACTCTCCTTCTTGTGCCTTCTGGCATAGAACGGAGCGCCACGCGCGCCATGATCCAGATCAAACGGGGAAGGTGAAGGTCAGCGCTCTCTGGTGGCGCCGAATTTCAGCTCCGGGTTGCGCTCCTGCTGATAGCCGACATCCCACGCCGATTTCGCCATATAGACGGGGTTGCCGTCGCGATCCTTGGCGAGATTGCCCCGGTTGAATTCGGTAAAGGACTTGAGCGCGGCATCCGTGCCGGAAACCCAGCGCGCGGTATCGAACGGCGACGCCTCCAGCACCGCCTCGACCTTATATTCCGCCTCCAGCCGCGAAATCAGCACATCGAGCTGGAGCTGACCCACGACGCCGACGATCCACTGGCTCCCGATCTCAGGGTAAAAGACCTGGATCACGCCTTCCTCGCTCAAGTCATCCAGCGCCTTGCGGAGCTGCTTGGTCTTGGTCGGGTCTTTCAAGGCAACGCGGCGCAGGATTTCTGGCGCGAAATTGGGCAGCCCGGTGATACGCACATCGGCGCGCTCCGACAGCGTATCCCCCACCCGCAGCGTGCCGTGATTGGGGATGCCGATGATGTCGCCGGGATAGGCCTCGTCCGCCAGCTCGCGATCCTGCGCAAAGAACAGGATCGGCGAGTGCACCGCCATCGGCTTGCCGGAGCCGCTCGGCGTCAGCTTCATGCCGCGCCTGAATCTGCCGGAGCACAGCCGCATGAAGGCGATGCGGTCCCGGTGCTGCGGGTCCATATTGGCCTGCACCTTGAAGATGAAGCCGGTCACATCCGGCCGATCGGGCGAGATCGGCGCGGGTTCGGCGGGCTGCTCGCGCGGGGGCGGCGCGAAATCGGCGAGCGCGTCGAGCAGCTCCGTCACGCCGAACAATTTGAGCGCGGAGCCGAAATAGACCGGCGTCAGGTCGCCATGCCGGTAGGCCGCGAGGTCGAACGGCTCATAGCCCGCCTGCGCCAGCTCCCCCTCCTCGCGCAGCTTCGCCAGACCGTCTGCGGACAGCACCGTCTCCAACCCGGCGTCGTCGATGCCCGAAAATTGCCCCGCTTTCCCCTCAAATTCCCTGGAAGGACCGCTCGGTTGCCGCAGCTTGCCCGTGGCAAAGTCGAAAATGCCCTCGAAGGTGCCGCCCATGCCGACCGGCCAGCTCATCGGGCAGACATCGAGCGCCAGCGCGTCCGCCACCTCGTCGAGCAGCGCGAACGGATCGCGCCCCTCGCGGTCCACCTTGTTGACGAAGGTGATGATCGGCACGTTGCGCAGGCGGCATACCTCGAACAGCTTGCGCGTCTGCGGCTCGATGCCCTTGGCCGCATCGATCACCATCACCGCGCTGTCGACGGCGGTGAGCGTGCGATAGGTGTCCTCGGAGAAGTCCTCGTGGCCCGGCGTATCGAGCAGATTGAACACGATGCTGTTGCCGTTCTTATCGGGGCGCTCGAACGTCATCACCGAGCTGGTGACGGAAATGCCGCGCTGCTGCTCGATCTTCATCCAGTCCGACCGCGCGCGCCGGTTCGCCCCGCGCGCCTTCACCTCGCCCGCAAGGTGGATCGCGCCGCCCTCCAGCAGCAGCTTCTCGGTGAGCGTGGTCTTGCCCGCGTCGGGGTGAGAGATGATCGCGAAGGTGCGGCGGGAAGCTATGGTCATGCGCCGCGCCATAAAGCCTAAGCCAGCGGCATATCAACGGATTTCGACTCTATCGCCGCCCTCGCCCGGTGCGAGCGCGCCGCACGCGGCGCTCTTCGCGCACGGCGGTGGCGATAAATTGTCTCCGGCTCCATTTCCTGTTTGCAATGCGCCACGCCCCATGCTACCGGCCCCGCCTCGGCAGCGAACAGCCGCCGAAACGCTGGCCCTCCGCCACGCATGGACGCATAGCTCAGTTGGTAGAGCAGCTGACTCTTAATCAGCGGGTCCTAGGTTCGAGCCCTAGTGCGTCCACCACTTTTTCCCATATTCTCAAATATTTGAACCGCTCGATCAGTCAAGCGGATGCTGACGTCTGCATGCTAGGTAGCTCTCTAGGTAGCAGCACGCGAATTCACCATCGAGCATGGTCAAGCGCTACGATCGAGCCCTCCAAGAGCCGCATTGCGGGCGGGCGTGAGGTATCAGCGCTAGAGCGAGTCCTCGCCACACTCGCCGACCATTGCGACGGCTAATCCCACTCTGCTCTAAATCAGCATGGCACCTTTGAAAGGCCGCCACGAGACTCTGGCTTTGCGGGGATGTAAGGACCGCCAGGGGCAACCTAGCGCCGATCCAGATCACCCGTCCTACGATGTCGACGCCCGCGCGTTGGATGACATGCCAGCCAGGACATGCAAAGTGGACGATGAGAATGGTTAGACTGAGTAGCCCCTAGATTTCTGGACGCCTTCGATCCTAATTTTGAGGACAGGAGGCGACGATGGGGAAGCCCAATTTCAGTGATGAGTTCAAGCGTGACGCGGTGGCCCAGATCGTCGAACGCGGGTATCCAGTGGCGGAGGTTTCGCAGCGGCTCGGCGTCAGCCCGCACTCGCTGTATGCCTGGAAGCGTCAGCTTGCGAAGGTGGTGTCCGGCGATGCCAGCAAGGATGCCGAGATCCGCCAGTTGAAGCGCGAGCTAGCCCGGGTGACCGAGGAGCGCGACATCCTAAAAAAAGCCACTGCGTATTTCGCCAGGGATGCAAAGTGAGATACGCGTTCGTTGCCGAGCATCGTGACCAGTTCAGGGTTCGGTCGATGTGTCGGTGCCTGCGCATCCAGCCCAGTGGCTTCTATGCTTGGCAGAAGAGCCCGCTGAGCCAGCGAGCTCGGGAAGACGCTCGGCAGACGGAGTTGCTGTGGCAAGCCTGGAACGACAGGGGCAAGGTCTATGGCTACCGCAAACTGCACGATGATCTACTCGATCAGGGAGAGACATCCTGCCCGAACCGTATCGCCCGTCTGACCAGACTGGCGGGTATCAAGGCGCAGATCGGCTACAAGCGCCGACCGGGCAGCTATGGCGGCAAGCCATCGCTGGCGGTCGACAACACTCTGGATCGCCAGTTCGACGTGGCTGCGCCCGATCGAGCCTGGGTAACGGACATCACCTACAGTGCGCCTCGTCCCGGGTCGTCCGGGGGAGCGTATGACTGGAATGCTTAGGAGAAAGGAGTAGAAAGAAGAATGCCTTGCCCTCTGCTGTGAGGGGGCATGAGC
>JALCRK010000046.1 GCA_022652485.1 Sphingobium sp.
CGATTCCAGGAACGTGCGATCAGCGGCACTCAACGCCAACACGTCCGCCTGACGACCAACCATTCATGTCTCCTGCCATCAACAAGATGCATATACAATGTAGCTTACTTCAGTTCCAGGTGACTAGGCTATGGTGGCCTGTGGTTCGATTGGCGCTTCCGCTATGAGCCTTGCGATGGCGGGTCGGCAGGAGCCGCAGTTGGTTCCCGCGCTCAATGTCTTGCCGATGGCCTCGACGCTGGTGAGCGCCTGCTCGCGAATGGCGCGGGTGATGGTGTAGGCGCCGATATCGAAGCAGACACAGACCACTGGCCCGGCGTCTGGTGCGGGGGAGGCGGCGCGTCCGGCGAGCAGCTCCGCGCCTTGCGCGCGTTCGTCCGGCCCCAGCTGCGCCAGGATCCAATCGCGCGGCGGCAAGGTGCCGGAGCGGGTGAGGAACAGGGCGGCCTTCAAAACGCCTGCCTCGTTGCGCACCGCAACCCGGATGGTGCCGCGCTTGGCGTCCTGCGCCTCGATCCGCTGGCCCGCGGGAAGCAGCGCTTCGACGTCGATGAGGCCATGCCCTGCAAGCTCGACCAGCCAGCCATGCTCGCCGCGTACCCGCGTCCAGTAGCAGTCCGCCGCAATGTCGGGTTTCCCGGCGCTGACGATAAAGCCGCGCCAGTCCGCCGCATAGGGCGCGATCATGGCGGGGGTGTTCTTGAACGCGGGCTGGCCGGAGACGGGGTCGACCATCTGGCCCGGCAGCCTGCCGGTGCGTCCGCCCGAGGAGAGCTGGTCGGTCCAGTGTATTGGCACGAACAACTCGCCCTTGCGCTGGCTCTCCGTCACCAGCGCGCGATAGAGGCTTTCTCCCCAAGGCGTGCTGACGCGCGCAATGGCGTGGTTTGCTATGCCGTGACGCGCGGCATCTTCGGGGTGGATCTCGATCCAGGGCTCGCGCCGGTGCTGAGAGAGCTTCGGCGACAACCCGGTGCGCGTCATGGTGTGCCACTGGTCACGCGCGCGGCCGGTGTTGAGGCGGAGCGGGAAGGCAGGATCGGTGACTTCAGATAAGGGCGGCGTCACCACCACCAGCCGCGCCTTGCCATCGGGCGTCGAATAGCGCGCTTGCGAGAACGGCGACGCGCCGCCCCATTGCCACGGCTTCCAGCCATCATAGTCCGCGTCGCTGATCTCCGCCCATCGCGAGAGGTCGAGCAGGCGGCGGCCCTCGTTACGGAAACCCGTTTGGGCCGCATATTCGCGGAAGATGGCGGCGGGTGAGGTATATGTGAACGCTTGGCCAAAGCCCATGCGCCGGGCGACATCGGCGATGATGTCCCAGTCTCCTCGCGCCTCTCCCGGCGGCGGAAAGATCGGGCGCTGGCGGCTCACCACGCGCTCGCTGTTGGTGACGGTGCCATCCTTCTCGCCCCAGGCGAGAGCGGGCAGTTTCACATCGGCAAATGCAGCGCTGTCCGTCTCGGCGATGCAGTCCGACACCACCACGAAGTCGCATTTATCGAGCGCCGCGCGCACGCAGTTGGCATCGGGCATCGAGACGGCGGGGTTAGTCGCCATGATCCACAGTGCCTTGATGCGGCCGTCTGCTATAGCGCGGAACATATCGACCGCCTTGAGGCCGGGCCTGCTGGCTATGGTCGGGCTGGCCCAGAAGTCCTGCGCCGCGGTGCATTCTTCGCCGGAGAAACCCATATGCGCGGCGAGCATATTGGCAAGCCCACCCACCTCACGCCCGCCCATAGCGTTGGGCTGGCCGGTAATCGAGAACGGCCCCATGCCCGGCTTGTCGATCCTTCCCGTCGCGAGATGCAGGTTGATGATCGCGTTGCCCTTGTCGGTGCCACAGGCGGACTGGTTAGCGCCCTGGCTGTAGAGGGTGACGGTCTTGGAGTGCTTGCTAAGGAGATCGAAGAAGGCGCTTCGGGTGGCCTCGTCCAGCCCATCGTCGCCGCCTGAGAGCTGCTCCCAGAATCCCTCCGGCGTGCTCACATGCCCCGCAAGATAGGCCTCATTCAGCAACCCACGCCTTTGCATCTCGACCAGTGCCGCGTTGAACAGCGCGACATCGCCATCCGGGCAAATCGGCAGGTGAAGGTCCGCCCGCTCGGCGGTTTCTGTGCGACGGGGATCGATAACGACGAGTTTTGTCCCGCGCGCCTCCCGCGCTGCCTCGATCCGCTGCCATACGACCGGATGGCACCATGCGGTGTTGGAGCCGACAAGGACAATGAGGTCCGCCTCATCCAGGTCGCTGTATGAGCAGGGAACGACATCCTCGCCGAACGCCCGGTTGTGCGCCGCGACCGCGCTCGCCATGCAGAGGCGCGAGTTGGTGTCGATGTTGGATGAGCCGATGAAGCCCTTCATCAGCTTGTTGGCGACGTAATAATCCTCTGTCAGCAGCTGGCCGGAGACATAGAAGGCGACGCTGTCCGGGCCGTGCCTGGCGATGGTGTCCAGGAAGCGTTGCGCCACGAGGGCAAGCGCCGCATCCCAACTCGCGCGCTGGCCGGCGATCTCCGGGTAAAGCAGCCGCCCTTCGAGGCTCACCGTTTCACCCAGATGCGTGCCCTTGGAGCAGAGCTTGCCCCGGTTCGCCGGGTGCGTCGCATCGCCTTTGATCTCGACCGAGCGCGCCCCGGTCTTGATAGCGGAAATGCCGCACCCCACCCCGCAATAGGGGCAGGCGGTGCGGATGGCCGCCTTGCTCATCTCAGGCCATTCCCTGCAAGGCTTCCTTGCGCGATATGAGGATGCGCCCGCCGTCGATCTTCACCGGGATGGTCGGCACACACCCCACGTCGTCGCCCAGCGCCTCGCCGGAGACGAGGCTGATGCGCCAGTTGTGCAGCGGGCAGGTGACGGTGGTATCGTGCACAATGCCCTGAGAGAGCGGCCCCTGCTTGTGCGGGCATTTGTTGACGAGCGCATAGACGCTGCCGTTCGCGGTGCGGAAGATGGCGATCTCGTCGCCGCCCTGCACAGGGAGCGTGCGCGCGCCCAATGCGGGGAGCTGATCCACCGGGCCGATGTCGAGCCAGTCTGCGGTTACCATCAGTTTGCTCCCACCACCGCGAATGGACGAATCTCGGCTATATGCTGGTGCAGATGCGCCTCCTTGCCTGCTGCGCGTTCGGCCCACGGGTCTTTCTGGAGATGCTTTTGCGCGTGGAGGAAGCGGCCATAGAGCGCCTTGCGGCCTTCTTCGTCCTCCACCACCTTGGCCTTCACATAATCGAGGCCGACGCGCTCGATCCACGGCGCGGTGCGATCGAGATAGCGTGCCTCCTCGCGGTAGAGCTGGATGAAGGCGCCGCAATATTCGAGCGCCTCCTCCTCGGTGGCGACCTTGCACAGCAAGTCCGTGCCGCGCAGGTGGATGCCGCCATTGCCGCCGACCAGAAGCTCATAGCCGCTATCGACGCAGATAACCCCAAAGTCCTTAATTGTCGCCTCGGCGCAATTGCGCGGACAGCCGGACACCGCGATCTTGAACTTGTGCGGCATCCAGCTTCCCCACGTCATCTGTTCGAGGAGGATGCCAAGCCCTGTCGAATCCTGCGTGCCGAAGCGGCACCATTCGGAGCCGACGCAGGTCTTCACTGTGCGGAGCGCCTTGCCATAGGCATGGCCTGAGACCATCCCTGCGGCGTTCAGGTCTGCCCATATGGAGGGCAAGTCCTCTTTCTTGATGCCGAACAGGTCGAGTCGCTGTCCGCCAGTCACCTTCACCATGCGCGCGCCATATTTGTCGGCGGCATCGGCGATGGCGCGCAGCTCGTTCGGCGTCGTCACGCCGCCCCACATGCGCGGCACGACCGAGTAGGTGCCGTCCTTCTGGATGTTCGCGTGCATCCGCTCGTTGACGAAGCGGCTCTGCGGATCTTCCTTGTGCTCGGCGGGCCATGCGCAGAGGAGATAGTAATTGAGCGCCGGGCGGCAGGATGAGCAGCCATCGGGCGTGGACCAGCTTAGCGCCTGCATCACGGCGGGGATTTCCTTGAGGCTTTTCTCCAGGATCGCCGCGCGCACATCCTCATGGGTGAAGCTGGTGCATTTGCACATCGGTTTGGCGTCGCGCTCTCCAGCGAATTCGTCTCCCAGCGCGAATTGCAGGAGGTTCTCCACCAAGCCGGTACAACTGCCGCAGCTTGCCGAAGCCTTGCAGGTGGAGCGGACCGCATCCAATGTGTGCGCGCCGCCCGCGATGCACGCCATCACTTTGCCCTTGGACACGCCGTTGCAGCCGCAAATCTCCGCGTCGTCGGGAAGGGCGGCAACGGCGTCAATAGGGTTTGCGGTGGCGCCCCCGCCGGATGCGAATGCCTGCCCGAAGATCAGCGCATCGCGGATGTCCGAGATGTCTTCGCCTTTCTTGAGCAGGTCGAAATACCAGTTGCCGTCCGCCGTGTCGCCATAGAGCACCGCGCCGAGGATCTTGTCGTCTTTCACGATCACGCGCTTGTAGATGCCGCGCGTCGCATCTCGCAGCACGATGTCCTCGCACCCATCACCGCCGGAGAAGTCCCCTGCGGAGAACACATCGATCCCCGAAACCTTGAGCTTGGTGGAGGTGACGGAGCCGGTATAGGGATTCTTCGTGCCGGTGAGGCCATCCGCGAGGCTGCGGCACATTTCCCACAGCGGCGCGACAAGCCCATAGACTTGGCCCTGATGCTCAACGCACTCGCCGACCGCAAGCACATCGGCGTCGGACGTGACCATATGGTCGTCAACCTGAATGCCGCGCCCCACAGCAAGGCCCGCCTCTTTTGCCAGCCTGGTCGACGGGCGAATGCCGACGGCCATCACCACGATGTCCGCCGGAATTTCGGTGCCGTCCTTCAACCGTACCGCTTCCACCTTTTTCATGCCGATAATCTCAGCAGTATCCGCGCCCGTGAGGATCTTCTGGCCGCGCCGCTCCAGCTCGGACTTCAGCAGCCAGCCCGCCGCCTCGTCCAGCTGACGCTCCATCAGGGTCGGCATCAGGTGGAGCACGGTGACCTGCATGCCCCGAAGTGCAAGCCCGTGGGCCGCCTCCAGGCCAAGCAGGCCACCGCCGATGACCACCGCATTCCCCCCCAGGCCTGCAGCGGCCAGCATCTTGTCCACATCATCGAGGTCGCGGAAGGTCACGACGCCGGGCAGGTCTTTCCCCGGCACCGGGATGATGAACGGATCGGACCCGGTGGCGATCAGCAGCTTGTTATAGCTCACCGTCTTGCCGGACTTCGCCGTCACTATCTTTGCAGCGCGATCTATTCCCACTACCGGATCGCCGGAGATCAGCGCGATGCCGTTCTCCGTATACCATTCCGGCCCGTTGATGATGATGTCCTCGAAAGACTTTTCCCCCGCCAGCACCGGCGAGAGCATGATGCGGTTGTAATTGACCCGCGGCTCCGCGCCAAAGATCGTGATGCGGAACTTGCCCGTTTCACGAGCCAGTATTTCCTCCACAGCACGGCAGCCGGCCATGCCGTTGCCGATGACCACGAGATGGGGTTTCTGATCGGGGGGGGATGCGATCATGCTTCTTTCCTTTTCAGGCGGACAGGATCAGAGCGCGTATTCGAGCTGGAGCCAGAACTTGCTGGTATCGACGCTGAACTTGTCCGCGTTGTAATCGGCGTATTTGGCGAGCAGACTGATCTTCTTGCCGATCTTGAAGCCGAGCGATGCGTCCCACTCGCTGCCGTAGTCGGTGCTGCCAACATCGCTCTTGAAGTCATGATAGACGATGGCGGCGTTGAGGCCGGGCAGCGCCTTTACCTTCGGGAACTTGACCGCGAGACCGCCATAGATGTCCTGCAGGCCGTTGGCAGGGGTGGTGAGGAACAAATCCGCCCAGCCGTTGAACTTGTGCAGCGTCGCCATCGGCGTCTGAAATGCTTTGCCGCCTTCGCTACCCAGCAGCTCGTAACCGGCGGTTATGGTGAAGATGTCATAGCCGAGGCCCGCTTCCGCCGCGATATAGTCGACCGAATAGTTGCCCGGATTGAGCTTGTAGTCGGACTGCTGGGCATAGCTCGCCATCAGGTTGAGGCTTGCCTTTTTGGAGAGCTTGAAGGCGGCGGTTGCGCGGGCGCCGTAGGTCTGGGTCGAACTCTGCGCGATGGCGGCCACTTCCTTGGCGTCGAAATCGAGCAGGTAGGAGAAGGCCTTGAGCTTCACGGGGCCGAGCGCCTTGCCTGCGCCGAGGAACAGGAAGCTGCCCGAATAGGCTTGCCGCTTGCCCGCATCGATGCCGAAAATCGTGCGCTGGGACCAGCTATAGGTCGCGTCGAGGCTGAACCCGGCGACGGTCGCCTCGCCGCGTACGGCATCGAAGGTCTGCTCGTTCTGGCGCCAGCCGACCGAGCCGACGAAGCGCTGGTCGTCGAGGTTGATGCGCTGGCGCCCGCCCGTCAGCGTGAAGGTCTTGGTCTTGTATTGCACCTGCGCGCGATTTAGCTCGATATTCTCCGGGTCTGCTACGACAGCGTAACCATTATTTGGAAGAAACGGCGCGCCTTTGTAGTGGTCCCCGATGGCGAGCGTGCCTTCGCCTTCCACCAGCACCGAGAATCCGCTCTTGGTGGCGGCGGTGATGCCGGGGCGCACGCGGATGGTAACGGCATCTGCGTCCACCTTGGGTGTATCGACATTCTCATAGCGCAGGCGCGCATCAAGGCTGGGCTTCAGCGTGATAGTATCCGCAGCGGCGGGCGTAGCAATTGCGGCGGCCGTGCCGAGCAGCAGTACGGTAAGTGTCAGTTTCGTAGGCATATTTCCCCCTTTGTCCGAATGATGGTTCCCCCGGACATCCTCTCTTGTTGGCAATGAGCGCGTTTGTGGTGTGTCAGGCCGCCAGTGTCGTTGGATTGCGGTATCGCTCGTGCAGGAAGCGGACGACGGCGTGGCGCGCCTCGGCATATTCCGGCAGATCCATCGCGGCGAGGCGGGCGCGCGGGCGCGGAATGTTGACGGAGAGATCTTCGCCGATGCGCGCGGCAGGGCCGTTCGTCATCATGATGACCCGGTCCGAAAGCAGCACAGCCTCATCCACATCGTGCGTGATCATCAGCACGGTGTTGTTGAGCCGGGCCTGCAAATCCATCACCACATCCTGCAACGCGGCGCGGGTGAGTGCATCGAGCGCGCCGAACGGTTCGTCCATCAGCAGCACACGCGGCTGCATGGCGATGGCGCGGGCGATGCCAACGCGCTGTTTCATGCCGCCGGATAGCTCGCCGGGACGCTTGTTTGCGGCATGGGCCATCTGCACAAGATCGAGATTGTGGAGCACCCAGTCCTTGCGCTCAGCCTTGTTCTTGTCCTTGGCGGTCTTGTCCACCGCGAGGCAGACATTCTCTTCCACCGTGAGCCAGGGTAGCAGCGAGTGATCCTGGAATACGACTGCGCGATCCACGCCCGGCGCATCCACCACCTGATCGTTGAGGAACACGACGCCGCGGCTGGGTTTCACCAGGCCTGCGACCACATTCAGCAGGGTCGATTTGCCGCAGCCGGAGTGGCCGATCAGCGAGACGAATTCGCCCTTCTCGAGGCTCAGGTTGATTTTGTCGAGCGCGCAGAACACGCCCTTCTTGGTGGGGAACTCGACCGTGATGTCTTCGAGCGCGAGATAGCTTCTCTGTTTCATGATCGTTTCTCCTCAAGCGGTCCGGGCGACCTTGCGGCCGATGAAGGCGACGATCCGGTCCAGTGCGAAGCCTACGAGGCCGATCCAGATCAACGCGACGATGGTGTCGGTCAGCAGCGAGCTGTTATAGCTGTCCCAGATGAAGAAGCCGATGCCGGTGCCCCCCTGCACCATCTCAGCCGCAACGATGGCGAGCCAGCTCATGCCGACGCCGATGCGAAGGCCCGTAAACATGTGCGGCACTGTCGCGGGCAGCATGATCTTGGTGAAATACTCGATCGGGTTCAGCTGCAGTACCTTGCCGACATTCACATAGGCTGCGGGCATGGTCTGCACGCCTGCGGCGGTGTTGAGGATCACCGGCCAGATTGCAGTGATGAAAATGAGGAAGATGGTAGACGGTTGCGCCTGCTGGAAGATCGCGAGGCTGATCGGCAACCATGCAAGCGGCGGCACCGTGCGGAGCACCTGGAACAGCGGATCGAGTGCGCGATAGGCGAAGATGCTCTGGCCGACGAGGATGCCGAGCGCGATGCCCAGAACGGCAGCAATGCTGTAGCCCATCAGCACGCGCTTGAGGCTGGTGACGATATGCCCAGCGATGCCGACCACGCCCTCTTCGCTCACATGTACCCCCTTGAAGTCCACTGTGACGCCGGTGAAGGGATGCATGATCAACTCGTTGCTGTCCTGCCAGACCTTCAGGGGAGAGGGGAAAGTCGCGTCCGGGCTGCTGCACAGCATCTGCCAGAAGCCGAATAGGGCAATGAGCATCAGCGTGGTAGGCAGGACATTGGCGGCAATGGCGCGCAGCCTTTCCTCCCACGCGCGCATGGGGGCGGGCAGGGGCGGCAACTGACGCCGTTTGATGGCGTCTTCTGGATAAGGCACGACGGTTGCTCCGGTGACCGGCGAGGCGGGTGCTGAGGCGCCCGCCTTGCGGCTTTCATTCTGTAGGGGGGAAGGGGATGACATGGATGTCCTCCGTTACACGCGCTTGATGCCGAGGCTGGCGAGATAGGCCTTGGGGTTGGCCGGGTTGAACACCTTGCCGTCGAAGAACTTTTCAACACCCCGGCTGTCGCCGGCCGGGCCGGAGCCGCCGATCGCGCCCGCCGCCTTGCGCCAGATGTCGCTCCGGTTGACCTTGGCTATGATGGCGCCGGTGTTGAGGCTCATCGGCAGCTTGCCCCACCGCTGGTTCTCGGTGAGGAACCAGAGGTCGTGGCTCTTATAGGGGAAGGAGGCATAATTGGCGAAGAACTTCATCTTGAACGGCGCATTGGGGAACTTGCGTCCGTCGCCCATCGTGAAATTGCCTTGCAGGCGATCGGCAATGTCACTGACCGGCACCTTCAAATAGGCCGGGCCGCCGATCATCATCGCGAGGCGGGCGATGTTGGCGGGGTTGTCCGCCCAGCGTTGCGCTTCAATCACGGCGGCGGTGATGGCGATCGCTGCACGAGGGTTTTGCGCTACCCAGTCCGAGCGCATCGCGAAGCTCTTCTCCGGATGGTTCATCCACATCTGGCCGGTGGAGACCGCCGTGTAACCGAGCTGCTGCGCGACAAGCTGGTCGTTCCAAGGCTCGCCGACGCAGAAGGCGTCCATCGTGTCCGCGCGCATGTTGGCGACCATCTGCGGCGGCGGAATGGTGATGAGGCCGACATCATTGTCAGGGTCGATGCCACCAGCGGCGAGCCAGTAGCGGATCCACATGTCATGCGTGCCGCCAGGGAAGGTCATCGCCATCGTGATCTTCTTTCCCGCCGCCTTGCGCTGAGCGATGACGCCCTTCATTTTGGCGGCATTAAGATCGGCCTTGGCGCCCAGATATTCCTTCGAGACCGAAATGGCCTGCCCGTTGACGTTGAGGCGAGCAAGAATGCTCATCGGCGTCTGCTTGGCGGCAATGCCGAGCGAGAGGAAATACGGCATTGGGGTGAGGATGTGCGCGCCGTCAATGCCGCCGCCGTCCGAGCCTAGCACGAGGTTGTCGCGGGTGGCACCCCAGCTCGCCTGCTTGGCGACGATCACGTTCGGCAGGCCATGTTTGGCGAACAAGCCCAGCTCCTTGGCGACGATCAGCGGAGCGGCGTCCGTGAGGGCGATGAAGCCGAGTTTCGCTCCCTGCACCTCAGGGCCGGGCCCGGCGGCGAAAGCACCCGACGGAAACGCTTGTTGCACTGCACTCAAAAGAGCGACGGTGCCTCCGGTTTTCAGCACTCCGCGGCGGCTTACGCCCTTGGCCCCTGTATCATCCGTCATAAACCGATACTCCTTCCCGAACCCTGTTCCAGCCCGTGCCCGGTTGCCGGGCAATACAGGCCTGTTGCTATTCGAACCGCGCTCCCCGGAATGCCAGACGCGAAAAAGCCGCTGCAAACCCAGCTTTGAGCTGGTTTGAGCGGCGACGTTGCCTGTGCTTGCCTGAAAAGCGGGTTCTTGCTTCCCCCTTCATTGGGGAAAGCTGAACTGTATGGCGGGACTGCCTTGTCCTGCGTGTCGCTAAACTGTCACCGATTCGGGATTTCCGCAAGGGGAAATTTTCGCGTTGCACAATTTGCAGCCGTTAGGGAAGGGCTTCAGGATTGCGCGAGATAGGCATCAAGCTCCTCTGGATCGAATGCGCGGCCGTCGAAAAAGCGGTCCGACCCTAGCAGGAGACGGCCCTGCACCGTGCCGACTCCGGTCGTTTCAGAGATTCCGCCTTCGAGCTTCGCACTCGCGCCGGGCAGCGGGACGCCGGTGCCCGCGAGCGCAGCGCGGTAGATGTCCGGGCGGAAAACGCGTTGCGCTGCCGCATAGCCATCGTCCGATTTTACCAAATGCCCCGCGCGCACCATCTGCGCGTAAAGCCATGCCGCCTGGCTCGCCCAAGGGAAGTTGGCGGCCTCGCGATGCTGGAACATGAAATCGGGAATATGCATCGGTTCGTGGCCCTGTGCCAGCTTGATCCGGTCTGAGATGGCGCGCTCGATCATGTCAGCCGATCCGTCGAGATAGTCGGCGCGTGCAAGGATAGCAGCATTGGTCGCATGGCGCTCGGGGTCGATGAAAGCCTCGCCAGCGCTATAGAGGGCGCGGATCAGCCGGTGCACCATCTCCGGCTCGCCCTCCGCGCGCGCGGTGAGCATTGCCAGCACTTTCTCCACACCGCGCAGCCAGATGTGTGAGGTGACGTTGACGATAACACCCACGCCACGCTCCACCGCCACGCTGTTCCACGGCTCGCCTACGCAAATGCCGTCGATCTCCCGCATCGCCAGTGCATCTGCCGCAAAGGGCGGGGCGATGGTGACGATTTCGACATCGTGCTCGATGTCCACGCCGCTGCCGCGCAGCCAGTATTGCAGCATGTAATTGTGGCTGGAATATCGATGGACGACCCCGAAGCGCAGCTTTGTGCCTTCCCGCGCGCGCAGACTGATCAGTGCCGCGAGCCGTTGCCCAAGGGTGACGGAGTCGAGCAACTCGCCGGGCGTGCAGATCGCCTCCGCCAGCGGTGGCGCAAGCGTCACAGCGTTTCCGTTCAGTCCCAACACGAACGGCACCGACATCGGTACCGGCGGACGGTCTAGCCCCAGGGTCGTGGCGATCGCCAGCGGGGCGACCAGATGCGCTGCATCGGTCCCGCCGTAAATCAGCCGGTCGCGCACGGTCGCCCAGCTCATGTCGCGCACCAGCTCGAGGTCTATGCCCTGTTCCTCGGCCAGCCCAAGCTCGCGAGCAAGGATAGGGAGCGCAGCATCGACCAGAGGCAGAAAACCGATGCGGAATGTATCGAGGCTCACAGGTCTCCTCCCAACAGGCTTTCGGCGGTGATGATCGAGTCCGCCACCTCGGCGACCCGGCGGTTGGTCTGCATCGCGTGGGACCGGAGCAGCTTGTAGGCTTCCGGCTCCGATATGCCGCGCTTTTTCATCAGGATGAGCTTGGCCTTGTCCACGCTCTTGCGTTCCGCGAGCTGCGAGCGCGCCTCGGCCAGTTCGTTTTGCAGCCGGTTAAAGGCCTGAAAGCGCCGCACTGCGAGATCGAGCACCGGCTTGATCCGCTCCTTGCGCAGGCCATCGACGACATAGGCGGAAATGCCTGCCTCGACCGCTTCGGCTATGGCGTTTTCGTCGGACTGATCGACGAACATGGCGATAGGGCGGGCGAGCGCGCGGGAGAGGGCGAAGGTTTCCTCCAGCATGTCGCGGCTGGGATTTTCGAGGTTCATCAGCACGACATCCGGGGAGCAGGCCTCGAGCTTCGCTGCCAGGCCGTGCCGGTCCAGAAAGATGTGGAGGTCTGTCAGCCCAGCCTCGCGCAAGCCTTCCTCGATCACTGCGGCTCGCGCGGCGCTGTTGTCGATGACCGCTATGCGCATGGGCTCATTTCATGTTGCATTGCGGTATGAATGACGGAAGTCATCTGCCTGGTCAATCGGTTCGTCGCAAAATGAAAGATCCCGGAGTTAGCGGAAGCAGATGACGGGTTGAGATGCCGCGCACAGTAACCGCGCAACCGGCAGATCGTTTTCCGCGCGCGCGGCCGCTTCGAACAGGCGGTGCTTGCCTTCGCCGCGGATCACGAACATCAGTGCTTCGCTGTTCAGTAGTGCGGGAAGGGTAAGCGTCAGCCGCGCGAACGGTGCCTCGAGCGGGAGCGGATCAGGCGTCACCCGACGAATCTGGCACGGGTCGTCGAGGCGTGGGTTGGTATTGGGAAACAACGAAGCAATATGCCCGTCCGTGCCCATGCCGAGCCATGTAAGGGCGAAACGGGGCGGGATTCCCCCTTCCTCCAGCGCCACCACGCGCGCTCCCGTAAGCGTGAAGAGCGCGCGAATGCGGCCAACATTGCTTGCGGGATGATCCTCCGGCACGATCCGGTCATCGCCTGGCCATATCGTGATGCGCGACCAGTCAATTGGATGACGCACCAGCTCGGCGCAGATGGGAAAAGGGGTTGCCCCGCCGGGAACGGATATCGCCACGGGGCCACTGCTGCGCCGCAATGCCGCCTTGAGCCGTTCTGCCACCCATGCGGCAATGGCAGCGTCGTCGGCACCGTCAATATACTCGATCTTTGTCACGCGCGGTTCGCCTCTTTGCCGTTGGATCACAAGCCTGTTGCACAGCAGCGCCACGCAAGATAGACGGAACAAACGTGCAGACATCGATACTATCCATCAACGGGAGTTTACACTTGCCCGAACGATCTGACACGCTCCTTCTTTTCGGTGCGACTGGTGATCTGGCGAAGCGGATGCTGTTCGCCTCGCTCTACAATCTCATGCGGGACGGCCTGCTTCCGGACGATTTCATGATCGTTGCGTCCGGGCGCTCAGAGCATTCGGATGACGAATTCCGGGCCGAGGTGGATGTCGCACTCGCCCAATATATCGGACAGGAGCACTATGACCGGGTGGCGGCGCAGGCGTTGCTGTCGCGCATCGTCTATTGTGCCGCAGAGGCAGGCAAAGGCGATCAGTTCGCCTGCATCGCCAGCCGCGTGGCGGACCGGAAAGACAGAGGGCTGGCGGTCTATATGTCGACGCCGCCGTCGCTGTTCGGCCCAACGGCGCAGTCGCTTGCCGCCGCAGGGCTGGTGACGCCCTCAACGCGCATCGCGATGGAAAAGCCGATCGGCAAAGACCTTGCTTCATCGAAGGAGGTCAACAACGCCATTGGCGCACTGTTCGAGGAAGACCGCATCTTCCGCGTCGATCATTATCTCGGCAAGGAGACGGTGCAGAACCTGATTGCGTTGCGTTTCGGCAACATGCTGTTCGAGCCGTTATGGAACGCCAATGCGATCGATCATGTGCAGATTACCGTGGGCGAGACGGTGGGCCTTGAGGGACGCGTTTCTTATTATGACGGCGTCGGCGCGCTGCGCGACATGGTGCAGAACCACATGCTCCAGATACTCTCGATCATCGCGATGGAGCCACCCGCGCGCTATGATCCGACAGCGGTGCGCGACGAAAAGGTGAAGGTGCTGCGCTCGCTTCGCCCGTTCACCGCGGAGATGGCAAAGCAGAACAGTGTGCGCGGCCAATATGGCGGGGGCGCAGTCAATGGCGAGATCGTCAAGGGCTATACTGAGGAGCTGGGGCAGGCATCGGACACCGAGACGTTCGTGGCCCTGAAAACGCATATAGACAATTGGCGCTGGGCCGGGGTTCCCTTCTACCTGCGTACCGGAAAACGGATGCCGACCCGACACAGCGAGATCATGATCCGCTTCAAGCCAGTTGCCCACTCGATCTTCGCCAAGAACGGCTTCGGCTCCGGGCTGGAGCCCAATACACTCATCATCCGCCTGCAACCGCAAGAGAATATCCGCCTGACAGTCATGGCCAAGGAGCCGGGGCTGGATCGGGGCGGGGTGAAGCTGCGCGAGGTGGGGCTGGATGTGTCGCTCACCACCGCGTTTGCCGGGCAGAGACGGCGCATTGCGTACGAACGGCTGCTGCTTGATCTCATCGAGGGCGACCCGACGCTGTTCGTCCGCCGCGACGAGGTGGAGGCGCAATGGCAATGGATCGATAGCCTGATCGCTGGCTGGCATGAGGCTGAGGTAAAAGCTGTTCCCTATGCGGCGGGGAACTGGGGGCCATCCTCGGCGATTGCGCTCATCGAACGCGATGGAGCAAGCTGGCATGAGTGAACTGCACCCGGTCGTCGAGAAGGTCACACGGCGGATCATCGAAAGGAGCTTGCCTAGGCGCCGCAAATATCTCGATCTGATCGAGCGCGGTCGTGAGGCAGGGACCAACCGCGATCGGCTCAGCTGCGGCAACCTCGCCCATGGCTTCGCGGCGAGCGGAGACGACAAGCCCGCGATCCGTGCGGGCCGCGCGATGAATATCGGCATCGTCACCGCCTATAACGACATGCTCTCCGCGCATCAGCCCTATGGCCGCTACCCGGAGCAGATCAAGCTTGCCGCGCGGGAGGTAGGGGCGACGGCGCAGGTGGCGGGCGGTGTGCCTGCGATGTGCGATGGAGTTACGCAGGGGCAGGCGGGCATGGACCTGTCGCTCTTTTCGCGCGACGTGATCGCGATGGGAACCGCGGTTTCACTCTCTCATGCCATGTTCGAGGGCGTGGCTCTGCTCGGCCTCTGCGACAAGATCGTGCCGGGGCTGCTGATCGGTGCGTTGCGCTTCGGCCATCTGCCGACGATCCTTATCCCGGCAGGGCCGATGCCTTCTGGCCTCGCCAACAAGGAAAAGCAGCGCGTCCGCCAGCTTTATGCCGAGGGCAAGGTTGGCAAGGCGGAGTTGCTGGATTCCGAGGCTGCGAGCTATCACAGCGCGGGGACGTGCACCTTCTATGGTACGGCGAATTCCAACCAGATGATGATGGAGATGATGGGGCTGCATCTGCCGGGCAGTTCGTTCGTCAATCCCGGCACGAAGCTGCGGCAGGAGTTGACCCGCGCGGCGGTGCATCAGCTGACGCGGATTGGGTGGGATGGCAGCGATTACCGCCCGCTAGGCCGTTGCGTTGATGAAAAGGCAATCGTCAATGCCTGTATCGGCCTGCTGGCGACGGGTGGCTCGACCAATCATGCGATCCATCTGCCTGCCATCGCACGGGCGGCGGGGATCAGCATAGACTGGACGGATTTCGCCGAGCTGTCCGATGTCGTGCCTTTGCTGGCGCGGGTCTATCCGAATGGCGCGGGCGATGTGAATGATTTCCATGCTGCGGGTGGCGTCCCCGCTGTGATCGGCGAGCTGCTGAAGGCGGGGCTGCTGCATCGGGATATCCTCACTGTCGCGAGGGAGGATCTCACGGGCTATGCCTATGAACCGGCATTGTGTTCCCGCGCAGGCGGGAACCCAGATTCCGGGGCGGATGCATCTCGCCCTGGGCTCCTGCCTGCGCAGGAGCACGACGTGGAGTGGCGCAGGGTTGAGGCAAGTCGCGACCCCGGACTTATACGCCCCGCCTCCGACCCGTTCAGCGCGGATGGCGGCATGAAGCTGCTCTCTGGCAATCTTGGCCGCTGCGTGATGAAAACCTCCGCCGTCGATTCCGCGCGCTGGACGATAGAGGCTCCTGCGCGCGTGTTCGCCGATCAGGACGACGTGCTGCGCGCGTTCAAGGACGGCGAGCTGGATCGCGATGTCGTGGTGGTGGTGCGCTTTCAGGGACCGCGTGCCAACGGTATGCCGGAGCTGCACAAGCTGACGCCTGCCTTGGGTGTGCTTCAGGATCGCGGATATAATGTCGCGCTCGTCACGGACGGTCGCATGTCCGGTGCATCGGGCAAGGTGCCAGCCGCGATCCATGTCTCTCCGGAAGCCAAGGGGGGCGGGCCGCTCGCCCTCCTGCGCGACGGCGATCTGGTACGCGTCTGCGCCGTGACGGGCCAGCTCGAGGTTGTCATTGACGAGGATGAGTGGAGCTTCCGCACGGCGGCGGAGGAGCCGAAGCCGCCCTATGACACCGGGCGCGAGCTGTTCGCGTTGATGCGCGGCACGTGTGACGAAGCGGAGCGTGGCGCATCCGCCATGCTCGCCGCGATGGATAGCGAGATAGACTGATGGCAGAGATCGTCGCGGTCGATGTGGGGGGGGCCATGCGCGCTTTTGCCGGGCGGAGATCGGAGCCGATGGCGTGCCGCGATTGGGCGCCGTGCATAAAAAACGGGTTGCTGATTTCGCAAGTCTGGCGGAGTGCTGGCAGTGCTTTGCGGACGATGAGGGAGGAGATTTGCCCCCAGCGGCGAGCATCGCCTTTGCTGCGCCGATCCGGGGGGACGAGATCAGGCTTACCAACAGCGACTGGCTGATCCGCCCCGCCGATCTGGCGCAGGAACTGAGCCTCGACGATCTCGTGCTGGTCAATGACTTCGAGGCGGTGGGCCATGCCGTCTCAAGGCTGCCCTTGGACCAGATGGAGGTGCTGTTCGGACCCGACGCACCTCTTCCGTACAATGGCGTAGTGACAGTGCTGGGCATCGGTACGGGGCTTGGGGTCGCGATGATCGCCTATCGCAATGGCCAGCCGCATGTCTTCGCGACGGAAGGCGGGCATTTCGATTTCGCGCCGCTTGACGAAACCGAGACGCGGCTGATCGAGGCGTTGCGGCTGCGCTATGGGCGCGTTTCCGTTGAACGGATCGTGTCCGGCCCCGGTCTTGGGAATATCTATCTCGGGCTGACAGCCGACACGAGGCCGATACATGATGCGGAGCTGTGGGCAGCGGCGCTGGAGGGGGTAGATCCGCTCGCCCGGCAGGCACTCGATCATCTGTGCCTCAGCTATGGCTCGGTGGCAGGAGATCTGGCGCTGGCACATGGTCCCGGCGCTGTAGTGCTGGTTGGCGGCCTGACTCAACGGATAAAGCATCTATTGCCTGCCAGCGGTTTCCACGCGCGCTTCACCGCCAAGGGGCGCTACGCGCCGATGATGAACACTATTCCCATCCGCTTCGCCAGCCATGATGACATCGGTCTGTTTGGCGCCGCGGTCGCATTTGGAGCAAAACACCTATGAGCATGACGGTAGATGAAGTGATGGAACTGGCGCCGGTGATCCCGGTGTTGGTGGTGGACCGGGTGGAAGACGCCTTGCCTATAGCCCGCGCGCTCGTGGCCGGGGGTTTGCGCGCGCTCGAGGTGACATTGCGCACGCCCGCCGCGCTCGATGTCATGCGCGCGATGGTGCAGGTCGAAGGAGCCGTCGTCGGTGCTGGTACGGTATGCACTCCGGGCCAGCTCGATGCGGCGCTGGAGGCGGGGGCAAGGTTCGTCGTCAGTCCGGGCCTCACCGAGACGCTTGGCCGCACGGTGATCGCCAGCGGTGTGCCCTGGCTTCCTGGGGTGGCGACGGCTGGCGACATCATGCGCGGCATGGAGCTGGGCCTTAATCGCTTCAAGTTCTTTCCGGCCGAAACATCAGGCGGCATCGCGGCACTGAACGCGCTGGCCGCGCCCTTTTACGAGGCGCGCTTCTGCCCCACCGGCGGCATTACCGAGGCGAGCGCGCCGGAATGGCTTGCCCAGCCTTTTGTCAAATGTGTCGGCGGCAGCTGGGTCATTCCCAAAGGTCCCGCCGATACCGGAAGGATCGAGGCGCTGGCCCGCGCCGCGTGCGGGTTGCGTTGCTGATCCAACGGACAGGGCGCTGCAACCGTAACGCCTTCAATCCGTCATGAGCCTGTAACCGGCGCAGATTAGTGCGCCCTTCCGTATGAGGCTCGCATCGAACAGCATGGCCGCGCTGCTGGGCGGCGCCGATTCCCCAGGTCCGGTCGAGGCCAGTCGGAAAAAGCCCGACTGGCTCGATCTGCCGGAGCCGAAAAGCTATCGGCCAAAGCTCCGTTTCCGCACGATCTGGATCTCCGACGTCCACTTGGGAACGCCGGGGTGCAACGCGTCGATGCTACTTGATTTCCTGCGCTCGGTGGAATGTGAGACACTGTATCTGGTGGGTGACATCATCGACGGGTGGCGACTGCGCAAGGGATGGTACTGGCCGGATGCACATAACGAGGTGATCCGCCGTATCCTCAAGATGGCGCACAAGGGGACCACGGTCGTCTATATCACTGGCAATCATGACGAGATGCTGCGCGATTACGCGGGGCTCGGCTTTGGCGGAATCCATCTCGCCAACGAGGCAGTGCACAGTACGGCTGACGGGCGCAGGCTGCTTGTGACACATGGCGATGCGTTCGATGGCGTGGTGCTCTACGCACGCTGGCTCGCGTTCCTGGGCGACCAGGCTTATTACATGATGCTGAAGGCTAACCAGGTGTTCAACCGCGCGCGCAAGCTGATGGGGATGCCTTATTGGTCGCTCTCCGCCTATCTCAAGAAGCGTGTCAAGAATGCGGTGCAGTTCGTCTATGATTTCGAGGATGCCGTGGCGCATGAGGCGGCGAATCGTGGGCTGGACGGCGTCGTGTGCGGCCATATCCATACCGCCGAAATCCGTCAGATTGGTGCAATCACCTATTACAATGATGGCGACTGGGTAGAAAGCTGCACCGCGCTCACGGAAAGCGCTGACGGTACGATGGCGATCCTCGATTGGCCCGCTTATGTGAGGGGAGACGTCGCCGCAGCGCCTGCCTCCGTGGTCGCCGCGTGAGGATTGCGATCGCGACCGACGCGTGGATGCCGCAGGTAAACGGTGTTGTGCGCACGCTGCAGACGACCGTCACCCAGCTTGAGCAGCGGGGGCATCAGGTGGCGATGATAACGCCGGACCAGTTCCTCAATGTGCCCATGCCCGGCTATCGCGAGATCCGGCTGGCGGTCGCACCCCGGGCGGGGGTACGTAGGTCGCTCGGCCACTTTGCGCCCGATGTAGTGCATGTCGTGACAGAGGGGCCGATCGGCTGGGCGGCGCGGCGGTGGTGCATCGACCGGCAAGTCGCGTTTACCTCCGCATTCCATACCCGCTTTCCGGATTATCTCTCCGTGCGCACCGGCGTTCCGGCAGAGCGGTTCTGGCCGGTGATGCGCCGCTTTCATCGGCCCTCGGCGGCGGTGTTCGCTTCGACCCTGCGCCTATGCAACGAATTGGGCCATCGAGGCATCGCCAATGCGCGCCTGTGGTCGCGCGGGATCGATACGACACTGTTTTATCCGGCCGGTCCGGTGGACATGCGTATAGCCCGGTTGCCCGGCCCCGTGATGCTGAGTGTCGGGCGCGTAGCAGCCGAAAAAAACCTGGAGGCGTTTTTGGCGGCTGATGTGCCCGGAACCAAGGTGGTCGTCGGAGACGGGCCGGCGCTGGCTGCGCTCAAGCGGCGCTACGGCCAGGCCGTATTTCTCGGTGCGTTATCGGGCGAGGCGCTGGCGCAAGTGTATCGGGCGGCGGATGTATTCGTCTTTCCCAGCCTGACCGACACCTTCGGGCTGGTGATGATCGAGGCTCTGGCGTGCGGATTGCCGGTGGCCGGTTTCCCGGTCTCGGGGCCGCTCGATATTGTAGGCGAGGGCGGATGTGGGCCGGATGGAGCGCTCGTCCGGCCCGTTGGAGCGGTGAACGCGGATATAGCGGCCGCTATTCGGGTAGCGCTCATGGTGCACCGCCGTGATGCGGCCGCTTATGGTGCAGGCTTTGTCTGGGACCGTTGCACGGACCAGTTCGAAGCAGGGCTGATCGACGCGCGCATCGCAATAGCAAGCGCCGACTCGATCCGCATTGCCGTTAACGGCTGACCGCCGCCTTAGCGGACGCGCGGTCCACCGAAGGGCAGTGGCGGCGGCGCGCGGCGGGTGCCGCGCGGCAGCTGGGCCTGATAGGCGCGACCGCAATGCTCGACGCAATAGGGAAAGCCGGGATTCACCTTCTCGCCGCAGAAATGGAAGTCGGGTTCGCCTGGATGCCCCATCGGCCATTTGCAGATCTTCTCGGTCAGATCGAGCAGGCTGGTTTTGTCCGCGATTTCGGGGCTGGGCTTTGCGGGCACGAGGCGGCGCGGCGGGGCGGGGGGAATGGGCGCCTGCTGGTCGCCCGGTCCCTGACGCATGAAACCGCCCGGTCCGATCGAGACGATGCGCGGCTGGAGAGGTGGCGCCGGTGGTGCGGACGCAGCCGGAGCGCTCGATGCGGGCAGCGGCCGTTCCACTTCGGCGGGGCTATCGGCTGGGCTGGCGGTGACGCGCGTCTCTGTCGGGGAAGGCTCCGCCTTCTTGGGTACGGGCTTGCGGCGTGGAGCCTCATTAGCTTTCACCGGCGACGGACGCGACTGAAGGCCGAGGCGATGCGCCTTGCCGATCACCGCGTTGCGGCTGACCCCACCCAGCTCATCGGCGATCTGGCTCGCGGTCATGCCTTTTTCCCACATGCGCTTGAGCTGATCTATGCGTTCGTCGGTCCAGGACACGGTGTGCTCCATCAAGTTTCGAGGCCAATGCGGCTAATCTTTGGCATATGGCGAGGTGAGGGCGGCAGATCAACCGCTTTGAGCATCGGGGCAGGGTTTTATCCTTGCTCCTATGTGGGGCAGCCGATAATCCGACGTTCATGACCGACCAGCCAGTCCCCGCCGTTTCCACCTTGTCCCTACCCGAGCCGGGTGTGCCTCGCATCCGCAATGTCAACTGGTCGGGGACCAAAGCGCTGTACATCAAGGAAGTGCGCCGCTTCATGAAGGTGCAGCTGCAGACAGTCTGGGCACCATCCATAACCACCTTGCTCTACCTCATCATCTTCACCGTGGCGCTGGGTGGGCAGCAGCGCACGGTGCTGGGTGTGCCCTTCGCCGATTTCATCGCCCCGGGCCTCATCATGATGGGCATGATCCAGAACGCCTTCGCGAATGCGAGCTTCGGTATGCTGGTGGGCAAGATCCAGGGAACGATTGTCGATTACCTCATGCCCCCGATTTCCACCGCCGAGCTGCTGTTCGCGCAGGCCGCTGCGGCCATGACTCGCGCCGCATTCGTCGGTATCGCCATTGGTCTCGCCATCGCGCTTTGGCCGGGTGTGCACCTCATGCCGCATCACCTCTGGGCCATCGTTGCCTTTTGGTTCCTGGGCACCATGTTCGTCAGTTTTCTTGGCGTGTTAACTTCGATCTGGGCGGAAAAGTTCGATCATGCGGCAGCCATTACCAACTTCGTGATCGCGCCGCTGTCACTGCTTTCCGGCACATTCTATTCCGTGGACCGGCTCGCGCCTGCCTTTCAGGCGGTCAGTCATGCCAACCCCTTCTTCTACATGATTTCCGGTTTTCGTTACGGCTTTCTGTCGGTCGCGGATACGGAGGTGATGCGCGGCCTCGCGGTGCTGACGGTGCTTGATATCGTGCTGGGGTTGATCTGCTACCGGTTGCTCAAGAGCGGGTGGAAAATCCGGCCCTGATCCGGCACTCAGTGCAGATAGCGCGGCCGCAGCGCGTATTTGCCTGCCTCATATTCCCCGAACAGTCCGGAGATCGCCGGGTGGTCCACCGGTTCGCCACTCTCGTCAGCCACCAGATTCTGCTGGCTGACATAGGCGATGTAGCTGCCCTCCGAGTTTTCGGCGAGCAGATGATAGAAAGGCTGTTCCTTCGCCGGACGCATGTTCTCGGGGATCGCTTCATACCATTCATCTGTATTGGCGAACACCGCGTCGATATCGAATACCACCCCGCGAAAGCCAAACAGCCTGTGCTGGACGACATCGCCGATTCCGAAATGGGCGTGCGCTACCGAGGGCGTGGTAACGGCACCGGGGTCGCTCTGCGAACTGATCGTCTGATGCCGGTTCATAACACCTATGTAGGCATTGTCGGGCTGCTTACAAGAAAAATGCGGCAATGCGGCTTGGCAAACGCCGAAGGGTTCGCTAAGTGCCGCCGCTCGACCCGCTATCATATGTGGCGGAAGCGGAAACGCGGGCCTTCGAGGCTCCTCCGCACGGCCCGGAGAGGTGGCAGAGTGGTCGAATGCGCCGCACTCGAAATGCGGTTTACGGGCAACCGTAACGTGGGTTCGAATCCCACCCTCTCCGCCAGCCAGTCCACCTCATTCCCATTCTCTCACGAATGTCCCCTGAAAGCGGCGGCGACATCCTCGAAGGCGGTCAGGTATTCATGGGTCAAGCGGCGCACAGGACGCCCTTTGTTGTGTCGTCTCTCTCATCGGGCGAAGCCCGTATTTCGAAACGCGCTACCATGTTTCGTAGCTTATTCGCTTCGACCTTGAGCGCACGCGCGGTTGCGGTGCACTCTTCGCCCATCGAGGCATTCTGCTGTGTCATCCGGTCGATGGAACGGATCGCTTCGTCGACGTGCCGCGCGCCGCTCTCCTGATCCGCTGCCGCATCGACGATGCCGTCGACCAGTTGTGAGACATGTCCGACCCGCTCGACGATCGCTTGAAACGTATCCCCACACTGGCGGACGAGCGCTACCCCGCCACCGATATGCTGGTTGCTCTCGCTGATCAGTGTTTTGATCTCGCGTGCGGCCTCGGCGCATCGCTGAGCGAGCGCCCGCACTTCGTTGGCGACTACGGCGAAGCCCTTGCCCGCATCGCCGGCCCGGGCTGCCTCCACGCCTGCATTCAAGGCCAGCAGATTTGTCTGAAAGGCAAAGCCGTCGATTACGTTCGTGATCTGTGTGATCGACGCTGTGCTGCGTTCAATTTCTTCCATCGCATTGATCGCTTGTGCCACAACATGCTCGTTCGTATCTGCTTGAACGCGAACTTCATCGACGATGTCGGATACATGGCGGGAGGAATGAACTGCCTGCTGCGCCCTCGCGGCAAGCTGTTGTGTGCTAGCAGCGATGATTTGCAGATGGTCTGCCTGTGCTTCGGTGCGCTGGGCAAGATCATGGGTGGCGGCGCTTATTTCCTGCGCGCTGCTGTTGAGGGCATCTGTCGCGATATTAACCTGGCTGATTGCCTCCTCGACCGCTTCCACAGCGCTGTGATAATCTTCCCTCAGCACTTCATAATCGATCGGGAAATCGTTGGGGATGCGGTATCCCAGCTTGCCCTGGCGGAGCCGGTCCAGCGCCGAGCCTAACTCGGACACGACCTTATATTGAAGGTCTATCGCGGCTTTGGATTCACTCTCGGCTTTGGCGCGCACATGCGCGACAATGCGTCCCAGCGCCCGGTTGATTCCGCCGATTTCGTCGCGGCGGCGGGCGGCCGTGGCGTCGAACTGCATATTGCCCGCCGCCATGTGTTCCATCTGGCGCGAGAGCTTCGTGATCGGACGCAGCACGCGCCAGCGCACCAGGCAGCAAAAGGCAATGACGAGGCCGAACAGGCTGGCGATCAAAAGGCCGAGCACCAGCAGCGTCTCGTGCAGACGTTTGGCCGCCTGATCCTTCAGCCGCTGCTGATAATCTGTTGCAAGCTTGACCGTGTCGACCACAGCCTCGCGGTGGACATCGTATGCAATGGTCAGATACCAGAAGGCAAGGTCGATCGCTTCCCTGTCACCCGAGCGCGCGGCAGGGAGCAGTCTGTTGTCCAGCGCATTCCAGAACTCCATTGCCGAATCATGCGTCGCATGAGTGATCCGTTGACGCAGGACGGGATCGAGCGCGTGCGCGGCCCAATAGGCATGGCGTGCATCATATTCCGCACGTAGTTTTTTCAGCCGCTCCACATGTACATCGAGATTGGCTGGATCACGCGCGATCAGCGCAGCTTCCACATAGGGTTCGATCACGAACTCCGGCGGAGGAAGGATGTCGGCGATCAAGTCGGACGCATCCTGAGTCCGGATCTGTATCGGCCCACCCATCCGGATTTCATCGATACGCATGGCGCCCCAAACGACACCGATCAGCATGAGGGCGACCATGACCACCGCAGAGGCGGTTACCAGTTTGCGTATTTCCACGTTACCCCACTATGTTACAGTTTTGTGACATAAAATGTAATAAAATCAATACAGTATTCCGGATTCGCTTCACGAGGAGCTATGCGTCGGTAGCGTTAAAATTGAGCTAATGAGCCGCCGCCATCATGCGGCAAAGCTGCATGTCCAATGGAAAGACCGGAGCAGGGTACTGCTAGCCCTGGACTGCCATCAAAGTGCAGCCAAACCGTCACGCGATCGTCACCTGATGTTTCTAGGGCGCGGGAAACACAAGGAATGCATTATGGCGACAGCATCGAGGGTTATAGACGCGGCGGTCATCTCTCATGAGGGCGCGAGCCGCAAAGGCTTGCTCGAGCGGGCCTTCGCATTTGCGTTCCGCGGTCTCGTCTACGCCCAGATCTGGGAGGATCCGGTTGTCGACATGGAGGCGCTTGCCATAACGTCGGATTGCCATGTCGTGACCATCGCCAGCGGCGGCTGCAATGTGCTGAGCTACCTTACCGCCAACCCTCGTCAGATCACGGCCGTGGATCTCAACACCGCCCATGTCGCACTCAACAAGCTCAAGTTTGTGGCGGTGCGCAGTCTGCCCGACCACGCCCATTTCCGGCGCTTTTTTGGTGATGCAGATAGTCCTGCCAATATCGGAGCCTACCAGCAATATATCCAGCCTCATCTCGACGACACCACGCGCCGCTATTGGGAAGGACGCGACCTAATGTTGCGCCGTCGGATCGCGATGTTCGAGCGCGGGGCGTACCGCAGTGGACTGCTTGGTTCGTTCATCGGCGCCGCGCATCTTCTGGCCAAGCTCTATCGTATCAATCCCTCTGTGATGCTCGAAGCCCGCAGCATGGAGGAACAGCGCGCGCTGTTCGAACAGTTGCTGGCGCCAATGTTCGATCGCCCCTTTCTGCGCTGGCTGACGAACCAGCCTGCGTCACTCTTCGGGCTGGGCATACCGCCCGCGCAATATGACGCGCTGGCTGGGAACGAGAGAATGGCTTGCGTGCTACGCAAGCGGCTTGAAAAGCTGGCTTGTGGGCATGACCTCAAGGATAATTATTTTGCCTGGCAGGCATTTGGCCGAGGCTATGGGAAGGCGGCGGATGCGCCTCTGCCGCCCTATCTAAAGGCCGACAATTATGAATCTGTAATGCAGCGCGTCGACAGCGCCTCGATTCACCACATCAACATGACGGAATGGCTCGCCGCTCAGCCAGCGGCAAGTGTTGACCGCTATGTCTTGCTCGACGCGCAGGACTGGATGACAGATGCGCAGCTCACCGCGCTATGGACGCAGATTACCCGCACGGCAAAAGCGGGTGCGCGAGTGCTGTTCCGCACCGCAGCCGAACCGAGCCTGTTGCCCGGGCGTTTGCCGGATGCGCTGCTCGGCCGTTGGGATTACCGCGCGGAGGAGTCGGCAAATTTCACCCTCCGTGATCGCTCCGCCATCTATGGTGGGGTTCACCTCTACATTTTGCGCTGAACCCGTGGCGAGCAGCGCCAACCTTGATCACGCAGCCCGCATGGATGGCATTTATGGCGCGCAGCGCCATATCTACGACCTGACACGCAAATATTATCTGCTCGGACGCGACAGTCTGATCAGGCGGCTCGATATTCCTCCGGGCAAAAGCGCGCTGGAAATCGGCTGTGGCACTGGGCGCAACATCGCCTTAGCCGCCCGGCATTACCCGGGCGCGCGCCTTCATGGCATCGATATCTCTCGTGAGATGTTGCGGTCGGCGCATGCAGTGCTGGCTGAGGAGATTGCGCGTGGCGCTGTGTGCCTCGCGCAGGGCGATGCGACGGACTTCGATGCCAATGGTCTGTTCGGCGAGCGCCAGTTTGATCGCATCTGGTTTTCCTACACACTCTCGATGATTCCCGATTGGCAGGCCGCATTGCGACAGGCTGCGGAATATGTCGCACCCGGTGGCGTACTCCACATCGTTGACTTTGGGCAGCAACGCGCGCTGCCGCGCTGGTTTCGGTCAGGGTTGCACGTCTGGCTGGCCAGGTTCCATGTCACGCCCCGTGCTCGCCTGATGGTCGCGTCCGTCAAGGTGGTGTAATTTCGGCTGTGGCCGTGGGCCATCGTCAGGCGGCTTTGGCGGTGATGTGTAGGGGCTGATTTTCCTCCTCGATCATGGGTTGGTTGAGTTCGGCCATGCC
>JALCRK010000047.1 GCA_022652485.1 Sphingobium sp.
TAGATCTGCATACGGTCCGCGGTCTGCACCAACGTGCCGAAGGTGAGGCCCAGCTCGTGCTGCGCCGCGGCGACCTCGTGGTGATGCTTGTCGCAGGGGAGGCCCATTTCGAGCATGGTCGAAACCATCTCGGCGCGGATGTCGGTGCACGGATCGACCGGCGCGACGGGGAAATAGCCGCCCTTGGCGCGCGGACGGTGGCCGAGGTTGCCGCCTTCATATTCGCGACCGGTGTTGGTCGGCAGCTCGATGTCGTCGATCTTGAAGAAGCTCTCGTTGTACGCGGTGTTGAAGCGCACGTCGTCGAACATGAAGAACTCGGCTTCGGGGCCGACATAGACGGTGTCGCCGAAACCGGCGGCCTTGAGATAAGACTCAGCGCGGACCGCGGTTGAGCGCGGATCGCGGCCGTACAGCTCGCCGGTCGAGGGCTCGACGATGTTGCAGAACAGGATCAGCATCGGGGTCGCGCTGAACGGATCGACATAGACTGCGTCCAGATCCGGCTTCAGGATCATGTCCGACTCGTTGATCGCCTTCCAGCCCTCGATCGAGCTGCCGTCGAACATCAGGCCCTCGGTCAGCTCGTCCTCGCCGATGACGCCAGCGCACATGGTGAGGTGCTGCCACTTGCCCTTGGGATCGGTGAAGCGGACATCGACCCACTCGATCTCCTTTTCTTCGATCATCTTCAGAATATCTTTGGGCGTATTCGCCATCGTCGCTTACCCTTTCTTCAGTTTCGCCCGGAGACTTCCTCCGGTCGATAATTCACAATATTGCCGCGCCCGCCTGAGCGTCTTCGAAATACCTGTCTAGATCGCGTCGCTATCGCGCTCGCCGGTGCGGATGCGCAATGCCATCTCGACCGGAGAGACGAAAATCTTGCCGTCGCCGATCCTGCCGGTCTGCGCGGCGGCGGCGATCGCCTCGACCACGCGATCAGCGAGACCGTCTTCCACCACGACTTCCAGCTTCACCTTGGGCAGAAAATCAACAACATATTCGGCGCCGCGATACAGCTCCGTGTGGCCCTTCTGGCGGCCAAAACCCTTGGCTTCGGTCACTGTGATGCCCGATACGCCGACTTCATGCAGCGCTTCCTTGACCTCATCGAGCTTGAACGGCTTGATGATCGCTTCGATCTTCTTCATCGAATTCCTACCCTATCCCCCTTTGAAGGCCGTGGAGCGAAGGTGCTCCACGCCTTTGCACAGGCTTGTTGGCGCGGCAAACATCCGCGCGAAACGCGACTCGGGAAGGACTTTCCGCCATGCGATACGAAATGTCTATAATGCTCGTGATTGAGGCAAATTAACCAACGCCTGCCCGTTTTTTGGGCATCCCGTAAGGGCGATTAACGCCGGATTTCCGTCAATTTGCGCTCCCATGCGAGGGCATGGGCGATGATGGTGTCGAGATCGGCGAAGCGTGGTTGCCAGGGGAACGTGGCCATGATCGCGCGATTGTCCGAAACCAGTGAAGCCGGGTCCCCCGCGCGACGACCCTCGATCCGGCGTTCGATCGTCAGGTTGGTGACGCGGTCCACGGCATCGAGCACCTCCAGCACAGAGAAGCCCCGGCCATAGCCGCAATTGAGCAGATGGTTGCGCGACGGGTCGGCCATGAGTGCTTCGAGGGCGAGCACATGCGCGGCGGCGAGGTCGGACACATGGATATAGTCGCGCACGCCGGTGCCGTCCGGCGTCTCATAATCGGTGCCATAGACGCCGACATGACTCCGCTTGCCAAGCGCCGCCTCGACCGCGACCTTGATGAGGTGGGTCGCGCCCGCCGTGGACTGGCCGGAGCGCGCGTGTGGGTCCGCCCCCGCGACATTGAAATAACGGAGCGCGCAATAGTTGATCGGGTGAGCGGCGGCGACATCCGCCAGCATCGCCTCGGTCATCAGCTTCGACATGCCATAGGGATTGATCGGTTGCTGCGGGCAGCTTTCCGAAATGGGGCTGACCTCAGGCACACCATAGGTTGCGGCGGTGGAGGAGAAGATGAAATGCGGCACGCCGCAGCGCACCGCGCTCTCGATCAGCGCGCGGCTGTTGACGGTATTGTTGTGATAATATTTCAGTGGGTTCTCGACAGACTCTGGCACCACGATAGAGCCGGCGAAGTGCATCACCGCCTTCACCTCGTGCGCGCGCATCACCGCTTCGACTGCAGCCTGATCGCCGATGTCCGCCTCGATCAGCGGCACTCCATCGGGAATTGCGAAGCGGAAGCCGGTGGAGAGATTGTCCACAACCACGACCGGCCAGCCGGCATCGGTAAGCGCAAGCACGGCATGGCTGCCGATATATCCGGCGCCGCCGGTAACGAGGACGGTTGGCTTGTTCGACATCTGATACTCCACCACAGCAACACCCTACCGATTAGCGGTCGAGTGGTTCCCGACGCAATGGCGGAAAAATGCGAAAAGCTGGTTAAGCCGCTGCCTTTTTCATGGTGCCGTAAAAGTTTGCGCCCTCTGCCGCCATGTCGCGGAGCTGCGCGGTGGGCGCGAACCGCTCGCCCTGCGTTTGCGCGAGGCGGTCCAGCGTCTCTACGACCTTGGCGATGCCGACCGTGTCCATATGGCTGAATGGCCCGCCGGTCCACGGCGCGAAACCCCAGCCGAAGATCGCGCCGATGTCGCCATCCTCCGGCGCGGTGAGCACGCCTTCCTCATAGCAGCGAGCACACTCGATCAGCTGGCGATAGAGCAGGCGTTCGCGCACCTCTGCCGCCGAGGGCTGGGCCGCAGCGCGGGGAAAATGTTCGGCGAGGCCGGGCCACAGGAACTTGGGCGCGCCATCCGCCGGATACTCATAATAGCCTTTGCCGTTCTTGCGGCCGAGGCGACCCAGATCGACCACCATTGTCTCAATCACGTCGTCCGCAGCAGTAGCCCTATACGCATCCCCCAGTGCCTTTTTGGTGGCAACCGTGATCTTGTGCGCGAGCTCGATGGAAACCTCGTCGCCTACCGCCAGCGGACCGACCGGCATACCCAGCTGCTTGCCGACATTTTCGATCAATGCGGAGTTCACGCCTTCCGCCACCATCTGGGTGCCTTCGCTGACATAGGTGGCGAAGCAGCGCGAGGTGTAGAAGCCGCGGCTGTCGTTGACGACGATGGGTGTCTTCTTGATCTGGCGGACATAATCCAGCGCTTTTGCAATGGCTTGAGGCCCAGTCCTTTTGCCCAATATGATCTCGACCAGCGGCATCTTCTCAACCGGCGAAAAGAAATGGATGCCGATGAAATTCTCGGGCTTGCTCCATGCTTCGGCGAGGCCGGTGATGGGGAGGGTCGAGGTGTTGGAACCGAAGATCGTATCCGCGCCCAGTACCGCCTCGACCCGCTTTGTGATCTCCGCCTTGATGCCGGGATCCTCGAACACCGCTTCGATCACGAAATCGCTTCCCTTGAGGTCAGCCGCATCGGTCACTGGCGTGACGCGGGCGAGGATTTCGGCCATTTTCTCCGCCGTCATCTTGCCCCTGGAGACGCGCTTTTGCAGCTCCGCCTCGACATGCGCCTTGCCCTTTTCCGCCGCAGCCATGTCCCGATCGAGCAGCATCACCTCCATGCCCGCCTGCGCCGAAACGGTGGCGATACCGGCGCCCATCATCCCCGCGCCGAGCATGGCGAGCTTCCGGGTGGGAGAGGGGGGAACCTCAGCCGGGCGCCGTGCGCCGCGTTCCGCCGCCTGTTTGTTGACGAACAGCGTGCGGACCATGTTGCGGGATTGCGGCTGGGCGATGACACGCGCGAAATATTTGCTCTCGATCCGGATCGCGCGGTCCATCGGCAGTTGCAGGCCTTCATATATGGCCGAGAGCAGCGCGATGGGCGCGTTCATATTGCGTTGCGCCTGCCCCTGCATCATCGGCACCGCGCCCATGAAGGTCTGCGCGAAATTGGGGTTCATCGATCCCGCACCGCCGGGCACCTTGTAGCCCTTGATGTCCCAAGGCTGCGCGGAAGCGGTGGGGTTGGTCTTGACCCATGCCTTCGCGGCATCGAGCGCTCCGCCCGCAGGCACCACTTCGTCGATCAGCTTCAGCATAGCGCCTTCGGCGGGGGCGAACAGCTTGCCCTGAAGGAGATACATCAGAGCCGTCTGCACGCCGGTGATACGCGGGAAGCGCTGGCTGCCGCCGCCGCCGGGAAATAGGCCGACGAGAATTTCCGGTAGGCCGAGCTGGGTCTTGGGATTGCCGCCCACGACACGGCGATGGCAGGCGAGCGCCAGCTCGAAGCCGCCGCCGACGCATGTGCCCTCTATTGCGCAGGCGACCGGCTTGCCGCAGGTTTCAAGGCGGCGCAGGATGCGGTTCAGCTCGAACACGCGGGAAAACAGCGTCGGCATGTCGAGGCTCTGGCCGGGCGGGGGGAGGAGCATGTCCTCCATTGCCTTCAAATCCATGCCGGCCATGAAGCCGCTGTCCTTGCCTGAAGCAATCACGGCACCTTTGATCGCTTCCTCAGAGGAAAGCCGGTCTATGGCGGCATCGAGATCGGCGAGGAACTGCGCGCCGATCACGTTCATGCTCTGGCCGGGGCAGTCGATAAGAAGGGTGGCGATGCCGTCTGCGTCCACATCGAAACGGATGGTCTGGGTCATGTGATGTCCTCCCGCTCTCAAACGCGCTCTATGATTGTGCCGGTGCCCATGCCCGCGCCGACGCACAGGTTGATAAGTGCTGTACCCTTGCCGGTGCGCTCCAGCTCGTCGAGCACCGTGCCGAGGATCATCGCGCCGGTCGCGCCAAGCGGGTGCCCCATCGCAATTGCGCCGCCGCAGACGTTCACCTTGGCATGATCGAGGTCCATCGCCTGCATGTAGCGCAGCACCACGCTGGCGAAGGCCTCGTTGAGTTCCCAGAGGTCAATGTCCGCCTTGCTCATGCCCGTGCGTGCGAGCAGCTTTTGCGCGATGCTTTCCGGCCCGGTGAGCATGATCATCGGTTCCGAACCGACAGAGGCCGCGGCGCGGATGCGGGCACGGGGCTTCAGGCCATATTTCTCGCCCATCGCCTTGCTGCCGACCAATACCGCGGCCGCGCCATCGACGATGCCCGAGCTGTTGCCGCCATGATGGACATGGTCGATCTTCTCGACCTCGGGATAGCGCAGATAGGCAATGGTATCGAAGCCGGGCATCTGTTCGCCGAGCCCCTGAAAGCTGGGTTTGAGCGCGCCCAGCGACTGCATGTCGGTGCCGGGGCGCATGTGCTCGTCATGATCGAGGATCACCTCGCCGATCACGTCGCGGATGGGGAGGATGGATCTGGCGAAGCGGCCTTCTTTCCAGGCCTGCGCGGCCCGCTTCTGGCTCTCGACCGCATAGGCGTCGACATCTGCGCGGGAGAAGCCGAATTTCGTGGCGATGAGATCCGCGCCGATGCCTTGTGGCGCGAAATAGGTTTTATAAGCGACGGCGGGATCGGTCGCCCATGCGCCGCCATCCGATGCCATCGGGATGCGGCTCATGCTCTCCACCCCGCCGCCGATGGCGAACTGCGCCTCGCCCGATGCTACCTTCGCCGCCGCCATGTTGACGGCTTCCAGGCCGGAGGCGCAGAACCGGTTGATCTGCACGCCCGGCACGCTCTCGGCATAATCGGCGTTGAGGACCGCGACGCGCGCAATATCCGCGCCTTGTTCTCCCACAGGCGTGACGCAGCCGAGGATTACGTCGTCCACATCGGCTGTGTCGATTCCGGTCCGCGCCGGGATGGAGCGCAGGATCTGGGTCGCCAGCTCTACGGGCGGGATTTCATGCAGCGCCCCGTCGGATTTGCCCTTGCCTCGCGGGCTGCGCACCGCGTCGTAGATATAGGCTTCCATTCCGGCTCTCCTGTGTGGGCGGTGGCTGCCGCCAGTTCTTCCAAGTTGTGGTGTAATGTGCGCCAAATTCCGCCAAGTGCAAGAGGATGCAATCGCCTAATTTGCGCCGTTTACGCAGCTATCATAAGAGAGGCCGGGTGCCGTAGCGTCGCCCTCGGACCACTTTTTCGTAATGATATCCTCGGTTGCAGGCGCCCGATATGGTCTTTGGGGCATAAACGATTGGCATTTGGCGAATCACTGCCCATATGGGTGGACTGATTTCAAATGAGGTTGCGGGAATGCATGATAGGGGCGACCAGCGAGTGCTGGAGGGGCGGGGGAAGATTTCCGTGCCCGCCGAGGTGGAAGAGGCCGTGCGCACCATCCTCCGCTGGGCAGGCGACGATCCCGAGCGCGAAGGCTTGCTCGATACGCCCAAGCGCGTTGCGCGCGCGTGGAAGGAATATTGCGAGGGCTACCTCGAAGATCCTGCCTATCACCTCTCGCGTATTTTCCATGAAGTCGGCGGCTACGACGAGATTGTGCTGCTCAAGGACATCCCATTCCAGTCGCACTGCGAGCATCATATGGCGCCGATCACCGGCGTGGCCCACATTGGCTATCTCCCCGGCGATTATGTTGTCGGCATCTCCAAGCTGGCGCGGGTGCTGCATGGCTTTGCCCGCCGACTTCAGGTGCAGGAACGGCTCACGGCCGAAGTGGCGGATTGCATCTGGGACAATCTCCACCCGCGCGGCGTTGCCGTGGTGATCGAGGCCACGCATGGCTGCATGACGGGGCGCGGCGTGCGTACGCCCGGGGTGGTCATGAAAACCAGCCGGATGATGGGCGTGTTCCGCGACGATGACAAAAGTCGCAAGGAAGTTTTGCGCCTGATGGGGCTTTGAGCCGCGTGGGGGCGGAGTTGCCGCTGGCGCTGGTTACGGGGAGCCATCGCAGGCTGGGTGCGCACATTGCCCTCGCGCTCGGCCGGGCCGGCTATAGCTTGGCCTTGCATGGCAGCCATGATTGCGAGATCGAAGACTGGTTTTCCAGCGAGCTGTCGGTGGCGGGTATCGCATGGGCCGGGTTCGTGGCCGATTTCGAGCGGCCGGACGCCCCGCAAGCGCTTATGGCTGATGTGACGGCGCATTTCGGGCGAGCGCCGGATCTGCTGGTGAACAGCGCGGCCTTGTTCGGCCAGGATCGACCAGAGACTGTCACGTCTCAAGACCTGATGCGCCATTATGCGGTGAATTGTGCGGCGCCCGTTCTGTTGACCCGGGCATTTGCCGCCGCGCCGGTCAAGCCCGGGCGCGCCGTGGTGAATATTCTCGATCAGCGGCTTGCAAACCCCCATGGCGATCAGCTGGCCTATACGCTGTCCAAGCAGGCGCTGGCCGGCTTCACGCAAATCGCTGCGCGAGAACTGGCGGGACGCGGCATTCGCGTAAATGCCGTCGCGCCGGGGCTCACTCTGGCGACCGATGATTATGACGGCGGAAAGATGGAGCGGCTCGCAGGCATGATGCCGCTCGGCCTGTTGCCTGCTCCTGGGCAGATCGGGCAAGCGGTCCTTTATCTGGCATCAGCCACCGCCGTGACGGGACAAGTCATCGCTGTCGACGGGGGCGCGCATCTGGATAGTTACCGCCGGGACTTCATGCACCTCTGATCTTCCGGCGGTGCATACGGTCAGAATTCCGACCAGTCATCGCTTTCCTGCGAGAGGGCAAGATTGCCGCTGATCCGCGCCGGCGCCGGTCTTGAGGATCCTGACCTGCCCCTTGCACTCCTGGCTCTCTTGTTATCTTCGACATGGAACTGAGACACAATTTGTGAGAGGGCTTCCGCTTCGGATGCCATGGAACGCGAAGCAGCCGTAGTCTGCTCCACCATAGCCGCGTTCTGCTGCGTCACCTTGTCCATTTCCGACACGGCCTGATTGAGATGGCGCAGACTGTCGCTCTGCTCTTCCGTCGAGCGGGAAACCTCGTTGGTCGAACCGTGGATGTCGCTGATCTGGTTCACGATCGCTTCGAGCACCTTGCCGGTATCATTGACGAGGCGAACGCCGTTTTCCACCTGGCTCATGCTCTCGTTGATTAGATGCTTGATCTGCTCCGCCGCCTCTGACGACCGCTGGGCTAGGGCGCGGACCTCGCTGGCGACAACCGCGAAACCCTTGCCGAGTTCGCCGACCCGCGCCGCCTCGACGCCCGCGTTGAGCGCTAGCAGATTGGTCTGAAAGGCGATGCCATCGATGATCTTGATGATCTGGGCAATCGAATCCGAGCTGCTCTGGATGCCGTCCATCGCCCGCACCGCTTCACTGACCACCTGGCCGCCGTGAAGGGCGTCCTGATGGGTGATGTTGATCGAATGGTTGATCGAGTTGATCATTTTCGAAGATTCGGTGATGGCACTGGTCAACCGGCTCATCGCCGCCGCGCTCTCTTCGAGTTGCGCGGCCTGCTGCTCCGTGCGGATCGAGAGGTCATCCGACGCTGCGCGTACCTCTCCCGCGCCGAAGGTGATCGTCTCCGCACCCGAAGTGACGGATTGCAGCGTAGTCCGCAATTTGCCGATCGCGGTATTGAAATCCTGCTGGAGACGGCCGTAGCTCGCGGGCAGGCCTTCGATCTCGACGGTGAGATCCCCCTCCGAGATGCGGGACAGCGCGTCGCCAATCTTGTTGACCACGGTGGCGCGCACATTCTCTTCCGCCTGAACGAAATAGGTGGACAGCGCGAGATCCATATCCAGCAGCGCCACCTTGACGAGGGAGGCAAGCGTCCGCGCGGCTTTTCTGTTGCCCGGATTAAGTCCCCTCAAGCCACCCGTGAGCATCTTGAGAATGAGCTGTTCCAGAATCGTCGCATAGCCGCCAATATACCATTGGGGATCGAGGCCGATGCGCGCGTGCGTGTGCCCGATCCGGGTCGCACTCTTCTCGTACTTTTCACTTAGGCCTTGGCCGAACATGTGCAGCCAGTGGGATTTCTGCGCGGAGTGCGCGCGGCTCATCGCTTCTCGTGACTGGAAAAATCCGCTGATTTCCGGACGTGCGTTCAATTTGGCGTAGAATAGGTCGAGCGCGGCATCGACGTTCTTTTCGAGCAGGTCGCATATTGCCCCATATTCCGGGGCCATCGTTTCAAGGCCGTAATAGTCGAGGCGGCGCTGAAGATTCTCTCCGTTGCTCATTTCTGTTCCCCACGAACAATTTATATCTGTCTGTCCCAATTGCTCCAATTTGGTGGAAAATTCGTAAAAAAACCCGCCGACAGCGCCGGCGGGTTTAGAAAAATTAAAATTTCACGTGATATGATTGGGTTAGGCCTCTTCAGCTTCCGCCGAATCAGCAACCGCAGCATCCTCGCGGACGATTTCGCCCGGTTCGGCATTGGGATCATAGTCTTCGGTGAAGCCCGCCTCGTCCTTTTCGAACATGCTCGCCATCACATCCACGCCGTCCTTCTGAAGATCGGCTTCTTCAGGCGAACGAGCGACGTTCACAGTGATGCCGACCGCCACCTCGGGGTGGAGATTGACACGCACGTCGAACACGCCGAGCGTCTTGATTGGGCGTTCGAGCACGATCATCGCCTTGCTGACAATCTTGTGGCCATCGGCATGAAGCGCCTCGACGATGTCACGCACCGCGACCGAGCCATAGAGATGACCAGCGTTGGATGCCTGACGGATCAGCACGATCTGCTGGCCATCGACGGTGCCGGCTTCCTTCTCGGCGCCAGCGCGGCGGGCCGCGTTGTCTGCCTCGATCTTGGCGCGGTTCGCTTCAAACACCTTGCGGTTGGAAGCGTTGGAGCGCAGTGCCTTCTTGTTGGGCAGAAGGTAGTTGCGTGCATAGCCGTCCTTGACGTTCACGACATCGCCGATCGCGCCCAGCTTCTCGATCCGTTCGAGCAGAATGATTTCCATGTCTTAGCTCCTCACTTCACGATGTAGGGCAGCAGGCCCAGATGGCGGGCGCGCTTGATGGCGGTTGCCAGCTCACGCTGCTTCTTTGCAGAAACGGCGGTGATACGGCTGGGGACGATCTTGCCACGCTCGGACACAAAGCCCTGCAGCAGACGAACGTCTTTATAGTCGATCTTGGGCGCATCCTTGGCAGCGAAGGGGCAGCTCTTGCGGCGGCGGAAAAATGGGCGTGCCATGATTAAAAACCTCCCTCTGCATCGCGCTCACGGCGCGGGCCGCGATCTCCGCGATCGCCACGGTCAGGACGGTCACCATCGCGGCCGCCACGGCGCTCGCGATCGCGGTCGCTCTTGCGCATCATCACCGATGCTTCGGCTTCCAGCGCCTCGACCTTCACGGTCATGTAGCGGATCACGTCTTCGTTGATCTGGGTCTGGCGCTCCAGCTCGGCAACGACACCCGCAGGGGCGTCGATGTTGAGCATCACGTAGTGCGCCTTGCGGTTCTTGGCGATCTTGTAGGCGAGGGAGCGCAGGCCCCAGTTCTCGACCTTCGTGACCTTGCCCTGATTCGCTTCGACAATGGATGTGGCGGTTTCCGCCAGCGCATCGACCTGGGCCTGGGCCAGATCCTGACGCGCGAGAAATACATGCTCGTAAAGCGGCATGGTTCCGTGCTTTCCTCGTTGGCCGATTGCTGACGTGCGCCCCATGCGCAACGCCCCTCCGGCTGTCGTCTTGGTATGCTTTCACGTGCGGCGGGCCGCTCGCGAAGGCGGGCCTATGGCGGAAATGCGGGAAAAAGGCAAGGGGCTTCCAACTGGCTCGCAAATCGTTAAGGAGCGTGCAGCGAACATTATCAAGGGATCATCATGCGCGCATTCATCTTTCCGGGGCAGGGCAGCCAGTCGGTCGGCATGGGCAAGGCGTTGGCGGAGGCGAGCGGCCATGCGAAACATGTGTTTCAGGAAGTCGACGAGGCGCTGGGCCAGCATCTGTTCCGTATCATGTGCGACGGGCCAGAGAGTGATCTGACACTGACCGAGAACGCGCAGCCTGCGATCATGGCGAATGCCATCGCGACGCTGCGCGTACTGGAAAAGGAGGGCGGGCTTCGCCTGACCGATAAGGGCGATTATGTCGCCGGGCACTCGCTGGGCGAATATACGGCGCTGTGCGGGGCGGAAGCGTTCGATCTCGCCACGACGGCGCGCTTGCTGAAACTGCGCGGGCAGGCGATGCAGGCGGCTGTCCCTGTCGGCGAAGGCGCGATGGCGGCGCTGCTGGGCGCGGATATCGAAAAGGCGCAGGCGCTGGCCGATGCCGCGGCGGAGGGCGAGGTCTGCACCGTCGCCAACGATAATGACCCGACCCAGGTGGTCATCTCGGGCCACAGGGGCGCGGTCGAGCGTGCGGTGGCGTTGGTCAAGGAGCATGGCATCAAGCGCGGCGTGCTGCTGCCGGTTTCGGCGCCGTTCCACTGCCCGCTTATGCAGCCCGCGGCGGACGCGATGGCAGAAGCGTTGGGCAACGCCACGATCAATGCGCCGCTGCTTCCGGTTTATGCCAATGTGCTCGCCGCGCCCATCGCCGCGCCGGATGACATCCGCCAGCGCCTTGTCGAACAGGTGACGGGCCGCGTGCGCTGGCGCGAGTCCGTGACGGCGATGTGGGACGCGGGCGTCACGGATTTCGTCGAGTTGGGCGGCAAGGTGCTCGGCCCGATGGTGAAACGCATCGCGCCGGACGCGAGCGTGACCAGCGTCGTCGGCATGGACGACATCGAGGCGCTTCTCGGCGTTCTGTAATCAGGGGAATGACTATGTTCGATCTTACGGGTATGACCGCGCTGGTAACGGGCGCTTCGGGCGGCATCGGATCCGCCATCGCCAGGGGGCTCGCGGCGCAGGGGGCGCGGCTGGCGCTGTCGGGCAGCAATGTAGATAAGCTCAATGCCTTTGCGACGGAGCTGGGCGGCGACCATGTCTGCCTGCCGTGCAACCTTTCGGATACCGCTGCTGTCGATGCGCTAGTGCCGCAAGCGGTCGAGGCGCTGGGCGGCAAGCTCGATATCCTCGTCAACAACGCGGGCGTGACGCGCGACAACCTCATCCTGCGCATGAAGGACGAGGAATGGGAGGACGTGATCCGCATCAACCTTGAGGCCGCGTTCCGCCTGATCCGCGCCGCCGCGAAGCCGATGATGAAGGCACGCTTTGGCCGCATCATTTCAGTCACGTCCGTCGTGGGTGTCACCGGCAATCCTGGCCAGGCGAATTATGCCGCATCGAAGGCGGGCCTGATCGGTATGTCCAAGTCGCTCGGGCAGGAGCTGGCGAGCCGCGGCATCACGGTGAACTGCATTGCGCCCGGCTTCATCCGCTCGGCGATGACGGATGCGCTGAACGACACGCAGAAGGATGCGATCCTTACCAAGATTCCCGCCGGCGCGCTGGGCGAGGGCGACGATATTGCCGCCGCCGCCGTCTATCTCGCGTCGAAAGAGGCGGGCTATGTCACGGGCCAGACGCTCCATGTAAACGGCGGCATGGCGATGATCTAAGTGTCAAGGAGGCAGCTTAACACTTGCCTCTTGGTTTCCATCGCTCTAGGGCATGGGCGCAGCAACGGGTTAACATTCGTTCATATACGACAAATACAGAGGGACCACTCATGAGTGAGACTGCGGATCGCGTAAAGAAAATCGTCATCGAGCATCTGGGCGTCGAGGCGGACAAGGTGACGGAAGACGCAAGCTTCATCGACGATCTGGGCGCGGACAGCCTTGACATCGTGGAGCTGGTCATGGCGTTCGAGGAAGAGTTCGGCGTCGAGATCCCTGACGATGCAGCTGAGAAGATCGGCACCGTCAAGGATGCGATCGACTATATCGACAGCAAGCAGTAATCGCGCTGCGTTGGCAGCTGGGCGCTTGTTGCCGGGCTGCGGGCGACGACGGAATATGCAATGGCGGCTTTCCGGCGCGGCTTGGCCCGTGTAAGGAAGCCGCCATTTCGGTTTGAGCTTGGGCGTCCCGGCGCATCACCGGCGACCCCTCGGGATTTGGGTAGGAGCTGGGTATGCGTCGTGTGGTCGTAACAGGCCTGGGTATGGTTTCGCCGCTGGGTGCGGATGTAGAGACCACATGGAAGAACATCCTCGCCTCGAAGAGTGGTGCGGGGCGGATCACCAAGTTCGACACAACCGATTATGCCTGCCAGATCGCCTGCGAGGTGAAGCCTGCCGATCACGCTTATGGCTTCGATGCTTCGCTGCGCGTCGACCACAAGGTGCAGCGGCAGGTCGATCCGTTCATCGTCTTCGGTATCGATGCCGCCGGGCAGGCGCTGGAAGATGCGGGCCTCACCGAGATGTCGGATGCGGACAAGCTGCGCGCGGGGTGCTCGATCGGCTCCGGCATCGGAGGCCTTCCGGGTATCGAGAGCGAATCGCTGGTGCTGCATGAGAAAGGCCCGCGCCGCGTCTCGCCGCACTTCGTGCATGGCCGCCTCATCAACCTGATCTCCGGCCAGGTCTCGATCAAATATGGCCTGATGGGCCCGAACCACGCGGTCGTCACCGCCTGTTCCACCGGCGCGCACTCGATCGGGGATGCCGCGCGAATGATCGCGATGGACGATGCTGACATCATGCTTGCGGGCGGCGCGGAAAGCACCATCTGCCCCATTGGCATCGCCGGTTTCAGCCAGGCGAAGGCGCTCTCCACCAGCTTCAACGATGCGCCTGAAAAGGCGAGCCGTCCCTACGACCAGGCGCGCGACGGTTTCGTGATGGGCGAGGGCGCGGGCGTCGTCGTGCTTGAGGAATATGAGCACGCCAAGGCGCGCGGCGCGAAGATCTATGCCGAGGTGGTCGGCTATGGCCTCACGGGCGACGCCTATCACGTCACCGCGCCGCATCCGGAAGGCTCTGGCGCATTCCGCTCGATGGAGATGGCGCTGCGCAAGTCGGGTCTCTCCATCGACTCGATCGATTATGTCAACGCGCACGGCACCTCGACGCCGCTCGGTGACGAGCTGGAGCTGGGGGCGGTGCGCCGCCTGTTTGGCAGCGCGATCGATACCATGTCGATGTCGTCGACCAAGTCCGCCATCGGGCACCTGCTCGGCGGCGCGGGCGCGGTCGAGAGTATCTTCTGCATTCTCGCGCTGCGCGATCAGATCGTGCCGCCGACGCTCAACCTCGACAATCCGAGCGAAAGCTGCATCGGCGTCGACCTCGTGCCGCACAAGGCCAAGGAGCGCAAGGTAAAGGCAGTGCTCAATAACAGCTTCGGCTTTGGCGGGACCAACGCCAGCCTCATCATGAAAGCTATTTGACACAAGCCATGCGCTGTAGGCTGCTGATTCTGCTTGGACTGGCGGTGGCCGTGGCGCTGGCGGGCGGCATCTGGTTCGTCGGTGGGTGGAGCGCGGCCGGACCGACGCAGCAGGACAAGCTGTTCACGATTTCCGAGGGTGCGAACCTCCGGACCGCAGCGAGCCAGCTCGAACAAGCGGGCGTGATCGGGAACGCGCAGCTGTTCTATATCCGCGCCCGCGTGCTGGGCGGATCGACCGCGATCAAGGCCGGGGAGTATATGATCCCCAAGCGTGCGAGCGCGCGCGAAATCCTCGGCATCCTCACAGGCGGGGTCGGCATCAACCGCTTCGTCACCATTCCCGAGGGCATGCCCTCTACCCTTGTCTATGAGCGGCTGATGGCTGCGGATCAGCTTGTGGGCACAATCGATGTGCCTGCGGAAGGCAGCATCCTCCCCGACACTTATGCCTATGACAAGGGCGAGGCCCGCGCCGCAGTGCTTGCGCGGATGCAGGGAGCGATGGCGAAGGTGCTGGAGGAAGCCTGGGCGAACCGCTCGGCGGAAACGGTGGTGAAGACCAAGACCGAGGCACTTACGCTCGCCAGCATTGTCGAGAAGGAAACCTCCATAGCCGCTGAGCGGCCCACGGTGGCGGGCGTGTATTCCAACCGTCTCCGCATCGGTATGCGGCTTCAGGCGGACCCGACGATCATCTATCCCATTACCAAGGGCAAGCCCCTGGGCCGGCGCATCAAGCGGTCAGAGATTCAGGCGGTGAACGGCTATAACACATATGCGATGTCAGGCCTGCCGGTGGGCCCGATCGCGAACCCCAGCAAGGCCTCGATCGAGGCGGTGCTCAACCCGGCGCGGACGAAGGCGCTCTATTTCGTGGCGGATGGTGAGGGCGGGCATGTGTTCGCCGACACGCTCGAACAGCATAATGCCAATGTCCGCAAATGGTTCGCGCTGCGGAAAGAACGCGGCATCTGAACGATTCGGCCACTTTGGCCTTGAGATTGGGCCGCGCCCCGCCTTATGGTAACGCCATGACGACAGACGCCGAAGAAACCGAAGCCGCACCCGCCGCTTCCGAAGCCAATGATAAAACCGGCTGGACCAAGCCCGCGCTGATCGGTCTGGGCGGCGCTGTCGCCTCGGCGGCGATTGCGGCGGCTGTGATCTATGCAGGACGCGCGAAACGCAAGCAGGTCGACAAGCTCGCCGCTGCCGAGAAGACCCCGCCTACCGATTGATCCGCATCGGCGCCGGGCGCGGCAGGATAAGGCTGCGCCACAGCCACTCCATCGGCCCCTGGCGAAAGCGGCCGAGCCATAGCGGCGACCAGAGCAGCATGATCGCCCAGACCGGCAGCACGTACAGATAGACCTGCGCGCGGGACACGGAAGCGAACAGGCCCAGCCCCCAGCCGTAGAATGTCGCGCACATCAGGAGGCTGGTGAGCAGATAGTTGCTGAGCGCCATACGTCCCACTGCCTGCACACGGGCAAGGAGGGCGCTTGCCGCTCCGCTTGCCGCCATTGCCAGTATCAGCGCGGCGTACCCCACGGTCATAGGAATTCGAAACGGGAACGACCAGGCGAACATCACGCCAAACGTCGTTGTGACATCGAAGCCCGATCCCCACGCCCATATGCCCAACAGGAGCATCGGCACGAGTCCGATCAGAAAGCAATGTCGCGCGACGCCGACATATTGCTCCCGCGCCCATTTGCCGGTGAGGAAGCCGCCCTTGAGCATCGCCATGCCAAGCAGCATGAAGCCCAGCGTATCGAAGGTCATGTATTTGAGACCTGCAAGGGTCCAGTGCCAGAAATCCGCCGCCTTGTGCGCGGTGATCCCGGCCCAGTCCCCGCGTGTCAGCGCGATCTCCGCGCCGATCTTGTCCTGATCCGTCAGGCCGATGACGTTGGGCGTCAGCGCATCCGCATAATGCATGGCGAGTATGATGGCCGCAAGGATCGCGAACTCGATCGCGAAGGCGAGAAACGCAAGTTTCACCAGCTGCATCGGCTGCCTCCCCGCGAACAGCATCGCGATGGGGCCGAGCACCGCGTAAAGGCTCAATATATCGCCCCACCACAGCAGGAAATAATGGGCGGTGCCGATCATCAGCAGCCAGAAGCAGCGAATGAGATTGCGGTGGACGCCATTGCCGCCTGCCATCTCCGCCCTGTCCATCAGCAGCAGCATCGATGCACCGAACAGCAGCGAGAACAGCCCGCGCATCTTGCCATCGACGAGGATGAAGGAGAGCAGCCATGCCAGCCGGTCCGCCACCGTCTCTCCGCCCCAGGAATTGGGGTTGAGATAGGCGCCTTCCGGCATCGAAAAGGCGATGATGTTCATGAGCAATATGCCCATCACGGCGAAACCGCGGATCAAATCTATCGTCGCAATGCGATCCTGGGGCGCGGTGAGCATGTTGGTCCTTCATCTTGCCGTGAAATGCGCATAGTGCCTTTGTCATGATCGAGGATCGCGCGCAACGGATTGGCAGGGCTTTCGGGCAGGCCGCCAGCCATTATGATGATCACGCCAGCGTGCAGCGCGTGGTGGCGGCGACGCTGGCGCAGCTGTTGCGGCTTCAGCCGGTCGCGCCCGCGCCGGATGGGCGTTTGCGAATACTGGAGATCGGCTGCGGCACCGGGCTGTTGACACGCCATCTGCGCAGCCTGTTTCCGGATGCGGAGATCATCGCGACGGACATCGCGCCGGAGATGATCGCAGTGGCGGAGCAAGGGGGCGATACAGGGGCGCACTTCCTCGTGATGGATGGGGAGCACCCCGCGTTCGAGGGCGCGCATTTCGATCTGATCGCGTCGAGCCTCGCGTTCCAGTGGTTTTCCGATCTGCCGCGCGCGCTGGACCGCCTGAGCGCGTTGCTGCGCCCCGGCGGCAGCCTGATGTTCGCGACGATGGCGGGTCGCAGCTTCCACGAATGGCGAGCGGCGCACGAGGCACTGGGGTTGCAGGCGGGGACGCCGCTCTACCCCGATGCGGACGCGCTGCGCGCGATGCTGGCGCGGCACGCGGATGCCTTTCTGTTCGAGGAGGACTATGCCCATGATTTTGGGCAGGCGCGCGGGCTGCTTGCGCATCTCAAGGGCATCGGCGCGACCGTGCCGGTGGAGGGGCGCGCGCCGTTATCGGCGGGCGACCTGCGCAAGGTGATGCGCGCCTATGACGATGCGGGCGGCACCTGCACCTATCATGTCGCTTATTGTCGCGTCACGCAGGCGGCTTGATATCCGCGCCATGCCAGCCTGACACGAATTAATTATTGATCCATCAGCGCCGGGAAGAAGCCCTCATGTGCGGTGCGTAGCGTGTCGAGCGGGATCGCGTGGTCGCTGTCCGCCAGCTCGAACAGCAGGCGTGATCCGCAGGTGCGGCCAATGGGCTGCACCCGCACGTCTGCCGCTTCCCCCGCAGCGAGGAAGTCCGACAAGGCGGCGTCGCTGATCGTGACGATGTAGACGCCCTGATCCTCGGCGAAGAAGGCGCGGGGATCGTCGAAGGCTTGGGTAGAGTCGTGGCTCTGAATGATCGCGCCGATATTGCCGGCGAGCGCCATTTCCGCAACCGTAACGGCAATGCCGCCGTCCGACACGTCATGGCAGGCGGTGATCGCGCCGCTCTCGATATGGGACCGGATGAAATCGCCGGTGCGGCGCTCGGCGGCGAGATCGACCGGCGGAGGCGGCCCTTCCTCGCGGCCATGCACTTCGCGCAGCCAGATGCTCTGCCCAAGATGTCCCTCCCAGTCGCCGACGGCGAGGATGATGTCGCCCGCGCCCTTGAACGCGACGGTCATGCTCTTGCGCCAGTCGGCGAGCAGGCCGATGCCGCCGATCGCGGGGGTAGGCAGGATGGCGGAGCCGCCGCCGGTTGCCTTGGACTCGTTGTAGAGAGAGACGTTGCCGGACACGATCGGGAAATCGAGCGCGCGGCAGGCGTCGCCCATGCCTTCCAGCGCGCCGACGATCTGGCCCATGATTTCCGGGCGCTGCGGGTTGGCGAAGTTCAAACAGTTGGTGATGGCGAGCGGCTTTGCCCCCACGGATGTGATGTTGCGCCAGCATTCCGCCACTGCCTGCTTGCCGCCCTCGACCGGATCGGCGAAGCAATAGCGCGGGGTGCAATCGGTGCTGATCGCGATGGCCTTTTCGGTGCCATGCACACGTACGACGGCAGCGTCTCCTCCCGGCGCCTGCACGGTATCGCCGCCGACCTTGTTGTCATACTGTTCCCAGATCCAGCGGCGCGAGGCAATGTCGGGGCTGCCCATCAGCTTCACGAGGTCCGCGCCCATGTCCGCGCAGGCGGGAATATCGGCGAGCGGCGCGCGCTTGGGTGTCGGCACATGCGGGCGGTCATAGAGCGGTGCGTCGTCCGCCAGCGGGGCGAGGGGGATGTCGCACACCGTCTCGCCCTTGTGGACGAGGACCATGCGGCCGGTATCGGTCACTTCGCCGATCACCGCGAAATCGAGCTCCCACTTGTGGAAGATCGCTTCGGCAAAGGCTTCCTTGCCGGGCTTCAACACCATCAACATGCGCTCCTGGCTCTCGGAGAGCATCATCTCATAGGCCGTCATGCCGGTTTCGCGCTGGGGTACCTTGTCCATGTCAAGCCGGATGCCGACGCCGCCCTTGGACGCCATTTCGACCGAGGAGCTGGTGAGGCCAGCCGCGCCCATGTCCTGAATCGCGACGATCGCGTCGGAGGCCATCAGCTCAAGGCAGGCCTCGATCAGCAGCTTCTCGGTGAAGGGGTCGCCGACCTGTACGGTCGGGCGCTTTTCTTCCGAGTCTTCACCAAAATCGGCGGAAGCCATTGTTGCGCCGTGGATGCCGTCGCGTCCGGTCTTGGAGCCGACATAGACGATCGGGTTGCCGACGCCGGAGGCGGCCGAATAGAAGATCTTGTTGGTGTCGGCGACGCCTACGGTCATGGCGTTGACAAGGATATTGCCATCATAGGCGGGGTGGAAGTTCACCTCGCCGCCCACGGTCGGCACGCCGACGCAATTGCCATAACCGCCGATGCCCCGGACGACGCCGCTGATGAGGTGGCGCATCTTGGGGTGATCCGGGCGGCCGAAGCGCAGCGCGTTCATGTTGGCGATGGGGCGCGCGCCCATTGTGAACACATCGCGCAGGATGCCGCCGACGCCGGTCGCCGCGCCCTGATACGGTTCGATGTAGCTCGGGTGGTTATGGCTCTCCATCTTGAAGATGGCGGCCTGCCCGTCGCCGATGTCGACCACGCCCGCATTTTCGCCGGGACCGCAGATGACCTGCGGGCCTTCGGTCGGCAGCTTCTTCAGGTGGATGCGGCTCGACTTGTAGCTGCAATGCTCGGACCACATCACCGAGAAGATGCCGAGTTCGGTGAGGTTCGGCTCCCGCCCCAGCGCCTTCAGTACACGATCATATTCCTCCGGGCTGAGGCCGTGCTCGGCAACGATTTCGGGGGTGATGGCGGTTGGTGCGGTGGCTGTATCGGTCATGGCCCGCCCTTAGAGAAAAGTGCGGCGGGTTGAAACCGCTTTTGCGCATTCGTTCACAAGAAAATGGGCCGGCTGCTTGTGCAGCCGACCCATCATCAAACAGGATAAGTGAGAAGGATCAGGCCTTGCAGCTCTGCGATCCCTTGCCGGGCAGCTCGGCCGTGACGGCGTCGCCATTGCCGGTGAGTGAATAGCCGCCAGCCGCCGTGTAGGGCTTGCCGGGTTCGGCCATCTGAAGTGCGGTGGCAGTGCCTTCCTTCTCGGTCTTCACCATCGCCGTCTTGTCGTCGGACATGAAGTCGACAAACAGCAGCGAGCCGTCGCCGCAGCGATAGGTCTTGCTGACCTTGACGCTCGGCGGCAGCGCGACCGGCGCGGCGTTGTTCAGCTGATCGCCCAGAGGATCTTGCGGGCCACGGTCGATCACCTCGGGCTTGTCGCTGTTGCAGGCCGACAGCGCGAGCAGGGCGGAGGCAATAGAAAGGTGCAGGGTCTTGTTCATGACAGGCTTTCCATATTCAGGACAACAGGGGGAGGATTGGGGACGGTGGCCCTATGTGCATTGTCGTGTAGGCCGTCAATGGTTAACGGCTCCTGAGTCTCAATTTTTATGCAAATTTTGCGAGTGCAGCAAATTTCCGCCCGCAGCGGGTCGCGCGCGTTCACGCGGCGCTTGACCAGGGGCGAGGTGAGCGCCAATGCTGTGTGTCATGGAACAGGATGCACCAACCCCTCCCGCCTCTGACACGCTGTCGTTTGAAGATGCTCTGCGCGAACTCGAGGGAATTGTGCACAAGCTGGAGCGGGGCGATGTTCCACTGGATGAATCGATCGCGCTGTATGCGCGGGGTGAAGCGTTGCGGGCCCAGTGCCAGAAGCGGCTGGCCGACGCGGAAGCGCGCATTGAGAAGCTGACCCTGGGGCCGGGGAACATTCCCGTCGGCACCGATTCCTTTCATGCCGACTAACATGGATATCACGCGCGCGCAGGATCGGGCGGACCGGGAGGCCTTGCTGCGCGTCGCTTTCTCAGAGATCAGCAGCGATGTCGATCGCGCATTTGATATGCTGCTGGCTGTGCCGGATGATCCGCGTCGCCGCCTGTTCGAGGCGATGCGCCATGCTGCCATTGGCGGCGGCAAGCGGATGCGGCCGCTGCTGGTGAAGGCGGCCGGGGCCTTGTTCTCGCTCGATAAGGTGCAGCTGGTGCGGGTCGGTCTCGCGGTCGAGTGTGTGCACGTCTATTCGCTCGTCCATGACGATCTGCCCGCGATGGACGATGACGATATGCGGCGCGGCAAGCCCACCGTGCACAAGGCGTTTGACGAAGCAAGCGCAATTCTGGTGGGCGACAGCCTTCATGACTTCGCTTTTGAAATCCTGACGAGTGAGGACACGCATCCGGATCCTTTCGTGCGGATCAACCTCGTTCATGCCTTGGCAAAGGCAAGCGGGGCCAGCGGCATGGCGGGCGGGCAGATGATGGACATCGTCGCAGAGAACGAGGCGTTCGATCTTGCCGCGATCACGCGCTTGCAACAGCTCAAGACCGGCGCGCTGATCGGCTTCTGCGTCGAGGCGGCGGCGATCATGGCGCATCTGCCTCCTGAGGCGCGCACCGGCCTTCACGGCTATGCGCATGACATCGGCCTTGCCTTCCAGATTGCCGACGATCTGCTCGATATCGAGGGGGATGCCGCACTCACCGGAAAGGCGGTCGGCAAGGACGCGGCAGCGGGCAAGCAGACCTTCGTCTCGCTGCTTGGGCTAGAGCGCGCCCGCGAACAGGCGCAAATGCTGGTTGAACAGGCGAAGGCGCATTTGCATCACTTCGATGCGCGGGCGGACCTGCTGCGCGCCATCGCGGATTATGTGATCGAGAGGGACCATTGATATGGCTGGGGCACGCATAGGGGTATATCCGGGGACATTCGACCCCATCACGCTGGGGCATATGGATATCATCCGCCGTGGCGCGAAGCTGGTCGACAAGCTGATTATCGGCGTCACCACCAATATCAGCAAATCGCCGATGTTCTCGGTCGAGGAGCGGCTGGCGATGGTGCGGCGGGAATGTACTGGCCTTGCCGCGGAAATCGAGGTGGTCGCGTTCGATGCGCTGCTGATGGATTTTGCCTCAGCCCAGGGCGCGGGCGTGATCATCCGGGGTCTGCGCGCGGTCGCGGACTTTGAATATGAGTATCAAATGGCCGGAATGAACCAGCAGATCAACGACAGCGTCGAGACGGTGTTCCTGATGGCGGATGTTTCGCTCCAGCCGATCGCGTCGCGCCTCGTCAAGGAAATCGCGCTCTATGGCGGTCCCATTCACCGCTTCGTCAGCTCGCGGGTGTGCGAGGAAGTGACGGCGCGGGTCGAGCAAATGGGACGCAAGGGTGCCTGATGCTCATTTTGGGTTCAGCGTTGCGCGATTATCGCGCATATGGTTTGCAGATTCGCACCGGAGAGGGTTTTTAATGTCGCCCAACAAGTTCACAGGCCTTTCGCTTGCCATTCTGGTGGCCTTACAGGCTCCTTTCGCCGGTAGCGCCTATGCGCAGAGCAAGGCGCAGGCCGAGGAGATGGAAAAGGCCGAGCGCTCCGTAAAGGCTGCAAAGCAGGCGGAACTGCTGCGCAAGGGGCCAAAGGTCGCTTTGCCTGCCGCTTCGGTGCCGCTCGATCCGGCCAATGTGTGGGACTTGCAGCTGTCCGATGGCGGCGTGGTACGCATCCAGCTGCGGCCCGATGTTGCGCCCGAGCATGTCGCGCGTATCAAGGAGCTGACCAATCGCGGCTTCTATAACGGCCTCGTCTTTCATCGCGTGATCGATGGGTTCATGGCGCAGGGCGGCGATCCCAAGGGAGACGGCACCGGAGGCTCCGACCTGCCGGATCTGAAGGCGGAGTTCAACTTCCTTCCGCATGTGCGCGGCGCGGTGGCGATGGCGCGCTCGCAGAGTGAAGACAGCGCGAACAGCCAGTTTTTCATCATGCTGATGCCGCGTATGCAGCTCGATCACAAATATACCGTCATCGGCCGCGTGATCGAAGGCATGTCCTATGTCGATGCGATTGAAAAGGGCGAGCCGCCGGCCAATCCCACGAAGATCCTCACTGCGCGCATGGAAACCGCACAATCGGGAAGCTGATGCGCCCGCCTGATGGACGTTAACCTCTTCGATTTCGAGCTGCCGCCGGAGCGGATCGCGCTGCGCCCGGCTGAGCCCCGCGATGCCGCGCGGTTGCTGGTGCTGGAAGGCGACGCTGGTTTTCGCGATGCGGCCGTGCGCGATCTGCCCCGGCTGCTGCGCGCGGGCGATTGCCTTGTATTCAACGATACCCGCGTGATCCCGGCACAACTGGAAGGCACGCGTGGGGACGCGCGCATCGGCGCGACGCTGCACAAGCGGCTGGATCTGCGGCGCTGGCAGGCGTTCGTGCGCAATGCCAAGCGTTTGCGGCCCGGCGACAGGATCGATTTTGGTGCAGGGGTTTTCGCCATTGCCGAGGCGCGGGACGAGGAGGGCGGCTTCTCACTTGCTTTCGAGGGCGAGGAGCCGGTGGAAGTCTTGCTCGAACGCGCAGGGCGTATGCCGCTGCCGCCCTATATCGCTGGCAAGCGCGCGGCGGATGAGCGCGACCGGGCTGACTACCAGACCATGTTTGCCGAGAAGGACGGCGCTGTGGCCGCGCCCACTGCCGCGTTGCATTTCACCCCGGAGCTGGTGATGGCGCTGGCCGAAACGGGCATCGCGACGGAGCGCGTGACGCTGCATGTCGGCGCGGGGACGTTCCTGCCCGTGAAAGCTGAGAACACCGTCGACCATAAGATGCACGCCGAATGGGGCAGCATCAGCGAGGATGTCGCGGCGCGGCTCAATGCGGTACGCGCACGGGGCGGGCGTGCGATCGCGGTCGGGACAACCTCGCTACGCGTTCTGGAGAGCGCCGCGGACGACGAAGGCAGGATTCATCCGTGGACCGGCGAGACGCGCATCTTCATTACGCCGGGCTATCGCTTCCGCGCTATCGATGGGCTGATGACCAATTTTCATCTGCCGCGCTCCACGCTTTTCATGCTCGTCAGTGCCCTTATGGGGCTGGAGCGGATGCAGGCCGCCTATTCCCACGCGATTGCGCACGGCTATCGCTTCTACTCCTATGGCGATGCCAGCCTCTTGCTTCCTTAAGCGAGGTCGGTGCGCGCCTGCGTGACAAGCTGGGCGTAGAGGTCGCGCGCTTCCGTCTCGGCATCTCCTGCCTCGGGCGCGGCGCGCTCCGGCATCGCGCGGATTTCCTGCAACGGCGCGGCCTCGATGCCGATGCGCCGCGCGATGGCAGGCCATAATGCAGGATCGCGCGCCAGATCGTCGGACGGCACCAGCAGCACATTGGGCCATTCCCGCGCCGCCGCGAGCAAGGCGTAGTGCGCCGACACCCAGCGCGTGAGCCAGTAGCCGGGCGTGTCCGGGTCGCCGGAGATCACTTCCTCGCCCCAGACGAAAGGCTTGTGCGTCGCGCCGAACTCGTGATGGCCGAGCCACAGCATATATTTCTGCGTGAACGCGTCAGCCTCGGCAAAGCGGCGGTGCTGGGAAAGCAGGCTCATTGCATGGCTGACAGGATCGCGCACCGGCACCAGAAACACTGCTTCGGGCATCGCCTTCGCCAGGGCAGGCAGGCGCAGGATCATGTTGTTGTTCTTGGAGAGATAGCGGCCCTTGCCGGTGCGGAGCAGCACCAGCCGGATCAAGTCCCGATAGCCCGCGATCATCGCCTTCTTCGGCGTGTGGGGAGCCAACCGGTCGGGCAGGATATAGCTTTCGCCTGCAAAGCTGCGCCAGTAAACCTCGTCCAGCGCCTCGGGGCTGTTGGTATCCACCGCGATGCCGTCGCCGTGCGCGCGCTCCCTCTTCTCGCCAGCCTGCGCGCCGCGTCCGGACAGCTTGCGCCACAGATTGGGCGCGAGCACGAACGGCATGTCGGCATAAGTGAGCGATCCGAACGCGCCCGATCCGTGGATCTCGCGCATCAGGATCGTCGTGCCCGCGCGGGCGAGGCCGCAGACGAATACGTGCCTGCCTGTATCTTCCGGCGCGGATTTCAAAAACATGCCGCGCTCGATGTCATGGAACATCTCGGCACGCATCGGCGAAGCCAGCGCCAGATGGTGCAGCGCCCGGTCCAGCGCGGAATAATCAGCCACGCTTTAACCTCGTGCGCAACACGATATAGCCGATCGAAATGCCGCAAAGCAGTGCGATGGCCGATGGCGCCATCAGCAGCTCCAGCCATTGCCGCAGCCCGCCTGGGGCGGCAAAGCCGATCACTGCGACCGGGGCCACGGCCAGACAGAGCAGCACGAAAAACAGCAGCGAGCAGCGCATCATGCGGGCGGAATAGGCGGGGAGGGCGCGCTCCTTCCAATGATCCGATATGCGCTTGCTGGAAATGGTCGCCAGGGATTTGCGCGTCGCTGCGCTCAATCCCTGTGCCTGCGGCAAGACGGGCAAACGCACTATCAATTCGCTTGCTGCCACTGCTGCTGCGCCCAGCAAAACTGCTTCATATACGGTCATCGGCCGACCTCATGCCTTTTTGGATATGGTTTGCAGGATCCCTTATGCGGCACTGG
>JALCRK010000048.1 GCA_022652485.1 Sphingobium sp.
CTGGTGCCGGGCTATGAGGCTCCTGTGCTGCTCGCCTACTCCGCGCGCAACCGCTCGGCTTCCTGCCGCATTCCTTACGGCTCGGGTGCCAAGGCGAAGCGCGTCGAGTTCCGCTTCCCCGACGCGATGGCCAACCCCTATCTGTGCTACTCGGCGCTGCTGATGGCTGGCCTCGACGGCATCGAGAACAAGATCCACCCTGGCCCGGCAATGGACAAGAACCTCTACGATCTTCCGCCGGAAGAGCTGGCCGAGGTTCCGACCGTATGCGGCTCGCTGCGTGAGGCGCTGGACAGCCTGGCTGCCGACCACGACTTCCTCCTGAAGGGCGACGTGTTCAGCAAGGACCAGATCGAAGCCTATATGGAGCTGAAGTGGGCCGACGTGGCACGTTGGGAAATGACCCCCAGCCCGGTCGAATACGACATGTATTTCAGCGCCTGATCTCGATCAGAGCAACGATACAGGAAGGGCGTCGGAAGTTCAGGCTTCCGGCGCCCTTCTTATTTTGGTGCGGCCATGATAAGCAGGCCGCGCCACCAGACGGAGGAAGCCATGTTTTCCCTGTTCTCGACCACCCTGCTTGTCGGACTACTCATCTTCCTGTTCCTCTCGCTGCAGAGCTTCGGCATCAATCAGGAATATCAGCGCGGCGTGCTGTTCCGCCTCGGCCGCGTCAAGGAAACTAAAGGGCCGGGCTGGTACTGGCTGATCCCGCTGATCGAACGGGTGGTGAAGGTGGATATGCGCATCATCACCTTCGCGCTCGCAACGCAGGAGACCGTGACGCGCGACGGCGTCGCCGTGCGAGTCAACGCCGTGCTGTGGTATTCAGCAGTCGATCCGGTCGCGGTGGTCACGGCGGTTGAGAACTGGCAGGCGGCGGTGATCCAGGCTGCCGAGACCGGAATGCGCGATGCGACCGGCCAGAGCGACCTCGATCAGATGCTGAAGGACCGCACAACGATCAACGAGCGGCTGTTGAAGCTGCTTGCAGAGACCTGCCGTCGCTGGGGTGTCGCTGTCGATGCGGTGGAGATCAAGGATCTTGATATCCCGGAACAGATGCAGCGCGCCATCGCCCGCGAGGCCGAAGCAATCCGTGAGAAGCGCGCCCGCATCATCAAGGCCGAAGGTGAACAGGAGGCCGCGCGCACCCTCGCGGACGCGGCGCGGACCATAGGGGAAGCACCGGGAGCACTGGAACTGCGCCGCCTGCAGACGCTGACCGAGATCGGCGCCGAACATAATTCGACCATCATCGCGATGTTCCCGACCGAGCTGCTTCAGGCCGCGCAGGCGATCGGCAAAAGCCGGGAGTAGGAGGCGAGATCAGGCGGCTTTGCGCGCCTTTGCGGCTGTGCGCGCCGAGCCGCTGAACTGTGCATCACCCAGCTCGAAACGCCCGACCAGATCGCGAAGCCGGTCGGCCTCGCTTTTCAGGATACGCGCCGCGGCGTTGCATTCTTCGCCCATCGCGGCATTTTGCTGCGTCATGCGATCGATACTACCGATCGTGGTGTTAATCTGCTGGACGCCTTCCGCCTGATTGGTCGCGGATTCCGCGATCATTTCAATGAGGCCGGAAATGCTGCCGACGCGCTCCATGATCTGCTGCAATGCTTCGCCGGATTCGCGCACCAGCGTCACGCCGCCCTCGATATGGGTATTGCTCTCCTGGATAAGCCCCTTGATATCGCGCGCCGCGTCCGAACAGCGCTGGGCCAGCGCGCGGACCTCGTTCGCAACCACGGCAAAGCCCTTGCCCGCGTCACCCGCCCGGGCCGCCTCGACACCCGCGTTGAGCGCGAGAAGATTGGTCTGAAACGCAATACCGTCAATGACATTGGTAATCTGGGCGATGGCCTCGGCGCTCTGTTCGATCCCGTTCATCGCATCGATCGCGCTTTTGACGGTCTCGCCATTCTCTTCCGCCTTCTGCCGCACATCCACGACAGTACCATGCGCGGCCTTGGAGGCGGATGCCGCCTCGGCCACGCGGCCGGTAAGCTGCTGCATGGCGGCGGCGGTTTCCTCGAGGTTGGCCGCCTGATGCTCGGTGCGCTGTGAGAGATCCTGTGTGGCCGAGTCGATCTCCGATGCGCTGGAGTTCAGCTGGTTGACGCAGCTTTTCACCTCTTCGACCGCATTGAACATGGCCGCCGCCGCCTTGTTGTAATCCTCCCGAAGGCTGACATATTCCGATGGAAAATCGGCGGAAATGCGGTGGTGCAGAACGCCGCCACCGAGCTTCTCAAGCGCCACGCCCAGCTCGTTTACGATCATCGCCTGCGTCGCGATCTGCTTGCGGTTTTCTTGCGCCGCCTTGGCAGAAACGGAGATGATGATATCGTCGAGTGCCGAGTACGCCTCGCCGATCTCGTCCTGCCGACCGGCATCCCGCCCCTTCGACACAGCCTCGCCCTGCGCCATCGCCCGCATCGCCTGCGACAGGCGGCGGATCGGTCGCACGACACGGCCATGAATGAAACCGGAGAAGATCAGGAACAGCGTCACCATCGCGCCAGCCAGCGCCGCAAGCAACGTCAGCGTCGTCGCGAGATTATTGTCGGCGTCCGTCTTCAGTTTCCGCTGATAGTTCAGCGCTTCCTCAACCGTCTGGTCCACCTTCTCGCGGTGCATCTCATAGGCTGCCGTCAGATCGCCGAACGCCATGTCGATGCGGGCCTGGTCTCCGGCCTGCGCCGCGGGTAGAAGCTCCGTATCGAGAATGTTCCAGAATTTCATCGCCGGCTCGTGCGTGTCCTGCGTGATGCGCCTTTGCAGACCCGGATCGAAATGCGTTTGCTGCCAGTAGGTATGGCGTGCGTCATAATCGGCGCGCAGCTTGTGCAGCCGCTGTTGGCGCAGGGAATAACTCGAAGGATCACGCGCAAGGAGAGACGCTTCGAGATAAGGCTCGATCACATATTCCGGCGGCGGCAGAATATCTGCCACCAGATCGGACGCGTGCTGCGTGTTGGTCTGGATCGGGCCGCCCATCCGAATCTCGTTGATCCGCCCTCCGCCTATAGCAATAGCGGCCAGCATCAGGACCAGGAAAGCGCCGGTCGCAGCCGTGACGAGGGATCGGATCGTCATTGAAATCTCTCCATCGAGCAATGTTTTTATGTTTTGTGCTTCTTTACGCTCGTAAGGTTAATAACCTAATAATCCTTTGATACTCTTAAAGTAATACTTTGCCTTCCTAGTGTAGAAATACTGGAAAGCAGAGAAAGCCAGCGTGTAACCTGGTATTCGAGGCGGGTAGCCGAATATCCCTGCCCATCACTGATGAGCTCCACATAAATCTTGCGAGTGATGTATTTGCCAGCGCCGATCGATGTACCCTGCCCGGTCGTCTGATCGGCTGGAAGAATGCGCAGCCGGTCCAGCCCCGCCGCCTTGCGAATGGCGTTGATCGGATCAAGCCCGCCCTTGCCGCCGCGTAGCGACCCCACCGCCGAAGCGAGCTGCAACGCTTCGGGCGCGGACAGCTGGGTGATGGACGAACCGAACAGCAACCGGGACAGAACCTCATCCTGCGGCAGGGCGGGAACACTGCTGAAATTGATGATCGGCGCGGCACTGGTGCCGGTGATATGGATCGTGGCGTTGAGGCCGGTGAGGGAAGCCTGCGCCGTAATGTCCAGTTCCGGGTTGGCGGGCACGCTGCCGTCAAAGCGCAGATTGCCGTCGGTCAGATCGAAACGCCTTCCCGCAAAGTCATAGGTGCCGTGCACCAGATCGGCGCGCCCGGTGAGCATCGGGTTGGTGACGGTACCGCCGATAGCGAGGTGCATCCGCCATTCGCTGGAAAGCCCCATCCCCGTCACCATCAGACGGTTGCGGGCGTCGGCATCGATGTCGAGCTTCCAGGTCATGCCCCGGTCGGTCGGCGCAAAATCGCCCTGACGGCCGTTCTTCTCGATCACCTGCAATTGCGGTATCTGCGCCACCGCCGCCGCCCGGCCCAACGTGAACCGGCTCTTGACCACATCGAGCTTGCCGCCGATCACACCACCGACACCATCGGAGTGGATCGTGATCGGCCCGGTGACGGTCGCACCGATATCGTCGCGGTCGAGCAGATCGGCATTGTTCGCCTGCAACGCCATGTCGATGCCGATCCCCTGCCCGAGCGAGAAATCGAAGCTGCCACGGCCGCTCACCGTACCGCCGTTGCGCGCCGTCCCGCTCACATCCGAGAATACCAGCTTCGAGCCGTCGAACCGTGCGCTGGAGCGGACATGGTTGAGGTGCATACCCGTGACCGGGCTTTCCAGCCCCGCATCCTCCGTCCGGAGAGCACCCGCGATAATGGGATTGGCCCCGGTTCCGCTGATATCGGCGCGCAGGGCAAGCTTGCCGGTTATATCCACGATCTCGATCCGCGACATCCGCCACACTGCCTCCGCCGGGCCGATATAGCGCATCTGCGCCTGCACCGGCGCGGCGCGCAGCCGATCGATCAGGCGGCCCTGCCCCAGCGGCGTCATCAGCGCCTGCATCCGCCCGATCAGCGTACCCTTCTGCGTTATCACAGCGCGCAGCGCCAACCGGTTGGCGGTCAGGTCGGCGTTGACGCCCAGATCGACCGGCAGCGACGTGCGGGTAAGGCCCGAACGGCTCAGCCCACGCACAACCAGCCGCGCGCTTCCCGTGGCGATACCGCCGCGCGGCTGCGCGTAGGTCAGCCTGCCGCTCGCGAGACCGGCCAGCCCCATGTCGCTATTGCTCAGGTCCAGCAGCGAAAGCGGCATCCGTTGAAGGCTGAGATCAAGGCGCGTCTCGCTGCCGAAATGCGCGCTGTTCACCTGCGCCGCGCCGCCGCCATAGCGCAGCATGACAGGATCCAGCGCCCAGCCGCCCTCCACGCGATTGAACTGCGCGCGATGATCGAGCGACACCTTCTGCCCGTCCATCGTCCCAGCGAGCAGGAGCCCGATCCGGTCTGCTCCGATATCGGCATCGAACTGCAGGTTAAAGCGCCGTCCGCGCTGCCCAATGATGCTGGCGCGCACCTTGCCCGCGCCGTCGATCAGATGCGCGTCGCCGGAAAAGCGGTTGATGCTGAACGCTCCGACACGCGCGCCGCTGCCGCTGAAGCCCGCGTCCACGCTCGTTCCACCCGAATCGAGGCTGAGCTGCGCGTTGATGCGGGCGCGCAATATGTCGATCGGCACGGTGCCATCGAAATGCGCATTGTCGATGCGCAACGATGCGGTGAGCTTCTGCACCGCGTTCGCCACCCACAAATCGATCGCGCCATGCACCGGCCCAGAAAAGAGCAGCCGCCCTGCAAGACCTCCCGGCACGATGGCGAGACGCCCCTGCCCCACGGATCCGCTCACTTTGAGCGCATCGACGCGGATGGCGCTCTGTGGGCCGCCCGGAGGCAGCTCAATGGCGCCGGCACTGCTGAACGCGCCCAGCGTCGACTGGCCATCCGCCGTATATTGATAGCCCGCCATGTCTGGCGTGAGGACTAGGTGGACATCAGCGAGGCCCGCGGCGTTCAATGGCCGCGCCAGCACAGCATCCACCGCCGGGCGATCGAGCTTGCCGGTCAATGTCAGTCGTACCGGGCCATAGCGCGCATGGGTGCCGCTGCCGATGATGCGCACCGTGCCGTCCGCGTTGCGCACACCCGAGCCGTTGAGGCTCAGCAGTGGCGCGCGCAGCGAAAGCCTGCCCAGCACCAGCCGCCCATCCGGCCCCAGCGCGATGTCCGACTGCAGCCTCGGCAATCCACCGCCCAGCGTGCGCAGGAAGGCATTGTCGAGCCGACGCATCGCCGCGCCGACACGGCCTGTCAGCGCAAAGGCACCGCGCGCATTGGGCCGGGCGACGATGCGTGATTGCAGATCGACCACGCCCAGCCCGCGTATCTCTACCCCGCGTATATTGCCCGTCAGCGCGAGGTCGTAGCGCCCGGACTTCAGGTCCACCAGCGCCACCAGCGCGCCGTCGAGCTTGTCTGAGCGTATCCGGAGCGGCGTGCTGGTGATGATATTGCCCTGCTTTTGCAGTGTTCCCCTGATGTTGATGCGCCGCAGCACCGAGGCGATGAGGTCGCCCTGCCCGTCGATCCGTTGCGCGGACAGATCGAGCGGGATGAAGGTCGGCTTTCCATCCGCGCCCAGTTGCCCGTCGCCCTTGGCATAGACGCCGTGCAGCAATGTCTTGCCGAAGCGCAGGCGGTCGGCCTTCAGCAGATAGTCGAAGCGCGCGCTGTCGAGCGGGCCATTGAGGCGAATTCGCGCGATGAGGCCACGGGCATCGAAGTTTTTCAGCAACGCCTGTGGTTTGCTGAGCCCCAGATCGATGACCAGATTGTCATAGTCCCAGCCATTCAGATGCACGCCCCCCTTCATGGAAAGCGTGATCGCGTCGGACTTGGCGCTGAAATCGCCGGAGAGGAGTTTTTCGGCATAGCGCCCCTGCGCGCGGATCCGCAGCTCCGGTGAGGACAGGCGCGCGAGCAGGCCACGGTTGGCGATCGCACCGCCGGACACCGCCCCTTCAATCAGAAAGTTCCCCTTGCGCAGATGGATGTTAAGGCCAGCGGCGGACTTCGCATCCAGCGTCGCGACCAGCCTGCCGTCCCATGCCGCCCAGTCGCCCTGCCCCGCGAGCCGGAGATTGGCGTCCTGCTTCAGCCCTGCCATCGCCCCCAGCAAACCACCGGCGGGAGCGTCCACCGTCAGATCGATATCGAAGCGGTTCTCGTCCGGGCGACTATCCAGCGCCAGCACGAGGCTGTCACGCCCCTTCAGGGACCGCAGCGTCAGGTCCGCCAGCGCGTGTCCATCCCGAATGTCCGCGTCGCCATTGAGCGTCAGCACGTCGGCTTGGCCGGTGACACCCTTTTCCATCACCAGCCGATCAACGGCGAGCCGCATGATCCGGATGTCGAAATCGGGTAGGATCTTGCCCTTCTTGAGGCTGGGTTTCAGCTTCGGCATCCGGCGGAGCCGCACTTCAGGCGCATGAAGCGTGTCGATCTCCAGACGGTTGGAGAGCCAGCCCAGCGGCCACCAGTCGAGCCGCACCGCCCTCGCCTCCAGAAACACACCTTGCGGATCGGAGACGCGCACGTCGTGCAGCAGCGCATCGTTATAGATGCTGCCGTCGATCCGCCCGACCGACACGCGAAGGCCCGAGGACGGCGCCCATGCCGCGATCTGCCGCGCGGCAAAGCGATGCCCGGAGTCGGTATCGAGCCACGCCAGCCCGCTCATCAGCATCAGCAGCAGGCTCAACAGCGCGACGCTCGCCACCCGGCGCGACACCCGCAACACGTGCCAGAACGTCAGGCGGGGGAGCTCCTCCGCCTCCGCATCCGCCGCCACCTCTTCGCGCTCCTCCGCCATCAGAACGCCTGCCCCAGCGACACATAGACGGCGATGCGCCCGTCGCCCTTCTGCCGGTTAAGAGGCGTGCCGACGTCGATACGGATCGGCCCGAAGTTGGAATAATAGCGCAGGCCGAGGCCCGCACCATAACGCACGTTGGAGAGCTTGGGCAGGAAGCCGGTCGCGATATTGCCCGCATCGAGGAATGGCACCACCCCGAACGCGCCAAAGCGCACCCGCGCCTCCAGCGAGAACTCGGCAAGACTCTTGCCGCCGATGGGATCGTTGTTGACATCACGCGGCCCGATCGCCTGATAGCCATAGCCGCGCACCGACGCGCCGCCGCCCGCATAGAAACGCCGGGACGGCGCGATCCGGTCGGCGGTGACGCCGCCGAGGATCGACCCCAGTCGCGCCCGCGAAGCCAGCACCACCTTCTTGCCGAACGGCAGATAGAAGCTGCCGTCGATCTGCGTGCGCACATAGCTGAACGAGCCATTCTGCAACGAAAGCTCCGGGCTGATGCGCGCACCGAGCCGGAAGCCCTTATGCGGATCGAGCAAATCGTCGCTCGAATCATAGGTAACGGAGCCGGGCAGCGCGCCGATGAAATAATTGCGCTTGGTCTGCACCGGCGCTCCCGCGAAAATATCCTGTTCCTGCGATGCAGCCAGCTCTGCGCCGATGCTCCAGACCCACCTCTTCTGATAGAGGATATTGGTCTGCCGCTCGAGATTGGCGGTGAGCGAGATCGTCTTGGCCTCGAACGCGTCGAGATGCTGGTGCCGCGCGCTCACCCCGGCGGAGAGCACATGGTCGCGGCGCAGGAAATTGTTGCGCCGATAGGTGACGCCCGCCGATTGCTCCTTCGTGCCGAGCAAGCCGCTCAAGGAAAGCGCGCCCTCGGGCGGGAAGAAGTTGCGGTGCAGCCATGTGCCCTGGAGGCGGTAGCCTTCGCCGGTGCCATAGCCGATTTCACCCGAAATATTGCGCATCGGGCCGGGCACAGCGGAAACGGCGACATCGACATGCTCGCCATCGCCACTGTCGCGTGGCTTCACCGTCACGGAGGACGCGAGGCCCGTCGCGATGATCGCGCGGCGAAGATCCTCAATGTCGGAAGCATTATAAACATCGCCCGGATCGAAGCGGGCGATGCGCCCCAGATGGCGGGGAGAAAACAGCTGCTTCTTCCCCTCCTCGTCGACAACGATCGCGCCGAAGCGGCGATAGCCGCCTGAGCGCACGATCATCTCCAGGTCGCCCTTTCGGGTTTCGTGATCGACCGTAACGACCGGCTCCTCGACGGCCGCGAAGGGAAAGCCGTTTTCGCCCAGGGCCGTCGCCAGACTGTCGCGCCCGGCAAAGATCGCATCAGCATCGACCGGATCGCCCACCGCGACCGGAAACGCCGAGCGCAATTTCGGCACCCGCTCCGCCGCCACCGCGAGACCCGGCAGGCTGACGCGAGAAAGCATGTAGCGCTCGCCGGGACGGATATCGAGCACCACGTTGAGGCGGTTGCCGCTGTCCGCATCCGCCGGGCGCACGGAGGGGCGGATCACCGCGTCATAATAGCCCTTTGCGCGCAGCAGCCGATCCAGCAGGTCGGCGTCGAGCCGCATCCGCCGGTTGATCTGCGCGAGATTGGCGGGCTTGCCACGCCGTTCCTGCAACACCGAAAGACCGGCGAACCGCCCGCGGAACGTCGCGTCTGAAATGCCGTCCAGCCCGGTGATGACGATATGATAGCGATGCTCGGCATCGTCGTCCGCCACCGCCGGACCGGCATCGGCAGCTGGCGCGTCCTCCGGCAACAGATCTTCACCTGTGAGCGGCACCGCCGACGGTACCGAGGCCATATCGATCCCTCCAGGGTCCGCACTGCCGGAGGATGGATCAACAGGTATCGCCAGCGTCTCTTCCGGTGCCTTGGCCTGCAGGTCTGGCCAGTCCACGCCGACATTGAGGCTATTATCGATATCGAGCGAGAAATCTCCCATCGCCTCTGCGGGGGGAGAAGGTGCGGCAACAGCGGGCGGCGGCACCGGAGCAGCATCCTGCGCATATAAGGGGCCGGGCATCAGCGCGAACACAACGGGCAGCGCCATCCGCGCCTTCGCTCGACTGTGGACCCGTTCTGCCGTCACGATATGCTCAATCCCTGATCGCGTCATGCGTTCCCGATGCGGCGCTGAGGTGCGACCATAGGCCAACCCTAGACAAGCGCTGCCGCTGTCGCAATGCGATATGGGAATGAAGAGGGAGCCGTTGCCCGCGTTACAGGCTCTTTTCGAGACGACCGAGCAGTTCCAGCGCCGGGCTGGCGGTAGGTTGCACCGGGGCAACCGAGCGCCGGGCGCTGAATGCCGCCTCCATGCGTTGCTGAAGACGCAGCACGCGATCGTAAAGCGACTGGCTCTCTTCCACCAGATGCTTCGCCTGGGCGGGCATGATCGCCAGAACGGCCTCATCCGTCTGGGCGGCCGGCCCGAGACGATATTTGGGATCATCCAGCGAATCGGTGGCGATCTCGCCGCGTTGCCACGCCTTCTGACTCATCAGCCAGGCGATGATGTGCATCAGCCGCGTCGTGACCTTGAGCGACTCGCAAGTGAACGACAGCCGTGTCATCGTGTCATAACGGCCCTTGTCGGCATCACCCTGCCGGTCGAAATAGGCGCGCGCCTCGTCGGCCATGACCAGCGCCTCGGTGTAGAGACCATCGATCAGGCGCGCAAACAGGGCGGGGTGCAGAGACTCGGCGGTATGCATGTCCCGTCGGTGACATATCCGGCAGCTTTTGTCAGTACAGGTAGATGGTAAACGCAACCGGCGCGGATCAATGTCCCGTTAGGGCACAGTGTTTCTCTTCATAAGTGGGAGCAATTCACGTCAGACGGAGCGGAAAATGTTGAATTTGGAACACCGTAGCGCTGCGCACTTACAGGTGCGTGAGCACCGGAGGCGCAGAAAGCTGATATTTGCAGGCCCGTATGGACTCAATTTAAGCTATGATATCCGGGATCAGCTGATCCTCCAGCATACTGATCTCGTCCTTAAGCATCAGCTTGCGCTTTTTCAGCCGGGCCAGTTGCAGCTGATCGCGCGCACCGCTCTCGGCCAGAGCCGTGATCGCTGTATCGAGATCGCGATGCTCCTGCCGCAGCAGTTCGATGCGCCGCATGATTTCTTCCGGGTTCATGCAATGACTGATAGCGCAGATTCTGCAATCCGGTCCAGAGCGCAGCTTGCCCCGGTAAAGATACATAATACCGCCGACACCACGAATCGTGCGAGACAAAGAGCGCGAATCATGATCTACTCCCTCTTCCAACACATTCGTTTTGGAGAATGTCTATGGAACACAGCCACATTTCCGCTCTTCAGGCCAAACGTGATGCGCTCAAGGCCAAAATTCGCCTTGAAATGAGTCGACCTGTGCCGGACGCACTTCGCCTCGCTGATCTGAAGAAGAGGAATTTGCGACTGAAAGAGGAACTGCAGGGCGCCTGACGGGCGCCCTCCCATCATCAGCGACGCGTGCTCCCGATCGGGCGGCGCGCCATCTGGGGATCTATTTCCCGGTGAAACCGGATACCGATCTGGCCCGGTTCGATGCGCGTTACCTCACCACTCAACTCGCCGATATTGCGCAGGTCGAAGCGCACGATTTGTTCGAGTTTGAGAGCGAAATCGCCTTCTACCAACATGCCGTTGCCGGATATGTTGCGAATGACGGCCCTTCCCATTTCCGTTCCATTCAAGTCCCTCAGCACAGTGAGCAACAGCATGGAATCGCGACTGCCGCTGCGAGCCTCTTTGGCTTCGTGATCTGACATTCTGGCACAACCCGTATTTTTTGTTATAAATTCAGTCTCTTATGGACTGAGCCAGAGATTTATGCACCAAGGGTTAACATAGGATGGAAATTTGCCGGCCAGAGCCTCAACTCGTCTCATTTGGCGCGGGTTGCGATATAACTTTCCGAAGATGGAGGAAGTGAGGCGCGATCACTCCCGCAAGCGAGCCGAATACCCGGCCAGCACCCGCTTCTAGTCGTCGCGCGACACCTTTTCCTGCCGCTCATGCCGTTCCTGCGCTTCCAGCGTCATCGTTGCGATGGGCCGCGCTTCAAGACGACCGATCGAGATTGGCTCGCCGGTCACTTCGCAATAGCCATATTCGCCCTCGTCGATGCGCCGCAGCGCCGCGTCGATCTTGGAAATCAGCTTGCGTTGCCTATCGCGCGTGCGCAGCTCGATCGACCAGTCGGTCTCGCTGGAGGCGCGGTCATTCATGTCCGGCTCGCGCAGCGGTTCGCTCTGCAGCACAGCGAGCGTTCCTTCCGCCTCGGCAAGTATCTGCTTCTTCCAGTCGAGCAGGCGCTGGCGGAAATATTCCAGCTGCAGCGGATTCATGAACTCTTCATCCGGGGAGGGCCGGTATCCGTCCGGCAAGGTCACGAGTGACTTGGCATGATCATTCACGTTTCCAGTGCTACTCGGCATTATTGTCTCCCGATCGGAGCTGCGAGCCACTCGGCCCAGAACAGCCCGATTCTTGCCTAGGCGCCTATAGCGACGCCCATGCGGCCATACAAGGCAAAGCATGAGCGGATCGCGCCGGATTGCATGACGGCTGCCTATCCCAAAACCGTTCCATTATCGGACAGACCGAGGCATTGCGGGCAGCGAAACTGTAGATTTTGCCGCCGCAAAGCCGCAAACGGGGTTAATAGGCTTGCAGTTAACGCAATGTTTTGCGTTTCTATGGCAGGGAAAAAGCGCGAGATGGGATATGCAAACCCCGGACCGCCAAGCTGATGCTGATGTGGGAATGAGATATGTCGGTTAAGACGGCCGTTGCAAAACTGAGCATGATTGCGGCGGGCGGTGCCGTGATTGGCGGCGGCGCTGTGCATTACGCAGAAAAGCCCCGTCCTGCCGTGGTCCACTCTACCAAGGGCAAGAAATATGCGCGGCCGGTGAAGGTCGTGCATCGCAAGCCGGTGAAGCGGATCGAGAAAGCCTTCCCCGCGATCGCGCAGCCCGAGCCGGTACCCGCTCCCATTCCCCTCCCCGCGCCCGCGCCCGTGCCGGAAGTCGCCGCGAGCAGCGCCCCCGCGCCCGTCATTTATGGCGGCAGCGGTGGTGGCGGCTGGGGCGGCGGCGGATTTTTCGGCGGGTTTTTCGGCGGCAGCGGTGGTGGCGGCGGCAGCGTGGTCGTGACCATCTCGTCCACCACCAGCGGCGGATCGAGCAGCACTTCCTCTTCCACTGGCGGCGTGACCTCAACCGGAGGCAGCACCTCCACCTCCACGGGTGGATCCTCGACCTCGACCGGCGGCTCATCCACCTCCACCGGAGGTGTCAGCTCGACCTCGTCGACCTCGACCGGCGGCATTTCCTCGACGTCGACAACCAGCTCCACCAGCGGCGGGGTGAGCACCTCCACGGGGGGCGTTTCCACATCTACGGGCGGCGTCTCGACATCGTCGGGCAATGTGTCAACCTCGACATCAAGCTCCACATCGTCCGGCAACGTCAGTTCCTCAAGCTTCGGCGGCTCGACCAGCACATCGAGCTCCACCTCGACATCAAGCTCCACCTCATCGAGCACCTCGTCCTCCAGCAGCAGCTCCACATCGTCGAGCAGCGGCGGCACCGACGTGCCCGCCCCGCCGATGGTCCTGCTGTTCGGCGCGGCAGCGGCGGCCCTTGTCGCGCGTCAGCGTTTCGCGAAGCGCGCCGGGGCGGAGGACGAGGCGCAGTAATTCGCCTGCATGGGGCGATCCTGGGGCGACGCGGCACATGCCGCGCCGCCCTTTTTGGTTGCCGGGCGTTGCGGTGTTTGCCTTGCGCGGACGACATTGCGAGGGCATAGGGCGCGGGACACCTCCCGCACACCGGACCCAAGCCCATGCATGACATCCGCTTCATTCGCGAAAATCCCGAAGCCTTCGACGCAGCGCTGAAACGGCGCGGCCTCGAAGCCATGAGCGCGGAAATCGTGAAGCTCGACGAGGAACGGCGCGCGGTTTCCACTGCGCTGCAATCCGGGCTCGCCAGGCGCAACGAGGCGAGTAAGGCCATCGGCGCGGCGATGGCGCAGAAGGACATGGCGACGGCGGAGGCGCTGAAGGCCGAGGTTGCGACACTCAAGGAGTCCTTGCCCGCCATGGAGGAAAAGGAACGGGAGGCAGGCGCGGCGCTGGAGGCAATGCTCGCCGCCATTCCCAACCTACCCGCCGACGACGTTCCGCAAGGCGCGGACGAAGCCGATAATATCGAGGTGAGCCGTTGGGGCACGCCGCGCAGTTTCGATTTTACACCGCAGGACCACGCCGATTTCGGCCCGGCGCTCGGCCTCGATTTCGAGGCGGCGGCCGCGATCTCCGGGGCGCGCTTCGCGGCTCTGCGCGGACCGATGGCGCGGCTTCACCGGGCGCTCGCCCAGTTCATGCTCGATACCCAGACCGGTCAGAACGGCTATGAGGAAGTGAACCCCCCGCTTCTCGTGCGGGACCAGACCCTTTACGGCACCGGCCAACTTCCCAAGTTCGCGGATGACCTGTTCCACACCACCGATGGCCGCTGGCTCATCCCCACCGCCGAGGTGTCGCTTACCAATCTGGCGCGTGAGCAGATCGTGCCGGACGCGCAGCTTCCTCTCCGCTTCACTGCCCTCACCCCCTGCTTCCGCTCCGAGGCGGGCAGCGCGGGCCGCGACACGCGCGGTTTCATCCGCCAGCACCAGTTCGAAAAGGTCGAGCTGGTCGCCATCTGCCGCCCGGAGGACAGCGTGGCGGAGCACGAGTATATGCTCAGCAGCGCGGAAGGCATATTGCAGGCGCTTGGCCTCCCCTATCGCAAGGTACTGCTGTGCACCGGCGACATGGGCTTCGGCGCTCGCAAGACCTACGACCTCGAAGTCTGGCTGCCGAGCCAGAATACCTACCGCGAGATCAGCTCCGTCTCCAACTGCGGCGACTTCCAGGCGCGCCGCATGAACGCACGCTATAAGCCGGAGGGAGAGAAGAGCACCCGCTTCCTGCATACGCTGAACGGCTCCGGCCTCGCCGTGGGCCGCACTCTCGTCGCGGTGCTGGAGAATTATCAGAACGTCGACGGCAGCGTCGATGTCCCCGCCGTGCTCGCACCCTATATGGGTGGCATCACGAAACTCGAACCGAAGGCGAAATAATGCGCATCCTCCTCACCAACGACGACGGCGTCCACGCCCCCGGCCTCAAGGTGCTGGAAAAGATCGCCCGCGCGATTTCCGACGACATCTGGATTGTCGCGCCCTCCGAGGAGCAATCGGGCGCGGGACACAGTCTCACCCTCACCCGCCCGCTGCGCATTCGCAAGCATGGGGAAAAGCATTTCAGCGTCACCGGCACGCCGACCGACGCGGTGATGATGGCAGTCAGTCATCTGATGAAGGACTGCAAGCCCGATCTCGTGCTCTCCGGCGTCAACCGGGGCGCGAACCTCGGCGAGCATGTCACCTATTCGGGCACGGTCTCCGCTGCGATGGAGGGCGCGATCTCGGGCATCCGCTCCATCGCCCTCAGCCAGGTCTATGTGAAGGAAGGCTTGGGCGACAATGTGCCCTTCGCCTGCGCCGAAAGCTGGGGCGAGCGCGTGATCCGCGCAATCATGGCCGCACCGCAGGGCACGCAGATGCTGACCAACGTCAACTTCCCGGCGATTGATCCGTCAGAAGTTCGCGGTATTCGCATCGGGCGGCAGGGCTTCCACGACATGGGCCTCACCAATGTCGTCGAGGCGATGGATCCGCGCGGCTATCGCTATTACTGGTTCGGGATGGACATGAGTACGGCGGAGCAGCCGGGCACCGACCTGGAAGCGATCAACGCCAACTGCATCAGCGTCACCCCGCTGCATTATGACCTGACGCATGACGCCGCGATGGCGGGCCTGGCAGAGCTGTTTTAAAGCCGCTTCTCAATCATCTGCATCGGCTTTTCGAGCACGCCCAGCATCAGCGACCCAATGAATGCCGCGCCCGCGATCCCCGCCGCCGCGATGATCGCCTTCTGCATCAGCATCGCCTTCAGGCGGCTGCGCTCTGCCACCTCTTCGGCGGTCATGACGCGCGCGGTGGCCCGGCGCTCAGGCTCTGTCTCGCCATTGGGACGGGGGCCGGACACCGCGCTTGGCGCGGCCTTGAACTGCGAGACCGGCACCCTTCCCTGCGCCAGCAAGCCGCAGGAGCCCTCGTCCACCCAGCGGACCTGCCCGACGACGACCGCGCTGCCCCGGCGGATTTCGATGAAGCTGCCGCGTCCAGGCGGATTCGCCATTTCGAGCTTCATGCCCTTGGTCGAGATGTTGCGAATAGTCGCGTCGACCCAGCCCGAATCCAGACGGATGCGGACAGCCAGAATGACGGGTTCACGCGGCTCACGAGACTTAAACATCAGCGACCCCTGTTGGGATAACCGCCCTTCTAGTCCTAACTCATTGACAAGCCGTTTACTCTACCCCGCTGCCGTGACGTGACATTCGCGCCAAGAGCGGCTATGCGGCGCGCGATCATGACAACGAAAATCCCTCCCGCGCCGAAAGTCGGCATGGTGTCGCTTGGCTGCCCCAAGGCGCTGGTGGATAGCGAGCGCATCCTCACCAAGCTGCGCGCCGATGGCTACAGCATGTCGCCCGATTATGCCGGGGCGGACGTGGTGCTGGTGAACACCTGCGGCTTCCTCGACAGCGCCAAGGAGGAAAGCCTCGAAGCGATCGGCGAGGCCATCGCGGAAAATGGCCGCGTCATCGTCACCGGCTGTATGGGCAATGAGGCGGAGCTGATCCGCGCCCGCTTCCCCGATGTGCTGGCTGTCACCGGCGCACATCAATATGAGGCGGTGGTGAACGCGGTGCACGAGGCCGCGCCGCCCGTGCCCAACGCCTTTGTTGATCTGGTGCCCGAGGGCGGCCTCAAACTCACGCCGCGCCATTACAGCTACCTCAAGATTTCCGAGGGCTGCAACCATCGCTGCGCCTTCTGCATCATCCCGAGCTTGCGCGGCGATCTTGTCAGCCGCCGGGTCGACGCCGTGCTGCGCGAGGCGGAGAAGCTGGTCCAGGCGGGGACGAAGGAACTGCTTGTCATCAGTCAGGACACTTCCGCCTACGGGGTCGATATTCGGCATGAGAACCGGACATGGCGCGGGCGGGAAGTCCGCGCGCACATGACCGATCTGGCAGCGGCGCTGGGTGAACTCGGTGTGTGGACGCGCCTGCACTATGTGTATCCTTACCCCCATGTCGATCAGGTGATCCCGCTGATGGCGGAGGGAAAACTCACTCCTTATCTCGACATTCCGTTCCAGCACGCCGCGCCCAGCGTCCTCAAGGCCATGAAGCGCCCGGCGAACGAGGCAAAGGTGCTGGAGCGCATCCGCAACTGGCGCGCGATCTGCCCGGATATCGCGATCCGTTCGTCCTTCGTCGTCGGATTTCCCGGCGAGACCGAGGCCGACTTTCAGTATCTGCTGGACTGGCTGGAGGAGGCACAGCTCGACCGCGTCGGTGCATTCCGGTTTGAGCCGGTCGAAGGCGCCGCCGCCAACGCCCTGCCCGATCCGGTGCCCGAGGCCGTGAAGGAAGAACGCTACGCCCGCATCATGGAGGCGACCGCGCGCATTTCCGCCGCCAAATTACAGGCGAAGATCGGCCGCACGCTGTCCGTCATCATTGACGAAGTGGGTGAGGCCGACGAGGACGGCAGTATCGGCGCCACCGCCCGCAGCCAGGCCGATGCGCCCGAGATCGACGGCAATGTCTTCCTGCGCGACACCCAGCTACGCCATCCTAACCTCGCGCCCGGTGACATCATCGAAGTGACGATCGAGGACGCCGACGAGCATGATCTTTACGGCGCGCCTGCGGATGGCCTACACATGGGTGCATGATCGAACTCGCTGATTTGCTGAAGGCCGATACCGGCCAGCCCGCCCGCCTCATCCATATCGTCGACAAAGCCTCGCATGACGAATGGCTGGCGGACCAGCCGGAGCGGGCGCGCAGCGCGCTTGCCGCCCAGGGATTCCGGTCCAAGCCTTTTACCCACGCGATCCTGCCCGGCGAGCAGCCTGACGAGTGGTCGGTCGTCGCCGGTGTCGCTGACCGGAACACGCTCTCCACCTGGTGCCTCGCGAAACTCGCCGAAACCCTGCCCGAAGGCGCCTATCGCCTCGCAGACGGCGCGAATGACAACGCCGCCCTGCTCGGCTGGCTGCTCGCCCATTACAGCTTCGACCGGTATCGCAAGAAAGACGACACGCCGATCGGCCCGCGCATTCTGCTGACCCATGCCATTGCCCAGATCGAGCCCGCCCTGCGCCTCGCCCGCGCCACCCATCTGGTGCGCGATCTGGTGAATACACCGACAGCCGATATGGGGCCGGCGGAGCTGGAGAAGGCAGCAGAGGATCTGGCGCGCAACCATGATGCCACCCTTGTTGTGACGCAGGGCGACACGCTGGAGCAGCATTATCCGATGATCCACGCGGTAGGCCGCGCCGCCGCACGCAGCCACGCGCCCCGCCTGATCGAGCTTTCATGGGGCAAGGCCGATCATCCCCGGATCGCGATCATCGGCAAGGGCGTGTGTTTCGATAGCGGCGGGCTGGATCTCAAGCCCAGCTCTGCGATGCGCCTGATGAAGAAGGACATGGGCGGCGCGGCCCATGCGCTCGCGCTGGCGCAGCTCATTATGGAGCACCGCCTGCCCGTACGGCTGCATCTGCTGATTCCGGCGGTGGAGAATGCGGTATCGGGCAACGCCTTCCGCCCCGGCGATGTGTTGACAAGTCGCAACGGCCTGACGGTCGAGATTGGCAACACAGACGCCGAGGGCCGTCTCGTCCTCGCCGACGCCATCACGCGTTCCGCAGAGGAAAAGCCGGAGCTGATCCTGGATTTCGCCACATTGACCGGCGCCGCGCGCGTCGCGTTGGGGCCGGATCTCCCCGCGCTTTTCGCGAGCGACGATACGCTGGCGCGAGAGCTGGGTGACGGAGGGATGTCGGTCGACGATCCCATATGGCGGCTGCCGCTGTGGGAGGGGTATGACGATATGCTCAAATCCGATATCGCAGACATTGCCAACGCGGGGGAAAGCGGCTTTGCCGGTGCCATCACCGCCGCGCTGTTCCTCAAGAAATTCGTCCCGGACGGCACGGCATGGGCGCATTTCGATACGTTCGCCTGGCGCAACGCCGCCAAGCCCGGACGCCCCAAGGGTGGCGATGCCCTCGGGCTGCGCGCTGCCTTTGTGCTGCTCGAAGCGCGCTATCCCCGCCCATGAAAGCGGCAACCTCTTGACGGACCATTCCATTCATCGCAGGGGCAGCCGATGAACGCCGATCAAGACATCGCCAAACGCCTCATTCCCAATCGGGTGCGCTTTCATCTCGACGGACGCTCGGTAAAGCTCGACCGCCGCATGAACGCGGTGCGCGGCGACCTTGCAGATTTCGCTCTCGCGGGCGTCCTTTTCGCGCCTCACTACGCCAAGGCCGAGGTCATGCATTGCCTAGGCGAGGCAGCGTTCGTGCGCGAAGCCGGAGCGGCAGATGCCCGGGCCGTATCGCAATTATTGCCGGGCGAAGCCTTTCACCTGCTCGACGTGACGGGAAGCTGGGCCTGGGGCTTTTGCGATCATGACGACTATGTGGGCTATGTCGAACGCTCCGCGCTGGGCGTAGGCGCGCGCGCCGCGACCCATCATGTCGCCGCCCGCAGCGCTCCCCTGTTCGCGGCTGCAGATATCAAGGCGCCAGTGCTGGCCTATCTGCCCGCCGGATCGCGCATCTCGGGCACGGTGGAGGGCGACTTCATCGTCACGGAGCAGGGTGCGATCCACAGCCGCCATGTGCTGCCGATAGCCGATCATGAGGATGACTGGGTCGCCGCCGCCGAGCGTCAGATCGGCCAGCCCTATGTCTGGGGCGGGCGCGGCGCGGGTGGCATCGATTGCTCCGGCCTGGTGCAGCTGGCGCTCGGCCAGGCGGGCATACGGGTGCCACGTGACAGCGATATGCAGCGCGACGCGATCGGTGATCCCCTGCCCGCCGCCGCGCCCCTGCAGCGCGGCGACCTCCTCTTTTTTCCCGGCCATGTCGGCATCATGCTCGATGCCGTGAACATGCTCCACGCCAATGCGTTCTGGATGAGCACGATGGTCGAACCGCTGGCGGATGTGATCGCCCGGCTGAAGCCCGCTCATGAGGAGCCGGTGCTGGCACGCAAGAGAGTTTCGCTATGACGCATTCCATCTTCATTGACGGCGCGGTCGGCACCACCGGCATCGAGATTCAGCAGCGGCTGAGCCCGCGCCCTGAATTTTCGCTGATCCTGCTCGACGAATCCCAGCGCAAGGATGCTTCCGCCCGCGCCCAGGCAATCAACGACGCCGATGTCGTGATCCTGTGCCTGCCGGACGAGGCCGCGCGGGAGTCGGTTTCACTGATCGCCAATGACCGCACCAAGGTGATCGACGCTTCGACCGCGCACCGCGTGGCGGACGGCTGGACCTATGGCTTCCCCGAGCTGGTGGGGAACGAGCAGGTGGCCGCGTCGAGCCGGGTCAGCAATCCCGGCTGCTACCCCACCGGCTTCCTGGCGCTCGTCGGTCCGCTGGTGCGCGCCGGGCTGATCCCGGCCGCCTTTCCGCTCGGCGTCAATGCCGTGTCCGGCTATTCCGGCGGCGGCAAGGGCATGATCGCTGAGTTCGAGGGCGAGCACGGCCGCCCCACCGCGTGGCGCACCTACGGCCTCTCGCTCGCGCACAAGCATGTGCCGGAGATGATGCGCCACGCTGGTCTCTCGATAGCGCCGATCTTCGCGCCCTCCGTCGCAGATACGCTGCGCGGGATGATCGTCGAGGTGCCGGTGCATCTTGCCGCGCTGCCCGGCGCGCCCTCGCCCCAGGCGGTGAAGGATGTGCTGGCCCGAGCCTATGCAGGCTCGCGCATCGTCCGCTTCGTCGAGAACCACGACGAGGCCGCGCTGCCGATCGAGCGGTGCGCGGGCACCGACGGCATGGACCTGTTCGTCTTCGCCTCGCCGGACGGAACACAGGTGCGCCTCGTCGCGGCGCTCGACAATCTCGGCAAGGGCGCCTCGGGCGCGGCAGTGCAGAACCTCAACCTGCTCTGCGGGCTGAACGAGACGGCGGGGTTGATACTATAGGGCCATCGCCTCCGGAACGCCAGCCGCGCGCTTCTCTCCTGCCTTCCGTGTAGCGCTCTTGTGGTGCATCCCAACATTGGAAGGACGGCAATCCGCCGTTTCATACCTCGGGGGTATGGTGGCAGGGCTTGTACCGAACTACCCTCTTAAGTGCTGAAATTTATGGATAAATAATGGATTACCAGCTAAATTCTCCCACATTTCCTCCCACATAATGGACTCGCTGCGACGTACAGTTGTTCGCTTTGGGCGTTTTATCCGACCTGAACAGGTACAGGATCCACATCCAAACCTATGCATAACCGAAGCGACAGCCGCTGGTTCAAGCCCTGAAAAGTGGGATGCGCAAATACCACACCGGGGGACATGACCGAAGGCTATGTGGGACTTAAGTTGGTCGACCACAGCCAGTTTCCATGTAGCGGGCGAAGTGTTAGCGTCCGCGCTCGTGGTGTAATTTCCGGTGTAGGCGATGGTGTATTCCGGGGTGGGGCATGCCCCACCCCGGAATGCGGCGTCGCTGGTGGCCACCGGGTTCAT
>JALCRK010000049.1 GCA_022652485.1 Sphingobium sp.
ATCGCCGCCGTGCCGATCCTGCTGTTCGCCATGCTGTTCCTGCATGGTTGGCTGGCGCTCAGCCTGTTGGTGTTCGCGGGAGCATTGCTGTTTCTGCTGTGGCGCACCGTCGGCGCGATGGAGCAGCCCTTGCGGGATGTGGTGCCGCTGCTCGCGCGCAGGCAGGCCGTATCGATCCTTGGCCGCTCGCACAGCGACATCATTCGCGGGCTGGGCATGAAGGGTCATGCGCGCCGGGTCTGGATGCTGATCAACGCCTCGATCAGCCGGGCGATGGAGCGGGCGGGCACGGCGCAATTGCAGCGGGCGAGCATTGCGCGCGGGCTTCTGTTCGGCGGTGTCGCCACTACGCTCGCGATTGGCGCGGCGCTCACCATCAACGATCAGGCGAGCCCGGCCGTCACCTTCGCCGCGGCGGCTCTCGCCTGGCTGGCGCTGGAGCCGCTGGTGCTGTGCATCATAGAGGCGCAGGCCTTCGTGGCGGCACGGCAGGGCTGGACCAGAATAGACGTGCTGCTGCGCGCGGTGATGCCGCCGGTCGCCCCGGTGCGGCTGCCGGCGCCCACGAGCAAGCTGGACTGCGAATCCATCGCGGTGATGTATGCAGGGATGCGCAAGCCGGTGGTGCGCAACGTCCAGTTCAGTCTTCAGGCGGGGGATGTACTGGCGGTCGTCGGCCCGGCCGCGTGCGGCAAGTCGACCATATTGCGGGCGATCGCGGGCATCGTTCCGGTGGCGCAGGGCAAGGTCCGGCTCGATGACGCCGCGCTGGATCAATGGGGCGAGGACGCGCTCGGGCCGCACATCGGCTATATGCCGCAGTCGATCCAGCTCATCGACGGCTCGGTCGCCGACAATATCGGCCGCTTCGATCCCGAGGCCGACCCCAAGACCGTCGTCGCGGCTGGGCAGGCGGCCCATGTCCACGAAATGATCGTCAAGCTGCCCGAGGGATATAATACCCTGGTCGGCTCGAATGGATCGCGGCTTTCGATGTCGCAGGCGCAGCGCATCGCGTTCGCCCGCGCGCTCTATGGCGACCCTGTGTTGCTGGCGCTCGACGAGCCGACCGCGCATGTCGATCTGGTGGGGGAGCAGATGTTCGCGCAGGGCGTCGAGGCGGCGCGGAAGCGCGGCGCCATCATCATCCTTGCCGGGAACGCCAACGCACTGGTCCAGGTGGCGACGCATGTGCTGGTGATGCGCGACGGAACGATGCTGGACTTCGGCCCCAAGGACGAAGTACGTGTGCGCATGGCGGAGCGCCGCAAGCGCATCAAGACCGAGCAGGAGGGAGCACGCCCCGCCTCTGCCGCAGCGGAAGCGGACCCGCAGCCCGTTAACGAACCGGAACCCTCGTCATGAGTTATCAGCTTCCCGCCACCGTCAGTACCGGCACGGATCTCGTGCCCGTTATCGAAGACCCGCAGGAGGGCTTGCGGCGCAGCTTCAAGGCGGGGCTCATCACCATCGGCCTTCTGCTGTTCGGGCTGTTCGCGCTGGCAGCGATCATCGGCACGCAGGGTGCAGTGGTCGGTGCGGGTGAGGTGACGGTCGAATCGCGGGTGAAGAAGATCGCCCATCCCACCGGCGGTGTGATCTCGGCGGTCTATGTGCGCGAGGGCCAGCACGTCAAAAAGGGCGACGTTCTCATGCGCCTGGATGACACCGTGACAGGCGCAAATGCGAGCGCGTCCGGCGAGACGTTCGAGCAACTGACTGCTGCAGCGGCTCGGCTGACGGCGGAGCGCGATGGGGCGGCCACGATCAGTTTTCCGGCTTCGTTGACGCAAAACCCCACGCCGGCCAAGCAGGAAGCGATGGCGGAGGCGCAGCGGCTGTTCGCGGTGCGGCGCCAGCTTCAGCAGAACCAGCTCGCCCAGATCAACGAGCGCGTGCGCCAGACGGAGCAGCAGATCAGCTCGCTGCAGGCCCAGATGCACGCTTCGCAAAAGCAGGCCGATCTGGTGAAGCCGGAGCTGGAAGGGCTGCGGAGCTTGCGGGACCGCCAGCTCGTGACCGTCAACCGGCTCAATCAGGTTGAGCGCACGGCGGTCGATCTGCAGGGCGCGGTGGCGTCCTATGGCGCGCAGATCGCGCAATCGCGCGCGCGGATCGCGGAGATCCGTCAGTCCGGCTTCCAGATGGTGCAGGATATGCGCAGCCAGGCGGGGACGGAGCTGGTGGACGTCGAATCCCGCCTCAATGACTCGCGCGTCCGCTCCGCCTCAGCGACCGACGCCTATAACCGCAGCCTCGTGCGTGCGCCCTATAACGGCATTGTCGCCAAGCTGGCCTATTCGACCGTGGGCGGGGTGGTGCCGCCGATGGAGACGATCATGGAGATCGTGCCGACGCAGGATGCGCTCACCATCGAGGCGCATGTCAGCCCCTATGACATCGACCAGCTGAGCATCGGTCAGCCCGCGACGCTGCGTTTCTCGGCTTTCAGTGCGCAGACCACGCCGCAACTCAATGGCAAGGTCGACAATATTTCCGCCGAGCGCATTACGGATGAGAGGACCGGCCAGAGCTATTACAAGATCGGCGTCGCGGTGAGCGAGCAGGAGCGCAAGCGGCTGGGCGGGCTCAAGCTGGTGCCGGGAATGCCGGTGGAGGTGTTCGTGCAGACAACAGAGCGCTCGCTGCTCTCCTATCTCACCAAGCCGCTGCGCGACCAGTTCAGCCGGGCGTTCCGCGAGAATTGATCCCTGCCTGACACGCGCGCCGGATAAAATTGACGCGCGCTTTACCCTATTGAAACGTCCTTGGTGCAAGTGACGCTTTGACCCGCCGCATCAACGCTATTATGCGTGCTGCGGCGCAGCGTGAATTAAGGAGACTGACCTTGCGGATTACGATGATCGGTTCAGGCTATGTCGGGCTGGTTTCTGGCGCCTGCTTCGCCGATTTCGGCCACGACGTCATATGCGTCGACAAGGACAAGTCCAAGATAGACGCGCTGCTGGGCGGCAAAATTCCGATTTTCGAGCCGGGCCTCGATCATCTCGTGGCAAGCAATGTCGCCGCGGGGCGCTTGCAGTTCACCACCGATCTCGCCGAGGGCGTCAGGGATGCCGACGCGGTGTTCATCGCGGTCGGCACGCCGTCGCGCCGTGGCGATGGCCATGCGGATCTGAGCTATGTTTACGGCGCAGCGAAGGAAATCGCTGGTGCGATCAACGGCTTCACGGTGATCGTCGACAAGTCGACCGTTCCCGTCGGCACTGGTGACGAGGTGGAGCGGATCATCCGCGAGGCGAACCCGGATGCCGATTTCGCGGTCGTCTCCAACCCCGAATTCCTGCGCGAGGGCGCGGCGATCGACGATTTCAAGCGGCCGGACCGCGTGGTCATCGGCGGCGACGATCCACGCGCGCTGGAGGTGATGCGCCAGATCTACCGCCCGCTGGCCCTTGGCCGTTCACCGATCATCGAGATGAGCCGCCGTGGCGCGGAGCTGACCAAATATGCCGGCAACGCCTTTCTCGCCACCAAGATCACCTTCATCAACGAGATCGCCGATCTGTGCGAGAAGGTGGGCGCGGATGTTCAGGATGTCGCGCGCGGTATCGGCCTCGACAACCGCATCGGCGGCAAGTTCCTCCATGCCGGGCCTGGCTATGGCGGGAGCTGCTTCCCCAAGGATACGCTGGCGTTGCTCAAGACCAGCCAGGATTATGACGCCCCGCAGCGCATTGTCGAGGCAGTGGTTGCCGTGAACGATAACCGCAAGCGGGCGATGGGCCGCAAGGTGATCGCGGCGTGTGGCGGGGATGTGCGCGGCAAGACCATTGCGGTGCTCGGCCTCACCTTCAAGCCCAATACCGACGACATGCGCGACAGCCCCGCCATCGCCGTGGTGCAGACATTGCAGGACGCGGGCGCGAAGGTGCGCGCCTATGATCCCGAAGGCATGGAGCAGGCGAAACTGGTGCTGGATGGCATCGACTATTGCACCAACAGCTATGAGGCGATGGAAGGGGCCGACGCCCTCGTGATCGTCACGGAGTGGGATGCGTTCCGCGCTCTGGATCTCGACCGGGTGAAGAGCCTGCTCTCCGCGCCCATCCTCGTTGATCTGCGTAACGTCTATCCGCGCGAAATGGCCGAGAAGGCCGGGTTCTCCTACACCGCCGTTGGCCGCTGAACCCTGTGAGCGCGGGGGCGCCCATATTGGTTACTGGCGTGGCCGGGTTCATCGGCCATGCCACCGCGCACCGCCTGCTGGATCGCGGCGAGCGCGTGATCGGGCTCGATATCGTCAATGATTATTACGACCCCGCGCTGAAGCAAGCGCGGTTGGCGACGCTGGCGGGGCGGGAAGGATTCGGCTTCCACCGTGGCGACGTTGCGGATGCGGAAGCCGTGGCGCGGATCGTGCGAGAGAATGGCGTTACCCGCGTCATCCATCTCGCGGCGCAGGCGGGCGTGCGCTATAGCCTCGACAATCCGTTCGCCTATCAGCACAGCAATCTCGAGGGGCACCTTTCCGTGATGGAGGCCTGCCGCCACGCGCAGGGCTTCGAGCATCTCGTTTATGCGTCCTCTTCTTCCGTTTATGGCGACAAGCCGATGGGTGGCGCGGGCTTTACCGAGGATGAGCCTGCAACCCAGCCGGTCTCGCTCTATGCCGCGACCAAGCGCTCCTGCGAGCTGATGAGCGAGAGCTATGCGTCGCTTTATGGCTTTCCGCAGACAGGATTGCGCTTCTTCACCGTCTATGGCCCGTGGGGCCGCCCGGACATGGCCTATTTCAGCTTCAGCCAGAAGATCATGGCCGGTGAGCCGATCGAGGTCTACGGCGAAGGCAGAATGGCGCGGGACTTCACCTATATCGACGATATTGTCGACGGGATCGTCGGCGCGCTCGACCATCCGCCGCAGCGCCACGGCCACCGCATCCTCAACATCGGCGACAGCCACCCCGTTGGCCTGATGGAGATGATCGAGACGCTCGAAAATGCGCTGGGGCGGAAGGCCGAGAAGATCATGCGGCCGATGCAGCCGGGCGATGTGACGGCGACCTATGCCGATGTATCAAGGCTCAACGCGCTCACGGGATATAAGCCGAAAGTGATGCTGGCCGAGGGGCTGGGGCGCTTTGCGGAGTGGTTTAAGGGCTATTACGCGGTGAACTGATCAGCCGCGCGTGAGGCCGGAAAGCGACGGTGCCATCTTGCGCCCGAAGCCGCCGGCGGGCTTGCGCAGGGCGACAACTGGCCCCAGGCCGACATCGTTACGCTCCAGCTCTTCCAGCGTGCGTGTGAAGCAGGACCGTAATGCTGCGACATCTTCCGCCAGTTCTTCCGGGCCGGTGCGATGCTCGACACAGCGGCGCGCGGTCATCTCGATCCGCTCGGCGAGGTTGCCCAGCGCGATCGAGCCAAACTGGCGGGATTCGCCCTTCAGCGTGTGGGCCGGGCGAACCATCGCGGCGGAATTGCGCTCGCGCATCGCGATTTCGACTTCGGCGACCGACTTGATGCCATCCTCGCGGAAATAGCCGAGAATCCGGGTAAAGTTGGCACCCAGCTGGGAGCGCGCCAGCTCATATTCCTGAGAGTTGATCAGCTCAGCATCCATCACGCACCGTCGATACCATTCTGCACGAGGCTTCAGGGCATAGCCCGTTCAGGTAAATTTCCGGTTATCATGTTCAAGGCGTGGTGGTGGCACGCGTCAGGGCGAACAGGTTTTCTGCCCGGATTTCAAACGACCAGCCCCTCTCCTGCGCGAGCGCGGCCAGTTCCTTCGGTGCGATGGGGTCATCGGCGCGGACGAGGACGGCGCAGTGGGTGCGCAGCGCGCGGGCGGCGCGCAGCGCGGGCCAGGGGCAGCGCATCCCGCGCGCATCCACCTCGACCAGCCCGTTGCCTGCGGTCATTTCCCGAACGGATTTTTGGCCGAGCGCAGCATCAGCCGCACCGGCACCGCGCCGAAGCCCAGCTCACGGCGGATGCCGTTCACCAGATAGCGCTGATAGCTCTCCGGCAGCTGATCGAGCCGGGTGCCGAACAGCACGAAGCCGGGCGGGCGCGTTTTGGCCTGGGTGAGATAGCGCAGCTTGATGCGCTTGCCGCCGGGCGCGGGGGGCGGGTTTGCCTCCAGCGCGGCCTCGAACCAGCGGTTGAGCTGGCCGGTGCCGACGCGGCGCGACCATGCGCGACGCACCTCGAACGCGGCCTGCAACAGATCGTCGATCCCTTTGCCGGTCGCGCCGGAAACGGTGAGCAACGGCACGCCCTTTACCTGCGCCAGCCCTTCATCGAGCGCCTTGCGCACGCCCTGATAGAGCGCGGAGCCGTTTTCGGACACGTCCCACTTGTTGAGCGCGATGATGAGCGCGCGGCCCTCCTGCAGCACCTTGTCGGCGATGCGCAGATCCTGCCCCTCCAGCCCCAAGGTCGCGTCGAGCAGCAGCACGACGACCTCGGCAAAATCGACCGCGTGGAGGCCGTCCGCCACGGCGAGCTTTTCGAGCTTGTCCTGCACCTTGGCACGCTTGCGCATCCCGGCGGTATCGATGAGGCGCACGGTGCGCTCGCGGTTATCGAAATCCCGCCACTGATAATCGATGGCGATGCTGTCACGCGTGATGCCCGCCTCCGGCCCGGTGATGAGCCGTTCCTCGCCGATGATCTTGTTGATGAGGGTCGACTTGCCCGCATTCGGCCGCCCGACGATGGCGAGCTTCAGCGGGGCGGCATCCAGCGCGTCCTCGTCATCGGGGTCGATCTCGGTGTCGGCAGGGGAGAGGCCGGCGGCGGCGATCTCCTCGTTCGCGCGGTCGATATGCGGCAGCAGCGCCTGGAATAGATCGGCGAGACCCTGCCCATGCTCGGCGGAGAGGGGGAGGGGTTCGCCCAGGCCCAGCGACCAGGCTTCCATCAGGCCGTCTTCCGCCGCGCGACCTTCGGCCTTGTTGCCCGCGAGAATGACGGGCGTGTCGGAGCCGCGCAGCCAGCGCGCGATTTCCTCGTCGAGCGGGGTGAGGCCAGCGCGTGCATCGATGAGGAACAGCACCACATCCGCATGATCCACCGCCGCCTCGGTCTGGCGGCGCATACGGCCGGGCAGGCTTTGCGGATCCTCATCCTCATAGCCTGCGGTGTCGACAATGTTGAAGTGCAGGCCGAGCAGGTGTGCTTCGCCCTCGCGCCGGTCGCGCGTGACACCGGGCTGGTCGTCGACAAGAGCGAGCTTCTTGCCGACGAGCCGGTTGAACAGCGTCGATTTGCCGACATTGGGCCGCCCGACTATTGCAACAGTGGGCAACATGAAGCCCTGTGTCCTTCCTTATATTGCTTCCCTCAGCGATAGGCCGTCAGGCGACCATCATCAGAGAGAATATACAGTACATTATCCGCCACCACTGGGCTGAGCGTCATGCGGTGGCCCAGATCCCGGCTGGCCGCGACCGCGCCGTCCGCCGGGTTCACATAGACAAAATCGCCATCGGTCGAAACGAGAATCAGGCGGCCACCGGCTGCCACCGGGCCGGTCCAGCGGATCGCGCCTTTCTTGTCTTCCATGTCTTGCCAGCGCTTCAGCTGGCTGATCCAGCGGATCTTGCCAGTGGTGCGAGCGATGCAGAGCAGGCGGGCATCGTCGGTCGCGACGAACACCCATTCACCGACAACGGCGGGAGTAGAAATGCCCGCGACGTTGATTTCCCAAAGGCGCTGGCCGGAAACCAGCTCGTAGGAGGCCATGCGACCGCCCTGGCCGATGGCGAACACGCGCCCCCGGTCGATAACGGGATCGGCGTCGATATCGGTCAGCGCCGCGACCGAGGTGGAGATGTTAGTACGCGAGAGCGCGTCGCCCCAGAGGTCACGCCCGTTCTCGTAGCGATAGGCGGTGAGTTCGCCGGAGCTGAACCCGGCGATCACAGTGCCCTGCCCGGCAGCGGGCGCGGCAACGCCGAACACGCCGGTCGATTGCACGGTGCCCGCGTCGCTCCACTGCGTCTCGCCGGTCAACTGATCGAGCGCGTAGATCTGGTTATCCTGGCTCATGACATAGACATGGCCGTTGGCAAGGGTGGGGGAGCCGCGCAGCGGGCCGCCGGGCTGCTTTTTCCACAGGATCGTGCCGTTCGCGGCGTTGATCGCTGCGACATCGCCGACGCCGGTAGTGGCGAAGATCTTGTCGCCCAGCGCCGAAACGCCACCGCCGAACAGCGAGCGGCCGTTGCCCTCGGAAGGCATCTGCGTCTGCCACAGTCGCGCGCCGGTCTTGGCGTCGAACGCGAGGATCCGCGCATCCGCATCGATCACATAGAGCTTGCCGCCCGCAACCACGGGAGCTGCCGCGAGGCGGGCGCGATTGGTGCTGCCCGAGATCGATGCGCTCCAGATCTCAGAGGGGGAGGCGGCCAGCGCGACATGGCCGATCAGCTTGGCCGCGTTGCCGCCGGGCTGCGACCATTCGCTGATGGCAGCCGGGTCCGGCAGGATCACGGGCACGCTCGCGAGCGTGGGATCGACATCCGCGCCGCTTTCGCTGGAGAGGATGGAAACGCGATTGCCGAAAACCGGTGTCTTGGGGCGCTTGTCCTTGCCGCCGCCTACGATGCCACATGCCCCGAGCGAGACGATCAGACCCGCCAATACCGCCAGCCTTGTCCTCTGTGCCAGAATTCCAAGCATCGACCCTTGTTCACGCTCCATGTGCATCCTCTTCCGTCGTCTGGACTTCGACCCCCAATAGTCCCGCCATCTGTCGCGCGCGTGAACGGAGTGTCGTCGGTACGTTCTTGTCCTTCGCGATGGCGGCAAACAGCGCCCCCGCGACATCCTTCTTGCCCATTTTCATATAGGCGATGGCGCTCATCTCGGCGGCGCTGCCAAACCAGGGATTGCCCTCGACCGCGAGCGGCTTCAGCGTATCGATCACCGCCTGGGGCTGCATCTGGTCAAAGCCCAGCGCCACCTTGCGGATGGTGGCGAGATCGCGATAGGGCTGGGCGATGTCGCCATTGGCGGCGATGGCGCCATAGAGCGAAGCGGCTTTTGCGGTATCTCCCTTCCGGGCGGCCACACCGGCTTCGGTGAGCAGGGCGGCGGCGCGATAGCCGGGCTGGCTGGCATCCTTGAGGGCGGCAAGTGCCTGCGGGTCCGGGCTATGGCCATTGCCCGCAGCGCGGAGAACATCCTGCGCCTTTTCAGCCATCTCGCCGGAAACTTCCCTGCTGTGGTGATCCCACCACAGCCAGCCGCCGAACGCGATCAACCCGGTGACGACGGCCGCCGCGATTGCGCGCCCGAACCGCTTCCAGAAGCCGAAGATCTGGTCCTGGCGGACGGCTTCGTCCACCTCGCGCAGGAAGGCATCGTTTACGGGCGGCGTTTCGGCCAAGGGTAACCTCCAGAATGTTCGAGTCCGCAGGGCCAGAAGGCTGGGCTGGCGCGGACCTTAGCGGGCGCTTCGGCCCAGACAAGTCACTTTTTGGGTTGGTAGGTCTGTTCCGGCCCCGGAAATGCGCGGGAGCGCACCTCGGCGGCGTAGGTGGCGGCGGTTTCCGATATGTGGGTCGCGATGTCCGCATAGCGCTTCACGAAGCGGGGGACGCGCTCGAACATGCCCAGCATGTCTTCCGTCACCAGCACCTGCCCGTCGCACTGGGCCGATGCGCCGATGCCGATGGTGGGTATAGGAAGCGCCTCGGTTAGCGCGACGGCGATCGGTTCTAGCACACCTTCGACCACCACCGCGAAGGCGCCTGCCTCCGCGATTGCCCGGCCGTCCGCCATGATTTTTTCCGCTTCCTTGTCGGAGCGTCCCCGCGCGCCGTAGCCGCCGAGGGCGTTCACCGCCTGCGGGGTGAGGCCGATATGCGCGCAGACCGGGATGCCTCGCCGTGCAAGAAACGCGATCGTTTCCGCCATTGCTCCGCCGCCCTCCAGCTTCACCGCCGCGCAGCCGGTTTCCTTCAATATCCGTGCCGCGCTCTCGAACGCCTGCATGGGAGAGGCTTCATAACTGCCGAACGGCATGTCGACGATAACGACGCTGTGATAGCTGCCGCGCACGACTGCCGCGCCATGCGCGCACATCATTTCGAGGCTCACCGGCACGGTCGAGGGCAGGCCGTAGATCACCTGCCCCAGCGAGTCGCCGACCAGCAGCATGTCGCAATGCGGATCAAGGAGCTGCGCCTGCCGTGCGGTGTAGGCGGTGAGCATCACCAGCGGGTCCGCCGTCTTGCCATCCGTCTTGCGCTGCTGGATCGCCGGGACAGTGAGGCGGCGCAGAGGGGCGGGCGTGGGGTTCGCGCGGCTGGTCGATGTGTCGAGGGTGAAGGTCGTGGACATGGGGTGTATCTAGCCGGGTTGCCGCTCCTGCGCCACCCCTGGAACGGCATTCACCCGTTATGCGGATTGTCGAGCGGCATCGGGATGTCCTCGGCGAGGCTGATGCCATCGAGCACCTTGGCGGTTTCATCCCGCACCAGCAGCATGATGCGGTGCAGGCGGCATTCTTCCTCCGGCAGGCAGTTCTTGCACTGCTCATGCGCGAAGCGGCTGGCGCAGGGCGTGAGTGCGACCGAGCCGCGCGTCAGCCGCACGATGTCGCCATAGCTGATATCAACCGGTGGCAAGGCGAGCCAGTAGCCGCCGTCGCGCCCGCGCTGCGTATCGACCAGCCCTTCTCGCGACATCTCAGACAGGATCACCGTCAGGAATTTGCCGGGTATCTTCTGCGTCTCGGAAATGTCGGTGAGGGGTATCGGCCCCTTGCCATAATGATCGGCCAGATGTTGCAGGGCGCGGATCGCGTAGCGGGTCTTTTGGGACAGCATGGCGCGACCATTGCCTCATGCGCGGGAAATTTCAACCTTTGTGGTCAGGAAAGGGAAGATTCATAGATCTCCGGCTTGAATCCCACAATTCGGCGCGGGCCGGTATCGAGCACCGGCCGCTTTATCATCGAGGGATTGGCCAGCATCAACGCGATGGCCTTCTCCGCGTCCAGCCCCGTCTTGTCCGCCTCTGGCAATCCGCGAAAGGTCGTGCCAGCACGGTTGAGCAGGGTTTCCCAACCCAGCTCTCCCACCCATGCGCGCAGCCTCTGTTCTTCCACACCCGCCTTCTTATAGTCGTGAAAATCATGGTTGATGCCATGATCCTCCAGCCATTTGCGCGCCTTTTTGATCGTGTCGCAGTTGGGAATGCCGTAGACCGTCGGTCTGTTTGTCATATGTTGAGGCCCTGTGCTCGAGTGCGGTGTTTTCCGGTTCCGCCGTGCGGGAACGCTGGCGATCAGACCAAAGATACATTCCGGGATGATTGCAAGTGTGGATTGCCACTGTTAGGGAACCTTATGGATCATTGTTCTGCCTGTGTCGTCCGCAACAGTGCGATTTGTTCCGCGCTGGATATGGATGAAATCGCGCTGCTGGGTAAAATGGGACGTCATCACAAGCTGGTGGCGGGGCAAACCCTGATGTGGGAAGGCGAGGATTCGCTCCTGGTCGCCAATATCATCGATGGCGTGCTCAAGCTCTCTACTTCGCTCGCCGATGGACGGGAGCAGATCGTGGGCGTGGTCTATCCGTCCGATTTCATCGGACGTCCGTTCGGCGCGCGCACCCAGCATAATGTCACCGCGCTGACGGATGCGCATATATGCTCCTTCTCCAGCAGCGATTTCGACCGCTTCGCCCGCGCGCATCCCGAGCTGGAGCACAAGCTGCTGGAACGCACGCTCGCCGAGCTGGATCGCACCCGGCGCTGGCTGCTGCTGCTCGGCCGGATGACGGCGTCCGAGAAGCTCGCGCACTTCCTGCTCGATATGTCCGCGCGGCTGGTCAAGCAGGATTGCCGGGCCGCCGGACCTGCCGACGCCTTCGATCTTCCTTTCGGGCGCCAGCAGATTGCCGACATTCTCGGCCTCACGATCGAGACGGTGAGTCGCAGACTCAATGATTTCAAGGCTCAGGGGCTGATCGAGGTGCCGTCGCGCCGCCGGATCGAAATTCTCAACCGGGCCGGACTGGAAAGCATTACCGACGCAGTTTGAGAGATACGATCTCTCTACAATCGCAAATGGATATATTAGACTATCGCCTTTCTTGACGCGCATCAAAGAAAGGCGTTTGTTCTTCCCATAACGCCGCGAGGGTCAATCTGGTCAGTCGGGGGGCGGGGCCACCCACGGCCATTGATTTGGGGAAGCAACATGGAAACATTAGTAATGCGTGCTGGCGGGTGGCTGGTTGTAGCCCTGCTCGCCTTCTTTGCACTCGCATACAGCGCCGACGCCGGTTTCGCGGTCCATATGGGGATCGTCATGCTGGCCGCGCTGATCACGCTGGTCGTGACGCTGAGGGGGGCCGATTACGGAGCAATCGCCCGCGGCGTGCTGCGGGTGCCGGCGGATCAGAGCAAATATGATGACGATCCGATCCGATGGGGCGTGATCGCCACGGTGTTCTGGGGGCTGGCCGGTTTTCTTGCCGGTCTCTATATCGCGCTTCAGCTTGCTTTCCCCGCTCTCAACCTTGGCCTGGAATGGACGACCTTCGGGCGCCTGCGGCCGCTGCACACCTCCGCGGTCATCTTCGCGTTCGGTGGCAACGCGCTGATCGCGACCAGCTTCTACATCGTTCAGCGCACCTGCCGCGCACGCCTCGCCTTTCCGGCGCTCGCCCGTTTCGTGTTCTGGGGATACCAGCTCTTCATCGTCCTCGCGGCGACCGGCTATCTGCTCGGCATCACCGAGGCCAAGGAATATGCCGAGCCGGAATGGTATGTCGACCTGTGGCTGACGGTGGTCTGGGTATCCTATCTCGCCGTGTTCGTCGGCACGATCGTGAAGCGCAGCGAGCCGCATATCTATGTGGCGAACTGGTTCTTCCTGAGCTTCATCATCACCGTGGCGATGCTGCATCTCGTCAACAATCTCTCGCTGCCGGTGAGCTTCCTCGGCGCGAAGAGCTATGCCGCCTTCTCCGGCGTGCAGGATGCGCTGACGCAGTGGTGGTATGGCCATAACGCGGTCGGCTTCTTCCTCACCGCCGGCTTCCTCGCGATGATGTATTATTTCGTGCCGAAGCAGGCCGAGCGGCCGGTCTACAGCTATCGTCTGTCGATCATCCACTTCTGGTCGCTGATCTTCCTCTATATCTGGGCCGGCCCGCACCACCTGCACTACACCGCGCTGCCCGACTGGGCGCAGACGCTGGGCATGGTGTTCTCGGTGATGCTGTGGATGCCGAGCTGGGGCGGCATGATCAACGGCCTGATGACGCTCAACGGCGCATGGGACAAGATCCGCACCGACCCGATCATCCGCATGATGGTGATGGCGCTCGCCTTCTATGGCATGAGCACCTTCGAAGGGCCGATGATGAGCATCAAGAGCGTGAACAGCCTCTCGCATTATACGGACTGGACCATTGGCCACGTTCATAGCGGCGCGCTGGGCTGGAACGGCATGATCACATTCGCCGCGCTCTATTACCTCACGCCGCGTTTGTGGAACCGCCAGCGGCTCTACAGCCTGCGCATGGTCAACTGGCACTTCTGGCTCGCGACCGTGGGTATCGTGCTCTACGCCGCGTCGATGTGGGTCGCGGGGATCATGCAAGGCCTCATGTGGCGCGAATATGGATCGGACGGCTACCTCGTCTATTCCTTCGCCGAAGTCGTCGCCGCGATGTTCCCGATGTACGTGATCCGCGCGGCGGGCGGCGTGCTCTATCTCGGCGGAGCGCTCATCATGGCCTACAACATCGCCATGACCATCGCCGGGAATCTCCGTACGGAGAAACCGATGACCGAAACCCCCTATAACGAGGCCGCAGACCGTCCCCTGGTCCCGGTCGCCGCGGAGTAAGCGCCATGAGCACACTCGCACACAAGCACAAGACGCTGGAACGCAATGTCAGCCTCCTTGGCCTGTTCGCCTTCCTCGCGGTGATCGTCGGCGGACTGGTGGAAATCGTCCCGCTGTTCTGGGTGAAGACCACGGTCGAGAAGGTCGAGGGGATGCGCCCCTACACACCGCTGGAGCTGGCCGGGCGCAACATCTACATGCGCGAGGGCTGCTATGTTTGCCATAGCCAGATGATCCGCCCCTTCCGCGACGAGGTGGAGCGCTATGGGCACTATAGTCTAGCGGCCGAGAGCATCTACGACCATCCGTTCCAGTGGGGCTCCAAGCGCACCGGGCCGGATCTCGCCCGCGTCGGCGGCAAATATTCCGATGAGTGGCATGTGCAGCATCTCACCGACCCGCGCAGCGTGGTGCCCGAGTCGATCATGCCGCCCTATGCCTTCCTCAAGGAGCATGAGTTGAAGGCCGGCGACATGACCGCGCACCTCACAACGCTTGCCGACCTCGGCGTGCCCTACAGCAAGGACGACATCGCCAAGGCGAATGCGGACCTTCTGGCACAGGCCGACCCCGAAGCCGACAGCGCCGATCTGCTGAAGCGCTATCCCAAGGCGCAGGCGCGCGACTTCGACGGCGACCCCAAGAAGCTGAGCGAGATGGATGCGCTGGTCGCCTATCTCCAGATGCTGGGAACCCTGGTGGACTTCAAGGCCGCCGAGGGACAGGAGAAGCCGCGATGAACGACTACGACACCCTGCGTCACTTCGCGGACAGCTGGGGGCTGGTGTTCATGACGATCGTATTTGTCGTCCTTGTGGCATGGCCTTTCCTTCCCGGCTCGCGTGAGCGGAACAACGCCGCTGCAACCATGATCTTCGATGAGGAGCACGACGATGGCTGAACAAAAGCGCATCGACCAGCCAACCGGCACAGAAACCGTCGGCCATGAGTGGGACGGCATTGAGGAACTGAATACGCCGCTGCCGCGCTGGTGGCTGTGGACCTTCTATGCGACGGTCGTGTTCGCGATCGGCTATGTGGTGGTCTATCCGTCCGTGCCGGGCGCCAACGGTGCCCCGGCGGGCTATTTGAACTGGTCCAGCCGCGAAAATCTGCAATCGGCGCTGGATGCCCGCCAGAGCGAGCTGAAGCCGGTCTATGCCGCTCTGGCCGCGACCGACATCACGGCGCTTCCCGGCAAGCCGGAGCTGATGAACCAGGCGATCGCGGGCGGCGCGGCTGCGTTCAAGGTGCATTGCGTGCAGTGCCACGGTTCGGGCGCGGCAGGTGCCAAGGGCTATCCCAACCTTAATGACGATGAGTGGCTCTGGGGCGGCGATCTCGCCACGATCGAGAAAACTATCGCGGACGGCATCCGGCAGCCCGGCCATGACGCGACACGCATGTCGCAAATGCCTGCCTTCGGCCGCGACGGCATATTGCAGCCCGCGCAGATCGAGGACGTGGTATCCTATGTGCGGACCCTCTCCGGCCAGGAAAAGGGGAGCGCCTCGTCCGCGCGCGGGCAGGCGCTGTTCACCGCCAACTGCGCCGTGTGCCACGGGCCTGACGGCAAAGGCAGCCGCACGGTCGGCGCGCCCAACCTCACGGATGCGATCTGGCTCTATGGCGGCGACCGCGCCACCATCGCGCAAACCGTCACCAATAGCCGCTATGGCGTGATGCCCGCATGGAGCCTGCATCTCGACAAGGTGACGATCCGTATGCTTGCCGCCTATGTCCACTCGCTCGGCGGTGGCGAGGCGGCGCCCGCCCCGGTGTCCGCGCCTGAGCAGGCGGCAGACGCGGCCAGCGCTGCTCCGGCGGGAGCGGGCAATGTCGGAGGTTAACCCCGACATTACCGACTCGCCGCTGGGTCAGTATCAGAAGCGCAGGAGCGTTTTCCCCAAGGCGGTGGATGGAACATTCCGCCGCCTTAAGTGGGCAATCATGGTCGTCACACTGACGATCTATTATGTGACGCCCTGGCTGCGATGGGATCGCGGGCCATATGCCCCCAACCAGGCGGTGCTGGTCGACCTCGCGCATCGGCGCTTCTATATGTTCGACATCGAAATCTGGCCGCACGAATTCTATCTCGTGGCGGGTCTGCTGGTGATGGCGGGTATCGGTCTGTTCCTGCTGACCTCCGCTGTGGGGCGCGCATGGTGTGGCTATGCCTGCCCGCAGACGGTGTGGACCGACCTGTTCCAGCATATCGAGCGCGCGGTGGATGGCGACCGTAACGCCCAGATCAGGCTCCAGAACGCGCCGTGGGGACCAGCCAAGATCGCGCGACGCCTGCTGAAATGGTCGCTCTGGCTGGCGATCGCGTTCGGCACCGGCGGCGCCTGGATCTTCTATTTCGCGGATGCGCCGCAACTGATGCACGACTTTCTTCATGGCACCGCCGCTTCGGTCGCGTACATGACCGTGTTCGTGCTGACGATGACCACCTTCATCTTCGGCGGGTTCATGCGCGAGCAGGTGTGCATCTATATGTGCCCCTGGCCGCGCATCCAGACCGCGATGATGGACGAGAAATCGCTGCTCGTCACCTATCGGCACTGGCGCGGCGAACCGCGCGGCAGCCTCAAGCAGGCGCAGGCGCATCCCGGCGCCATCGGCGACTGCATCGACTGCAACCAGTGCGTCGCCGTCTGCCCCACCGGCATCGACATCCGTGAGGGGCCGCAGATCGGCTGCATCACCTGCGCGCTGTGCATAGACGCGTGCGATACTGTGATGAACCAGATCGGGCGGCCGCGCGGCCTGATTGATTATGTGACCTTCGAGGATGCCGAGAAGGAGCAGGCGGGCAAACCGACAACGCCGGTTTTCAAGACCCTGTTCCGCCCGCGCACGCTTGCCTATTTCATGCTGTGGGGCGGGATCGGCCTTGGGCTGCTGTTCGCGCTCGGCAGCCGCACGCGCCTCGATATCAGCGCCCAGCATGACCGCAATCCGCTGTTCGTGCGCATGTCCGACGGCGCTGTCCGCAACGCGTATACCGTCAAGCTGCGCAACATGGAGAGCCGCCCGCGTACCGTGCGCGTGACAATGGAAGGTGTGCCGCAGGCGGCGATGTGGGTCGGCGACACGGGCAGCCGCGAGGCGGCCGGACGGAGTTTCGAGACGAAACTCGATCCCGATGCCGTTACCAAGCTGCGCGTATTTGTGGTATCACCGGCAGGTGACGGCAGCCGGCAGGAATTCTCGCTCAGCGTGCAGGCGAATGACGACCCTTACCCAAGCGACCGGCACGAGCTGGTGCTCGAACGCGGAGAATGACATGCAGTCGAACGATGTGAGGAAGCCCCGCCGTTTCACCGGCTACCACATGACGATGATTCTGGTGGTGTTCTTCGCCATCGTCATCGCCGTGAATGTGGTGATGGCGCGCTTCGCGATCGACACCTTCGGCGGCACGGTGGTCGACAACAGCTATGTCGCGAGCCAGAAGTTCAACGGATGGCTCCGGCAAGCGCGCCGGGAAAAGGCGATGGGCTGGACGGTCTCCAGTCCCGCCCGCGAGCAGGATCACATCGTCATCTCGGCGAAGAACGCGGCCGGGTCGCCGCTCGCAGGGGCCGCCGTGACGATGCTGGCCGAGCATCCGCTGGGGCGTGCTCCGGAGCGGACCCTGCGTTTCCTCGAAACCGCGCCCGGCCGCTATCGCAGCCTCGAACAGCTCCCCGCCGGGCGCTGGAAGCTGCACATTCGCGTCGTTCAGGCAAAGCGCGCGCTGGATCTCGCCTCCGAGGTCTATTGAGATGAACAGCAGCATCGCCGCCACGGATTTTACGGGGGATGTCCGCCATCTGGAGGACAGCCGCTTCGCGGTGCCGGGGATGCGCTGCGCCGGATGCATAGCGAAGCTGGAGAGCGGCATCGGCGGCCTTGCCGGCGTGGCCGCGGCGCGGGTCAATTTCTCCGCCAAGCAGCTCGCGGTGTCGCATGACGAGAGCATCGATGACCGGGCGCTGATCGCGGAGATCGGCAAGCTGGGCTTCGAGGCGCAGCCCTTGAGCGTCAATCCGCTCGGCGCCGATCATGCCGAGCGCAGGCAGCTGACCCGCGCCCTGGGCGTATCCGGCTTCGGCATGATGAACATCATGCTGTTGTCTGTCTCGATCTGGTCCGGCGCGGCGGATATTACGCGCGAACTGTTCTACTGGCTCTCGGCGATGATCGCGGTGCCGGTCGTCGCCTATGCGGGGCGGCCCTTCTTCAGCTCGGCATGGATGGCGTTGCGCCACGGCCGCACCAACATGGATGTGCCGATCTCGATCGGGGTTCTGCTCGCCACCGGCATGAGCATGTACGAGACGGTCTTCGGCGGCGGCGAAGCCTATTTTGAAGGCTCGGTCATGCTGCTGTTCTTCCTGCTCGCCGGGCGCGTGCTCGATGCGATGATGCGGGACCGCGCGCGGGCCGGGATCGAGGCGCTGCTGCGCCAGCAGGCTCCCGGCGCGATGGTGCTGGACGGGATCGGCGCGACACGCTGGGTAAAGGCCGCGGATCTGAAACCGGGAGACCGGATGCTGGTCGCGGCGGGTGAGAATTTCGCGGCAGACGGCGTGATCGAGGATGGATCGACCAGCTGTGACCTCTCGCTCATCAGCGGCGAGAGCGCGCCCCAGCGCCGGACGGCGGATGATACGGTGCTCGCCGGTTCGGTCAATCTTTCCGCGCCCGTCACTGTGCGGATCACCGCCGCAGGGCCAGATACGATCATCGCCGACATCGCCCGCCTGATGGACGAGGCGGGGCAATCGCGCGGGCGGTATGTCCGCATCGCCGACCGGGCGGCAAAGCTCTACGCCCCAGCCGTTCATGCCCTTGCTGCTCTGTCCTGTGTCGGCTGGCTGATCGCGGGCGCGGGCTGGCATCAGGCGCTGACCATCGCCACCGCCGTGCTCATCATCACCTGCCCGTGCGCGCTGGGCCTGGCGGTGCCGGTGTCTCAGGTGGTCGCGGCGGGCGCGCTGATGCGGCGCGGTATACTGGTTAAGGACGGCAGCGCGCTGGAGCGGTTCGCGCTGGTCGACCGCGCGCTTTTCGACAAGACCGGAACCTTGACGCTGGGACGGATGGAGCCGTTGGGGCTGGAGGCGCTATCGGCGGAGCAGGCATCTGTCGCGCTGGCGCTGGCGCAATCGAGCCGTCATCCCATCTCCCGTGCGCTGCACCGCGCGCTCAAGGAACGCGGCGTTTCGCCCGCGCCGGTCGAGCAGATCGGCGAGGAACAGGGCAGAGGCGTCCACGGCCTCTATCGCGGCGCGCGCGTGGCGCTGGAGCGGCCCGCGCAGGACGCCGCTACCACCGGCGCGGCAACCCGGCTGGTCGTGGGGGACACCCATATCGACATCATGCTTGCCGATGGGCTGCGCCCGGACGCCGGGCAAGCGATGGCGCGGCTTGCGGCGCTCAATGTGCCCGCCTCGATCGTCTCGGGAGACCGGGAAGAGGCTGTGACCCAGATCGCTACCGCGCTCGGACTTCCGGCCCAGGCTCATGCACTGCCGCAAGACAAGATCGCGGCGATCCAGGCGCTTCAGGCGGAGGGCCACAAGGTGCTGATGGTGGGTGACGGCCTCAATGACGGCCCGGCGCTTGCCGCCGCCAACGCCTCGCTCGCGCCTGGCTCCGCGACCGACATGGGCCAGCAGGCGGCGGATGCGGTGTTCACCGGAGACTCGCTTGTCGCGGTGCCGGTGATGATCGACGCGGCGCGGCGCACCATGCGCGTGGTGCGTGAGAATTTCGTGCTCGCGATCGGCTATAATGTGCTCGCGGTGCCGCTGGCGATCCTCGGCTATGTGACGCCGTTGCTGGCCGCGATCGCGATGTCGACCTCGTCGGTGATCGTGATCGCCAATGCCCTGCGGTTGCGGAGCTGCGCACGATGAACGGGCTTTTGATCCTGATCCCGATCGCGCTTGGCCTCGGCCTTTCGGGCCTGAGCGCCTTTCTGTGGGCAATGGGGGATGGGCAGTTCGAAGACCCCGACGGCGCGGCGATTCGCATATTGATCGATGATGAAGGGCCGGGCGATGTCGGCGCCTGAGGGTCTCGCCGCTTTTGCCGCCGCCGCCATGATGGCGGTGAGCCCCATCACGGGCGACTGCCAGGCGCGCACCCTCTCGCTCTGTACCGGAGACGGGGTGGTGCATACGCTGGTTGTGTGGGATCAGGATGGCTCCACCCAGCCGCGTTCGCCGACCCCTTCGAACAAGGGCTGCCATGCCTGCGTGCTCGACAAGCGCAAATCCAAGGCGAACGAAGAAGGCGAAGACGGGGTCTGACCCCCTGACCCCTGAACGATCAGCCAGGGCATATGCTCCGCATCCGCTTGCGCTTCAAAGCATTCGGGCCGCCCTCCCCACTGGAAGGCGGCCCGCTGCCCCACTCAAACTCGGCGCTGTCAGAACCGATAGCTGACGCCTGCGCTCAGTACCCACGGATCGAGCTTGTGGCGGGTTGCCAGCTGCTCCGTGCCGGTGGCGTCATACCAGTGCGAGCTTGGCCGCACGAAATAGCGCTTGGCATCGAGCGAGAGGCCAAAGCCCTTGTCACTCAGCGGCACGTCGACGCCTGCCTGAAGGACCACGCCCACCTTGTCGTTGAGCGTTAGCGATGCGAGCGCCCCACGTTGACGGTTTTATTTGTATCCTGCGCGGCGCATTGGGTCGTACAGTTCCTTGATTGCGAGAACGACGAGTGTGATGTCGAGATATGCCTCGTTCTCGAAGA
>JALCRK010000050.1 GCA_022652485.1 Sphingobium sp.
ACTCAATAAATCCATCTCGATCACTCCATGTTGCCTCCAACCAATCGATCGGAAGCCGTTCAAACATGGGTCAGTTCTCGACGGAAATTATCCCGCTCACCGGGTCACATCTCAACGGAAATCAACAAGCATCTCTTTGTAAGCACGATCACGTATGCCCATACAACGCGTCCGGACAATTACCCGAAATTTTCTGCACCTCATCCGTTTCTCTATTGGCTGAACGAGTTTGGTCGGATTCAGATCGGGCAGGCCGTCTATCCGTTGAAGCTGATTTCCCGTGAGCTATCTGGGCCCGTGTCGTTGGGTGGCGGCCCGGCGGCGGTGATTGCCGCTGCATTCTACCAGTGGCTGGACCTTCCGGTTGATCTGAAAATCGGTTTCAGCAAGGCTGAAATCGATAGCGCGACAGCTTCAAACCTTTGGCCGAACCTATTCGCAACCCTTGCCTCTTACGAAGGCGATTTTCGGGAATTAGGGCCGGCTTGGGAGCTCGGTGCTTCCTTTGGGCAGGTCCCCGAGATGGTGCCGACATCGCAAGGCGCGATGCCTCTCAGTCATATCTACGTCACAGACGATCCCGTGGCTGTTGACGCGGTTTCAGCAGATGGACGCGTCGTTTGTCTCGGGCCCGCAGCACTTCAGGCATGGGTCAATGCCGGTGCGCGTTCATTGGACAAAAAATCGGAGATCAATTTCTCCGACCGGTTGAGTGACCCTCTGAAGCTCCGCGATATTTTCCCGGAGCTTGGAAAGATCATTGGCAACAAGGAGCTGGCGAACGCGCTTGCGCGCAAAGCGGATGCGGTTTGGGTTTCTGGTCTTTCTGAAATCACGGGCCCGATCGAAGGGCACCCCACGATTGCCCGTGATGCGACAGGTCTGTTTCTGCTCGATCGAGAGCGTTTCGAAGGCTTGCACTGGAACGATCGGATCTTGGCCGTGCTGACCATGCTCGACCGCCACGGTATGCTTCTCAGCGATGTCCCAAGCCTCATGGATCGGCTGGCGACCTCACGAGTTGACGATGCCCGGGCTCGCGTCCGCAGTCAGCCTACCATCGAAGAACGGCTACTCTGTGCGGTCGGGGATTCGACTGAGGCTCTGATGGCGGTCCTGCCTGCGCCGGCACGTCAGGCCGCAGGAAGCCGGATATCGAACCTTGAATGGGCGCGCCTGGCACTTGCTGTGGTTGGGCCAAGTATTCTTGCCAAACTTACAGATCGCTTGGCTGCTGAGGGTTTGGCGCCCCCGCTGAGGTGGGGTGGAGAGTCAGCTCGCCTATTTGTGCTAGAGCTAGGATTTCCTGCAGAGTTTGCGGCCAGCGCTAGCGTAAAGCGCGAACCCGAGCTCACGATCAGTGGCCCAATCGATCTTCCAGACCTGCATGATTACCAGGACGAAATCCTGGAGGGCTTGAGGGAGCTGCTAGGTTCCAGATCAGGACGTCGCCGCGCAGTCGTCAGCTTGCCAACTGGAGGTGGCAAGACTCGTGTTGCTGCAGAAGCAGTCGTCAAACTGGTTCTGAACAATTCCGAGAAGCGAACTGCGTTATGGGTGGCGCAGACCGACGAGCTTTGCGAGCAAGCAGTGCAATGCTTCCGTCAGTTATGGGTGAATGTCGGCGCGCCCGGCGAAGACCTCCGAATTGTGAGGCTATGGGGGGGACAAAGCAATCCCGCTCCGCCCGAAGGCAATGAAGCTGTTGTAGTCGTGGCCAGCATCCAGACTTTGAATGCGCGTCTGGAGGTTGCTCATCTTTCGTGGCTGGCAAAGCCGGGCGTCGTCGTGATCGATGAATGCCACCATGCAATTGCACCTAGCTATAGCTCGTTGCTGCGATGGCTCGATGTCCAGACCGGCAGTGAAAGCGAGCGTGAGACCGAGCCGCCGGTGATTGGGCTCAGCGCCACTCCGTGGCGCGGCCGCGATGACGATGAATCGCGACGTTTGGCTGCGAGATTCGATCGGCGCTGGATGCCGCATGACCAGGAAGCCTTGTACGAGCGTCTACGCCGCAGAGGCGTCCTCTCCGCCCTGCATTACTCACCGATCCGGTATAATCGGCAGATCAGCCTGACCCCCGAGCAAGTCAAATATTTCGATCAGTATGGGGAGCTCCCAGACAGCTTGATCGAGGAAATTGGCAACGATCCCGACCGGAACGAGCGCATCCTGGAATGCGTCCTCAACAGCGATGCGTCGTCGATCCTGCTCTTTGCGAACTCGGTAAAGCACGCCCAGTATCTTGCTGCACGCCTCCACCTGGCTGGTTGTTCGGCCGCGGCAGTGAGCGGGGAAACGGACCGATTGGCGCGTCAGCACTTCATCAGACGTTTCAAGAGCGGAGACTTGAAGGTCATCTGCAATCACAGCGTCTTAACAACAGGGTTCGACGCGCCAAAGGCGGACATGATCCTGATTTCTAGGCCTGTGTTCAGTCCTGTCAGGTACATGCAGATGGTGGGAAGAGGGCTCCGCGGGCCGGCTAACGGTGGCACGGAAAGTTGCCTGATATCGACCGTCGAGGACAACATACTCAACTATCGCGATCGGCTAGCCTATCACTATTGTCGGCGGTTTTTTCATTCACAGTGATATTGCCTAAGCCGAGTTGGCCGTTGTCAGCCCCAAATAGGGGGATAGATAGGGACCGTAGGTGAGTGCCGGCACCATCGATGATAATCGAATATGCGCCGTAGGTGTTTCTGGTATGTTCTCTCTATTCGATAGTGGGTGCAGCTATGACTGACAATCAAACTGAAGATGCTTTCCAGCAGCCTGAAAAAGCGTTTGCTGGTTTTTCCGAGATCGATCAGGCGATCCGTGACAATCGCCTGATGGAGTATCGGATCAAGAAGTCCTGGGCCGATCCTTGGGGGCGTAAACTGACTGTCCTGGGTCTGGCCGTCATTTTAGGCGTGTTTTTGTTCCTTGCCGGTGCGTCGTTCGGACTCTGGTGAATCCATTCATCACCATTCTTTCACTTCATCGGCCGACTCTGCGCTTGCGCCCTGAGCGCCACGGGTAACCGTATCAAGGCGGCTTCTGGATCCGCGGATCCGTTGGCGACCGGCATCCTGAGCGCGCAGCACTTCGTCGTGAATGGTGCCCGGGTCCACCTGCGGCACGTTTCCAGAGACCCCTCCACCGATTTGGGCACGACCTCTGACAGATCCCGGTCCTGTGACCGAAGGGCGCGAGATTGGCTGTCCTGGCGTCAGTACGAGCTTGTCCTCGATCCCGTCGCGCAGCTTTTCAGCGTAGCTTTCGATGAATTTGCCCTGCAGCGCCTGACCTTCCGGACTGAGCTGGAAGGTCAGGTCGTCGAACCGGACATTGCCGTAGAAGTCGCGATTGCGTTCGATTTCGACAAAGCCCCATTCGCGGTAGGCCTGTGACAGATTGAGGCTGCCTGCGGCGCTGTTGCCTTCGAAGAACGATGCCTGGCTTTCGAGGCGATTTGCCAGTTCCTCAGCCCGCCGTGCTTCGCGGCTGTAACTCTGTGCCTCGGTCAGCGAAGCGTTCATGCCGCTCGCGGTCGACGAGATCGAGGAACTCGACGAGGTGCTGACACTGCGAACAAACCCGTCGCGCGTGCTCGACCAGTTCCTACTGTCCGACATCTGTGCAAGGCTACCGAAAATGCGCGAGCGGTCCTCGGATGCGATGCCGATGTCGCTGTCTGTCCAAGTACGAGTTCCGCCAGCCTTTGCCCCCACGTTTGCGGAAAGCACACCGTTAGTAACCCCAGCTTTAGCGCCCGCTTCGCCCCCAAGGAACCAAGCGGTCGAAATGTCGTCAGCGGCCCTTCGTGAAAGGCCAAACTGGCGCTGCAGGTTTGTCGATGCCTGGTCGACCTCGTTGAAGGCGGTCTGGATGCTGTTGGAATTGGATGTTCCGGTCGCGCTCTCGAAGGCCGATCCGCGGCTGAATTGGCTGCGCAGTTCGCGGAACTTCGTGACGGCGTTGGTCGTCGATTCCGTCGCAATGTTCGCATAGCTCTCGCTGTTCGAGCGGGCCTGCGATGCCATTGTCGACAGGCGCGAGGTGAACTCCTGTCCAAGGCTGGGCGTGAAGGGATAGCTCGAGTTGGGAAGCTGATCGTAGCTGGCTTCTGGGAAACTCGTCGTCATTGAGCCTGTGTCGCTGAATGTTCGGGTCTGCGCCGCGCCATAGGTGAAGCTGGGCGCGATCGTGCCTTGCGCGAACTGGCGGGTCAGGACGCTCGAATTCTCGAAGCTCGTATTGCCCAGCGAGACGTTGCCCGTGCTCGCTTCGCGTGCCGCTTCCTCGGCAGCATTCTGGCTCGGATTGAGATAGCTCGTCGCATGGTGCGAAATCGCCATGGCGCCCTTGGCCACGCCGCCGGCCAGAAACGGCACCGAGGCGATGAGATAGCCTGCGAGCAGCCCGATATCGCTGTTCACATCGGCCATGCCGGTGAAGCTCGCGAGGCTCAGGCCATTGCTTCCAGCAACCGCGCTCATGTCCGTGGCTCCTTTATACATCAGCATCATATGCAGGATTACGAACAGCGGTCCCCATGCCGCCAGGTAGAAGAAGCCCGTCACATAGCCTTTGAGTGCCAGCGGGCCGGTCTTGGGCAGCAGGAACAGCGGGAAGAGGACCGGAAACAGGGCGTAGAAGAGCACGGTCAGCACGACATTGAGGAGCGGCACCCACTTCATCGCGTTGCTGGCGATCGAACCATAAGTCCGCTCGGTCTGAATATCTGCACGCGTCTGGGCGTAGACATCGACATTGCCCGCCCCGCTCGTTGCCGCCATCGAATGCATGGCCTGGCTCATCGCGTTGATCGTCAGCGTCTGCTTGAAGATCTCGGTTGCATTCGCAGAGACGCCACTGAGATACTGATAGGCCACTGGCAGGTCGGCAAAGAGCTTGGCCTTGGCGAGCGCTGCGGTCTGGTTGGGATAGAGCTGGCGTCCGAAGACCGTCCCCATGCCGTCGATCAGTCCGGCCCACTGCGCGTTCAGCGCATCATAGGCTTCGCGGCAGGTGATGATATTCGACGTCACCTGACCGGTCCCGGTGTCGCGGGTGAGGAAGCGCTGGGCCCGCGCCTGACTGCCGGGCGCGATGGTCGACCAGATGTCGCTGGTCTCGGCGAGCTCCTTCATCGAATAGCGGCCAAGCAGCACGTCGTAGAAGACGCATTGCCGGAAATGCTCATCGAGATTGGCGGCAAATTCGGGGTCTGAAATGCGCAAGGAGCGCGTAGCATCGTAGAGCCTCGCGCCGTAAATCATGCCGTTCTTCGAATAGTTGAGATCGCCCGGCAGCCCGAACACCACCTCGGCCGAGCCAGTCAGATAGTCGCCGACCTGGCTCGTGAAGCTCGCCATCAGCGCCAGGCCCAAGGGCACGTTGCTGACGTTTGCGGGAGCGAGGCTCGGGTTCAACCGGTCGGTCACATGGACGTCGAGCCGCGGCACCATCAGGCACGAGTAGATCAGCGTCGCGCCAAGGAACCAGTTGATCCAGGCCCGCCAGTCCTGATTGAAGGCCAACGTAATTGCGGAGAGGCCAAGCCCCATGACCATGACGACCTGAAGGAGGCTCTTGTAGCCCCCATTTCCCGTCCAGGCGGCGACCGCCTGGAAAACATTGACCAGGTAATCGCCGCCGCCAACCGTGAAAATTTCGACCATGATGCTGGGCTCCCGCCGGTTCCGGCGCGCAGAAAGGGATTAGTGGGTAAGGGCGCGCGACTGCACGCCGCGCGACCAGTCGAGCGAAGCGGCCATGCCGGGCGACATCGAGGCGGCGAGCACGTTTTCGATGAACGCGGTCTTCTCGATGATCTGCATGATGGCGTTGACCTTGAGGTGCGTGTTCGCCTGCCGGTCGGCGAGTGCCTGCCGAACGACATTCACCTGGCCCTGCCACATCGCGATCTTGGCTTCGTCCGCGCCGATAAAGCTCGACATCGAGCGGCCCGCTTCGCTGACGATCCGGTCGAGGACCGCGAACAGCAGATCGACGCTGGCGATCTCCGCCAGCGTCTCGCGATCGTCGGTCGGCATCCCGCGGCCATAGGCCGCCTGGACCGTCAGGATCTTGTAAAGCGGGATCGAAGCCACCTGGAGCAGCTCCTTCTGCGCGTCGGTGATCGCGGTGTCGTCATGGATTGCCTGGATCATACCGGCAATCAGGGCCGCAACGCGCGGGCGCAGCGCCTTGGATGCCGGAAGGCTGAGCGACTTGAAACCGGGATCGAGGCACTTTTCTGGCTCGTCGCAGTCGAAGATCAGTACGTTCCCGCTGCTTGTCCCATCGAGCAGCGAAGTGACCAGCGTCGAAGACGCTTCCCCGACGATCGGCACGAATTTGCCCGGCTCATCATCCTTGGGCGGGACATAAATGATCGTGCCCAGGAGCGTCATTGCATATTCGGCGAGTTCCTCATCAAATGTGCCATTCGGCGAGAAGAACGCGGACTTCTTGAGGATCGTCCAGGTGTAGTTCCTCGCCACGGCGGGATTGACGTCGTCATATTTGCCCGATCCCTGCGCCGTCGTGCTCGACCGCTGGCCTTTGGTGCCGCACCCGTGCTTGGCGGCGGCATAGTCGGTAAAGATGCCTTCCGAATTGCCGATCGCCTCGCAGATCGCCTTGTCGGCCAGATCGCCCTTGGGCCAGATGCCGCCCACCAGTCCCTGCGCCATCTCGCAGGAGTTGATGTTGAGGTTGTTCATGAGCTGAGCCTTCTGGCTGAACTCCTGCATGATCTTCGAGCATTCCGGGCAAACCGTGTCGATCGCCAGGCTGAAAGCGAAGCCGACCGCATTGTTGGCGACCGCCTTCAGCATCGCGACGATCTCGCTCGCGTTGATGAAGCTGAAGGACCCGGCAAAAATGTCGATGCCGCCGCACCCCGCACGGGCGCGCGGCAGCTGCAGGTTGGCGATGTTGGTCGTCTTCTGAGGAAAGCGCGTCCAGACGTTGCCGAGGCTGTAATAGCCTGCCGACTGGCCTTCGAATGCGGTCGGCCCGTTGACGTTGGCGGCGCCGCCGACATCGTTGAGGAACGAGTCCATCGAACTGCCGACATCGGCTGATGCGCTGGTAAGGGGGAGGGTGGCCGCGAGGATCGCGGCGACGGCACGTTTCATCCTAGTAGTCACGTCCGGCTTCCTTCGATGTGAGGAGGTAAATGCGGTCCTGAAGCTCGTCAGCGCTCATCACGCCGTAACCGATCGGAATGGGCTGACCCTTGGCGGCATCCCAAAGCACGACCGCCGGCGTGACCTTGGGCTCAAGCCCCATCCGGCTGCGCTGATTGGTCTCGACCGTGTAGTTCGGGAAATGCCGCGAGGGCCCGCCGTCGGTCGAAATCGCGCGCACCGTGATGTGCCAGGTCGAAGCAACGCTCTGGACGATCGGCGACATGACTTCGCAGGCGCCGCAGCTCTGGGCGAAGAAGTAGAACAGCCCGTAGCGTTCGGACAGTTGCGCCATGACGGCATTGCGCTCGGCGTTGCGCGAGTCCTGCCACTGGCGCTTGCCGAGCGTCGAGACCGGACGCTGGAGCGTATAGTCGAGGTCAGGATCCTGCCAGATCGCCCGTTGCCAGACATCGCTGAACAGCGATGCCCGGTCGAGCTGAGCGCGCTGAAAGCGGATATAGGCCGTCACATTGGCCGGCGTCGGCTCGAGGATCGCCTTGGCTTTTAGTTCGCGCAGATTTGCCGTGATGGCATCGAGCTGGCTCGTCGCACTCGCAGCAGGCTCGGATGTCTCCTCCTGCCCTTCATGCGGCTTGGGCCTGGTGCAATAGAACCAGTAACCAAGGCGTCGCTCCTCGCAGTAGAAGCTGTCCTGGCTGTCGCTGGTCGTGACCAGGGGCGGTTCCTGCCCGCGTGCCGGAGCACTGAGCGCGAGCGCAACAGCGGTGAGCGAGAGGAAGGCGGCAAGCAGCCGCCGGGCGGCCTTATTGGCTGGCGCGGGCATAATAGTCCTCGATTTTCTGCTGGATTTCGGTGGCGGCCTGGAGCTCATCGGGCAGGCGCGCGGCGTCGGTGAATTCGGCGTAGACCTCGCTGAAATCCATCTTCGAGAGATCGAGCCGCGAAAACTCGTCGATGGTAAAGCCAAGGCACTGCTCGGTCTTGGGCTTGCCCCACGGCTTGTTCAGCTGCTGGCGACCCTGTTCCTGCAGGATCCGCGAAAGCTTGGATTCAAAGCAGCAATAGACCTTTTTCTTGGTCAGGCAGACGCCCAGGAAGCTGTCTGAGCAATAAGTCCCGACATAGGCGCACAGGCCCTGCGCATCGCGCTGGTGAAGAAGCATTTCCTCTCGGCTGCAGCCGAGTGCGACAAGCAGCTGGATACCCGGAATGAGCGGGAAGCCTTTGCCCTTGCAGCAATTGAGCACGCCAAAAACCTTGGACGAGCAGGTATTGCGCGTGCCCTTGAACAGGGTGAGCGTGTCGGGATCGAACTCGCGCCGTGCCTGGTCCATCGCGTTGAGCGCGACGACTGCATCCTTGAACTCGTCATTGGCCTCGCGCTCGATCGTCTCGCACGAGCCATCGATGCAATAGACGTCGCCGTCGCAGATGAACTGGCTGGTATCGGCAGGCTGGTCCGGAACCGGGCAGTCGTAGACCCGCTCCCAGGTCCGACAGGGCTCACCCGAAAGGCAGTCCTCGCGCACCAGCGAGCAGCCGGGCGTGCTTTCCAGCGTCTGGCAGTCCTGAGCTTGCGTAAATTGGGCGCAGGTATAGCTGCGCGACCACACCCAGCAGGGCTGGGTGACCGCGATGCCGTCGATGATCCGGGTGACAGGATCACTGTCTGTGCAGGTCTCGGCGTCCTGCTGGCATGAATTGTCCGCGGCAAGGCCCGCGCACTGGCTTTCATCGCGGCTCGTCGTGACGACATTCTCGCCGGTCACGCTGTAGGGCGTCGCGCCATCGACCGGCGCAGTGCAGCTCACGAGATCGACGCGCAGGTCGCCCGAGTTACAGCCCCAGTAGATGCCGAGATAGGGATCGCACAGATTGATCGGATAGGACTGCGTGACTGTGCACTGCGGCGCCGGGTAGCGATTGCAATTGTAGATCGATGCTGGATCGACGCCGCTCCCGCCGACGCAATAATAGCCATAGACCTGCCGTTGCTCGATCGTGGCATTCAGCGTCACCGGGCAGGTTCTGGTCTCCTGGGTCGCGGTATAGCCGACGTTGCAGGTCGCCATGTAGCGCGCTGCGGTGCCGGTTCCAGGAGGCAGGGGGACGCAGCGGCCCTGGCTCCCGCTAATGCTCATGCCGCTCGTGTAGGAGAGCGGATCGTCGTTGATGACATTGCTGCGCGCGACGACCGCGTCGAGGTCCTGGGGCGCGAACTGCGCACGGCGGTCCATGGAATCGCGCATGGTCCTGTATCCGGTGTTCGCCGTTGCCTGGCTCGCGGCTTCACGCGCCATCCGGTCGGGATCGTCGAAATAGCCCGACTGGCTGGGCACGCTCCCGAAATTGGGTATCCGGTTTGCGTCCGGTTCGGTCGTTGCTGCGCCTTGCGCGTCGGCCGCCTTGTCGCGTCCGAAAGCCTTGCCGTCCGCTTTGGCGGCCTCGGTCGTGGTCTGGGCCAAAGCACCTGACGACAGGGATGCGCAGGCGAGGCAGAGCAGGGGGAGGAGAAGCCGCTTCATTGTGTACTCCGCCGCAAGCGGGAAAGGTGCTGGGAAGCGAGCAGCGCACCGGGGCCGCCGCCCTGCGCGAAGGTTTCAAGCGCATAGGACACGCTGACATTGCCGCTCATCCGGTCGTGAGGCGGAACCTGTGTCCGGCAATCAAAGCCATCGCACAGGTCGAAATCGCTGCTGGTCACGACATAAGTGGGCACCGCCTCGATCCCGAATGCGCGGAACAGGCGCGGATCGATGCCGACCGCGTCGAGCTTGCCGCCGTCATCGGCGATTTTCGCCAGCGCAGCCGTAAGGGTCTTGGCGCTGCCACCCGGCAGGCCGCGCAGCACAACGACGCCGCCAGCCTTGGCGACATCGTCCGCCATGGCCCGCAAGGCAGCCGGCGGCATCGAGAGCGAAGCAAAAGCGATGAAGCGGGGTGCTTCACCCAGACCATCGCTGGCCATCGTGCCCGCGTCGGCCACCATCTTGTCGAAGTCGAAGACGTCGTCGCTTCCTGGCCGCGCGGAACTTGCCGCCTGCTCGGTGTAGCGCTTGCCATGCGCCTGGGCTTCGGCGGCGCTGTCATTGGCTTGGCTAAGGACCGCTTCGGCGCGCGCGCGGGCACTGGCGGCAAGCGCATCGGCTTCGCTCGCCTCGACCTTGGCGCGGGCGCGTATCGCTTCGAGATCGAGTTCCGGCTCGCTCGTCTGTGCTGCGGCTCCCGCCATAGCGGCCGCGCCAGTGATCGACGCGATTACAAGGAGATAAGGGAGTATTTTCATAGCGCGCAGCAGTTCCGTTTGCGCCAGACCAGATAGCCCATGTCCTCGCCGATGGCGGGATAGACCTGACCTGCCGACATGAAGGTGGTGGAGGCGCCAATGGGCGCGCAGGCGTAGCGGCCCTTGGTCTGCGGATTGGGATTGGTGGCCTGGAAGCGGTATTGCTGCTTCCTCATCACCGGCATCAGATACTTGCCGCAGAGCCCCTTGCTGCCCATCGTGCCCCAGGCAACCAGTTCGCGGTGCAGCTTGTAGGAGAAGCGCGCGAGCGCGAGCCGGGATGCCTGGACGTGCCCGATCGTCGCCGAGACATTGCCGTTCAAGGGATACATGCTGCCCTGGCATCCGGCACACCAGAAGAGTTCGTCGGTCGGGAGCTTGGCCGTCGCCGCCACGCAGTCGGCCGCGCACGCCGCAAGCGCCAAGGGATTGGCGAAGAGAACCGCTTCGGGATTGATAATCGCGGTGAGCTCGCTGTCCTGCCAGAGCGGATCGATCTCGGTGATATAGAGGATGTCGACCGAGCCCTGTTCCAGGCACAGGAAATCGGCAACGATCTCCATCCAGTAGATCAGCGGATAGGCATACCAGTGGACATGCCACTGCGAATTGTACTGCGTCGCACCGCCAACGGCCGAAGGTCCCGCCATCGACTTGAAGCCGATGTCAAAGCCGGGATCGAGCTTCATCCCGCCGAGATTGACGAAGCACCAGGGCTTCATGCTGACGTCGGCAAGCCGAACCGGCTCCCAGAAACCCATGGCGATACCCGGCCGCAATCCGCACAGGCAAACGGGAAGCGCCGGGTTGCTCGTATCGGGTCGGCTCGAGGGCCAGATCTTCAGACCGCCAATCGAAATCGGAAACAGGCACGACCAGCAGATGTCGGTGATCGGATTGACGAACTTGCCCGTGCAGCGGCCCGGACCGGCAGATGCCTGCGCTGGCGAAGCTGCAGCAAGGCTGAGACTGCAGGCAAGGATCACGCAGCATATCCATGTGAGAAGACGATTTTTTCTGCTCATGACGATGCGCGTTCCTTGGGTCCAACCGGCTGCTCGGTAATGATGAGCACGCGGCCCTGCTGCTCGACGGTTGCGGGCACGGCGCGAATGCCGAAATGCTTCACGAGGCTGCCGCCCTGGTCGAAATAGAAGCGGCGCTGGCGGGCCTTCATCAGTTCAAGCGGCGCGCCGCGCACGAGGATGAGTTTGGCCTTGGTGCTGGCATAGTGCCGGGTTGCCCAGGCAAGCTGCTCGGGATCATCGCCGTCGAGGAATACCAGCGGCATACGCAGCGGCACGGTGTCGAGCGGATTGACCCGGGTTCCGGCCGCCACGATCACCCGGCCCTTGTCGTCGGCAATGTCGCGATCGACGCTGATCGTCGGATCGAAACGCCAGCTGCGTGCTGCCGCTGCGGCGTTGATCCCCGCGACGGGCTCAGGCCGGTTGACTCGCGCGATCGTGCGCCGCTTCAGCTCCTCATTGAGCTTGGCCGTCTCGCCGCTCTTCTCGAGATGGGTGAGACGCGCATGGATTTGCTCGAGCAGGTCAGGCTCGATCACCGACCAGACCGTGCCTTGCTGGCCGTAGTCGCGGGCGCTTGCCGGCGCGGCCATCAGAAGACCGGCTACGAGGAATGGGGCGGCGCGAACTTGTCTCACAGGATCGGCCTCCCGACCCCGAGAATGCGCCTGGCGCAGATCCACCCGATCGCCGCATAGCGGCTGTCGAAACCGTCCTTGTGCGCGGTGGTGACGAAATAGCAGCCTTGAGGCACCACGCCAGTCGGACCGAGCGCCAGCGGCTCGCCCAAACGGCTTGTGGGCTTGGCTACCGCCACCTTGCGGCCATTGACGAAGAAGCTGCGCTCCTTCTCGGTCACGATGTCGCCGGGCATTCCGCTCACCTTCTTGCCGAACGGATTGGGCTCCTTGCCAAAATGCCTTTCGAGCAGCGGCGAGGCGGGCGGATCGAACAGGATGATCTCGCCGCGCTGCGGCAGCGCGCCGCGATCGAGCCAGATCGCCCAGTAAGGCAGGCTCGGACTGGCGTTGATCATCAGGGCATGGTCCTTCGAGAAAGCGGCGAGCGAGGTGAGCGCAAGCGCTGCCGCGCCAAGCCCTGCCCACAGCGCGAGGCGCCGCCCGGTGGGCGAGTGGAGGACAAGATCAGCGGCGCGCATCGGGAATGGCTCCCACGCGGCGCGCGACATCCGCGCGCACGGCTTCGGTGAGATCAGGCGTGCTGCCGGCCACCACCGCTTCAGCGACAAGAACCGTGCGGCCCTCGCGGCCCAGATGTTCGACCGAGGCTTCGACCGCCTGCAGATAGGCCTGGACGCGCATCTTGGTTTCTTCGGGCGGTCGGCCTGCGCGCGCTTCGGCTTCGATGAAGTCGCCCATGATGCGGCTCAGCTGCACGGTCACCACCTCGCGCTTGTCGAGCGCGAGCAGCTTGTCGGTGGCCCAGACGCCCCAGAGCGCCGAGCCAACCATGCTCAAACCGAGCGCGACGGCGGTCCAGTTCACCGCACCCATGCGGCCGCGCAGGGAATGTGTTGCCAATATGTTCTTCACAGCTTTTCTCCCGAAAGCTCGCGCTCGAGATCGTTGATGAAGCGCGGCAGGCGCCAGACCACGACGAGCGTTGCGACACCGATGAGGACGAACTTGAACTCGTCGAGGAAGCCGATCTGGCGGCCTTGCTCGGCGCCCAGGAAACGGTCCGAAATATTGGCGAGATGCGCGAAGAAGACCCCGGCATCGCCGCCCGAGATCAGAAGGAAAAAGAGCAGCGGGAGCCCGAGCGCCATGAGGTAGCTCGAGGCGAGGAAGGTGCTGCCGCGAAGCACGATGTAGCAAAGGTCGGCGGCATGCGAGCGCCAGCCTTTGGCGGGCAGGTCGAGACTTTCGCACTCGGCACGGGCATCCTGCGCCCGGTCGATCGGCGTGACGAGGTGGAGAGGCATCGGTTTTGGGTGTCCTTGGATGGAGGGAAAAGTCAGGTTCGATTGGCAAAGGCGATCCGTTCGATCGCGTCGGCAAGCTGGTGGCCGCGCGCGATTTCGGCATCGATCGCGGCAAAGGTCTGGGGCGAGCTTGAAAACAGCGTTGCCGAGTAGTCGTCGAGGACGAGCCGACCGATGGCTTCGGTCTCCGGGCCCTTGATGAAGACTTCCGAATAGTCGCTGCCCGAACGCTTCAGGCTGCGGATCAGGGTCTCGGTGCGGTCGTCCATGTCGAGGCGCTTCGACGCCTTGAAATCGGCGATCGTCTCGGGCTTCTGCTGGAGGATCAGCATCCAGTCGCTGTTTTCCAGCGCAGCGGTCGCCCCATCGGACTTGTAATAGTCGTTGAGTGACTGCGTCGCGGTTGCCAGCGCCCCGCCATATTTGCGGCAAGTGCGAGCATAGGTTTCGACGAACTCGCCCATCGAGCCGCCGTTGAGCATCGACCACGCCTCGTCGATCAAGAGCAGTTTCCTCACCGAACGAGGGCTGCGCGTCATGGCCTGGCTGGTCATGAACATGATCGCCGAGAGAACGACGCTGCGCAGTTCCTCGCGGGTGGCAAGGTCCGACATCTCGAAGACGGTGAAATCGGTGTCGAGATCGAGGCTTGCCTGGCCTTCGAAGAAGGCGCCATAAGTACCGCCTGCCATGTATGGCGCGAGCGCGGTGGCGAGATCGCTCGCGGCTTCATTGCCGAGACCGGCCAGTGCTTCGCCGACGCCGGTGATCGAGGCATCGACGCCCCGTTCGCTCCAGACCATGTTGACCGCCCGATCGATCAGGCCGCGCTCGGTGTCGTTGAGTTTTGCGCTGTGCCGCGCCATCTGGCCGACAATGGCCTTGACCATGCCGAAGCAGTCGAGCCGGTAATCCTCGTCTTCGGCCGCGCGCTCGCCATCGATCATCGAGAACGGATTGAGGCAGAAGCCCGCCTTCATCGTGAACTCGACGAACCGGCCGCCTTGCAGCTTCACCGAATGCTCGAAGCTGCGCCCGTCGTCGATGACCACGACCTGAGCGCCAGCGCCGCGTAGCGCCGCGCACATCTCCTGAAGCAACACCGATTTACCCGAGCCCGACTTGCCGCAGATCGCGACATTGTGGTTGCCGGCCTCGTTCTCGAATGGCGACCAGAAGAAGGGCTGGCCGCGCCTGCCCACGAACAGCAGGTGCGGGTGGACGCTGCCGAGATACTCGCCCTGCATGGGAGCGATATTGGCCGCTGTCGTCGACAGCACAGTCTTGAAGCGCTTGAGGCGCTCCATGTCGGCGCCAAGCCCATCGGCCAGCGTCATCGGCATGGCTGCCAGCAGACCCTGGATCTGCAGGTATCGCTCATCGGCAAGATCCCAGCCCGCCGCCTTGTAGATCGACTTGATCGCGCGTTCGTCGCGGTCCCCGCGGCCGAGCGGGGAGTAGGTCGTCAGACCATAGAAGACCCGCACCAAACGGCGCCCCTCCTGCAGCTCGGACTGCACATGCTGCCACTCGGCCGCCTGCTCGCCGATGCGGGGCAGAAAACGCGCGCTGCGCGTGCCGGCAAGGCTCGTAGTCCGCATGAACTTGAAGCCGGACTTGGCCGAAGCTGCTTCCTGATCGGGATAGACGAGGCACAGCATCGTCGCCGCAGGGCAGGGGAAGCGCAGCTTGTCGGTGAACATGTCGCCGATGAGCCGCGCGCATTCCCACGGCGCCCAGCGCTGGGGCATGTTGCGCGAGGAAAAATGCCGCACGTCGAAGGCATCGGGGTAGACCGTGCCGATCTCGGGAACGCCGTCCTCGATCTTCCCCGTTGCACGAAACCGCTCGGTGACGAGCCGCATCCGGTCTTCCAGGATGACGAGTTCGATATCGTGGCGGATCGCCTGGGCCGCGATTGCGTCGTTCGGATTATAGGGCACGGCATCGTCCTGCGGCGCGGTCGTCGGCGAGGTCAGGTCGTCGATGATCGCAATCAGCTGCTGCGGCTCGACTTCGGCAACGCCCAGATTGAGCGACTTCAGCATGGCAATGAGGCCGTCGCGGGTCTGCTTGAGATCCTCATTGCTGACCGCCTTGGCCGCAGGCACGCCGACCGAAACGATCACCTGATGGTGCCGGGCGTGGAACGGCGCGTCCTGCGAACCCGATTCCCAGACGAGGCCGTAGAGCCGCCGTGCGCGGTGGCGGGCAATCGCCTCGTAGACGCCGCCCTGGACATACCGCGGCGCAAACCAGGGTGCGACGATCCGGCTGATGCGCGGAGAGGCGAGATGCAGCACCTGGAGACAGGCGCCTGCTGGAAGCCCTTCGGAAAAGAATGACCCGAGGATCTCGCCGGTGCGTTCGTCCGCCCCGATCAGAGGAGTGACCGAGAGCACGAAGCCTTTCGAGCGCGCGTTGAAATAGAGCCGGCTCGCCGGATCGTAGACCCGGTAAGGGAGCCAGTCCGACAGCAGATCGAGCATCAGGGCAGGCCGGTCCTGTTCGGCGTGCTCGGCATCGCCCAGAAGCCCGGTGAGAAGCCTGTCGACGATCGTCTTGAGTTTCTCGGCCATCACTTGGGCTCCTTCTGTGCCTTGGCGGCGTTCTTGGCGGCCTCGATTGCCTCGATGGTCGGGTAGATCAGCGGGGCATTGTCGGCAGAGGGCCGAGGGGTTCGATCATGCGGGGGCTGCGCCATGTCGAACCCCTCGACCGCCGGTGCGCTCGCACCGGCAACCGCCTCGCGCGCCGTGGAGGGGAGGACCAGCGGCGAGGCAGAGGGGGTGTCCTCGAGTGAGGACGAAGGTTGAAAGGGCTGTCCGAGATCGAACGGCTCCGTTTCGGCCTGTCCGGCAGGCTGCTCGGCGGCCGTGCCTTCATGCGTCTTGCTCGATTGCTCGATCTGCGCCTGTACGGCTTTGAGCTTGCGGCGCAGCTGGCGCATCAGCGGCGGCGCGGTGTCCTCGCCAACCTTGCGGCGCAGTTCTGCGGCCCAACGCGGATTTTCGACGACTGCCCAGACGACAGCATCGTCGTGCAGCGTTCCGGTTTCATCGATGTGCGCCGGAAAGACGATCCTGAGCGTACGCTCGGAGGTGCGGCCCTGATCGCCGGATGCGACGGGGACAGGAGGACGCAGGCCGTCATGGACCGGTCCGGTCACGGACAAATCCTTGGTCGCGCGGGCATCGATCACTTGGCTGGGTGCGCAATCGCCCTTGGGGGCACGGCAGGTGAAATCGCCTTCGATATTGGTGCCGAAGGTGGCGCAGCCGCTGGTCAGCACGGCAAGGCAAACAGAGGCGAGAATACGGTGGGAAAATCCCATGACGATTATCCTTTCTTGGCCGGAGCGGTGGCGGCCGCTTTTGCGGGTTTTAGGAAGTCGCGGAGCACGGAAGCTGGGCGATACCCTTCGAGGATCGCGCCGTCGGACGGGCGCACGATCACTGGCGTTCCGTTGAAGCCATGGGCCTTGGCAAAGGCCTCGTTGGCATCGAGCCCGCTCGTGTCACACGGCTTTGGATTGGCGAGGGCGAGGCCCGAATAGGCCATGTGGAGGGAGACCTCGGGGCGAGGCGAGCACAGCACCCGTTCGGCATCGCGGCGGCTGTCGGCCCCGAAGATCGAAATGGGCCGCTCCTCGACGCGCGCGCCGATCGCCTTCAGTTCGGCTTCGAGCTTCTTGCAGTAGCCGCAGTGGAAATCGGAGAAGACGACGACCTTGGGGCCGTTGGCTGGTCCCCAGGTGATCGCGCCGTTCGCGGGCAGGCCAGCGAGCGATACCTTCTGCGGGGTGGCGCGCGGGGCAGGCTGGTTTTCTTCGTTGGCATTGCTCCGCCGCGCCGCACCGGCAGCCAGCAAGTCTGGGTTGAGTGCGAGGAGACGGGCTGCCGTCAGGTCTTGCCGAGCCTCCATGTCGTAGATGCGCCCGATCACCAGATATTTGGCCGCGCGATCGACGTAGAACAGCGTCGATTTCGAGGCGACTTCGCACAGGCCGCCAAGGCCATCGCAGGTGATGGCGTCGATCGGCGTCTTCGGGAGGCGCAGCTTGAGCGCGGCGCGCACCTTTGCCGTGTTGGGAGCCTGGACCGGGGAAGCGAGGCTGGCCACGCCCCAACCAGTTGCGGCGGACAGGGCGATGACGGCGGCGGCGGACGCCACCGGTCGCAGCCAGCGCGGCGGCTTGCTCGGGGTTGGGTTGTTTGCGGCGGGGGTCATTGGGAGTTCCTCACGTAGACGCCGTCGAGAAAGACGATTTCGACATCGATGCCGGTCGGCATCTCGACGACGGGTTGGTATTGTTCGGCGCGCTCGATCAGATATTTGCTGACCGTGTCGGCAGCGTCCGCAGCGCCCTGGCCGAGCCCGCCACCGAGAATGTCGCCGGCCGAAAGCTTCGAGCGGGTGCCGTCAGCATTGGTCGTGACACCGGAAAAGACGCTGTTGGCATTGGCCGAAAAGCCGCGTCCGAAACCGCCCACGATCCCGGCAAGCAGGGCCTGGCTCACAAGGCTGCCCTCGCGGCTGACGACACGACCACGCACACCGGATTTTCCGGCAAAGCTGATGAAGCCTTTGACCTCGCTCACCGCGACGCGCCCGCCTGGCTGATCACAGGTCATCCGGGCCAACTTCACATAGACTTTCTCCGAAGAGAGATCGCCGCGCGCCGCGCCATTGACGATACAGCCCTGGATGCGGGTCGTCAGAACCTTGCCGTTCTGCATGACTGATCGCGCTGGGCCGGTGATGCGCAGGACAACCGGAAGCGGATCGGTCTGGCTCGCGACACCGGCCGATGCATCGACGCCAACGATGACGCGCGCCGAGGCATAGGAATTGGGCGGCAGATAGTCCGGTGAATCCTCGATCACGACCGGCGGGGTTTCAGGACGCGCAAACCTTGGTCCGTTTGCCCCGGCTTTGTCCGACGTGAAGCTCATCAGCTTGACTTCGCCTGGCCCGGGCATAGCAGCTTCACCGGCCCCCACCGGCGCGCCGCCGAGCGTTGACGGGGCCGTCCGGCCGCGCGCGTCATAGCCGCCAGCTTGCGGGCCATAGGCCGGCGGCGGCACGCTCGGGGGAGCCGAGGTGCTCTGGCTGGCAAGGCGCGTCTTCAGATCCGCGTTCTCGGCGGAGATCGCATCGATCGCAGCCTGGCCGTCAACGCGCATGGCCTGGTTCTCGGCCTTGAGTGCGGCCAGCTGGGCTTCTATTTCCTCGCGCGGGAGGCTCGCGTCTTTCATCGCCTTCTGCTCGCGGGTCACGGCATCGAGACGGTTGCCGTAGGTCGCGACGAATTCGCGCTGCGAAAGGTCGCGATTGATGAGCCCGGCCGTGTCGATGGTCTGGGCGGCGGTGGGATCGTCGCTCTTCGCGCCGTCGTCGCCTCCCAGGATGAACCAGCTGCCGCCAACAAGCGCGACTACGCCCAAGGAGCCCAGCAGAAGCTTCTGCCGCCGTGCGGTCTTCGCGTTGAGGCGGGTCACTGGCGATGGCGATGCCGGATCGGCCTGTACCGGGGTTGAGGTCGAGGGAGCATCAGTCATGGCCCAACCCTCCGTTCGAACCGACGATGAAGGCGACCGTGCTTTCTCCCGATTTGAGAGTGGGCTGGGCGATCGAGATTGCGAGTGTCTGGGATGACGCGAGATCCGCTTCGGCAAGCGTCAGCGGCTTGCGGCCACGGTTCGCCAGGCGGATGACCTTTCCGGCGAGCGCGCTGCCGCGGTAATCGGCGATGAGCTGAATCTCGAGATCGCCGACCCGTGTCGGAAGTGCCGAGGATTGCCGGACTTCAAAACCTTCGACCGTGCGATCATTGGCCATGGCCTGAATGAGGCGTACTGCGCTTGTCTCCAGCGGCGTTTCGCTTTCCCAGCCTGCCGCCCTGTTCGTCGCGATCGCCGGGTTGGTGATGAAGACCTGCACTGCCGGGACAGGCTCGACCTGGCAGGAAACCTTGTAGACGAAGCCCTTCTTGGTCGTGGCGAAGAAGCTGATCGACCTAGCCGCAAAGGTCTCGGGCACCGACACATAGATGTCGCCGCGCAGCGGCTCGTTGGTGACCGCAAAATCGTTGTAAGGCGTTCCGGTCGAGATCTTCGAAACGCTGGCAAACTGGTCGTCGACGAGCGCAAAGCGCGTTAGTTCGCGGGCCGACACGGCGCATTCGATGCTGGCTCCGTCTGCAGCCTGTTTGAACTGGTCGGCGGCCTGCGCGCCGCTCCCTGAGAATGCGAGAATGGTGCTGGCGCAAAGAGCCAGGCTCCTCGCGCGCGTCTTGCGTCGGTAAGCCATCACTGGGCATCCTTCGTTGGGTCTTTGGGTGGCAACTGGCTGAAGCCTGACAGCGCGAGACGCAGGCCCCGGTAGGTCCAGTTCAAGCGGAAACGGCGTTCGTCGCTCGCGATGACCTGGGCGCCGACAAAAGTCTTGAGCGTGCCGGTCACATCGGAGGTCAGCCCCTTGGGGTCGACGGTCATCGACCGGATGACGAAAGCTTGGGTGACGTCCGAGCCACGCTGTTCCTCGACGATCCGGACGAGATCGGCCTTGAGGCGACCGTAGCTTGCCGGATCAGCAAGCTTCAGGATTTCGTCCATCCAGTAATCGAGGCCCTCGGGGCTGCGATTGAGGAGAACG
>JALCRK010000051.1 GCA_022652485.1 Sphingobium sp.
GGCTTGTTCGGCAGCAACGGCGCGATCACGCACCATTCGAAATCGGTCAAATCGTAGCGGCTCATGCCGCCACTCTGAATCAGATCAATGCCGCTCTGGGAATCCCGTTTATGGGTTCACGACCTAGTCATCATGCTGGCAGTTACGCTTGGTGTTGGTGCCGAAATTTCTGCTAACCGCATCGAGTTTGTTCACAACCTAATGAAAAAAGCGATGGACACTGGCAAGAATGTTCCAATGGACCTTTTGTGGGCAAATGTGATGCTGACGATGGTCAGTGTAGCAGCGCCTGTGTGGTTTGCATGGGTTCTCACCAAGCAGATTGGGCAACGGTTCAGATTGGCTGAGGACTACGGGTTCAAGGCCTCAGTAGCGAAAGCGTATGAAGGCTATCGTCGTGAGGCCATAAATGTAGATGGTGAGATGGCGAAGCGCTTGTTGGGTCTGGCACTTGATCGTATCGACGAAGCACCAATCAGGTTGGTGGAACGAGAAAACCACGGCAGCCCGATACAGGAAATGTTGGGCGGGTGGTTTGGCAGAAAACATAAGCCTGCCGACACTTCATCAAATGGCTAATACCTTCGCTGCCGCAGCCAATCTTAAAAGGTGGGTTCGCGGTATAGATACCACAGTGGGATAATGGCGAGAAGTTGGCGGAACGCTGCCCTACCAGCACAATCCTAGCGACGGAAAGGGGCACGGATGTTCACCAAGGAAACTCGCCTCAGGATCGAAGCCACTCTACTCGGCGCGATCATATGCATCGGCATCTTTCAGGCGGTGCATCACCTGCTCCAGTGGTGAGGTGCCACTATGGTGTGGCTTCCCGCCTGAGCAACGTCCCTTGATCGATCCCCAAACGGTCAGCCATCTCTTGGCTGGTGAGGCCAAGGAGCAGACGTTCCCGTTTCTGCCTTCCACCGTCAGTTGTCGGTTCTGGCAACGGGTCATACCCGATGAATGAGACGATAGCAGGATAGTATCGAGCAAAGGGCTGCTTCTGGTCTTTCTCCCACGTCATATAGGTGAAGTGCCCCACCCCAAGGATACAAGCAGCATCTTTTTGCCGTATCCCTTGTATTTGCCGTGCTCGTTTCAGATGCTCGCCCAATGTCTGCGGGTGCTCGACCAACGCACTTGGACGAGGGCAAATACGGCGGATTTTCGTGTATGGGAGCAGTCCAAAGCCAAATTGCGCGAAAGCCACACAAGGGTGCCGCTGCGGCCATATCGGCGATGCGTCGCTGGCCTGCTCGCGCGCGCCGCGTTGTGCGGCGGATTATCAGGCGAAGCTATCCGGGCCGCTACTGGACCGGATCGACCTGCATGTCGATGTCGCGGCGGTGAGCGCGGCGGACCTCAGTCTGCCACCGCCCGCCGAAGGATCGGCGGAAGTTGCAGCGCGGGTGGCGCGGGCGCGCGGCGTGCAGACGGCCCGTTATGAGGGGCAGGGCGTGCGTACCAACGCCGAGGCGGACGGGGAACTGCTCGAAAAGGTCGCCGCACCCGATGCGGATGGGCAGCGGCTGCTTACCGATGCGGCGGCGGTGATGCGGCTCTCGGCGCGCGGCTACACGCGGGTGCTGCGGGTCGCGCGGACGATCGCGGATCTTGCCGGTGCGCGGGATGTTGGGCGGCTACACATCGCTGAGGCTTTGAGCTATCGTCGTTCAGCTCCGATCAACTAGGGAGGATGCCATGAACTGGATGACCCTGCCCCTCAAGCGCTATGCCCAATTCAGCGGGCGCGCGCGGCCCAGGGAATATTGGATGTATGTTCTGTTCCTGCTGTTGTGCATGATCGGTCTCGGCATCGTCGAGTCCATGCTCGGCCTCGGCTCTACTCGCGACTGGGCCTACCGGAATGGTTGGAACATGGGCGCGGGCGCTCGTCACGAAGGTGGCCCATTGATCGGTCTGTTCGCGCTGGGCACCTTCATTCCCTCGATCGCGGTGGCGGTGCGGCGGTTGCACGACACGAACCGCTCCGGCTGGTGGATGCTGCTGGCGTTCCTTCCGCTCATCGGCGCGGTATGGCTACTGGTGCTGATGGTGATGGGGGGCACGCGGGGATCCAACCGCTTCGGGCTGGACCCGATCGAGGCGGGCGAGGGGCCAGGATTCACCGGCTGACGTTTCTGTGGCGCTATTCATCGCATCGTCGGCAACTCTGCCGCCAGCTGTGCATATGTTCCTTACTGTCGCCAAGAAGGAGGAACAATTGCCTCACACCCCAGCCACGAGTGCGCCGAAACGCGCCCCAATTTTCGAGCGCGAGGGTGGCAATATCGCCATCGTGCTGTTTTCGTTGGTTATGCTGATGCTGGTGAGTGTCGCCGGCTATTTTCTCATCCGGAGCCAGAGCGCAGCGCCAGTATTGAAAGGACCCGCAATCGTCAATGCGCCGGTACATCACGCTCCGATCGCGATGCAGGCCCGGGAAAACCCCAAGCCCCTCTGAAGACGCGAGGGCGAAGTGATTGCCGACGTTGCGCACGGAGCTAGTCAGACGGCCGACAACAGCGGCAGTTCGGTCGATCAGCAGACCTGCTAAGGCTCAGGCGGTCGCGCTGTCCTCACCGCTGACCAGCTTGAGTTCGGTGGGGGCTGCATTGCCAGCGGCGGCACCAGCGCCGCGTCGATGGGTGAAGCGCCCGTCGACCTGGCTGCCGGGTGCTACGGTGATGCTCTCATAGGTGACATCGCCGGTGATCCGCGCGCTGGATTCGATCACCAGTTCGCCTACGGAGATCGCACCCTCGATATTGCCGGAAAGACGCGCCGATTGCGCCATCAGGCTGCCCTTGATGCGGCTTTCGGCACCCTGCACCAGCGAGGCGCAGGAAATATCCCCCTCGACATGCCCATCGATATGCAGATCCGCGACCGCGCGGATATCACCCTTGACCGCCACATCCGCGCCGAGGATCGAGAAGGTGGCCTTACCCGACACGGCTTGCCTCGCGGGTTGCGTGGCGGGCGATACGCTGCTTGGCGATTTGCTGGATTTGGAGAACATCTTGTCTAACCTCCAGAAAGCGGACGGGATTGATAGGATTGCCGTTCATGCGCACCTCGAAATGCAGGTGCGTGCCGGTTGACCGGCCGGTGGAGCCCATGCGGGCGATGGCCTGGCCCCGGTCCACGACGGCGCCCGGGCGGACGCCGAAACCGGAAAGATGGGCGTAGCGGGTCATGATGCCGTGGCCATGATCGATCTCGATCACATTGCCATAGCCCTGCCTCTGCCCGACATAGGCGACCCTGCCCGCCGCCGCCGCCAGGATCGTCTGGCCATAGCTGCCGGGGAAATCGACGCCGGCGTGAAACGCCGCCTGCCCGTTGAACGGATCGCGGCGATAGCCGTAGGAGCTGGTGAGCATCGGGCTTGCGGTCGGGCGGCCGGAGGGAATGGCGGCGAGGCCTTGCTCCAGTGCATTGAGGCGGGCGAAGGATTTTGCCAGTGCGCTGAGCGCCTCGTCCTCGGCGATGTCGGACCGGGACCAGGGAATGAACGGGCCGCCCTGCGCGATGCGCGCGCCATTGGCGATCTGCTTCGGATTGAGGCCAAAGCTACGGATCGCGGCCTCGGCCTTGGCCGAGCGCTGGTCGATCAACGTGGCGAGGCGCTGTGCAAATTGGGTTTGACGTTGGGCAATACCCTTCAGCCGCAGGACCGGAGACGCGGGGGTTGCGGCGCTTAGCTTCTTGGGTGTTGCGGCCCTGGTGTCGGTCTTGCCGACGACGGTGGCGGCATTCGCATCGGGGCCGAACTGGCTTTTCACCATGTCGTCGAGAGCGTTCTGGCGGCGGTCGAGGTCGGTGGCGATATCGTCTGCCGCACGCTTGAAGAAATTGACCTTGCGCGCTTCCGCGGCAATGGCCCGGGCCTTCGCATCCATTGCGGCACGGTCTGCCGTCACGCTGGCCTGATTATAGAGCATTGCGGCGGTGGCGCAGAGCCATGCGACCAGAACAGCGGCAACGAGAAGGGCCGCGCCTATCTGCACCCTGCGGCCGATACGCACAAAACGCACCTCACCCGCACTGCGGAACAGCACTTCCTTGTCTGCAAAAATCCTGTCCAGCCGGTCACGGATAGATCGCATCCGGCTTGTGTCGATAATGTTCAAGGCAACCCCGTTATGTCCTTGCGGCCTCCGCGACCGATCGGTGCGCGTATCAAAGCGGGTGCGACGAATCGAATCCTGGGGGGCGAGTCAGGGTCAATCGGGTGAATCGTGCGATGAACCGAGTGGAATGCGGAAGATGCGCGGCGATTTTATTATTCTTATGGACCCAGCGGGGGGCGCGACTCGGAGATTTGACCCAGAGCCGGGCCAGAATGGAGCCCGCGCCCTGACTTTCAGGGCGCGGGCTATCCGGCGTTTCTTCCCCCTCGCGTCAGGCGGCAGCGGCGACCGCCGACGACCGGAAGGCCCGGCTGGCGAGCGGCAGGTCGTTATTCGGCATGTCGATCTGGAAATTGCCGACCAGTTTCGCCAGCGCCTCCGCCTCGCTGGCAAGGTTGCGGGCGGACGCGGTCGATTGCTCGACCATCGCCGCGTTCTGTTGCGTCATCTGGTCCATCTCACCCACGGCGGAGTTGACCTGAACCAGCACCAGCGACTCCTCTTCCACCGAGGCCGCGATATTGTGCATCAACTTGGTGATCTCGCTGACGCGTTCGACGATATGATCGAGCGTCTCGCCTGCCTGACCGACAAGGCGCACGCCGTTCTCGACCTGCTGCGCGGAGGAGGTGATGAGCTTCTTCACATCGTTCGCGGCATCTGCCGTGCGCTGGGCGAGGCCGCGTACCTCGGCGGCGACCACGGCGAACCCATCGCCCGCTTCGCCCGCCCGCGCGGCTTCAACGGCGGCGTTGAGGGCCAGCAAATTGGTCTGGAACGCGACATTGTCGATCAGCGCGATGATCTGGCTGATCTGCTTGGAGCTTTGCTCGATCTCGTCCATCGCGGCGATCGCGTCATGCACGATCTGTCCGCCCCTCTCGGCGGCGTCATGCGCGTCCTGCACGGCCGTATTGGCTTCCTTTGCCGCCTCGGCGGTTTCCCGGACGGAGCCGGTCGCGGTGGTCATCGAGGCTGAGGTTTCTTCAAGCGCGGCTGCCTGCTGCTCGGTACGGATCGAGAGATCGTTTGAGGCCTGCGCGATTTCGCCGGTGCCGAGACGGATCGCATCCGATGTTTCGGACACGGCGCGCAGGGCGCTGCCCACGGCGGTGAGGGCGGAGTTGAAGTCCATGCGCAGCTCTTCATACTGGCCCTGGAACTGGTCCTCGATACGATAACTGACATCTCCATTGGCGAGGTGGCGCAGCGCGACGCTCAGTGAGTCGATGATCCGCGTGCGCTCGGCCTGCTGCTGGCGGCCCATTTCCTCCAGCGAGCGCTTGTCCACTTCCGCCTGGCGGAAAGCGATCAGCGCGCGGGCGACATCGCCCATTTCGTCCGGCCTGGTGTCACCCTCGATCGCTGCCGAAAGGTCGCCGTTGACCATCGCCCGCATGGTCTCTGCGGTGCGGGCGAGTGGGCGGGAGACGCGGCCCAGCATGAACCAGCAGAATAGCCCAACGCCGGCGATCACCAGCAGCGCGACCGCACTCAGGATCATGTAGATGTCGTGAAGCGAGCCTTCGGCCTCCTCAGCCAGCTTCTGCTGGTGCACCGACAATTCGGCGACAGCGTTGTCGATGGCTGCCTGGTGGCGTTCGAAAGCGGGCGTGATCACCGTATCATGATAACGGTCCGCCGCTGCGACATCACCGCGGCGAATGGCAGGAATGAATTGGGTGTCAACTGAATCCCAGAACTTGTCGGCCGACTCATAGGCCTGGCGGAGATTTTCGGCGACTCCGGAAGGAAGATTTGCCTTGAGCCAAAGATTGCGCCGCGCGCGATAGGCCTTTTCCATCTTTGGCAGTTTCTCAATATGGCTTGCGCTGTGCTCGGTGTCCTCCACTGCGAGTGTCACCGACATATAGGGCTCTATGATGTAATTGGGCGGAGGCAGGATATCGGCCATCAGATCGGCGGTTTCGCGTTGGCGGGCTTCGATCGGGCCGCCGATGCTGATTTCATGGATTTCCCTTACGGCGATGACACCGCCAACGCCAAGGAGGAGGATCAGCGCAAAGGCGCTCAGTTGGATGAGTTTGCGAATGGTCATGCCCAGGTTCCTGAGAAGATGTCGTTGCATCCATTATAGGACATGCGGGGCGTCGCCGGGGGCATGGTTAATTTTTTGGCGGCGAAAGGGTGCGCGGACCGCGAAGCTGCGCGCTTGACCAGAAGGGGAGGCACAGCTATAGGGCGCCCTGCCTCGCAGGCAGGTGCTAGGGATTCCCGCCATCCATCATTGGATTCGCGCTGTTCCGAAATGCCGGTTGCGGGTCAAACATTAGAGCTGAACATTGCCGGCTTGTCTTGTAGGTCCAGGGGGTCAATCGGCCACCGGGGCCATTGCTGCTGTAATAAACGGTGGCGGGAGGCGGGTGCGGTAAAGTAACTTTAAGAAGGTGAAGGGCTTCATGCCAACAATTAACCAGTTGGTCCGCAAGGGCCGTGAACCGCAGAAGGCCAAGTCGAAGGTCCCTGCGATGGAACAGAACCCGCAGAAGCGCGGCGTCTGCACCCGCGTTTATACAACCACGCCTAAGAAGCCGAACTCGGCGCTGCGCAAGGTCGCCAAGGTGCGCCTTACCAACCAGCGCGAGGTCATCAGCTACATTCCGGGCGAAGGCCACAACCTGCAGGAGCACAGCGTGGTGCTGATCCGCGGCGGCCGTGTGCGCGACCTTCCCGGTGTGCGCTACCATGTGCTGCGCGGCGTGCTCGATACGCAGGGCGTCAAGGACCGCAAGCAGAGCCGTTCGAAGTACGGCGCGAAGCGTCCGAAGTAAGCGAGGGGAGAAGAAGATATGTCACGTCGTCGTCGCCCCGAAAAGCGCGTCATCCTGCCCGATCCGAAGTATAAGGATCAGGTGCTTTCCAAGTTCATGAACAGCGTGATGCTCGACGGCAAGAAGGCCGTTGCCGAGCAGATCGTCTATGGTGCGCTGGATGCTGTCGAGGCCAAGGCCAAGAAGGATCCGATCCAGATGTTCCATGACGCTTTGAACAACGTCAAGCCGGGCATCGAGGTCCGCAGCCGCCGTGTCGGTGGCGCCACCTATCAGGTTCCGGTCGAAGTTCGGCCGGAGCGTGCGCAGGCGCTCGCGATCCGCTGGCTGATCTCGGCCGCGCGCGGCCGCAGCGAAACCACGATGGCCGCCCGTCTCTCGGGCGAGCTGATGGACGCCGCGAACAACCGCGGTAATGCCGTCAAGAAGCGCGAGGACACGCACCGCATGGCGGAAGCGAACCGCGCCTTCTCGCACTACCGCTGGTAAAAAATCCGGGTGGCCGGGGCTTCGCGCTCCGGCCGCCTTTCCCTTTCCAAGCCAACCGCCGCAGCTCAAGCGGCCCACGGAGTAAGCATCATGGCCCGCAGCCATCCGCTCGAACGCTATCGTAACTTTGGCATCATGGCGCATATCGACGCCGGCAAGACCACGACGACCGAGCGCATCCTCTATTACACCGGCAAGTCCTACAAGATCGGCGAAGTGCATGACGGCGCCGCGACGATGGACTGGATGGAGCAGGAGCAGGAGCGCGGGATCACGATCACTTCGGCGGCGACGACCTGCTTCTGGAACGACCATCGGCTGAACATCATCGATACGCCCGGCCACGTTGACTTCACCATTGAGGTGGAGCGCTCGCTGCGCGTGCTCGACGGCGCGGTCGCCGCGTTCGACGGCGTTGCCGGCGTTGAACCCCAGTCGGAGACCGTGTGGCGCCAGGCCGACAAGTATAAAGTACCGCGGATGTGCTTCATCAACAAGCTCGACCGCACCGGCGCCAATTTCTATTATTGCGTGCAGACGATCATCGATCGCCTCGGTGCGAAGCCTGCGGTGCTCTATCTTCCCATCGGCGCGGAGAGTGATTTCAAGGGCCTCGTCGATCTGGTCGAGAACCGTGCGATCATCTGGAAGGATGAGAATCTGGGCGCGGAATTCTCCTATGAGGAAATCCCGGCCGACCTCGCCGACAAGGCTGCCGAATATCGCGAAAAGCTGATCGAACTTGCCGTCGAGCAGGACGACGATGCGATGGAAGCCTATCTCGAAGGCAACGAGCCCGATGTCGCGACGCTGAAGAAGCTGATCCGCAAGGGTACGCTCAATCAGTCGTTCGTGCCGGTGCTGTGCGGTTCCGCGTTCAAGAACAAGGGCGTGCAGCCCCTGCTCGACGCCGTGGTCGACTATCTGCCTTCGCCGCTCGACATTCCCGACGTGCAGGGCATCAACCCCGACACCGAAGCGGCGGACAGCCGCAAGACGGCCGACGATGCGCCGTTCTCGGGCCTCGCGTTCAAGATCATGAACGATCCGTTCGTCGGCTCGCTCACCTTCCTGCGCGTCTATTCCGGCACGCTGGTCAAGGGCACGTACCTCAACTCGGTCAAGGACAAGAAGGAAAAGATCGGCCGCATGTTGCTCATGCATGCCAACAGCCGCGAGGACATCGACACCGCCTATGCGGGCGACATCGTGGCGCTGGCGGGCATGAAGGAGACCACCACCGGCGATACGCTGTGCGCCGAGAAGCAGCCGATCATCCTCGAGCGGATGGAATTCCCCGAGCCGGTTATCGAGCTGTCGGTGGAGCCGAAGACCAAGGCCGACCAGGAAAAGATGGGCATCGCGCTCAATCGCCTCGCCGCCGAGGACCCGTCCTTCCGCGTCTCGACCGATCACGAAAGCGGCCAGACCATCATCAAGGGCATGGGCGAGCTTCACCTCGAAATTCTTGTCGACCGCATGAAGCGTGAGTTCAAGGTCGAGGCCAATGTCGGCGCGCCGCAGGTGGCCTATCGCGAATATCTCTCGAAGAAGGTGGACATCGACTACACCCACAAGAAGCAGTCGGGCGGCTCGGGCCAGTTCGGCCGCGTGAAGGTGACCGTGATCCCCGGCGAGCGCGGTTCGGGCTTCCAGTTCTTCGACGAGATCAAGGGCGGCAACATCCCGCGCGAATATATCCCGTCGGTCGAGAAGGGCTTCCGTGAGACCGCCGAGACCGGCAGCCTCATCGGCTTCCCGATCATCGACTTCGAGGTGCACCTTACGGACGGCGCTTACCACGACGTTGACTCTTCGGCGCTGGCGTTCGAAATCTGCGCTCGTGGCGCGATGCGCGAAGCTGCGCAGAAGTCTGGCATCAAGCTGCTCGAACCGATCATGAAGGTCGAGGTTGTGACCCCGGAGGAATATCTGGGCGACGTCATCGGCGACATGAACAGTCGTCGCGGCCAGATCCAGGGCACCGACAGCCGCGGCAACGCGCAGACGGTGGAGGCGATGGTGCCGCTGGCCAACATGTTCGGCTATGTGAACCAGCTCCGCTCGTTCACCCAGGGGCGCGCCAGCTATTCGATGCAGTTCTCGCACTACGACGAAGTGCCGCAGAATGTGGCTGACGAAGTAAAGGCAAAGATGGCCTGATTTTTGCGGGTTGAAGGCGGGGAAGGTCTCCCCGCCAAAAAGCTGCAAAAACGGGCTGGCATTATCATAATTTACTGCTATGAGCGCCACTTCGCGAGGCGCCTCCAGGCAGTCGAAGCAGATTTGGACAAGAAGAGGTAGGAAATGGCTAAGGCTAAATTTGAGCGGACCAAGCCGCACTGCAACATCGGCACCATCGGTCACGTCGACCATGGCAAGACCTCGCTGACCGCAGCGATCACCAAGGTGCTCGCCGAGACCGGCGGCGCAACCTTCACCAGCTACGACAACATCGACAAGGCGCCGGAAGAGCGCGAGCGCGGCATCACCATCTCGACCGCGCACGTCGAGTATGAGACCGAAGCGCGCCACTATGCGCACGTCGATTGCCCCGGCCACGCTGACTATGTGAAGAACATGATCACCGGCGCCGCGCAGATGGACGGCGCGATCCTCGTCGTTTCCGCGACCGACGGCCCGATGCCGCAGACCCGTGAGCACATCCTGCTCGCCAAGCAGGTCGGCGTTCCTCAGCTCGTCGTGTTCATGAACAAGGTTGACCTTGTCGACGATCCGGAAATCCTCGAGCTGGTCGAGCTGGAAGTGCGCGAGCTGCTGTCTTCCTATGACTTTGACGGCGACAATATTCCGATCATCGCCGGTTCCGCCGTTGCCGCGCTGCAGGACAAGACCCCTGAAATCGGCCACGACGCGATCCTGAAGCTGATGCAGGCTGTTGACAGCTGGATCCCGCAGCCGGAGCGTCCGGTTGACAAGCCGTTCCTGATGCCGATCGAAGACGTGTTCTCGATCTCGGGTCGCGGTACCGTTGTCACCGGTCGTGTCGAGACCGGTATCGTCAAGGTTGGTGAGGAAGTCGAGATCGTCGGCATCAAGCCCACCAAGAAGACCACCGTCACCGGCGTGGAAATGTTCCGCAAGCTGCTCGACGAGGGCCGTGCGGGCGACAACATCGGTGCGCTGATCCGCGGCGTTGGCCGTGAGGAAGTGGAGCGCGGCCAGGTGCTCTGCAAGCCCGGCTCGATCACTCCGCACACCGAGTTCGAAGCTGAAGTGTACGTCCTCTCGAAGGATGAAGGCGGCCGTCACACGCCGTTCTTCGCGAACTATCGTCCGCAGTTCTACTTCCGCACCACCGACGTTACCGGCGAAGTCATTCTTCCTGCCGGCACCGAGATGGTCATGCCCGGCGACAACGTGAAGCTCGGCGTGAAGCTGATTGCTCCGATCGCGATGGACCAGGGTCTGCGCTTCGCCATTCGCGAAGGCGGACGGACCGTCGGCGCAGGGGTTGTCGGCGCGATCTCGAAGTAATATAGGCACCTGACCGCGCGGATCACGTGATTCGCGCGGTCTGATTTTTTCTGGCTCTTTCGCATCGGTAGTTTGGACATGGAAACGCAGAATATCCGTATTCGCCTCAAGGCCTTTGATCACCGCGTGCTCGATCAGGCGACCGGCGATATCGCAGACACGGCCCGCCGCACCGGCGCGCTTATTCGCGGTCCCATTCCGCTGCCGACGCGCATTGAAAAGTTCACGGTCAACCGTGGGCCGCACATCGACAAGAAGAGCCGTGAGCAGTTCGAGGTTCGCACCTACAAGCGTATGCTTGACATTGTGCAGCCGACGCCGCAAACGGTCGACGCGCTGATGAAGCTCGATCTGGCTGCCGGCGTGAACGTCGAGATCAAACTGGCCTGATGGTCATTTAAGGGGTGGGCCTCTTGAGGCTTGCCCCTGAGCACTTTGGGATACCGCCGGAGCCAAAATTGAATTTTGGCCCGGGTCCTGGTCCCCCGTCGCTCTCCTCGAGAGAGCATCCAGCCCGGGCGGGGTGATCGAGTTTTGGGTTGGCCCCAAGGGATTTTCCCGAGGGGTTTTTTCGTTGGATACGCCCGGCGGGTTTTCCCCGGGCCTCTATTGGGAGTATGGATCATGCGTACCGGCGTGATCGCGAAGAAAGTCGGGATGACCCGCCTCTTCCAGGAGGACGGACGGCACGTGCCCGTTACCGTTCTGTCTCTGGAGGGCAACCAGGTCATTTCGCGCCGCGAGATTGACAAGGACGGCTATGTCGCCGTTCAATTGGGTGCTGGCTCTGCGAAGGCGAAGAATGTCGCCAAGCCGCAGCGCGAGCAGTTTGCCAAGGCTGAAGTCGAGCTGAAGGCTCGCGTCGCCGAGTTCCGTGTCGCTGAAGACGCGCTGCTCGATGTCGGCGCCGAGATCGCCGCCGATCACTTCATCGCCGGCCAGCTGGTCGACGTGACGGGCCACACCCAGGGCAAGGGCTTTGCCGGTGCGATGAAGCGTTGGGGCTTCGGTGGTATGCGTGCCACCCACGGCGTGTCCATCAGCCACCGTGCCCACGGTTCGACCGGTAACCGCCAGGATCCGGGCCGCGTGTTCAAGAACAAGAAGATGGCCGGCCACATGGGCGACCGTCAGCGCACCCAGCAGAACCTGGAGATCGTCCGCACGGACGTCGAGCGCGGTCTGCTGTTCGTCAAGGGTTCGGTTCCCGGCTCGAAGGGCACCTGGCTGCTCGTCAAGGATGCGGTCAAGGTATCGCGCCCGGCCGAAGTGCCCTATCCCGCCAGCCTCAAGCAGGCTGTGAATTCCAACGATGCCGCTCCGGCCGCTGCCGACACACCCGCTGAGGATGTCGCTGCTGTGGAAGCGACCGAAGGCCAGGAGGGCTAAGCCATGAAGGTTGATGTCAAAACCCTGGACGCAGCCAAGGCTGGTGATGTGGAGCTGAACGACGCCGTATTCGGTGTCGAACCGCGCGCGGACATTCTGCACCGCGTCGTGACCTGGCAGCTCGAAAAGCGCCGTGCACCTGCCAGCGGCACGCGCGAGCGCTCCGACGTTGCCCGCACCGGCAAAAAGTTCGGCCGCCAGAAGGGCGGCGGTGTCGCCCGTCACGGCGATCGCCGCGCTCCGGTGTTCATCGGCGGTGGTAAGGCGCATGGTCAGCGTACCCGCACTTTCGGCCACGATCTGAACAAGAAGGTCCGTGCCCTGGGTCTCAAGATGGCGCTGTCGTCCAAGGCGAAGGACGGCGCGATCACGGTACTCGACAATCTCGATGTGAAGGACGGCAAGACCAAGGTTCTGGCCGGTCAGCTCGAGAAGCTCGGTCTGAAGAAGGCGCTGTTCATCGACGGTGACGCGATCAACGTCAGCTTCGCCAAGGCGAGCTCGAACCTCATCGGTATCGATGTGCTGCCTGCGGTCGGCGCCAATGTGTATGACATTCTGCGTGCGGATGCGCTGGTTCTGACCCGCGCTGCCGTGGAAAAGCTGGAGGCACGTTTCAATGGCTAAGAACACGGCCCCCGCCGCAACCATCCGTCATTACGACGTGGTGCTTGCCCCGCACATCACCGAGAAGGCGACCTTGCTGTCCGAGAACAACGCGGTTGTTTTCAAGGTGGCCAACGATGCTACCAAGCCGGAAATCAAGGCCGCTGTCGAGGCGCTGTTCGGCGTGAAGGTCAAGGGCGTCAACACGCTCGTCCAGAAGGGCAAGACCAAGCGCTGGAAGGGCAAGCCCTACACGCGCAGCGATTTCAAGAAGGCGATCGTCACGCTGGCCGAAGGTCAGTCGATTGACGTGACCAGCACGATCTGAGGCGAGGCGGACAATGGCACTCAAGCATTATAATCCGACCAGCCCGGCCCAGCGCGGCCTGATCCTGGTCGACAAGTCGCACCTGCACAAGGGCAAGCCCGTCAAGGCGCTGACCGAAGGCAAGCGCAAGACCGGCGGTCGCAACAACAAAGGCCACGTCACCTCTCGCGGTATCGCGGGCGGCCACAAGCAGCGCTATCGCATCATCGATTTCAAGCGCCGTAAGTGGGACATGGAAGGCACGGTCGAGCGTCTGGAATATGACCCCAACCGCACCGCGTTCATCGCCCTCGTCAGCTATGAGGACGGCGAGCAGGCCTATATACTCGCGCCGCAGCGCCTCGCCGCTGGCGACAAGGTGATCGCCGCCAAGAAGGCGGACGTGAAGCCGGGCAACGCGATGGAATTGGGCCAGATGCCGGTGGGTACGATCTGCCACAACATCGAGATGAAGCCGGGCAAGGGTGGCCAGCTCGCCCGTTCGGCAGGCACCTACGCTCAGCTCGTCGGTCGTGATCGCGGCATGGTGATGGTCCGCCTAAACTCGGGCGAACAGCGCTACATCCGCTCGGATTGCATGGGCACTGTCGGCGCCGTGTCGAACCCCGACAACGCCAACACCAATCTGGCGAAGGCTGGCCGCAACCGCTGGCTCGGCAAGCGTCCGCTCACTCGCGGCGTCGCCAAGAACCCGGTCGATCACCCGCACGGCGGTGGTGAAGGCCGGACCTCGGGTGGTCGCCATCCGGTGACGCCGTGGGGCAAGCCGACCAAGGGTGCGCGCACCCGCCACAACAAGGCGACCGACAAGTTCATCATCCGGTCGCGTCACGCGAAGAAGAAGAGGTAAGCGATGGCTCGTTCCGTCTGGAAGGGTCCGTTTGTGGACCTGCATCTGCTGAAAAAGGCAGAATCTGCTCAGGATGCGGGTGGGAAGACTGGCCCGATCAAGACCTGGTCGCGTCGTTCGACCATCCTGCCGCAGTTCGTTGGCCTGACGTTCAACGTCTATAACGGCAAGAAGCATATCCCCGTTTCCGTGAACGAGGACATGGTTGGCCACAAGCTGGGCGAGTTTGCGCCAACGCGCTTCTTCCCCGGCCACGCCGCCGACAAGAAGGGCAAGCGCTAATGGGCAAGGCAAAATCTCCCCGTCGCGTGGGCGACAATGAGGCGCTGGCCGTCGGCACATCCATCCGTGGCTCGGCGCAGAAGCTGAACCTCGTCGCGACGCTGATCCGTGGCCGCAAGGTGGAAGAGGCGATGAACATCCTCGCTTTCTCCAAGCGCGCGATGGCCGTCGATGTCCGCAAGGTGCTCGCCAGCGCGATCGCCAACGCCGAGAACAATCACAATCTCGATGTGGACTCGCTGGTCGTCGCCGAGGCGTCGGTCGGCAAGGGCCTCGTCATGAAGCGTTTCCACGCACGCGGTCGCGGCAAGTCGACCCGCATCCTCAAGCCCTTTAGCCGGGTGCGGATCGTGGTGCGCGAACAGAACGAAGTGGAGGCGTAAGGCTATGGGTCACAAGAGCAACCCGATCGGTCTGCGCCTGCAGATCAACCGTACCTGGGACAGCCGGTGGTTCGCCGAGCGCGGTGACTATGGCCGTCTGCTGATGGAGGATCTCAAGATCCGCCAGTACATCATCAAGACGCTGCCGCAGGCCGCGATCTCGAAGGTGGTGATCGAGCGCCCTGCCAAGCTGTGCCGCGTATCGATCTATGCGGCCCGCCCCGGTGTCATCATCGGCAAGAAGGGCGCGGATATCGAGAAGCTGCGCCGCAAGCTCGGTGAGTTCACCGGTTCCGACGTCAGCCTCAACATCGTTGAGATCCGTAAGCCGGAAATCGACGCGAAGCTCGTCGCACAGGGCATCGCCGATCAGCTGGAGCGCCGCATCGCGTTCCGTCGTGCGATGAAGCGTGCGGTGCAGTCGGCGCTGCGTCTCGGCGCGGAGGGCATCAAGATCACCTGCGGCGGCCGTCTTGGTGGTGCGGAAATCGCGCGCACCGAGTGGTATCGCGAGGGCCGCGTTCCGCTGCACACGCTGCGCGGTAACGTCGATTATGCCGAAGCCACCGCCCACACCGCTTATGGCGTGTGCGGCATCAAGGTGTGGATCTTCAAGGGCGAAATCCTCGGCCATGATCCGATGGCGACCGACCGGCTGATGATGGAGGCTCAAACCTCCGGCGTCCGTCCGGCGCATTGATTTAGGGATAAGGTAAAGCATCATGCTGCAACCGAAGAAAATGAAGTTCCGCAAGACCTTCAAGGGTCGGATCAAGGGCGACGCCAAGGGTGGCTCCGCTCTGAATTTCGGCGCTTATGGTCTGAAGGCTCTGGAGCCGGAACGCGTCACCGCCCGCCAGATCGAGGCCGCACGTCGCGCCATCCAGCGCCACCTGCGTCGTCAGGGCCGTTTGTGGATCCGCGTGTTCCCGGACGTTCCGGTGTCGAAGAAACCCGCTGAAGTCCGTCAGGGTAAGGGCAAGGGTTCGGTCGAATATTGGGCGGCGCGCGTAAAGCCCGGCCGCATCCTGTTCGAGCTGGACGGCGTTCCCGGTCCGCTGGCCGCCGAAGCGTTTTCGCGCGCGGCGATGAAGCTGCCGGTCAAGACCAAGGTCGTTGCCCGTCTGGGCGACACCTCGCACCTCGGAGGTGAAGCATGAGCCAGATCGCAGATCTTCGCGCCAAGTCTGACGACGAGCTGTCGGGCGAGCTGCTGAACCTGAAGAAGGAGCAGTTCAACCTGCGCTTTCAGGCGGCGACCAACCAGCTGGAAAAGGCGAGCCGCGTGCGCGAGGTGCGCCGCACGATCGCCAAGATCAAGACACTGCAGACCGAGCGCGCTCGCTCGGCCGCGAAGTAAGAAGGGAACCAGACGATGCCCAAGCGCGTGCTGACGGGAACGGTGGTTTCCGACAAGGGTGACAAGACGGTCGTGGTCCGCGTGGAGCGCAAGGTGAAACACCCGCTCTACGGCAAGATCATCCGCCGCTCGAAGAAGTATCACGCTCACGACGATGCCAACGAGTATCGCGAGGGCGAAACCGTCCGCATCGAGGAGACGGCGCCGATCTCGAAGCTCAAGACCTGGAAGGTCATTGAGCGGGTGGATACGCACAAGTCCCCCGAGGTGGCGGCTTAAGAGCTTAATCAGGAACCACCGGACTTTTCCGGCAGGCCAGACAAGAAGGAACCGGATCGATGATCCAGATGCAATCCAATCTCGACGTCGCGGATAACAGCGGCGCGAAGCGCGTCCAGTGCATCAAGGTGCTGGGCGGCTCCAAGCGGCGCACCGCGGGCGTGGGCGACATCATCGTCGTCTCGATCAAGGAAGCGCAGCCCAAGGGGCGCGTGAAGAAGGGCGACGTGCACCGTGCGGTGATCGTGCGCACCCGCAAGGACGTTCGTCGTCCCGACGGCAGCGTGATCCGCTTCGACAGCAACGCCGCTGTGCTGGTCAACAAGAACCAGGAGCCGATCGGCACACGTATCTTTGGTCCCGTGGTGCGCGAGCTGCGCGCGACCGGCCACATGAAGATCATCTCGCTGGCTCCGGAGGTGCTGTAATGAGCGCTGCAAAGATCAAGAAGGGTGACACGGTCGTCGTGCTCGCCGGCAAGGACAAGGGTCGCTCCGGTGCCGTACTCCAGGTTTTCCCGAAGGAGGACAAGGTGCTCGTCGATGGCGTCAACGTCCATGCCCGGCACCGCAAGCCGGACCAGGTGAACCCGAATGGCGGCATCGATCGCAAGCCGGCGCCGCTGCACATTTCCAACGTCGCAATCGCCGGCAAGGATGGCAAGGCCACCCGCGTCCGCTTCGAAGTGCGCGACGGTAAGAAGGTCCGCGTGGCCGTGAAGTCCGGGGAGGTCATCTGATGGCTGACAAATACACTCCGCGTCTGAAGTCGCAGTATGACGAGACCATCGCCAAGGCGATGACCGAGAAATTCGGCTACAAGAACGCAATGCAGATCCCGCGTATCGAGAAGATCACGCTCAACATGGGCGTGGGCGAGGCGACGCAGGACAAGAAGAAGGTCACGCAGGCCGCCGAGGAAATGGAGCTGATCGCTGGTCAGAAGCCGGTCATCACCAAGGCGAAGAAATCGATCGCCCAGTTCAAGCTGCGCGAAGGTATGCCGATCGGCGCCAAGGTCACGCTGCGCCGCGAGCGCATGTACGAGTTCCTCGACCGCCTGATCACCATCGCGATGCCTCGCATCCGCGACTTCCGTGGTCTCAACCCAAAGAGCTTTGATGGCCGCGGCAACTATGCGTTCGGCATCAAGGAACAGCTGATCTTCCCTGAGATCAACTATGACCGCATCGATAAGGTGCGCGGCATGGACATCATCGTAACCACCACCGCGACGACGGACGACGAGGCGCGCGAGCTGCTGCGCCTGTTCGGTTTCCCGTTCCCGGTTGAAGAGGAAAAGCAGGCCGCGTGAGCGTGTCTTGCAGCAAGTGAGAAAGAGAGCTTAAGTCGATGGCGAAACTGAGTTCCATTAACAAGAATGAGCGTCGCAAGAAGCTGGTGAAGAAGTATGCCGGCAAATATGCGAAGCTGAAGGCGATCGCGGCGGATACCTCGCTCGACGATACCGAGCGTCTGATGGCGCGGCTGAAGATGGCGGAGGTGCCCCGCAACGGCAATCCCACGCGCATCCGCAACCGCTGCGAGCTGACCGGCCGTCCGCGCGCCTATTACCGCAAGTTCCGCCTCTGCCGCGTGCAGCTGCGCGATCTGGCCAACAAGGGCCTGATCCCCGGCGTCACCAAGTCGAGCTGGTAAGGAAAAGCATATGGCATTGACCGATCCTCTGGGTGATATGCTCACCCGCATCCGCAACGGCCAGTCGGCCCGCAAGGACAGCGTGACCACGCCGGCTTCCAAGCTGCGCGCCCGCGTTCTCGATGTGCTGCAGCGCGAAGGCTATATCCGTGGTTATTCCGAGGAAGCGCTCGGCAAGCACCCGGGCCTGCGCATCGAGCTGAAATATTTCGAGGGCCAACCCGCTATCCAGCATGTTGCCCGCGTTTCGAAACCCGGCCGCCGCGTCTATTCGGGAAGCTCAGAGCTTCCTGTCGTACGCAACGGTCTGGGCATCACCATTGTTTCCACGCCGAAGGGTGTGCTCTCGGACGCCGAAGCACGCGAAGCCAATGTCGGCGGCGAAATCCTGGCGGAGGTGTTCTGATGAGCCGCATTGGTAAAAAACCGGTTGCTATTCCTGCTGGCGTCACCGCCAGCATGGGCGATGGCACCTTGTCGGTGAAGGGCCCGAAGG
>JALCRK010000052.1:0-2500 GCA_022652485.1 Sphingobium sp.
ACCTAGCAATAGGAGGCAGGCGACCACGGTGGGTTTAGCGACTGGGGTGAAGTCGTAACAAGGTAGCCGTAGGGGAACCTGCGGCTGGATCACCTCCTTTCTAAGGATATCGGCGGAAAGCGCTGGAACTTGTTTCCAGAAGAGCTTCCTCCATTCCAAAGAACATTGCCGCCGTCCTCATGTCCCTTCATCCTGGAAACACTCTCTTGACGGAGAGTGAAGCCTGAGCTGGCCTTACGCCGCCTGCGGCCCTGTTGGGCCTGCAAGGTTATGGTGGGGGCCGGTAGCTCAGGTGGTTAGAGCGCACGCCTGATAAGCGTGAGGTCGCAAGTTCAACTCTTGCTCGGCCCACCAATTCTGACCAATATGGTGCGGGGGCTTTAGCTCAGCTGGTAGAGCACCTGCTTTGCAAGCAGGGGGTCAACGGTTCGAACCCGTTAAGCTCCACCATTTTGTATTTCCAGAGATGAAGACAACAGTTTCCGCTGCTAACGCAGCGGATTTGGCGGATTTGCCGCCGTTCTTTGACATTGTGAATGGGTTTTTTAATCGATGCCGTGGCGGCATGTTGCACAGCCACATCTTCGGATGTGGATGGATGACGTGCTGTTACAAATCAAAATAGATTATCTGGCTGAGATAATAATTATCCGCATTACACGTGATGATATGTTTGATCCTCGGATCATGCAGCATTGTCATTGGTGGTGTGGACTCTCAAGCGTGAGGTAAGAGCATTTGGTGAATGCCTTGGCATATACAGGCGATGAAGGACGTGGCACGCTGCGATAAGCGTGGGGGAGCCGTGAGCAGGCTTTGATCCCACGATTTCCGAATGGGGAAACCCATCCTCACTATTTAATTTCAACGCTGAGTAATCAGTTTTGGAGTTAAATAGGAAGGATATCACTTAGCTGAATAAAATAGGCTTAGTGAAGCGAACCCGGAGAACTGAAACATCTCAGTACCCGGAGGAAAAGACATCAACCGAGATTCCGTTAGTAGTGGCGAGCGAACGCGGACCAGGCCAGTGCCTGGTGTTTAATTAGCAAAAGCTTCTGGAAAGTAGCGCCATAGTGGGTGACAGCCCCGTATGCGAAAATGAAACATCAGGACTTGAGTAGGGCGGGACACGTGTAATCCTGTCTGAATATAGGGGGACCACCCTCTAAGCCTAAATACTCGTATATGACCGATAGCGAACTAGTACCGTGAGGGAAAGGTGAAAAGCACCCCGATGAGGGGAGTGAAACAGTACCTGAAACCGAATGCTTACAATCAGTTGGAGCCTCTTTATGGGGTGACAGCGTACCTCTTGTATAATGGGTCTGTGACTTAATGTATCATGCAAGCTTAAGCCGTTAGGTGTAGGCGTAGCGAAAGCGAGTCTGAATAGGGCGACTGAGTATGATGCATTAGACCCGAAACCCGGCGATCTATGCATGACCAGGTTGAAGGTGCGGTAACACGCACTGGAGGACCGAACCGTTCAATGTTGAAAAATTGTCGGATGAGTTGTGCTTAGGGGTGAAAGGCCAATCAAGCCGGGAAATAGCTGGTTCTCCGCGAAAACTATTGAGGTAGTGCCTCGGATGTTTTCCGATGGGGGTAGAGCACTGGATGGATGCGGGGGTCGCGAGATCTACCAATTCTAACCAAACTCCGAATACCATCGAGTTAGTCCGGGAGACAGACGGCGGGTGCTAAGGTCCGTCGTCAAAAGGGAAACAGCCCTAACCTACAGCTAAGGTCCCCAAATCATATCTAAGTGGTGAAGCATGTGGGATTTCCAAAACAACCAGGAGGTTGGCTTAGAAGCAGCCATCCTTTAAAGAAAGCGTAACAGCTCACTGGTCTAAATAAGAGATCCTGCGGCGAAAATGTAACGGGGCTAAAGATATGTACCGAAGCTTAGGGTGTGCAATTTATTGCATGCGGTAGCGGAGCGTTCCGTAGGCCGATGAAGCGATCTGGTAATGGGTCGTGGAGGTATCGGAAGTGCGAATGCAGACATGAGTAGCGATAGGAGGGTGAGACACCCTCCCGCCGAAAGACCAAGGGTTCCTGCTTAAAGCTAATCTGAGCAGGGTAAGCCGGCCCCTAAGACGAGCCCGAAGGGGGTAGTCGATGGGAACCACGTTAATATTCGTGGGCCTGGTGGTGTGTGACGGATCTCGTGAGTTGTCAGTTCTTATTGGATTGAACTGGCTTCGAAGAGGTTCCAGGAAATAGCCCCACCGTATAGACCGTACCCGAAACCGACACAGGTGGTCAGGTAGAGTATACCAAGGCGTTTGAGAGAAGTATCCTGAAGGAACTCGGCAAATTGCCTCCGTACCTTCGGAAGAAGGAGGCCCTCACATTGCGCAAGCAGTATGAGGGGGCACAGGCCAGGGGGTAGCGACTGTTTAGCAAAAACACAGGACTCTGCTAAGTCGGCTTCAAGACGACGTATAGGGTCTGACGCCTGCCCGGTGCTGGAAGGTTAAGAGGAGGAGTG
>JALCRK010000052.1:5000-17822 GCA_022652485.1 Sphingobium sp.
TGGGGCAGGGCTGCAACGAAGCTCGCAATGCTGCCCTTCATGTCGACCGCGCCGCGGCCATGAAGAAGCGCGCCTCGCCGCTCCGGCACGAACGGGTCGCTGCTCCAGCCGCTTCCGGGGGGCACTACGTCGAGATGCCCGGCGAAAGCGAAATGCCGGCCCGTGCCGTTCGTCCGCACCGCGATCAGGTTCTCCACCGGGCCGTCAGGCGCTTCACCCATAACCCAGCGGTCGACCGCGAAGCCCAGCGGTAGCAGTGCTGCCTCCAGCACGTTGAACACTGCGCCGGTGGCGGGCGTAACGGATGGGCAGGTGATCAGCGCCTCGGCTAGGGACAAGGGATCGTGCATTTCGGGATTGGACAGGCTCATCGCGCTGCGATAGCTGATGAAAGACTGAAGCGCCAGATAGGGGATGCACCATGCCGAAGGTCGATCTTGCCGCGATTACAGCCGTCAACAGCACTGGATATCCGCCGCCCTATGATGCGCTGGTCGAAGAGCGCTGGGTACGTCGGCTGGGGCCGCTGTTTGGGTTGAGCGATTTCGGCGCAAGTCATGTAACACTGAAGCCCGGCGCGGGATCGTCGCAACGGCACTGGCACGAGGAAGAGGATGAGCTGGTAGTGATGCTCTCCGGCGAGGCGATGCTGGTGGATGACAACGGGCGGACTTCGCTCCGGCCGGGGGATATCGCGGTGTTTCCTAAAAATGACGGCAACGGCCATCATATCGTCAATGAAAGCGCTGCGGATTGCGTGTTCGTGGCGATCGGGCGGGTGCCGAAGGGCGACTGCCATTATCCGGATATCGACATGGCCTATTCCGGCGCGACCGGTTTTACACGCAAGGACGGCTCTTACTTCTGAAACGCACGCGCTTGCTTAAAGGGCGCGCAGCCAGAACTGCATCGGTTTTTGCGACTCCTCCGCCTCGTCATGTTCTTTCCAGGCGAGGCTGGTAACGCAGCCCGGCACCCGTGCATAACCGCGCTTGGCCCAGAACGCATTGAGCGGCACATAATCCGCCGGGCGTCGCGGATGATCGTCTGGCCGGATCACGGCGGCGAAGGTGGCGGCTGTGGCGTCACAGCTCCGGGCGTGCGCCTCACGGTGGTCGAAAAAGGCATGACCGATGCCCCGCCCGCGATAGTCCGGTAGCAGCACGCTTTCACCGAAATAGAAGAGCGTGCCGATATCGTGGCCGCATTTCGCCAAGGGAGCGGAGAACGCTTCGTCCTGCGATGCCATCGGCATTGCGGTGGCCGCCCCGACGATGCGATCGCCATCATAGGCCGCGACCAGCACGCTATCGGGCGCATTCATGAATTCGCGCAGATACTCCGCCTCATAGGCTTCCTCGCCGTCATAGAGATAGGGCCAGTCGGCGAACACCGCCATGCGCAGCCGGGCGAGATCGGGCAAGGCGGCGCGCTGCTCCGCGCCTATGAGCGGCCGGACCGAGAGCGTCATCCCCCGACCTGACGGGTCCAGTCCGCGAGATTATAATAGACGCTGACGCGCGCGATCTTGCCCTCCGCCAGATCGAAATAGGCGCCGGCGGGCAGGAGGTATGTCTGGCCATTTGCCTCAGGGAGACCCTCGTCGGTGGCGAGATATTTTCCGTGGACGACGAACTCCGCCGCCGCGCGGGTGCCCGCATCGTTCGCCATGATGACGATGTCGGATAGCCGTTCCTTATAGCAGCGGTCCATATGCGCAAGGAAGGCACGGAAAGCGTCCTTTCCGTGCTGCCGCTGGCCCTGATTGACGTCATGCGCGATGTCGTCGGCAAGGCAGGCGAGCATCCCGTCGCCATTCCCGGCGTTGAAGGCGGCGTAGTAGCGTTCGATGAGGGCAGTGGCTTCGGAACGGTTCAAGGATGGGCTCCCAGTTGGGCTATGGCCTTGGCGGCGATGGTATCAAGTTTCACGGGATCGACGGAAAGGATCGCCGATTTCATGCGCGGATCCCAGAAATCCTTCAGATGCTGCGCCATCATGGTGACGGCCGCGTCCTCGCCCTGCGCGGCGAGATTGCGCGCGATCTGGTTGGCCATGTGCACGAGATGCCCCTGATCCATAGTCACGCCACCTCGATGCGGCGGGCGAGGGCGCTCTGCTTCTCATAGTCTACCTGCCATTCGCTCGGCCCGTTTGAGGGCGAGACCTGCACCGCCGTCACCTTGTATTCCGGGCAGTTGGTCGCCCAGTCCGAATATTCGGTGGTGACGACATTGGCCTGCGTCGCCGGATGGTGGAAGGTGGTGTAGACCACGCCGGGCGCCACCCGGTCCGTCACCAAAACGCGCAGGGTGGTTTCGCCCGTGCGGCTCGCAAGGCGCGCCCAGTCCCCATCGCGCAGGCCGCGATTCTCGGCATCGGTCGGGTGCATTTCCAGCACATCCTCCTCGTGCCAGACGACATTGCCAGTGCGCCGGGTCTGCGCGCCGACATTATATTGCGAGAGGATTCGCCCGGTGGTGAGCAACAGGGGGAAGCGCGGGCCTGTGCGCTCGTCGGTCGGCACATAGTCCGTTACAACGAACTTCCCCTTGCCGCGCACGAAGCTTGTCACATGCATGATCGGGCTGCCGTCCGGGTGGGCATCGTTGACTGGCCATTGCAGCGATCCCTCCGCCTCTAGCCGCGTATGGCTGACCCCTGCAAAGGAGGGCGTCAAGCGGGCGATCTCGTCCATGATCTGGGCGGCGTCGGTATAGGTCCAGCCGAGGCCGAGCGCGTTGGCGAGCGCCTGCGTCACCTCCCAGTCCGCCATACCGTTTGCGGGCTCCCTCACCTTGCGCACCATCTGGATGCGGCGCTCGGCATTGGTGAAGGTGCCGGTCTTTTCGAGGAAGGTTGAGCCGGGCAGGAACACGTGGGCGTAATTCGCCGTCTCATTGAGGAAAAGGTCATGCACGATCACGCAGTCCATCGCGGCAAGACCGGCGGCGACATGATGGGTGTTGGGATCGGATTGGAGAATATCCTCGCCCTGCACATAGAGTGCGCGGAAACTGCCATCCACCGCGGCGTCGAGCATGTTGGGGATGCGGAGGCCCGGCTCGGGATCGAGGCTGACGCCCCAGTCCTGCTCGAACAGGGCGCGGGTAGCGTTGTCCGAAATATGACGATAGCCCGGCAGCTCGTGCGGGAAGCTACCCATATCGCAGCTCCCCTGCACATTGTTCTGGCCGCGCAACGGGTTCACGCCGACGCCCCGCCGACCGACATTGCCCGTCGCCATCGCCAGATTGGCGATCGCCATCACGGTTGAGCTGCCCTGGCTGTGCTCGGTGACGCCGAGGCCGTAGTAAATCGCGCCGTTTCCGCCCGTCGCATAGAGCCGCGCGGCGGCGCGCAGATCGGCGGCGGGGACGCGGGTTACGGCTTCGAGCGTTTCGGGCGCATGGCGCTCCTCCGCAACGAAACGCGCCCAGTCCTGATATTCATCCCAATCGCAACGCTGGCGGACGAAGGCTTCGTCCGCCAGCCCTTCGGTGACGATCACATGCGCCATCGCGGTCAATACCGCGACATTGGTGCCGGGCTGCAACGCCAGATGATGCGCCGCCTCGATATGGGGCGAGCGGACCAGATCGATCCGGCGCGGGTCGATCACGATCAGCTTCGCGCCCTGACGCAGGCGCTGCTTCATTCTGCTGCCGAATACCGGATGCGCGTCGGTCGGGTTGGCGCCGATGACGAGGATCACGTCCGCGTCCATCACGCTGTCGAAATCCTGCGTCCCCGCGCTGGTGCCGAAGGTCTGCTTGAGGCCGTAGCCGGTGGGGGAGTGGCATACCCGCGCGCATGTATCGACATTGTTCGATCCGAAGCCTGCACGCACCAGCTTCTGGACCAGATAGGTTTCTTCGTTGGTGCAGCGGCTCGACGTGATGCCGCCCAGCGCTCGTGCGCCATGCTCGGCCTTGATCTCCTGCAAGCGCTGCGCGGTGAAGGCAAGCGCCTCGTCCCAGCTCACCACGCGCCAAGGCTGGTCGATGCTATCCCGGATCATCGGCTGTGTGATGCGGTCCTTGTGGTTGGCATAACCCCAGGCGAAGCGCCCTTTGACGCAGCTGTGGCCGTGGTTCGCCTTGCCGTCCTTCCACGGCACCATGCGCACCAGCTGTTCGCCTTTCATCTCGGCGCGGAAGGTGCAGCCGACACCGCAATAGGCGCAGGTGGTTACGACGGCGCGCTCGGGCTTGCCGATTTCCTTCACTGCCTTTTCCTGAAGTGTCGCGGTTGGGCAGGCCTGCACGCACGCGCCGCAGGAGACGCACTCGGAGGAGAGAAAATCGTCGCCCGCCTGCCCGGCGCTCACCTTTGTGGCGAAGCCGCGTCCGTCCATCGTCAGCGCGAAGGTGCCCTGCACCTCGTCGCACGCACGCACGCAGCGCGAGCAGGCGATGCACTTGCTGGGGTCGAAATCGAAATAGGGGTTGGAGCGGTCCACGCCAAGGCCGAGATGATTGTCGCCGGCATAGCCATAGCGCACGTCGCGCAGGCCGACTTCGGCGGCGGTGTCCTGCAACTCGCAGTCGTTATTGGCGCTGCACGTCAGGCAATCGAGCGGATGATCGGAGATGTAAAGTTCCATCACCCCTCGCCGCAGCTTTTCGAGGCGTGGCGTCTGGGTGTGGACGATCATGCCTTGCTCGGCAGGGGTGGTGCAGCTCGCCGGTGTGCCGCGCCGTCCCTCGATCTCGACCAGGCACAGGCGGCATGAGCCGAACGCTTCGAGGCTGTCAGTCGCGCACAGGCTGGGGATCGACCCACCGCATTCCGCCGCCGCGCGCATCAGCGATGTGCCCGCGGGCACGGTGACAGCGCGTCCATCGATGCTCAATGTCACGCTGGTTTGGGACAGGACTTGCGGCGTGCCGAAATCGGCTTGTGGTTCATAGCCCATGAGCTAACTCCATTTCCGGGCCGCTCACCCATAGCATAGAATCGGGCCGGGCGACTACGGCCAGCGCCAGCCCGGCGGCCTCGGCGCGTCGCACGGCAAGGTCGGTCGGCGCGGAAATCGCGACAAGCAGCGGGCAACGTGCCCGCACCGTCTTCTCGATCATCTCATAGGAAGCGCGCGAGGTGACGAGCAAGAAACCGGATGCGGGATCGGTTCCGGCCCTGGCGAGCGCGCCGATCACCTTATCGAGCGCGTTGTGCCGCCCGACATCTTCGCGCAGCACAAGGATCTCGCCTTTATTGTCGCAGAAGGCGCCGGCATGGGTGGCGGCGGTCGCCTTGCCGAGCGTCTGCGCGTCGTTGATGGCCGCGAGCGCCGTGTGGATCGCTTCCGGAGCCGCGATGGACTGGCGCGGCAAGGGATCGAGCGGTCGCAACGCCGCCTCGACGCTCTCGATGCCGCAGATGCCGCAGCTGCTGTCACCCAGCCGCCGTCGGGCGCGCTCCATGATCGACGCGGCGCGGTGCGGGGGCAGGTTGATGCGTACCACCAGCCCGCTGCCGCCCTCGACCGGGTGCAGCGCCATCGGCCCGATTTCGTCCGCGTTTGCCAAGCCCTCGGACAGCAGAAAGCCGGTGACGAAATCCTCCACGTCGCACGGGGTTGCCATCATCACGGCATAGGCGATGCCGTTGATCTCGATCGCCACCGGCGCTTCCACCGGCACCTCGCGCGATACGACTTCCCCCGCTGCCGCATAATCGCTGCGCCGCGTGGGAATATTGACGGCACCGCGCGTCATGTGCCGAAATCCTCGGGCCAGTGGCGCAGCGCGCTCATCACCGGATAGGGTGTGAAGCCGCCCAACGCGCAGAGCGAGCCGCTCTGCATCACGTCGCAGAGATCCTCCAGCAATTGCAGCTCCTCCGCCCGGCTGCGCCCCGCTTTGCGGGCGTTGTGCATCTGGGGGAGGCTCTCAACGCTGTCCGCGGATGCCCTGCCTCCCGCGCGGATGCGGTCGATCAGCTCCACGCCGCGGGTCGAACCGATGCGGCAGGGCGTGCATTTGCCGCAGCTCTCGGCGGCGCAGAATTCCATCGCGAAGCGTGCCATGCGGCCCATGTCCGCCGTGTCGTCGAACACGGTGACCCCGCCGTGCCCGATCAGCGCATCCGCTCCGGCATAGGCTTCGTATGCGAAGGGCAGATCGAACCGATCGGGGTGGATATAGGCGCCCAATGGCCCGCCCACCTGCACTGCCTTGACCGGACGGCCCGACGCGGTGCCGCCGCCGACCTCGTGGATCAGCGCGTGGAGCGTGATGCCGAACGCGGTTTCATAAAGGCCGCCATGCCGGATGTTCCCGGCAAGCTGGATCGGCATGGTGCCCTTTGAGCGGTCCAGTCCCAAGCTGTCATAAAGGCTGGCGCCGCCTTCGGTGAGGATGTGCGGGATGGCGGCGAGGGTGAGGACATTGTTGACTACGGTGGGGCAGCCGAACAGACCCTTCAAGGCGGGGAGCGGCGGCTTGGCGCGCACTTCGCCGCGCTTGCCCTCGATCGAGTTCAGCAGCGAGGTTTCCTCGCCGCAGACATAGGCGCCAGCGCCGACGCGCACTTCGAGCCGGAAGGGGGCGATGAAGTCGGCAGCAAGGTCGATCGCCGCGCGCAGCTTGGTGATCGCGTGGGGATATTCGCTGCGCACGTAAATATAGCCCTGTCCCGCACCGACGGCGTAGGCGGCAATCGCCATGCCCTCGATCAGCTGGAACGGATCGCCTTCCATCAACATGCGGTCAGCAAAGGTGCCGCTGTCACCCTCGTCGGCGTTGCAGACGATATATTTGCGGTCGCCCGGCGCGTCCGCCACGGTCTTCCACTTGATCCCGGCGGGAAAGCCTGCCCCGCCGCGCCCGCGAAGGCCAGAGGCGAGCACTTCGGCCACCACCTGATCCGGCGCCATCGCGCGGGCGCGGTGGAAGCCCGTCCAGCCGCCTGTCGCGATATAGTCGTCCAAACTGAGAGCCCGGGTGCGGCCCGCGCGCGCGAAGGTGAGGCGCTGCTGGCTCGCGATGAAGGGATGCTCGGCGATTAGGTCTATGGACTTCGTGCTGCTGCCGTCGAGAATGGAGGCAACATCGGCAGGCGTGGCGGGACCGTAGCCAATGCCGTCGATCTCCACCAGAGGCTCGAGCCAGTGCATCCCCCAGCTCGACACGCGCTCGACCGTGCAGCCCGCTGCGACAAATGCCGCCGCAACTGCGTCGGCACCGCAGGCGAGCGCCAGCGCGTCATCTGAAATTCGCACCACCCTCATCGCGCGCCCTCGATCAGCGCCACCAGCGCGGCTTCATCCAGCCGGGCATGGAGCGTATCGCCCACCCGCGCATTCGGCCCGGCGGAACACAGGCCGAGGCAATAGACGGTCTTCAATTGCACTTGGCTACCCGCCGCCTTTTCCGCCGCCGGGACCATCGCCTCGACCCCGCGCGCCTTGCACGCCTCGGCCCGGCACAGCTCGACGCGGGGGCGCGGATCGGCCTGCGGCGTAAAGTCGTGATAGAAGCTCACCACGCCATGCACTTCGGCGCGGGACAGATTGAGCGCCTTCGCGATCTCTGCCTCGGCTTCCCCATCCACGCATCCGAAGGCGTGCTGCACGTCATGCAGGATCGGCAGCAACGCGCCTTCCATACCCGCATGAGCGGCAATCAACCGCACTAGATCCCGAGTGTCTGACATGGCGCGATGTTCCCACATCGGGCCATCCAGTCAAATAGAAATATCAAATCATTAATCGACAATATCTATGATGGAGATCAGTTCAATCCGCCGGGGTCAGCGTTTTCGCGATGGTCAGTATGGCGGAGACCAGTGGCGACAATGGTTCGCGGTCCACGACCACGAGCCCCACCCGCCGGAGCTCGTCCGGCTGATCAAAAGGCAGGAATATCGCCCAGTCCAGACCCGAAAATAACTGCGCATAGCCATCCGGCACGATCGTCGCGAAATCGGCGGATTTGACCAAGGCGAGGAGCGAAACATTGCTGTCCGCATTGATGCGCGGAGTCGCTGTCAAACCCATTTGCGCCAGGCGCGCATCCAGAATTCGCCGGAATTGCATTCCCTGGTGGAGAAGACACAGCGGATAGGCCGCGGCCTCCCGCCATGAAATGCGCTTGCGCCCCTCCAGGGCTTCGGTTCGCCGCGCGACGAAGACAAACCTTTCGTCATAGAGCGGAACGGAGAGCATATGGGGGAGGGGTTCGTGATCGAGATAGGTCAGGCCGGCATCGACCTCGAATGCGCGTAGCCGGGCCTCGATTTCGCGCGAGGTGCAGGACTGGACGGTGAGGGAAACGCCGGGAAAGCGCCTGAGCAGTGCATCGCCCAAAATCCCTACATAGGTTAGCGCGGCGGGGATCGCCGCGAGCGTGACCTCGCCTTCCAGATGCGCATTGGTTGCCGAGACCGTCTGGTTCATGCTGGCGAGCGCGCTCACGATCTGCTGCGCCCAGGGCAGTATCGCCTCGCCATGTTCTGTCAGACCGACAAACCGCCGGTCTCGCTCCACCAGCCGCTTGCCCATCTCCTGCTCCAGCGCGTTGAGCCCCGCTGAGAGGGTGGGTTGCGAGACGCCGCAGGCGCTCGCTGCCTTGGCGAAATGCCGGGTCTGCGCGAGGGTCACGAAATAGCGTAGATATCTGAGTTGCATCGCCCTATCCGTCTTCTGCCCCGTCATCGGCGCAGAGCGGTGGCGCGACAAGAATTATTTGGCGCCCCTGCCTTCGGTGCTCGGCTTCAGCCTTTCAGCCGCTCCGCGTGCCAGGCGATATGGTCGGCCATGAAGGTGGAGATGAAATAATAGCTGTGGTCATAGCCGGGCTGTCTGCGGATCGTAGCCTTTTGACCCGCGCGGGCGCAAGCTTCTTCCAACAGGTGCGTTTTCAGTTGTTCGTCGAGGAAATTGTCTGCGTCGCCCTGATCGACCAGCAGATCGGGGAGGCGGGCGCCCTTGTCGATCAGTGCGCAGGCGTCATAGTCCGCCCATGCCGTGTGGTCCTCACCGAGATAGCCGCCGAGCGCCTTATGGCCCCAGGGGCAGTTCAGGGGCGACACGATCGGCGCGAAGGCTGATGTGCTCTTGAAGCGCCCGGGATTGCGCAGCGATATGGTGAGTGCGCCGTGCCCGCCCATGCTGTGCCCGGTAATGCCCTGCCGCGCCATGTTGACGGGAAATTCGGCGGCGATCAATTCCGGCAGCTCCCGCTCGACATACTCGCGCATCCGATAATGTCGTGCGAACGGCTCTTGGGTCGCATCGACATAGAAACCCGCGCCGAGCCCGAAATCATAGGCGCCTGCGCGATCGTCCGGAACATCCTCGCCGCGCGGGGATGTGTCCGGCGCGACGAAGATGATCCCGTGCCGCGTGCAGGCGGCACGGAATTCGCCTTTTTCCATGACATTCGCATGGGTGCAGGTCAGGCCCGAAAGATACCACAGCACCGGCAGCTTCGCGCCTGCCGTATGATCGGGCACGAACACGGCAAAGGTCATCCCGGTTCCGGTCGCGGAGGAGGCGTGCCTATAGACGCCCTGAGTGCCGCCGTGGCTGCGGGATATCGAGATGGCCTCCATATGGTCAGGCTGGCACGCGATAGAGCGCGCACAGCTTGTTGCCGTCCGGGTCGCGCAAATAGGCGAGATAAAGCTTCCCGAACGCCATATCTCTTACACCCGGCGGGTCTTCGATCGCTTTGCCGCCGCTCTCGACGCCAGCTTTATGCCAGGCATCCGCCTGTTCGGGCGAGTCCATCGCAAAGCCGATGGTGCATCCGTTTCCGGCGGTCGCAGGTTGACCGTCCAGCGGCGCAGTGACCATGAAAGTACTGCCCTTGTGAAGATAGATCAGACGATTTTTATCGTCGATGATCGCTGGCTTGCCGCCCATTACTGCGAACAGGGCGTCGTAAAATACTTTCGAGCGCGCAATGTCGTTCGAGCCGACCATGTTGTGGCTATACATTTGAGTGTCTCCCTATGCACCCTTGCGGGCACCGGAATTGTCGACGCCCCGGAAGGCGGGGTCAATAGACAACCACGCTCCGGATGCTCTTGCCCGCGTGCATCAGGTCGAACGCGGTGTTGATCTCCTCAAGGCCCATGACATGGGTGATCATCGGGTCGATCTCGATCTTGCCCTGCATATACATGTCGACGATCTTGGGCACGTCGGTGCGGCCCTTGGCTCCGCCGAACGCGGTGCCACGCCAGTTGCGCCCGGTGACGAGCTGGAACGGGCGGGTGGTAATCTCCTTGCCTGCTTCCGCGACGCCGATGATGATGCTGGTGCCCCAGCCGCGATGGCAGGCCTCCAGAGCGGTGCGCATCACCTCGGTGTTGCCGGTTGCATCGAAGGTATAGTCCGCGCCGCCGTCGGTCATCTCGACGATCTTCGCGACCACATCCTCGCGGCTCATGCCCTTGGAGTTGAGGAACGCGGTCATGCCGAATTTGCGACCCCATTCCTCGCGGTCAGGGTTGATGTCGACGCCGATGATCTTGTTGGCGCCCGCCAGCCGTGCTCCCTGAATCACGTTGAGGCCGATGCCGCCCAGGCCGAACACCACGACATTGTCACCCACCTGCACCTTGGCGGTGTTGATCACCGCGCCCACGCCGGTGGTGACGCCACAGCCGATATAGCAGCTCGACTGGAAAGGCGCGTCCTCGCGGATCTTCGCCACCGCGATCTCGGGCAGTACGGTGAAGTTCGAGAAGGTCGAGCAGCCCATATAGTGGAAGATCTGCTGGCCCTTGTAGCTGAAGCGGCTGGTGCCGTCCGGCATCAGGCCCTTGCCCTGTGTCGCGCGGATAGCGGTGCAGAGGTTGGTCTTGCCCGAAAGGCAGCTTTTGCACTGGCGGCATTCGGGCGTGTAGAGCGGGATCACATGATCCCCGGGCTTCACGCTCAGCATGCCCGCGCCAACTTCGCGTACCACGCCCGCACCTTCATGGCCCAGGATCGAGGGGAAAATGCCCTCGCTGTCGAATCCGTCGAGCGTATAGGCGTCGGTGTGGCAGATGCCTGTCGCCATGATTTCGACCAGAACTTCGCCCGCCTTCGGGCCTTCCAGATCGACTTCAACGATTTCCAGCGGCTTCTTTGCCTCGAAAGCGACGGCGGCACGCGTTTTCAATTTAACTCTCCCGAAGAATTTGATTGCCTTGTCTATCACAAGCGCCGATTCCGGGATAATAAGGCAAATCGGAATTTTTAATCCCTATGGAGGGATAATGATGAAATCATCTTGGCGCGGTATCGACGAGTTCGTCGCGGTGGCCGTCAATGGGACTTTTGCGGGTGGAGCCAAGGCGCTTGGTGCTTCCACTACCCATGTGAGTCGCGCCATTGCTCATCTGGAGTCACAACTGCAGGCGCAGCTGTTCTATCGCACAACCCGGAAGGTGCGCCTCACCGAAACGGGCATTATCTTTCTGGAACGGTGCCAGGGAATTCTTTCCGCGCGGGACGAGGCGCTGACTATGATCAGCAATGCGGGCACGCCTCATGGGTTGCTGCGCATCACCTGCTCGGTGGCGCTGGGCGAATATGCGCTGATCCCCATTCTCAACGATTTTGCGGCGCGTTATCCCGAGGTGCGCCTGTCGATCGATCTCAGCAACCGGATCGCCGACCTGATTGGAGAGGGATATGACCTCGCCATCCGTACCGGCAATCTGGCAGACTCGCGCTTCATCGGGACAAGGATCGCGTCCCGGCGGCTGTTCACTTGCGCCTCGCCCGCCTATCTCCACAAGAGTGGCGTGCCAGGGTCGATCATGGATCTCAAGCACCATGATTGCCTGATCGGCTCTTCGACAAGCTGGCATTTTGTGGATGCCGGCAAGGAGCAGGTTTACACACCCCGAGGCAGATGGGCCTGTAACAATGGACACGCAGTGCTGAACGCCGCCCTGGCGGATCTGGGGATTTGCCAGCTTCCCGATTATTATGTTCGCACCCATGTCGAGGCGGGGGAGCTTGTGCCACTGCTCGAAGAATGCGCACCGCCCGATGAACCAGTGTGGGCTGTCTATCCTCAGCGGCGGCACCTCTCGCCCAATGTCCGGCATTTGGTCGATCTGCTGAAGGAACGGATGCCCGCCCTGATGGCGAACCCTGTTACGCGATCCCCGGACAAAGCGTGTTAGTTCATGATCGTCGGCGAGTGGCCGCTTCCTGTTCTATCGAGGTTCGTCAGTTACCGCGCATAGGATGGATCGGACACGAATTTGTAACATGCTGGCGAAGATGAAACGCGCGATCAGGCCTCAGCCTGGGTGGACACGGCATTGGTGGCGGCGGTGTTGACGAGCTTGAGCGCCTTGGCGATCTGCTCGGGCGTTAGGTCTTGCGCCGCCACCGCCGGCGATGTCGCCGGGTTGGTCATCAGCAACCGCAGCAGCTCGGGGCGCGAGAAGTGACCGACCGAGTCCATCAGGCGCTTGCGGCCCAAGTTGAGGTCGAGATTGAGGTCGGCGATGAGGATACCCTCGCCGGAGGAGAGCGGCGGAACCACATGCCGACCCTCTGGATCGATAATCGCGGTGATGCTGCCGCCGCGGATCATGGTCGCCGCGCCGTTCTCACCCGAGATCTTGGCGATCTGCTCGTCGGTCAGCCAGCCGGTCGCGTTGATGACGAAGCAGCCGCTTTCCAGCGCATGGTTGCGAATCTGCACTTCGGTCTGATCGGCGAAGGTCGGGCCGAACAGCGCGCCTGGGAACATTGAAACGTGCGACTTATGCCGATATCGGCATAAGGGCCATAATGCCGTAACCCGGATTATGCCGCATGGCGTTGGCCAAGACCTTGTTTTCCGGCCATCCACCATGCGG
>JALCRK010000053.1 GCA_022652485.1 Sphingobium sp.
CATCGATGCCGCCCAGATCGACGAACGCGCCGTAGTCGGTGATGTTCTTGACCGTACCCTCGATGATCTGACCCTCGGCGAGGTTCTGAATGAGGCCGGTGCGCTGCTCGGCGCGGCTCTCCTCAAGGATCGCGCGGCGCGAAACGACGATATTGCCACGGCGACGGTCCATCTTGAGGATCTGGAACGGCTGCGGAATGTCCATCAGCGGGGTGACGTCGCGCACGGGGCGGATATCGACCTGGCTGCCCGGCAGAAACGCCACGGCGCCATCGAGATCGACGGTGAAGCCGCCCTTGACGCGGCCGAAGATGACGCCCTCGACGCGGGTATTTTCCTGGAATTCGGCTTCGAGCTTGTCCCACGCGGCTTCGCGGCGGGCGCGGTCACGCGAGAGGACGGCTTCGCCATGCGCGTTTTCGACGCGATCGACATAGACCTCGACTTCGTCGCCGACCTTGATGTCGGCCTTCATGCCGGGCATTGCGAACTCGCGCATCGCCACACGGCCTTCGCTCTTGAGGCCGACATCGATGAGAACCATATCGTTCTCGACGCCGGTTACGGTGCCCTTGACGACGCGGCCTTCAAAGCCGCCATCCGCACCGCCGAAAGATTCATTGAGAAGCGCCGCGAAATCATCACGCGACGGAAATGCCGTAGAGGCCATAGAGTTCAATCCTTTTTCACGTCATTGCAGGCCACCCGGTTGTATCCGAGGGTCTTTGGCTTGCACATTGCCCGCACGGCCCCATGCCGTACGAACATCCTGCGGAAGATGCTTCCGTCGATTACGTGAAACGCACAAAAGGGCGCACGGAAAAACCGGGCGCCTCCAACCGTCACTCTTGCCGGTGACGTTTCAACCGTGCATCCACGAGAGCGATCGCCCGCTGGATAGCCTCGTCTATACTCAATTCGCTGGTATCTAGCAAGTCCGCGTCTTCCGCCTGCGCGAGCGGTGCGTTGTCGCGCCCCATATCGCGCGCGTCGCGGGCCATGATCTCCGCCTCCATTGCGGGAATGTCCGGCGTTTGCCCCATCCGCTCCATCTCACGCGCACGCCGCTCCGCCCTGACACGCGGGGATGCGGTGACATAGAGCTTGGCGCCCGCCTCCGGCGCGATCACTGTCCCAATGTCCCGCCCGTCAAGCACCGCCCCGCCCGGCTGATGCGCGAACGCCCGCTGCCGCGCCATCAGCGCAGCACGCACGGCGGCATGGGCCGATACGCGCGACGCGAGCGCGCCGGTCGCCTCGGTTCGCAATTCGGGATCAGCCAGCACAGAGTCCGGGAAGGTGGTCGCCGCCGCCGCATCCGCTTCGCTTTCCGGATCGCCGCCCGCGCGCAGGAGGGTCAGCCCCACCGCGCGATAGAGCAGCCCCGTATCAAGATGCGGCAGACCATAATGCGTGGCGAGAGCGCGGGCGATCGTGCCTTTACCGCTCGCAGCGGGGCCATCAACAGCGATGATCATGGCCTGCGCGCTCGCAATGCTTTCACGAGACCAAAGCTCGCAATGATGGCCCAGGCGATCTCCATCACCATCGCCGCCAGATTGAAATGCACACTCAGCGAAAGAATAAGCAGAAAAGCTCCAGCCAGATTCAATATGTTGAACAGCACGAAGTTCATCGATTGCGCCATGTTACTGTACAGGAAGGCGGTGATGAACAGTGCGCTCCCCATCAGGCCCACGACATTTGCCAGTGTGCCGTTCATGACAGAGCGCCCAAGGCCCGCAGCAGATCGACAAAGCCGGGGAAGCTTGTCGCCACGGGGCGCATGTCGTCGATCGTCACACCCTGATAGCTTGCCAGGCCAGCGACCGCGAAGCTCATCGCGATGCGGTGATCGAGATGGGTGACGATAGGGCCGCCGCCCTCCAGCGGCTCGCCGCCGGTGCCATCGATTATAAGGCCATCGGTGGTCTCCTCGACCATGCCGCCGATCTGACGCAGACCCGCCGCCATCACGGCGATGCGATCGCTCTCCTTGACGCGCAGCTCCTCCAGCCCGCGAAAGACGCTGCGCCCCTTGGCGAGCGCTGCCGCAACGAAGGCAATCGGAAACTCGTCGATCATGCTCGGCGCGTCGGCCGGATCATTCTCCGCGCCCTGCAACTGCGATGCCCGCACCCGGATGTCCGCCACCGGCTCGCCGCCCGCCTCGCGTTCGTTGAGCAGCGTGATATTGCCGCCCATCGCCTGCAACAGCTTGATAAGCCCGGTACGCGTTTCGTTCATCCCGATGCCGGTGATCGTCACGTCCGATCCAGGCACGAGCAGAGCCGCCACAATCGGAAAGGCGGCAGAGGAAGGATCGCCGGGCACAAGTATCTGCTGCGGCTTCAGTTCCGCCTCACCGCGAATCGAGATAATCCGCGCCCCGTCCGCATCCCGCTCCACCGTCAGTTCGGCGCCGAAGCCGCGCAACATCCGCTCGCTATGGTCGCGCGTCGGCTCCGGCTCAATCACGCGGGTGATGCCCGGCGTGTTCAATCCCGCCAGCAGAACGGCGGACTTCACCTGCGCCGACGCGACCGGCAGGCGATATTCAATCGGCACGGCAGGCACGATCCCGCGCATCGTCAGCGGCAAGCGCCCGCCCGGTGAAGAGGTGAACTCCGCGCCCATCAGCGACAGGGGTTCGATCACCCGGCCCATCGGCCGCTTGCTCAAGGACGCATCGCCGATGAAGGTGGCGGTAAGATCATGGCTGGCGAGCAGGCCCATCAGCAGCCGGGTCGAGGTGCCGCTATTGCCCATGTCGAGCGCGGTTTCCGGCTGGAGCAGTCCGCCCACCCCGACGCCATCAATATGCCACACACCGCCCGCGTCGCGCTCGATCCGCGCGCCCATCGCCCGCAAGGCTGCGGCGGTGGAAAGCACATCCTCGCCTTCGAGCAAGCCCTCGACCCGGCTTCGCCCCACCGCCAGGGCCGAAAACATCAGCGCGCGGTGGGATATGCTCTTGTCGCCCGGAACGGATATCGTGCCGGATAGTCCGCGCGGCGGGGCGACGAACGTGGCTGGACGCGGCAGGCTATGCTCGCTGGTTGAAGTCATCGAATTCAGGCTTTCCCGATAAAAAATCGATCCGGCTTTTGACAGCGCGGCCCGGCTATGGCAAGGCGCGCGTCTTCATGAGCGGCGGAACTTCTGCACGTCTCAGTTTTGCATATTCGCACTGGCTTGGAAAAGGATGGTAGGCGGCACATGGTGAAGCCTGAATGGGGCACGAAACGGACCTGCCCGAAATGCGCGACGCGCTTCTATGACCTCGGCAAGGATTCTCCGGTAACCTGCATTTCCTGCGGCGTTTCCTGGGAACCCGAACCCGTGCTGAAGTCGAAGCAGCCGCTGCCCTATGAGGAAATCGCGCCCGCCAAGCAGGCCGAGGTTGCGGATGACGATCTGGCGGTGGTCGATCCCGATCTGGATCTGGACCTCGATGTCGATGATGACGGCGATTCGCCTGATAACGAGGTCGATCTCGGCGGCGACGACGATCTGGGCCTCGAAGCAGGCGATAGTGAAGGCGATGACGATAATTAACAATTAACCACTTGCAATTAGGGAGGCTGCTCGCCTAAAGGCAGCGCCTCCGCAGACAAAACGGCCCAGGGATCGGGTCGATGCGGTGGTAAAAAGATCCCGCGCCGTCTCTCCAGAACGGCGCACGACATGGACGGGGCCTTAGCTCAGCTGGGAGAGCGCCTGCATGGCATGCAGGAGGTCAGCGGTTCGATCCCGCTAGGCTCCACCAGTCCATTCTCCGAAATTCAGTAATGTGTTCTGACGACAATGCGTGCGTTGAGCGATACCCCGGCCTTTCCGCTGGGGCAGCGCGTCGGCTTGAACGCCTTGTCGAGGCAGATCCAGACCTCGCTCAGCGAGCCGTAGTCGCTCGTCTGAACCCGGACCATCTCGATTCTCATGCCAGGATTCTTGCGGGCTATCGCACCCGCCACATCGCCCGCAGTGATGCGGTACTGCTTGGCAAAATACGCCATATCGGGCAGCTTGAGAGCCTCGAACACCGTTCGGGCGCGATGGTAATAGTCCTCCGGGGTGCGGGCCATGCAGGTGCCATGCTTCGCCCATTGATGCTGCATCAGGCGGATCGAGGGCATCATGCAGATGTTCCGCGCGATCACATCCCGGCTCACCGGCGCGGCAGGCGCGCAGAACTGGGGCCATTGGCTGCCCTCGCCATCCGGCCACAGGCCGTGCAGCACAAAGCCGAAGCGGCCGATTCGGGGATCGCACTGCATGTCATAGCCATCGGCGCGGGCGCAGAATTGCGGCGTCCACGACAGCGCCAGCGTATAGCCGGTGATCGCCATGCGCCGCACCTGATCGGGCCGGGGCGTGCTGCCGGAACGTGGCGGGTTGATGCGCTCCGGCAGGGTGCAGGAGGTCGCCTGAGCGTGTGCGAGCATCGGCGCCGCCAGCGCGAGGCCAGCCGCCAGAGCCAGCGCGAGTTCAGGCCGCGGCAAAATCCAGCCCAATGTCGGCGGCAGGCGCGCTCTGTGTCAATCGCCCGACGCTGATATAGGTGACGCCGCTTTCGGCGATCGCGCGGATGGTATCGAGCCGCACGCCGCCCGAAGCCTCGGTTGGCACGCGCCCGCCCACCAAGGTCACCGCCCCGCGCAGCGTCGCCGCGTCCATATTATCGAGCAGCAGATGCGTCGCACCCGCCGCTATGGCCGGCTCGATCTGGTCGACCCGATCCACCTCGACGATGATCTGCGCTATGCCCGCCGCCTTGGCCGCGCCCACCGCCTGCCCGATGGACCCTGCCACCGCGACGTGATTGTCCTTGATCATCGCCGCGTCCCACAGGCCCATGCGATGATTGGTCGCGCCGCCGGTGCGCGTCGCATATTTCTCCAGCACGCGCAGGCCGGGAATCGTCTTGCGCGTATCGAGCAGGATCGCGCCCGTACCTGCGATCCTGTCGACATATTGGCGCGTCATCGTGGCGATGCCGGTCAGATGCTGCACCGTATTGAGCGCGGACCGCTCGGCGGTGAGCAGCGCGCGCGCATTGCCCGAAAGCCGCATCAGATCAGTGCCAGCGGAAACCTGCTCCCCCTCGCCCACCAGTATCTCGATCTCGACCTCAGGGTCGAGCGCGCGGAAAAAGGCTTCCGCGAGCGGCAGGCCCGCGACCGTCACCGCGTCACGGCTGTCCATCACGCCGGTAAAACGCGCCTCCGCCGGGATCACGCTCTCCGACGTGACATCCCGCCCGCCGGCCCCTACCGGCCCACCAAGGTCTTCGGCCAGCGTGGATGCGATGAAGGCGGGGAGATCGAACCTCTCCAGCACAAAACTCATGAACGCGCCCCCAGATCGCCCTGTCCCACGGTCCCCGCCGCCAGTTCCAGCATCCGGTCGAGGCTCTTCTTGGCGCGCAGGCGCAGTTCCTCCTCTATCTCGATGCGCGGGGTGAGGTCACGCAGGCAGAGGTAGATTTTCTCCAGCGTGTTCAATGCCATGTAAGGGCATATATTACAGTTGCAGTTGCCATCCGCGCCCGGCGCGCCGATGAAGATCTTCTCCGGCATCGCCTTTTCCATCTGGTGGATGATGTGCGGCTCGGTCGCGACGATCAGCGTGTCTCCCGGCATGGTCTTGGAAAACTCCAATATTCCGCTGGTGCTCCCCACATAATCCGCATGATCGAGGATATAGGCCGGGCATTCCGGGTGGGCGGCGACCGGCGCGTCCGGGTGCTGCGCCTTCAGCTTCAAAAGCTCCGTCTCGCTGAACGCCTCGTGCACGATGCACACGCCGGGCCAGAGCAGCATATCCCGCCCGGTCTTGCGCGCCAGATAGCCGCCCAGATGCCGGTCCGGCCCGAAGATGATCTTCTGCTCCTTCGGGATCTGGCTGAGGATCTTCTCCGCGCTGCTGCTGGTGACGATGATGTCGCTGAGCGCCTTCACTTCCGTCGAGCAGTTGATGTAGGTCAGCGCGATATGATCCGGGTGCTCGGCGCGAAACGCGGCGAACTTGTCCGGCGGGCAGCTATCCTCCAGCGAACAGCCCGCATCCATATCGGGCAGCACGACGATCTTGTCCGGCGACAATATCTTCGCCGTCTCCGCCATGAAGCGCACGCCGGAAAAAACGATCACGTCCGCATCGGTCGCCGCCGCCTTTTTTGACAACTCCAGCGAGTCTCCGACGAAATCGGCAAGATCCTGGATCTCGGGCTTTTGATAATAATGCGCCAAAATGACCGCATTGCGCTCTTTCCGCAGCCGGTTGATCTCCGCCAGCACATCAATTCCCGCAAGTGATTCAACGGGTTGAGCAGTCATCCGACTCTTTCCTTCCTTGGATGCGACATGACGCAATCTGTTTGACGCGTCCTCTTCCGCATGAGATGCTAATCCATGTTCGCAGCCTTACGCCGCCGTTACCTCGACATATTGGGGTCGATCTATATTTTCAACGAGCATCGCGGCTATTCGAGCCTCGATCGTGTACTCGAAGCAGTACATGCGCGCCATCCAGACGCCGCCGGGTTCGTTGCAGCGGTGGAAAAGCACAGGGCGGACGAGGAAAAGCATTACCACATGTTCCGCCGCTATTTCGAGCTGCGCGGCTATAAGCCCTATGCGGTGGACAAGACCTGCGCGCATATCGACCGGATGATCCGCCTCACCTTCGGCTGCGACATAGACGGGCTGGATACGGATGCCGTGATCGCGTCCGACGACCTTTTCCACCGCCTGTGCCGGGTGATCTTGCTGACCGAGCAGCGTGGCATGTGGCAGGTGGACAAGCTGCTTTCGATGAAGGTCATCCGCGAGGAGCGCCCGCTCTATCAGCTCTTCAAGGTGGTGGAGCGTGACGAGCCAAGCCACTGGATGCCCTATGACGACTGGCTGAACGCGCATGGCGGGCGGCAACCTTCATGGCGCGAGCGGCTGGCCGATGCCTTCGTCCACAAGAGCCTCATCCTCTACAAACTGCCGCTGCTCTATCTCAACCCGTGGCTGAAGCGGCGTGCGGACTGGCAGCACGAAAGCGATGCGCCTCACGCACCGGCCGTACTTGCGGTTCAGTGATGGCCTGAACCGCCCGCGCCCGCGCCCCCGCCGCCCTCGTCTTCCTCGTCCTCCGGCTCATCGGCAAAGCGGACGATCACCTTGGGCGCCTTCACCCCTTCGACCTGCATCGGCAGGGCGAACGCACGCTCGACCATCGATCGCGCGGTCTCGCGGGCCTGCCCCAATATCCCCTCTTCCCGCGCCTGTTCGAGCAACGCGCCGAGCGCCCCCTTGCGGATCGCGGCCTCCGGCGCAGATCCGCCGATCTGGCGGATATTCGCGCCATCGATCTCCGGCTCGGCGATGGTGATGGCGGGCAGCGTGACCTTCAGCGCCTTCGCTTCCTCATCCCAAACCACATCCTGCTTGCGGATCGCCTTGTAATCCAGCTCATAGCGCACCGTGGCGGGGACGATGGCAAAGCCGCCGCCAGTGCTGTGGGGCTGCGCCGCTTCGGGAGCGGACTCGGCGGGCTGAGCATGTCCCGCCGGGGCATGGGCGGGCGTGGGCGCATGTTCGGCTTCCGCCTTGCCGGCTGGCGCGGGAGCATGGCCCTCCGCCGCGCCTTCGGGCGGATGGTCAGCCTCCGTTACAGGTTCCGCATCCGCAGCGGGAGCGGCGACCGCAACCACGCGGCCGGTATAAACCACCGCCTTGCCCTGTTTCTGCAACGCGGCGAGCACCGTAGCGCGGATCGATTCAATAGCGGCCTCTTCCTTCGCCTTTTCCGAGCGAAAGAAATAAAACGCCCCGCCGAAGGCCGCGCCGAACATCACCAGCCCTATGATGATGGGAACAATCAGCTTTTTCATTATTGCGCGGCCCTCCACACGTCTTGCCCCACATGATGTGCCAGCCCGCGCTGCTCCAGGTCAAGCAGATGCGCCAGCACCGAGCGCGCGGCGGCCGGATGGAGGCGCTTGTCGACCCCCTTGTACATCTCCGGCACCATGTCGGCGATACTGCGCCCGGCTTCAGCCTCGCCCAGATGGCGCAAAATCTGGCCCTCGCGATGCTTGCGGTGCCCCATCATCCCGCGTACCAGCCGGTGCGGGTTTTCCACCGCGTCGCCGTGGGCGGGAAAATACACGGCGTCTTCGCGTCCCAGCAGCTTCTGCATCGAGCGCATATAGTCAGCCATGTCGCCGTCCGGCGGCGAGACGATACTGGTGGACCAGCCCATCACATGATCCCCGGTGAACAGTCCCCGCTCCTCGCGCAGCGCGTAGCAGAGATGGTTCGATGTATGCCCCGGCGTTGCCACCGCCTCGATCGTCCAGCCGTCGCCCGACAGCAAGGCGCCATCGGCCAACACATCGTCGGGCCGATAGCCGGCATCGAAAGCGGCGTCCGCGCGCGGACCATCATCGTCCAGCGTCAGCGGCGCGCAGCCGATGACCGGCGCCCTCAGATGGTTGGCCAAGAGGGCGGCGGCGGGGCTGTGATCCCGGTGGGTATGTGTGCAGACGATGGCACGGACCGGGCGGCCCGCGACGGCCGCGATCAGCGCATCCAGATGGGCGTCATCCGTCGGGCCGGGATCGAGTATCGCCACGTCATCCCGGCCAATCACATAGCTTTGCGTGCCCGTATAGGTAAAAGGCGAGGGATTGGGGGCGAGCACGCGGGCAACGAGCGGCGACAACGGCATCGCTTGTCCGGTCGGGAGGTTTTCAAGATCAAAGGGCGCGGCCATATGCCTCCATGCGCTCGTCTGCGCCTATCTGGCAAGACCTCTCAGAGGCTTATGCGGAGAGGCGGCAAATATGTCGGTATTTTTTACAGACCGGCGTGAGATGAAAATCCCGTTAACCACGCAAACTGGCCAATTTCCCGACATATTGGTGAACTGGCACGCACCGTGCAAAGTTCCGGATACCCAACCTACCGACCAAGGGGGATGTTGCCGGCCCTGTCTCCGCCGCGCATCCCCCACCCGGTCCACCTGGCAGGTGCGAAATCTCGATAAGCGCTGGCCTAGTTTGCGCTGGGCTAGCTTGCGCTGGCCTAATTTGCGCTGGTAAGTCCGCTATCGGCGAAAAGCTGTTGTAGCTCGCCCGATTCATACATTTCCATCATGATATCGCTGCCGCCGACGAACTCGCCCTTCACATAGAGCTGCGGGATGGTCGGCCAATCCGAATAGTGCTTGATGCCCTGACGGATCTCCTGATCCTGGAGCACATCGACCGTTTCATATTCGGTGCCCAGATGATCGAGAATCGCTATGGCGCGGCTCGAAAAGCCGCATTGCGGGAACAGCGGCGTTCCCTTCATGAACAATACGACATCATTGCCCTCGACCAGCTGGGCAATACGGGAGTGAACTTCCTGACTCATTTGTCATTTCCTCATGGCACGGCGTCTCTATGCGCGACTTTTCAAGAGGTGGGAACGCCGGTCGTCAGTTGCAAGGCGTGAAGCACGCCGCCCATCCGGCCACCCAGCGCCGCGTAAACGGCCTGATGCTGCTTGACGCGGGAAAGCCCCCGGAAGCTCTCCGCCTCGACCCGGGCGGCATAATGATCGCCATCGCCGCGCAGATCGGTGATTTCGACCTTCGCGTCCGGAATCCCGGCCCGGATCAGTTCCACGATATCATCCGCCGCCATCGGCATAGAACCGGCCTTATCCCTGCGGTTCGATGAACATGCGGCGGGCGATCACTTCCTGCTCCTGCAGCGCGGCGCGCACAGTCGGCTCATCGATCTCGATGCCCGCACCGGTGAGATCACCGAGCAGCTTGCGGATCACGTCCTCGTCGCCCGCTTCCTCGAAATCCGCCTGCACGACAGCCTTCGCATAGGCATCGGTTTCGGCGGCAGTCAGCCCCATCTTCGCCCCGGCCCATTCGCCGAGCAGCCGGTTGCGGCGCGCGATGATACGGAACTGCATTTCCTCATCATGCGCGAACTTGGCTTCGAATGCGCGCTCGCGGTCCTGAAAGTCAGTCATGTAGTGCCCCAGTTTAGCTGTTGTCTTGAGTATTAGATAGGATCGCGACCCCGCTCAGGCAAGCGCTGGCGCGAGCCACGGCTGATCTTTGGCGCGCGCGGTTTCGAACGCGCCGATGCTGTCCGTGCGCGCGAGCGTGAGGCCGATCTCATCCAGCCCCCCCAGCAGGCAGGACTTGCGGAACGGATCGATCTCGAACGAAAAACGATCCTGAAACGGCGTGGTGACGCTCTGCGCCTCGAGATCGACATGGATGGGGTCGGTCTTCGCCACGTCCATCAGCCTGTCGACCGCCTCCTGCGGCAGCGCGACAGTCAGGATTCCGTTCTTGAACGCGTTGCTCGCGAAAATATCCGAAAAGCTGGGCGCGATCACGACCTTCACGCCCATGTCGGTGAGCGCCCATGCGGCGTGCTCGCGGCTCGATCCGCAGCCGAAATTATCCCCCGCAATGAGGATGGGGCTGCCCGCATAGGCGGGATCGTCGAACACATTGCCCGGTTCGGCACGCAATGCCTCGAACGCGCCCTTCCCCAGGCCCGCGCGCGTGATGCCCTTCAGCCATTTCGCGGCGATGACCATGTCGGTGTCGACATTCTTTACACCCAGCGGATAAGCGCGGCCGTCAACAGTCTTGATAGGTTCCATCAGCGTTCTGCCTGCCGTTCCGCGACTGTCATCGTGTCATCCTCTGCCCGGCCCACCGTCGCCGCCATCACCGCGCTCAGGATCGCCCCCAGCGCCAATATCCAGAACGCCCGCTTCATGCCGCCTCTCCCACCAGCTCTCTTATGTCGGTCAGATGCCCGGTGATCGCCGCCGCCGCAGCCATCGCGGGAGAGAGGAGGTGCGTGCGCGCACCCGGCCCCTGCCGCCCCATGAAATTGCGGTTGGAGGTGGAGGCGCACCGCTCACCTGCGGGCACCTTGTCGGGGTTCATCGCAAGACACATCGAGCAGCCCGGCTCGCGCCACTCAAATCCCGCCTCGATGAAAATGCGATCCAGCCCCTCGGCCTCGGCCTGGAGTTTCACCAGACCGGAACCGGGCACGATCAGCGCCTGCTTGATTCCGGGCGCGACCTTGCGGCCCTTGGCAATCGCGGCGGCGGCGCGCAGATCCTCGATCCGGCTGTTGGTGCAGCTACCGATGAAGACGTGCTGCACGGTAACGTCCTGCATCCGCTGCCCGGCAGTGAGGCCCATATAATCAAGCGCCTTTTCCGCCGCGGCGCGTTTGGACGGGTCGGAGAAGCTATCCGGCGCGGGAACCGTGCTGGTGATGGCGACAACGTCCTCGGGGCTGGTGCCCCAGGTGACGGTGGGCGCGATGTCGGCGGCATCGATGACGACCGAGCGGTCGAAAGTCGCGCCCGCATCGGTGGCGAGGGTCTTCCAATAGGCGACCGCCGCATCCCAGTCCGCCCCCTTGGGCGCCATCGGGCGTCCCTTCAGATAGGCAAAGGTCTTTTCGTCCGGCGCGAACAGCCCCGCGCGCGCGCCGCCCTCGATCGACATGTTGGAAACGGTCAACCGCCCCTCGATCGACATTTCCTCGAACACATTGCCGCGATATTCGATCACATGGCCGGTGCCGCCCGCCGTGCCGATCACGCCGATGACGTGCAGGATCACGTCCTTGGGCGTCACGCCTGCGCCGAGCGTGCCCTCCACGCGGATTTCCATGGTCTTGCTGGGCGCCAGCAACAAGGTCTGCGTCGCGAGCACATGCTCGACCTCGCTGGTGCCGATGCCGAACGCCAAAGCGCCCAGCGCGCCATGCGCCGCCGTATGGCTGTCTCCGCACACGAGGGTTGTTCCGGGCAGCGTGAAGCCCTGCTCCGGCCCAATCACGTGAACGATGCCCTGCTCCTTGTCGGTCGCGCCGATATATTTGATACCGAATTCCGGCGCGTTCTTCTCCAGCGCGGCGAGCTGCTGCGCGCTCTCGGGGTCTGCGATCGGCAGGCGGTTGCCCGCCGCGTCGACACGCGCGGTGGTCGGCAGGTTATGATCCGGCACCGCCAGCGTCAGATCCGGGCGGCGTACCCTGCGGCCAGACATGCGCAGACCTTCGAACGCCTGCGGGCTGGTCACTTCATGAACAAGGTGCCGATCGATATAGATGAGGCAGGTGCCGTCATCCCGCTTTTCGACGACATGGGCATCCCAGATTTTTTCATAGAGTGTGCGTGGCTGAGTCATGCCCGCCCACTAGCGGCAAATCGGGGTTAACGCAAACCCGCTTGGCAAGGGACAAAAGGCTATCCGCCATCCCTTTCACGATCCAGCAAAACCCGCTTGCGTTCAAGCCCATAGGCATAGCCGCCAAGGCCGCCATCGCTGCGCAGCACCCGGTGGCAGGGAATGACTACGGCCAGCGCGTTGTCGCCACAGGCCGTTCCCGCCGCGCGCACCGCCTGCGGACGCCCGGCGGCGCTGGCGATCTGCGCATAGGTACGCGTCTCTCCCGCCGGGATGGCGCGCAGAGCCCGCCATACGGCCTGCTGAAAGGCCGTGCCGCGCACATCGAGGGGGAGGTCAGCGCTGATCCGCGCGGGATTGTCCACCAGCTCCACCACCTGGCGCGCCCACGCGCCGAACGCTGCATCAGCCGGGGCTATTTCCGCGTGGGGGAAGCGGGAGCGGAGATGGCCTTCATCCTCATCGAACGCGATGCGGCACAATCCCTTGTCCGTCGCCGCAATCAGCAGCGGCCCCAGCGATGTAGTGACCACTGCGGCGCGGATGCGCTCCCCCGCTCCGCCTCGTCTGGCTGCGCCCGGTGTCATGCCCATTCTGCTCCTCGCATCCTCGTAAAAGCGGCTGGGTGCTCCGTACCCGGAATCATACACCACATCCGTAATCCGATCCCCCTGTTGCAGGGCAGCCTGTGCCCTCGCGGCCCTGAGGCCACGTCCATATGCGGCAGGGCTGATCCCTACCGCCTGCGTGAACAGACGCTGGAAGTGGTGCGGCGCATAGCCCACCGCTGCGGCCAGCTGCTCCAGGGGCAGATGTTGCTCCATGGCATCCAGCATCTTCAACGCCTTCTCCACCGCAACAGCTTCGCGCGCCACATCATCCGGCCTGCACCGCATACAGGCACGAAAGCCCGCCGCCCGTGCCGCCTCCGCGTTATCGAAGAAGGCAACGTTATCGCGCCTCGGCCGCCGCGCCGGGCAGCTCGGCTTGCAGTAGATGCCGGTCGAACGCACCGCAAACACGAAGCGCCCGTCATGCGCCTTGTCGCGCGCCGTTACGGCGGAATAGGCATGTTCTTCGTTAATCATCATAACGGTCAATTCTGGCAGAATAGCAGCCATGCGCCGCGTTGTGGGCATGGATATAGGCGATTTCGGGGTTCGCCAACACTTCCCTGATTTTGGCATCCGCCTGCCCTGGCGCCGCCAGCGACGCCGCCTTGAGCATACCGTCCGCATCAAAGCCTCTCAATGCGATAGGCCTGCCCTCGAAAACCGGAGGCGTCGTATCGACATAGGGAGCAGCATCCCGCGAGCTCTCGTTCACATAAATGGCGTAGCTCGATCGATAGGGTGTCGCGACATCATGGCTTACATGATGCAGAAGGATCAGCATGTCGCCGGCCTCCGCATCCTTGAGCGACACCCGGCAGGGAAATCCGTCGCCCGTGGCCCGCACCCGACACGCGTTTCTCTCCGCTAGCTCGGCGTCGCCCATAGCAAACAGCTCCGCAAAGTCTTCCCGCGCCAATCCGGAAACCTTATACGCCATTCTCGCCTCCTGTTCGTTGCATGTCGCCAGAATAGAAGGCTGCACAAAACCGTGCTTCCCGTTTCTTACGCTCAAATCGGATGATTGCCCTCGCCCGCGACCAGCCCTACATATCGCGCCAATGATGTATGTGCTTCGCCTGCTCGCCGTTTGCGCGCTTCTCTTCGCGCCACTCTTCCCTGCCCAGGCGGAACAACAGGATGTCGCCGCCACGGTGCGCGGCGTGGTGCGGGTCGTGCTCATCGCCACCAACGGCGATCAGGCCTATTTCGTGGGGCACGGCACGGGCTTCGCGGTCGCCCCAGACAAGATACTGACCAACGCGCATGTGGTTGAGCTGATGCGCAGCGAGAAAAACCTCGTGATCGGTATAGTGCCCTCGGAGGGCAAGCGCGGCTATGGCGGCAAGCTGATCGCCTATTCTCCCGGCAACGATCTGGCGCTGATCCAGGTGAAGGACGCCCAGCTGCCCGTCACCACCTTCTATGCGGGCGCCGTCACCGATGGCCAGCGCGTGACCGCCATCGGCTACCCTGCGGCGGTCGACCGGGCGCAGGGGCTCGACCTCAATGAAATGGTACATCCTCTGGAGCCGGTAAAGACCAGCGGCACGGTTTCGACCGGGCGCTCATCCCAGGCCTTCGACACCATTCTCCATACCGCGCCGATGGCGGCGGGAAACAGTGGCGGCCCCTTGGTGGACGATTGCGGGCGCGTGCTCGGCGTCAACAGCATGGGCTCAGTGGCCGAGAGCGAGGCCGATGCGGAGTTCGGCTTCGCGGTTTCGGACCGCGAGGTCGCGTCCTTCCTCCGGCAGGCGGGTGTCCAGTTCCAGCGCACCGCCGTCCCCTGCCGCAGCATCGCGGAGCTCGACGCGCTGGAAGCCAAGCGCAACGCCGATGCCGAGCTGGCGCAGCAACAGCAGGAGCAGCAACGCGCGATGGCCCAGGAAAAGGCGCTCGCCGTCCGCCGCGACCATGCCGAGCAGGAAGTCTTCTCCGCGCGCGAGAACATGATCGCGCTTTCAGGCGTCCTGCTGCTGCTGGGCGGCCTGTCGCTGGGCGGCGCGATGATGTTCAACGCGGAACACAAGCCGCGCCAGCGCAAATGGGCGATGATCGGCGGCAGCGTGCTGATCCTGGCGGCGGGGGTCGCGTTTTTCCTGCGCCCGTCCTTCTCCAGCATCGACGACCGGGTTGCGGGCTATCCGATCAACGGCAACAGCGCGGACGCCGCGGCCGAACCGGCCTATGACGCCAACGGCGACAATATCTGCCGCATCGACGAGAATCGCAGCCGCATCATCTTTTCCGACACACAGGACACGAGTATCCGCTGGACGCCCACCGGATGCGCCGACGGCTCGGTACAATATGTCGAGGCCGACAAGGGCTGGAATCATCTTGGCGTTGCCGCTGGCCAGAGCGTCTCCCTTTCCAACTTCGATCCCGCGACCGGAACATACAGGATCGAGCGATTCCTTCCCGATTCCGCCACGATAGAGCAGGCGCTCAAGATGGTGACCAGGCCCGGCGCCAAGGCCTGCACCACCGATCCCGCGGCGCTGGGTTCCCTGCAACAGATGCAGGCACAGGTGCGCGCCATCCTGCCAGCACAGCCCAATGAACGGCTGGTCTATCGGTGCTCGCGCAAAGCCGCTCAGGCGCCCGCCGGGGGGTCATTGCCAAACTAATCCTTTAGACCATCTTGCAACAGGGGAAGACCCCTGCTAACCGGCCCGCACGTTTGAGGGGGGCACGATGTGCTTTTCCCTGTTCCCGAACGCGACATATCGAACTGGAGGTATAAAGGCGCGTGGAGAATTCCGGCGGCATTCAGGCTAGCTTAAGCGGGCGTTACGCGCTGGCTTTGTTCGAACTGGCCCGCGACAACAACCAGCTTGATTCGGTAGCGCAAAGCCTCGCGGCGTTGAAACGCGCCCTTGCCGAATCGGCTGATCTTCGCGGCCTCACCACCAGCCCGGTCATCGGCCGCGACACAGCGGCGAAGGCAATTGCCGCTGTTGCCGAGAAGATGGGCATCGATGCCCTGACCCGAAAATTCCTCGGTGTGCTGGCGCAAGGCCGCCGTCTCTCCCAGCTTGGCGCGGCCATTCGCGCGTTCGAAACGCTGCTCTCCAACCACAAGGGAGAGAGCCGCGCCGAAGTCGTTTCCGCCCATCCCCTCGCCAAGACACAGGTCACGGCGCTGGAAAAGGCATTGAAAACCCGTGTCGGCCGCGATGTCGCGGTTGACCTGAAGGTCGATCCGTCGATCCTTGGCGGCCTTGTTGTCAAGATTGGCAGCCAGATGATCGACAGCTCCATCCGCACCCGTTTGAATACTCTCGCTCAGGCGATGAAAGGCTGAACATGGATATTAACGCCGCAGAAATCTCGAAGGTCATCAAGGACCAGATCGCCAATTTCGGCACCGAAGCACAGGTGAGCGAAGTCGGCTCCGTGCTGAGCGTGGGTGACGGTATTGCCCGCATCCACGGCCTCGACAATGTGCAGGCCGGCGAAATGGTCGAGTTCGCCAATGGCGTGCAGGGCATGGCCTTGAACCTCGAAGCCGACAATGTCGGCGTCGTGATCTTCGG
>JALCRK010000054.1 GCA_022652485.1 Sphingobium sp.
TTGCATTCATATTTCACCTCGCGTCTCAGCGCTTGACTCAAAAGTTTAATATTGTTTTTGAAGCTACGGTTGCTTTACATGTCGCCCCGTCTTAAACGAAGCACATACTATGGAGAGTACAAGGAGTTGATATTAATTCAAATAGATAATATATAAGAGTATTATCAGTTATTTGAATAAGAGGTGGTCGGTGCTTCGAAACCAGGATTTGAATCTCTTGCCCATATTTGATGCATTGATGCAGGAGCAGCAGCTTTCCAGGGCGGCGGAACGGTTGTGTATGAGCCAGCCTGCAGTTAGTAATGCATTGAAACGTCTCCGAATCAGCTTCAGGGATGATCTATTTGTCAGGACAAGACGGGGGCTGAAGCCAACCCAGCGCGCAGTGGAGCTGCATGAGGCTATAGCACCTGTTCTGGAGTCACTCAGCCATACGTTCGACGATCAAACCTTTAGTCCAGAAGTATCAGATAGGACGTTGGATATCTCCATGGATATTGCAGCGGAGTATGTTTTCGCTCCTGATGTGCTAGGGATACTGCTTCCGGTGGCTCCAAACCTTAGGATTCGGTTCCATCCTGACCATATTCCGGACATTGCTGGGCGTTTGAAGGATGGGCGTTTGAACTATGCATTGGAGTATGGGCCAGTCTTATCCGATGAGTTTGATTCGGCTCATTTTGCGGACGAAACCCTGTCAGTTATTTGTGCCAAGAGTCACCCGAGCATCAAGGGAAGTCTCTCCCTGGAGCAATACACGTCGCTTCCGCATGTGTCGCTGGTCCCACGCCCCAGCTTTTCTGCTGGTCAAACAGCTGGAGAAGTAACTCCCGTTGAGTACATCGTCGGAGGTGACTTGCCTACAAGGAATATTGGTCTCAGGGTGGCCAGTTCGCTCGCTATTCCTGAGATCGTCGCGACAACAGACCTTATTGCCACGCTGTCTACCCGACTAGTTTTACCGCTTGTTGAATCGGGGGAACTGCAGCGTTTCGATCCGCCTTTCAACAATATAGGGTTTGAGTTTCGTCTGTACTGGCATAAGAGTCGGTCTAAAGATCCATTTCATCAATGGTTTATCAACGAGCTTGCTGAACACCAAAATAGTATTCGAGGTCAGAGGAACTAAGATTACACTGAATCTGCAAGCTATTGTTTTTCCCTTATTAGTTCCCACTTTCCAGCGCGCTCCAGCCGTTGATTTTCCATTTCAATGGCTTGCAGGCTCTTTCGAATTTCCTGAATGTGGAGAACTGCTGCGGCACGTGCTTCATCTGGCTTCTGGTCCATAATGGCCACAAAGATAGAGTGATGTTGTGCACTCAACATCATTCGCTGTTCTGGCCGATGATAGAGATTATTTACTGATGTGATAACAGAATCTAATAGCAGTTGGGACAAACTACGCAACGTGTATGCCAGGAAGGGATTGTGGGTTGCTTCTGATATCGCTTGATGAAAGTTGTGATCCAGCTTTGCTTCGATGTTCACGTCAATCTCACCCGAGGTCGAATGGTCCATTGCTTCATAGGCCTTGGAAATACGATAGCGATCAGCCGGCGTCAGGCGTAAAGCAGCGTAGAAGGCGGATTGTCCCTCCAGTAACTCTCGGACCTCAAGGAGATCGTATACGGCCCTTGAGTGGTCTCGAAATAGGTGCCGAAGCGGCGACTGATCGGACGCTGCCGGTAACATTTCTGATACAAAGGATCCCCGGCCACGTTGAGTCTCGATAATTCCCCTGCCTCTTAACTCCTTCAGCGCTTCACGCACTACCGGCCGCGATACAGAGAGTCTTTGGGCCAACTGGCGCTCGGAAGGGATTTTGCTCCCCGGGAGCAATGTTCTGTCTAGAATCAAGGCTTCCAACTGCCTGGCCACATCCTGATAGAACGGGTCGTTAGCGCTAATCATCTGGTATTACCAGTTTTTACATAATGAGAAACTATAGACGTATTCATTCAAATAGAGCTCTAAAGAAAATAAATGGAAACACAAACTGGTATTACCACAGGAATTAAGGGTTGTCTATCGCCAGCTAACGTCTAGGCCGTGTTGACAAAAGACTTCAGCCATAGGCGCGTGGCGGCAAGGTTGAGGAAGCTCTCGAACGAGAGAAGTGTCTTGTCGTATCGGGTGGCGATCCGTCGTTGCTGTTTGAGCTTGCCGAACATTCGCTCGACGCGGTTGCGGTCCCGGTAGCGTCGATAGTCGGGATGCTCTGGCACCTTGCGGTTCGAGCGGGGCGGGATGATCGGCAGGATGCCCCGGACGAGCAGGCTGTCGCGGAAGCGATTACCATCATAGCCCTTGTCCGCGAGCAGCGCCTTGGGTGTGGCGACGGGGATCGCCATCAGCGGTTCGGCGGCCGTGTAATCAGAGGCCTCGCCGCCGGTCAGGATGAAGCCGACAGGCAGTCCTTGATTGTCGCAGCGGGCGTGGATCTTGCTCGTAAAGCCGCCGCGTGATCGACCAAGAGCGTTCGCACAAGCCCCCCTTTTCCGCCCGCTGCCGAGACGTGGCCGCGAACGCTGGTGCTGTCGATCATGTGTTGCCAGTCGTCGGTTAGACCCAGATCGACCAGCGTTTGCAGCAAGGCATCCCAGACACCCTGTTCGGCCCAGCGACGGAAGCGCACATAGACGGAGTTCCACTTGCCGTATCGCTCATGCATGTCGCGCCAGGGACAGCCGACCCGCAGCACGTGAAGCATTCCATTGAGGAAAAGCCGGTTATCGCCCGCCGGCCGCGCCCAACGACCGCGCTCTGGCGGCAGCAGCGGCCCGATCAGGTCCCACTCCGCATCCGACAAATCCCCGCGACCCATGACTGCTCCTCAAAAAGCAGTCTTGAATCAGAAGGAGGCGGGCTTGGGAATCCCTTTTGTCAACACGGCCTAATCCAAGGCAACGACGTATTGCTGTCTCCGTCTGTTTTCAGGACGGAACCAGACTTGCATGAGCGACCGGCTTGAGGCGCCGCGCTCAATCAGCCATGGCAGAAGATCTGGGCCTTGCTTTGCCGCCCCCCCCAAGTTCAATTGAACGGAAGCGATGCCTGCCTGTAGCGCGGCCGTGCGGGCACGGCTCGCGTATCGGCCTGGAGAAGCCCGCGCGCAGCGGGAGAAAGCGTATAGACCGCCTGACGTTGCCCGCCGCGATTATGATGATCGACGCAGTAGCCCTGATAATGCCTGAAGAGGAGGCCAGCGCGAACGAGATCCGACACCGCGCGGCTCACGTTCGTTTTGCCCGATACGCGGACACGCAAACGCACCTCGCTGTCGATCGCGCGCTCGGCTTCAGCAGGATCGGCAGAAAGGGTCCCCTCCCCTGCCAGTTCGCCGCGAACGCGTTCCTGAAGAGCCTGCCGCCGCGGATCCCGGTGGCCCATAGGCGCCAGCGCATCGCACAGCCAGTCGCGGACCGTCACTTGCTCGCCTTCATTCATGATGAGCGGGCCCGCACTGCCATTGGGTCCGGCTGCCTTGGCAATGAGGTTGAGCACCATGAAGGCATAGCGCGGCCGCGCGGAGCTGTGCGCCAGGACCTCGAGCAGCCCCGGCATATCGAGCGAGCTATTATCCGAACGGGATTGAAGGGCGGTTTCCAGCATCGGAACGAATCAAGCACATGAGGAACGAAAAGTGAATCCCCAAAATCGTCCTCACCGGACCTTTGTCATGTGTGACACTTTGCCCGAGGGTAAAGTGTCATTGGCGACAATCACCGAAAGTTGGCGCTCCTCAGCGAAGCGGCAGCCAGGCCGACGTCTCGGTTCCCGGTCCTCCGGAGAAGACCATCAACGCCGCTTCGATCGAACCGAACCATTCCACCGGATCGACCTTGTAGCGCAGCAGATCCTGATCGCTAAGCTTCGCGTCCCTGATCACGATGATCGCCTTATCCAGACGCTCATGGCACTTCGCCTTTACGATCGCCGACGCGACGGGAAGCTGCCGCCGCAAGGTTTCGCTCACTTCGAGATGGAATCCGATACTGAGGGACGCGCTGGAGGACTCCCAGTTTCCCGCGCCCCTCCCCTTCGCGAATAGAAAATCCCGGTGCCAGAGGTCGCCTGCGATCCTGGCGCCTTGCTCGACATGGCCTATCGCGCCGTTCCGCAGCCGGACGATCATGTCGTGATCGGCCTGCTGTTCCGGCAAGAGCTTCGACGCATCGAGCTGAACCGACCCGCGTTCACTCTTCGACCCGCTGGTGCGGTGGCGCGGGCATAAAGCAATATAGCGGTCGTCAACAAACCGCTCTGCACATGAAGCAGGGCAAGGGGATCGATGCCATCGGCTGCCTTGGTCACCTGGGCCAGCGCATCGCAGGCCCCTTGGGGCTGCTCAAGATCCGCGCTGCACGACTGCGCTCTCCAGGCTTGCCTCAGCGCGCTTGAGATTCTCTTGTCGCCGCCTTTTACTTCGATCGAGGTAGCGAGCTTCATGAGATTTACCGTTACCGGCAGCGTAAGCGGGATGCCGCCGCCCACAGGACTCTTCGCCAATCTTCATCTCCTGCCGGCCGGCGCCGGTGCAGGCGACCGGGCAAAGGCGTTGCCGCGGACCTTGTGGCACCCGCCGTCCCGTCGATCCAGAGACAAGGCCGAAACCTTTGGCCCTATAGATCGAGCCCCAGGCTCCGCTCCGGCAGCGGGGGCAAAGTGTCACTACGGCCGCTCTTGTCGGGCGCGTCGGGTGTCTTGCCGTTGCCGGCGCCCTCGGTTGCTGGACCCGCCGGCAATGGCGGCAATTCGCCTCCAGCCGCGGGTATATCGGGCAGCCCCAGACCGTCGATCGGCCCAGGATCGAACGGCGCCTCCGGCGCCGAGCCCCGGCGCCCATCGATATCGATGCGGCCGAGAGTTTCCAGGGCGGATGTCTTATTGCCCGGATTCATATCGAGCTGGCGCGACAGCTTCTCCTTGTCGTCGACGATCATGGTGAGCGCGTCGCGGACGCGCGTCACGGCGACGTTGAACAGCCGCTGGTTCGACAAATGCCGCTCATGCGACGACATGACGGTTATGGCCTTGTCGGTCGTGATCCCCTGCGCCATGTGCATGTTTAGACTATAGGCAAGGTCGAGCCGCGACAGCATCGGATCGCCCTCCGCGAGCCGCAGCTGCTGCCGATCCGCCGTCTCCACTACGATCGCGCCGCTCTCGACCGTCGCGACACGGGCCAAGGCCGAATTGAACAGGCCGCGCGCCTTGTCGTTGGCGGTCCAGCGGATGCGATCGCCTTCCCGCAGCGCGAGCGACTTCTTCTCGGCGAGCTGCAGGCGGTCGCGCTGTTCGGTCGGGGACAATTTGAGCGGATCGAAGCGTATCCGTCGTCGCCCATCGGCGAGCTCGACCTTGCCGCTGCGAACTATCCTGACGACGTCGTAGCGCCCCGCCGCGATGCCGACATCCCGCGCACCGCCGGCGCCCACTTCAAGGGTCTCGCCGGGGCGGTAGGTCGAGACATGTCGCAGCTCCTCGCGGGTCGTGTTGATCCGCTCATAAACGGTGACCTGAAAAGCCTCGCCCTTCACGCTCCCTTCGGCGACCAGACCGTCCTGGATGCGTTCGTTGATGACGGTCCGGGCGTCGCGGCCCGAAGCGAAGATCGCGGTCACCTCGCGTTCCGTGGGCGGAAGCGCGAGCCAGCGATCAGCCGCTGCCGAGGCGGGATCGGCTTCCTCGATGACGTTGTCGCCGAGTACCGCGAGTGCGGCCCCAGCCTTGCCGATATTGGCGAGCGCCGCGACCGTGCGCAGCTGATCGGTGCGCTGACGGATGTTCATGTCCATTCGCGCCATTGTGCCGCCGCCCGCCTGGATCATCGCGAACGCCTTGCCTGCGTCGATCGAGGACAGTTGTTGCCGATCGCCGACGAGAACGAGCTTGTCCACGCCGAGCGCCTCGGCGATGCCGTGGAGCTTCAGCATGTCGCTGCTCGAGACCATCGAAGTCTCATCGACAACAAGCATGCTGCCAGCGAAAGACGCGCGCGCCGCCTGGTGTCGATCCGTCCCCTGCTCCGCGATAAACCGCTCGTTGGCCAGCACGAAAGAGGCGATCGTCTGCGCCTTGATCCCCGCCCCCTCGGCAAGGTCGGCAACCATCTTGTTCTGAAAGGCAAGCCCCATGATCACACGCCCTTCAGCCTGCGCGACACGCGCGACCGCCTGGAGCATGGTCGACTTTCCGGCGCCCGCGACGCCCTGCACAACGACCGAACGATCGGGGGAAGAAAGAATCATCGTCGCGGCCGCGAGCTGGCCCGGATTGAGGGGCCGCTCGGCCGCGTCCTGGAGGCGGCCCGGCGCGGCTTCCGCCGAGACGACAGGGCTCGCCGACCCCCGCCCTTTATCGACGGCCGCGAGGATCGTCTCCTCGGTCTGGAGCGCCTCGCGCGTCGTCACCATGCGCCCGGTCCGGTCGGCAGCCGCCGCGACGCCAGGAATGAGCTGTCTCCTGTCGACGAGCGTCACGATCCGGCGCTCGACACCATCGATCGTGACGCCCTTCAGACCGAGATCGAGCGCGGTCTTGGCGAGCGTATCGACAGGCCAGGCTGCTTCCCGCTCGCCAAGGATGCGAACCGCCGATGCAACGGCAAGCTGGGTCCTCGCCGCGGCGGGCGAGGCTACCGCACGGGCGAGGCCGGTGTCGACGAGGGGATCGTGGGGGCGGAGCAGCCCGCCGAGCCGCTGGCGCGCCGTGTCGATCGCGTCCGATATCGCGCGATAACCCTTGTCGAAAATGCTGTCCGCGGGAACGAAGACGGACCGCGCTTCGGCTGCCGCGGCGAGCGCCTTGCCGTCGAAACCGAGTGCGGCCGCCCGGCTGGCCCATTCCTGTTTCAGCGCCGCACGATCCTCGACGCCGAGCTTGGGATCGCGCGACCGTTTCGTGATCTCGCGCAAGCCCTCCGGCGACTTGATGCCGAGATGCGTCGCGCGCTCGAGAATTTCCGCGCGCCGCTGGCTGAACTCCGCAAGAACAGCCTTCGGGACCCCCGCGATCTCGAAGGTTCCATGCTTTCCCTTCATGTCGAGGCTATATCCGAGGCGCTCCAGCTCGCCGCGCAGATGCGCGTGATAGATCGCGCCAATGACGGTGTTGCGGCTCCACAGCTTGTCGGCGTGCAGCGCCTGCCATTTGCCCCCCGGCATGCGTGTGAGATTGGCGATTACGGCATGGATATGACCCTGGGGATCGAGAGCCCGGCTCGTGTCGTGCTGGAAGAGGGCATAGACGAGATTGCCGGTCTGGACCGGAACCTTGCGGCCCTCCACATCGCGCCGTCCTTCCGCGAGATTCTTCTCGACCCATGCCATGGTTTTGGCGACCGCGGCCATGTTGGCGGCGAGGATGCGCTTGTCCCCTGCGACATAGGCCATCACCGACGCGGACTTTGGCATCGAGAAGGTAAGGTCGAATCCTGCGCGCCGGTTCTCGACCTGCGCGACCGCCTCGCCGTCTGGAAGGCTCCCGTTCAATATCGCTTCGAAACCGTCTTTCGTGACCTCTCCAGAAAGCCCGAGATCGGTTGCACCTTCCCCCGCCCAAAGACTGACCTCGGAGGAGCCCTCGACGGTGTAATAATCGTCCTTCGCGAAATAGTTCGCAGCGCCTGCGGCCGAGCGTACGGGTGCGATCGACAGCATGGCTCAGATGCCGATATCGAGGCCGTCATCCTCTCGCCCGTTTCCGAACGCCTGTCGCAGTTCGAAAAGCGTCAAATCCTCCGGAACAGGCGGCGTTGCGACCTGTCCCTTGGCACCGGGATCCCGGCTCGGCGCTGGCGCTTCAGCCTCCGCCGACGGCTGGCCTGCGTACCGCGCTGGTGCTTCGCTCGCGGGTGCCGGCGCCCCGCCCGGCGCGCCCGTGGTCGGCGCCTCGCGCGGCGCCGTCTCCTCGCTCGGCTCTGGCTCGACAGAAAGGATACGGGCGGCCAGATCGCGCGCGACATTGCGCGGTTCGGCCTCACCCTCCGACACCTGCGATGCGCCATCCCGTCCGCCCGCTTCGCCATCCTCCTCTTGCCCGAACGCCTCTTCGGCGCGCTTCGAGCGAACCGGGCTGACATCGGCGCGCGCGACATGGCCTTCGGCCACGGCCGGATAGTCCTTCCACTCGAGCAGGATGCGCGCCGCGGGAAAGCCGTCGGGGAATTTCACGAACCCGTGAAGCGCGGGCAAATTGGTGATGTCGTCGGCGATCACGAGCGGCTCAACTTGCTTGCGCGGAGTCAGCGTCGAGGCGTCGCGCGTGTTGTTATAGCCATAGCTATAGGCCTCATCCATCTGCCGGACTTCGCGGTTGCCGATATAGCGTGCGCATTGCTCCGCGGTGTCCAGATCCGCGGTCGCAAGAATGAGCTTGGTGCGCGCGAGCGAGGCGAGATTGCGCGCACCCTGCTCGCCATAAACCTCGACCAGCTTTTCGAAACTATGGATGCCGAGGACCATCGCACCGCCGAAGGCGCGGCCCGTCTGGAGCCCGTTCTCGATCGCGGGCAATCGGTGCAGCGCACCAAGCTCGTCGAACATGAACCATGTGCGCAGGGACCGCGTGCGCGGCAGGGTCATCTGCGCGACGAGGCTCCTGAGTTCCGTGGTCTTGCCCGATCCCGTCGTGCCGATGAGCATGACATGCGACTGCTCGGTGCGGTGCGGAAAGGGAATCCCGGCGAGCAGATAAGGGTGGTGGATGCCAGCTTCCTTGCGGGCACGGAACGGCATCGCGAGCACCGCGGCAGGCGAGTGCCCGGGGCAATGCGCATGCACATCCTCCTCGTACCGGGCCTGGTTATGTTCGAGGATCTCAGCGCGCAGGAGCGCGCGGTCGACGAGCATGGCGCCGCGCTCGTGGCGCTCCTGCAGGATGGACCGGCCCCGCCGATGCGATAGGTCGATGAACCATATCGCCGTCGGGATCGCGATGAAAATCGAGATGAGGAAAGCGCCCAGAAGACCGCGCGTTGCGGTATCCCAGGCCCTGATGACTTCGGGGATATAGGGGACCGCCTGCATGACCGTGCGCTCGATCTCGCCGGTTGGCAGCGTGACATTCACCCGCTTGGCGGGATCGAGGTCGACCCAACCCCAAAAGGCCGAATAGATCTTCATGCAGACAAGCTGGAATCCGTGCTCGTCGAGCTTGATCGACATGATGATGAGCCAGGCCGCAACGAACAGGAAGAACCACAGGATCACGGGCAACCGCGCGCCCGAGATCCACATCAGGAGTTCATGGGTCAGGAGCTGGCTGCCGCGCGTGAAATTCCCGGCATTGCGCTGGACGTTTCCGCGCGCCGAATGATGGGTCAGAGGGATGGGCCGACCGTCCGAGCGGATGTCCTCATGCGCCATGGAACTGCTCCAGTCGCCGGTCGGTTTCCGCCACCAGGCGGTCACGATATTCAGGGAATTGCTCGCGGATGATGATGTCGAGCGCGAGGTGCTGATACTCGCCGATGCGGGCCATGCGCCGACAGCTCGACGCAAGCAGATCGCTCCCCGCGAGATACCGGTCAACGGCGGCCCGGATGATGTCCGAAGGCGTGCAGTCGCCTTCTGCGGCGAGCAGCACGATCCGCTCATATTTGGCGCGGTCGAGCCGCACCGTGCAATGCTTGTTGGGAGTAGACAAACCAGGCCTCCTGGCAGGGAGGCTGGCGGGGTCTCAGGAACTGCTGGCGATTATAGCGGAATTTGGCACGGCGAACAAGATTGCCGTGGCCGGCGCGGGAGCCGTGTTCCGGGCGAACACGCCAAGGCCCCGCGTTTCCGGGACTTCTCGCCAATCCCTTGGCTGTCCCACGAGAGCACACGTCTGACACCTAGCATATCACGCTGATTTATAAGCGAAACCAGGCACCTTCAGGTGCGTTCGGTGTGCCTCTGTACCAGGCTGAATCGGGATGTTGGAAGTTCAGGGGTGTTGACCGGCTCGCATGCGAAACCGCGTCCGGCGAGGCATGGCTCCGTCCGGCGGACGGAAGCGAATTGGCAGCGCCGCGCCAACCTCCAGCGCCGAAGCGCCTTGGCTGGGTTGCGGGTGTCTGCTAGGCGGATGTGGCGCCGCGGAAATGCGCGGCGTCGGGACTGGTAATCCCGCGAACACAGCAACTCGGAAATCTGATTTCCGGGGTGCCGTGACATATGTCCAAGCCCTCGGGCCAAAAGTTTCGGCGCATGTGTGTTCGCATGTTACCAACCCCGGCGGCTCCCGCGCGGAACGCGCGGGAGTTCGGGTGTCTGGCAGGGCGCGAACGACTGGTCCGAGAGGAGGAACCGACGATGGCTGATGTGGCGGCCGATGTTCTCGAAGCGAGAGCCATTGCGCTGATGCGCGAAGCGCTGGAGCTTTTCGATTCCGGCGGGGGGTCCGACGCTTCGGCGGCGCTTCAGCATGCTATCGACATCGCCGAGCGACAGCGGCCGATGACCGAACACGACATCTTCGATTCCGAGCTTGCCAATCGCATCCTCGGGCCACTCGAACTTGCGCCGCGCGGCTATCATCTGCGTATGGGGATGCCCCGCGACTTGATCCTGCAGGACGCGGGCGGGCCGGATCGCTCGGATTGGGCGCGGCACTAGCAGGCGCGGCGGCGGTCGGGGCCGCTCACACTCTCGACCGAGCGCGCCGCGCAGCATATAGTCCTTCTCGTTCGCAGCCCGATCAGCGTGAACGAAAGGGCCGGTCATGGCACGTACATTGGAACAGGAACGAGCGGCGATCGCCGCCGAGGCGCGGAAGCTTGAGGAGCGCCAACAACGGCTCGAGGAACGAGAGCGCGAGCAGGCGATCGCCGATATCGACAAAGCCGGGCTTCTGAAGCTTGACGCAGGACGGCTCGGTCGACTTCTCGGGCGCATCAGGGCGCTGGGTATAGCGGAAGTCGAGAAAAGGCTGACGGCCTGACCATATTGCCGCGAATGCTTCCTTCGCGGCGCGGACATGGGGGGCTCGATGCCCCCCGTGTCCGCATTCCTGTCGAGCAAAAAAGAGGGAGGCGTTACCGCCTCTCCCCCTCAATGTTCGTCGATGAGGCCGCCCGCCGCCGTGTAGACGATGCGGTCGATCAACCCCTGCGACAGCGCGCCATAGTCGCCCTCGTCGATGGCGATGTAGCGATGGTCTTCGTCGGCGATGACATGCTGATCGAAGTAGCTGGAGAGCGCCCGGCGCTCGGCGTTGGCGACGGCTGCGAAGTATGCGGCATTGGCGGCGGCGGCGCTTGTCGAGATGTTCAACATGATGTGCTCCTGTCTGTCTTGAATGACAGGAGCGGCGCGTCGGGCGTCCGGGGCCGGGTCAAGGATCGCGCAGCGACCGCGAAGCGGCGGTGGGGGTCACGATTTTCTTCGGCGGCCACCGGATCTGCGAGGATATTCGCTGCGCGTGATCCGCCGAAGAAAATGGTGGGGCCCCGCCGTCCTTGAGGCGGTCCCGGACGTCTGACAGAATCGGAATTCTGTGAGAGAGTTTCTTTCCTCCCGGGATCATGCCGCGGCTGCGGACCGGGTGGGTCGCGATGCAGGCAGAGTAGCAGGGAAGTCCCTGCCCAGCCGCTGGCCCGCTTTCCTCTGGATGTGATGGAAGGAGGGGCCCCGGCGATGGCCAGAGCCCCTCAGTTTCGAGGATCACATATGGTTTGCGGTGCGCGGATTGCTCGGGCGTTCGTCGATCGTGGCGCCTGACACTCGGCCCCGCCCTTTAGAGGGCGCGGCGACGTGCTTTTGCTGGTCGAGCTTGACGACGTGGAGCGGGACACCGGCCCGGCGGAGCTTCTGGGCGAGGTTCATCTGGATGCCAGAGCCTTCACAGATGACCCCTTCCACCGGGTTGAGCATGAGTAGACGGTCGTTTCGGACGAAAGCCGCCTTTGCGCCGAGGCGCCGGTCGAGCCGGAACTGGATCGATTTGACGCCGCGAGCGGATGCCCAGGCCTGCGCGATGGCATCGCAGCCCTTGGTCTGTGCGGTGGTTGCGAGGACCATTTCGGGGACACGCGCCCGGATGCTGTCGAGGCCCCTCCAGAGCAGGTCATGATCCTCCCAGATTTGTCCTCCGGAGAAGATCACCACAGGTCCCTCGGGGAGGTACTGCTCCCGGCGTTCCCGGGACCGAGCGGCGAGGAAGTCGCGGGCGTCGATCATCGACGCGGTGACGCCCGACGAGACCCGGCTTCCGCGTGTTGGCGCATAGGGGCGTCCGGTCTCCACCCGGAAGACTTCGGCGGCATGGTCGCGCATGCATTCCATGGCATCGCGGCAGCTTTGCAGAGTCTGGCAGAGGATCTGCGCGTCCTCGATCTGCTGCGCGTAGATCTCGCTTGGGTCGAAGCTGCGGGCGAGGTCACCGAGCTCCTTTGCCGCATCGTCCTCACGGTCGTTGATCCGCTTGGCGACGACGTGGAAGCTGTTGACGAAGCCCCAGGCAAGATCGGCCGTGAACGGCTCGAGGCGGGTGTCGCGAAAGACGTCGAAGAGCGTCGCCATCACCATTTCGACGGCAGCGCGGCTCTGATCGGGATCGGGCGTCTCCAGCGGAGACGTGTCTTCAACCGGGGACAGTTTGGCGCGCTCGTCATGTTCGAGAAAGGCGCGTTCATATGTCGAGCTGCGGTCATGATCTCCGGTCTCGGTCGCGATGAAGCTGGCGAGATCAGCGAAGTTGTCGAAAAACTTGGTCATTTGAGCCTCCAGATGTTGGACAGGTCTCATCCGTTCGATGAGGCTCAATTTCGGGCATGCGGTGGTCAGGGAGGTCGGGCACGTTAACCGGGAAGCCGGCAACGCCGGACCTCGGTTAACGCCGCCTCGCGGGGAGTGGGGGAACCGATTTTTTTCGGCGCCGCAAAGCGAGCGACGGGGAAAATTGGGGGGACCGCTCATGCTGACGGACCGCCAACCCCGCATGGCAAACTTGGACTAACATGAAGATAGGAAATTACAGGGGTATTGGGTGATGCCGGATAGCCCAGCTGTACCGGGAGATGAGCCCTATGGCGTTGTCCTAATGGTGGGTCGCGGTTCAGCGTGCCGCGCCGGAATCTGTGAACAGGCTGGTATGAATCAGGCGCGCCGCGCGGGACGAGTTCGGCAGCGGGGAGCACGCCGAACTCGTCCCGCACGACTATCAGATGATGCGCAGGAAGTGAGTCGAAGGCTCTCGATCGGTTGAGGAGGGCGGGGATTTGGAAGCGCCGTCCACGTGATGGCGCTGGCAGGGTAACGTCCGGACGGAGCCCGGTTGGGATCAGCTAATGTGAGGCTGCGCGCAGGTCGCGGCTACCGCGAATAAGCGCCGGCGCCAAGACGTTTGTCTCGGCGCCGGTTTAACGAACAACGGGTCAGTGCATCGACCCGCCGAGCGCGAGATAGATGTCCGGCCCGATGAGCTGGTGCTCTGCGGCAACCAGCGACCAGGCCGCTGCAAGCTCGTCGTGATACTCGGCATCGACGATCGCGTCGGCGCTGGCTTCGCCGAAATTGGATTCCTCCCAGGCACGCGCGTGCGCAGCGTCGGCAGCGCCGGTGATGGCGTTGGCGAGATGGGCCGAGATTTCATAGTGGCTGAGCTTATCGGCGGCGCGGCGGATGCGCGCGACCATAGCCGGATTGTCGAGTTCGATGCCGTCGACGATATCGGGCATGGCGTCGAAGGGGCGGAATTGCAGCATGACGTGTCTCCCATAGAAAAAGGGCGGCCGCAAGCGACCGCCCCGTGGCGTCAGATGAACTTGATCTCATCGGCGATTATGTCGGTGTTGTAGTAGGTGCGGCCGTCGC
>JALCRK010000055.1 GCA_022652485.1 Sphingobium sp.
GGTCGAGTATCGCAAGCAGCTGTCGCGCGAAAAGTTCCGCCGGTTCATGGCCGAGCAACCACCCGCACTGGTGGTGATGGAAGCTTGCGGCAGCGCAAATTACTGGGCACGTGAACTCAGTCGCGTTGGTCATACTGTAAAGCTGATCGCGCCGCATTATGTTCGCCCGTTCGTCAAAAGGCAGAAGAACGATGCCGCGGATGCCGAGGCCATTGTCATCGCCGCGCAGCGGCCGGAAATGCGCTTCGTCGCTGCCAAGTCAGAAGACCAACAAGGCCGGGCAATGCTGTTTCGTACCCGAACCCGGCTCGTCCATCAGCGTACTGAGTTGATCAACATGCTCCGCGCCTTCCTTTACGAATTCGGTCATGCAGTTCCCCAAGGGGTTCAGCAATGTCAGCGGATTGAAGCGATCGTCGAGGAGGTTAACAGCGACCTTCCGGAAATCGTTCGCTCGGAATGCCTTGAAATCCTCGATCAAATTACCGGGATGACGGCGCGGATCAAACGAAGCGACGAGCGGATCAGAGCCTTGGCGGCTCAAACCGACACCGCACGCCGGTTGCAGACGATGCCCGGTGTCGGCCCTATGACAGCTTTTGCTGTCGACGCCTTCGCTCCGCCAATGGAAAGCTTCAAGTCCGGCCGCGATTTTGCAGCCTGGCTGGGATTGGTGCCTCGTCAGCATTCAAGCGGTGGCAAGGCCCGCCATGGGCGCATTTCGAAAGCAGGGCAGGCTGATATTCGCCGCCTCCTGATAATTGGCGCAATGTCCCGACTGAACTGGATGGGTCGGAAATCTATCATAGCAGGCTCCTGGCTCGCGAACCTGAGTGCACGCAAACCGCGGATGTTGGTCGCGATTGCCTTGGCCAACAAGATGGCGCGGGCGATCTGGGCCATGCTCACCAGACAGGAGAACTTCCGGGATTCGATGGCAGCAACCGTGGCTTGATCAAACCGCGATAGGCTGACGTCGGTGAAGGGGAGCAGGAAGGCAATGATTTGAATGGGAAAAGGATCGAACAGATCGGATCAGGAAAACCAGCCCTAGCACGTGAGCTTCCATGCTCGGAAAGTAGTTTTGGACCTGATCCGCGGATCACCATACCGGCCAGCGGTCTCTGAAACGCCGCATACGAAGGCCTGACAGAAGACCGCACTCGATCATTTACTCATTCAAGCCGAAAGCCTCTTGCGCAACGGACGGCAACCACAGAAGTGCTAGATGGCTAGCTATATGATGGCTTCATCTTGCAAAAGGACTCCAATCATGAGCGCACTGTATTCTACCAAGGTCACTGCCACCGGCGGGCGTAGCGGACGCATCGCCAGCGACGACGGACTGCTGGAACTCGATCTCGCCGTACCTGCCGCGCTGGGTGGCAAGGGCGGCGCGACCAATCCCGAACAGCTGTTTGCGGCAGGCTATGCCGCCTGTTTCGGCAATGCGGTGATTCATGTCACCCGCACTACCCATAAGATCGCTGATGATGACGTTACAGTAGTCGGCACCGTCTCGATGGCCCCGAATGCCGATGGCGGTTTTGCCCTGTCGGTTGCACTCGATGTCGCGATTGCCGGTGTCGATCAGGATACGGCGGAAACGATCGTTGCGCAGGCACACAAGGTCTGCCCCTATTCCAACGCGGTGCGCGGAAATATCGATGTCGAACTCTCGGTCCGAGCCGAGGCTTAAGGGCGCGCCCATGACGACGGAACGCCATCCGTCGAAGCAGGAGGGGGACGAATTGCTGCGCCTCGATCGCCAGCTGTGCTTCCCCCTATATGCAGCGACCAATCTGATCCAGCGGCTGTACAGGCCGTTGCTGGCACCGTTGGGCCTGACCTATTCGCAATATCTGGTGATGCTGGTACTTTGGGAGCGCGAGCCGGTGACGGTGGGCGACTTGCAGGCGTGCCTGCACCTCGATGTCGGCACGCTCAGCCCAATGCTGAAACGCATGGAGCGTGCCGGGCTGGTCGCGCGCATGCGCGATCCGCAGGACGAACGCCGTGTGCTGGTCACCCCGACTTCCGAGGGCCGGGCGCTGAAGTCTGCAGCGCAGGAGATACCGGGCACGCTCGCGAAGAAGGTCGGGATCGAGGAAGACCGGATCGTCGCCCTGCACGAACTGACCCACGCACTTGTCGGCCAGCTGGGCGAAGCGGCGGAACGGGACAGCCATCCCGCCGCCTGATCATTTCGCGCGCGCCTGCAATTTTGAAGAGGGTTTCCGCATGATCATCGTCCATCATCTTGAAACATCGCGTTCCACGCGCATTCTCTGGCTGCTTGAAGAGCTGGGGATCGAATACGAGCTGCACCGCCATGCGCGGGTCAATGGGCGAGCGCCTGAAAATCTCAAGCATATCCATCCGCTCGGCAAGGCACCCTTCATCGTCGATGGCGATCTGGTGCTAGCGGAATCGAGTGCGATCCTGCGCTATGTCGACGCGCGCTATGGTAATGGGCGGCATTCCCCCCAGGCAGGCACTGCCGAAGGTGCGATGCATGACCAGTGGCTCGATCTGGCCGAAGGGTCCGCCAGCTTCCCGCTGCTGCTGCCATTGCTGGGCCGGATGATGGGCGGGCTGCCCGATGCGATGGCGCAATTCGCTGCGGCGCGGGGCAAAGACGTGCTTACCTATATCGCCGAGGGCGTGGGCAAAGGCTCATTCCTGATGGGCGAGCAGCTGACCCTGGCCGACATGCAGATGGTCTATACGCTTGAAATGGCCAATATGGGCGGGGCGCTCGATAGCTATCCGGCGCTGCAGTCCTATCGGGACCGGCTGCACCGGCAAGCCGGGCTGAAAAAGGCGATCGAGGTCGGCGGTCCGCTCGTTCCGTCTAGCTGGGCGCGCCTTTGAATGCCCGGCAAGCCGCGCCACCGGGTTCAAGCGTGATCCGAGGGATAGAATGGTCGCGCACTCGAGGCGAGGCGTACCCGGCCTTGCATCCGAAACAATAATTAATCACTTGATTAATTAGTCCGCGCGGCTACTTGGCGGGTTCCTCCATGGCGCGCAGAAGGATCGATCATGACACAAACCGCACGCGGACGTGGCCGGCCCCAAACGAACGAAATCGATGCGGCGAAGGCGATCATGACCAGCGCGGTTGCGATATTCGCCGACAAGGGCTTCGATGCGGCCAATCTGCGCGAGATTGCGGAGGCGGCCGGCGTCAACATGGCACTCGTGTCCTATAATTTCGGTTCGAAGCTGGGATTGTGGAAGCGGATCATCGAGGCCGTCGGCCACAGGATAGAAGAGCGACAGGCTTCGCTCGCCCAGGCCACCGGCTTTGGCGATTCAGGTGCGGCCCTTCGTGCATCGATGAGTGCATTTATCGGCTTCATGGACGCCCGGCCCGAGGTGGCGCGCTTCATGATGCGCGACATGGACCACGATCCTGAACGGGCGCAGTGGCTCTACCAGAACGTGACGCGCCGCCTGCTCGACCATTTCCTGCCCCTCATTGAAAGGGCCCGGACGGACGGCTACACCCACGTCCCGCACCCCGAACTGGCCCTCCAGCAATTTGCGTTCGGCACGGCTGTCGGCATCCTGCGGCGTGACCGGCTTGCCCAGAGTTCGCCCGAATTCCTCGACGACGACAGCTTTCGCGCCGCATTGCAGGAAACGCTTGTCGAACCGTTGTTCCGCCGTGGCTGACGCAGTGCGACCAGCGCACCAGGGCGGGGACTATGTGTTCAAGCCGCACGAGCGCCCTTTTCTGGCCGGGTCCCCCGCAACGCCGGATCATCCGGCGCGGCGCAAGCTGGGCTATCTGCTCATCGGGATCTATCTGGCCATCCTCGGCGGGTTCCAGAACGGGCTGCTGCTGGCCAATTTACCGGGGCTTCAGGGCCATCTGGCACTGACATCGGTCGAGGCGGGCTGGGTCACGGTCGCCTACAACATGACCAATGCGTGCATGAGCATTTTGCTGTTCAAGCTACGCCAGCAATTCGGCATCCAGCGCTTCGTCAGGATCGCGATGGCGACGCTGCTGCTGGCCAATTTCGTTCAGCTGTTCGACGCGGGCTACCGGATCGAACTTGTCTCGCGCGGGATTTCCGGCATCGCGGCCAGCGGCCTTTCCACGCTGGGCATCTATTACCTTATGCAGGGCCTGCCGGCGAAGGCCCGGATCGCGGGCGTGCTGATCGGGCTGGGCCTGTCGCAGATCGCCTTGCCGTTGGCGCGTGCCATTTCCCCGGCTCTGATCGCGGGGGGTGACATCACCCATCTGTTCGATCTGCAATTCGCGCTGTCGCTGATGGCGTTCGGCATGGTCTTCATCCTGCCGCTTCCGCCGGGCGAAATCGAAAAGGCATTCGAAAAACTTGATCTCGTGACGTTCCCGCTGCTGGCCATCGGCATGGGCCTGCTATGCGCGTTTCTGGTGCAGGGCAGGATCCAGTGGTGGACAACGCCATGGCTGGGCTGGGCGCTGGCGGGCGCGATCCTGTTGATCGGCGCGGCTTTCCTGATCGAACACAATCGCGCCAATCCCATGCTCCACACCCGCTGGATGACCAGCAAGGACATCGTGATCTTTGCGTCGACGGGCGCGCTGATGCGCGTGTTGCTGTCGGAACAGGGCTTTGGCGCTGGCGGCCTGCTGACCACCGTCGGAATGATCAACGACCAGCTCGTCACCTATTACTGGATCATCACCGGCGCGACCTTTATCGGGCTCGTGGTGCTGATCGCACGGCTGGATACCAGCGATCTGCAACGGCCCTTGCTCGTCGCACTGGCGCTGATCGCGGTGGCCGCGTTTGTCGACACGCAGGCGGGCCTGCTGTCGCGGCCCGAAAACTTTTATTGGACGCAGGCGATGATGGCCTTTGCGGCGATCTATTTCATCGGCTCGGCAATGATGGAGGGGCTGCTGCGCGCATTGGCGCAGGGCATGCAATACATCATCAGCTTCATTGCCGTCTTCTCCCTGTCACAGACGCTCGGCGGGCTTGCAGGGGTTGCCGGGCTGGCGGCGTTCCAGACGATCCGGGCGAAGGTCCACCTGATGGACATAGGCCGGGAACTGACGCTGAGTGACCCCGCTGTAGCCCAGGCGATTCAACTTCGCGCCGCCGCGTATAATGGCACTATCGCCGATCCGGTGCTGCGGCAGGCAAGCGGCGCGGGGCAGCTGGTGCAGCAAGCCGGGCGCGATGCGGCGATCCTGGCTTTCAATGACATGTTTTTTCTGATCGGCATCATCGCTTCCCTCGCATTCGCGGCGATCCTTGCAAAATGGATCTACAACCGCCGCCGGGGGATCAACCCGCTGGCCAAAGAGCTTGAGGCGCTGGCATCGATCATGGGCGGAGCAAAAGAATGAACGACGACAACGCCGACCGGGAACCGACCGCGACACCCGCCGGACCTGCGGCTGAAACCGGCGCTGCCGACGCGGCGCCGACGCAGGAAAACCCGGAAGGCTGGGCGCCCGAACGATCGCGCAAAAAGACAATCTTCTTCGCGGTTGCCATCGTGCTGGGCGCGCTTGCCGCACTCTATGCCTGGCAATTGCCGCCCTTCCGGTCCGACAGCCAGACCACGGACAACGCCTATGTGCGCGGCCAGACCACGATCATCAGCCCGCAGGTTACAGGCTATGTAACCGAAGTGCTGGTGCAGGATTTCGCGCAGGTGGCCGCCGGGCAGGCGCTGGTCCGCATAGACGACCGCATTTATCGCCAGCGCGTGGCGCAAGGACAGGCCGGGATCGCCACCCAAACGGCCAGCCTGGACAATGCGGGACAAAACCGGCGTTCAAGCGAGGCGCAGGTCAGGTTACAGGAGGCGTCGGTGGCCAATGCTCGCGCCCAGCTTGCCAAGGCGCAGGCAGATATGCGCCGGGTCGATGAATTGGCCGACGAAGGTTCGGTATCCTTGCGCGAACGCGACCAGACGCTGGCCGCGCTGCGCCAGGCGCAGGCGGGCGTGACGCAGGCGATGGCCCAGCGCGACATCGCGCGCGAACAATTGCGTTCGGTGAATGTCGGGCAGGGCGGGCTGGAAGCGCAGGTCGAGAATGCGACAGCGTCGCGCGATCTCGCACAGATCGATCTCGACAACACGATCATTCGCGCCCCGCGCGCCGGCAGGCTGAGCGAGGTTGCGGTGCGCGAAGGGCAATTGGTCTCGCCGGGTGCGCAGCTGATGTATCTTGTGCCCGAACGGCTGTGGGTGGTCGCCAATTTCAAGGAAGCGCAGACCGCCGAAATCCGCGTCGGGCAAAGCGCGACACTGGAAATCGACGCGCTGGGCGGGCTTGAGCTAACGGGCAAGGTGCAGAGCGTGTCGCCTGCCGCAGGCAGCGAGTTCAGCGTTATCAAGCCCGATACGGGCGCCGGTAATTTCGTGAAGGTTCCGCAGCGCATCGCCGTCCGCATCCGTATCGATCCGGGGCAGAGGGCGGCCCAGAGACTTGGCCCCGGCATGTCGGTGATTGCCACCGTTCATACAGGAGACCGTTGATGCGCCGGATCGGTCTCCCCCTGCTGAGCCTGAGCCTGTTGGTCGGGTGCGCACCGGCCCTTGCGCCGATACCTGCTGCCAGCACGGTGGCGCCGCCGATGGCATGGCGCACTTCGCTTGAGGGGCGGGCCGAGATCGAGCCGCAATGGTGGAACGCATTTGGCGACCCGGCCCTTGCATGGATCGTGGCGGCGGCACGGGCGAACAATCCCGACATCGCAATCGCATCCGCGCGGGTGCGAGAAGCGCGCGGGCAGGAACGCGCATCGCGCAGCCTGCTGGTGCCCACGCTCGATGGCTCGACCGGGGTGAGCGAGGCGCGCAGCCTGAACGCCTTTGGCACCGCCTCGCGTTCGCTTGGCGTGCAGCCGGCGTTCCAGGCCGCGTATGAGGTGGATCTGTTCGGCCGCAACCGCGCGCAGGTCGATGCCGCCAGCGCCAATACCGCGGCGACACAGGCCGCGCGCGAAGCTGCCGCCCTTGCAGTGACGGCGACCGCCGTTTCGGGCTATATCACCCTGCTGACGCTGGACCGCCGGCTCGAAACCTTGCGCGAAACGCTGGGGGCGCGGGCCGAGGCGCTTAAGATCGCGCGCGATCGCGCCGAAGTCGGCTATACCTCGCAGCTTGAACTGCGGCAGGCACAGGCCGAATATCGCGCGGCGCAGCAACAGATCCCTGCCGTCGAGGCCTCCATCGCAAGGCAGGAAAATGCCTTGTCGCAGCTGATCGGCGAAACCCCGCGTGCCCTCGCGCGGGGCGGAAATTTTGCAGGGCTGCAAACCCCTGCCATCCCTGCCGTGTTTCCCAGCGAATTGACCCGGCGCAGGCCCGATATCGCGCAGGCGGAATTCAATCTTGCGGCCAGCGATGCCCGCATGCGCGCCGCGCGGGCCCAATTTCTCCCCCAGCTGCGCCTTGCCGCCTCTGCTGGTGCGGTGCTGTCGTCCCAGCTGGACGATCCGGTCGGTATATGGTCGCTTGGCGGCAGCATTCTTGCGCCCTTCTTTAGCGGCGGAAGGCTGGAAGGACAGTTCGACGCCGCTACTGCGCAGCGCGATCAGGCCGCCTTTGCCTATCAGCGAACGGTGCTGACGGCATTCCGCGAAGTAGAGGATCAACTGGTCTTGATCGACCGCCTTGGGGAACAGGAACGCGCGCTTGTGGCCCAGCGCGAAGCGGTCGCCGATGCACTTCGCCATGCGACCAATCGCTATCGCGCGGGCTATTCGCCCTATCTGGAGCAGATCGACGCACAGCGTGCGTTACTCTCGGTGGAGCTCGCGATCCTGCAGGTGCGCAGCGATCGCCTGACGGCCCATGTCGCATTATACCAGGCCCTTGGCGGCGCTCCGGAAAGCGAAGCTTGACATGGTTTGGGATGGTCGGGTCCGAAAACCACCCGGCTCCGGGCGCAAAGCTGCCGTACTCAATGCAGCGCGGACGATCGTCAATTTGAGCGCAGGTTACCACCAAGGGATGAACGAAGGTTCCTTGTGGGGAAGCTGCGCCCATTCCATCAACCGTCATCGGTTGGGTTTGTTGTTCCGAGCAGCAGATTATGGCCAAGGTGTATCGGCAGCGCGCCTCTGTGGCACCCCACTCGAAAGCGGCTAACCGACCGGGTTTCACCATCAAGGTTGATAAAAATATCCTCCTCGGCTTCGAACGTGACCCACGGGCTCCGCGCGGTAATCTTGAGACCATCCACGCTGCCCGCACCCTCGTGCAGGAAGCGGCCAAGGGCATCGAGCCCCGCGTTCCGGTCTAATTCCGGCAGGATCATCAGGTCGAGTTCGCCATCATCCAGCAACGCTTCGGCGCATAGCTGGATGCCACCGCCGGCCTGTCTGCCGTTGCCGATGGCCAATGCCAGAAACGATCCCTCCCAGGAAAAGTGCCGGGCCGTGAAGCGGCCTCTGCAAGCGGTAAGTTCCCGTGCGCGGCGCAGGCCGGTCAGGACATAGGCGAAACCACCGAGCGTATGTTTCAGGGCCGGATCGGTTTCTGCCGTGACCTGTGACCCGAATCCGCCCGTCACCAGATTGACGAAGGGGCTGTCGTCCAGAACACCGATGTCGATCCAGCACACTGGTGCGACAAGGGTCAAGCGCAACGACGCAGTCATGTCGTCGATGGGGATTCCCGTCGAACGCGCGAAATCGTTGGCCGTCCCAAGCGGCAGGATACCGAACGAACAGTGCCCGAACGAGCCTGCCCGAAAGGCGGCAGCAAAGACCTCGTTCACGGTGCCGTCTCCGCCACCGGCGACGATGCGATCCACGCGGCCTTGCTGCGCCTTCATAACAGCTTCGTTCGCGAACCGCCCCGCATCGCCATTTTCCCATGTGACGCGAACCTCGACGTCATGACCATCGGCCCGGACCGAGCGAACTGCCTCTCGTACCCGCGGGTCCTGCGCTGACTTCCCGTGAAGTATGAGGAACACGCTCACCCTCGGGGATGCGGTGTTCACATTCTTGCTTATGGCCAATTATCAGTCCTCAGCCGCGTCCACTGTTGCGACCTGCAACCGACCCGTCCAACCAGGCACCCTCTGCCGACTATCGTGTCATCATCGATCACGCTGATGGTTCCCGCAAACGTCCTGCCGATATCGGGCACAAAAACCCTGCCGCGCCAGACGCCGGGCCTCTCCAGCGCAAAATCCTGAAAAAGCCGCGACCCGATAAGAGGATCGGTGCCACCTCTGCGCGCATCTGCCTGTGCCTTTTCGTTGGCCCAAATCACGACACCGCACATGCGCTCGCCGCAGCGCTCAACCCGGACATGAACGCTGTTCTGCGGGTTTTTCCACGTCCCGAAAGACTGATCGCTCGCATACGCGACAGATTGCGGCGCCATCACCGCCACCGCCACCGCCAGAAGGATCAACGCCAGCCGCCGCACGCTTAAAGACTCCGGGACAGGCGGCGCAAGCCGAGCGCCAGGATGATAAGGAAGACACCGCGGAAGAGAAAGCTGATCCCAACGATTCCCGCCAGGAACACAAGGCTGCTCGCCGGGCCTGAAAACAGGAGGAATCCGCCAAGCACGATGTCGAGCAGGCCGAGCGCAAAGCGCCATCCCCGATCATGGGATCCCTTGATCGCGCTCACCAATTCGAGAATCCCGGCAACGAACAGCCAGAATCCGATCGCCCAGACCAGCGACAAGGCACCGGCAAAGGGCGCGAAGAGGACGAAACCCCCTGCCGCGACCCCGAGCAGGCCCAGCAGCGCCTCAATCCAGCGCCCCCGCTTCGAAAGCGAAGACAGGCCAGAAATCAGGGCAACGAGACCATAGGTCAGCAACATCACACCAAGCAAAAAACCCGTGGCCAATCCCGTCGCCAGCGGGTTGCCCAACGCCAGCGATCCGATCAGGACAACAAGCACGCCATAAGCCAGGATCCATCCCCAAGCTGGTCCGGGTTCAGTTTCCACCGATGACGTCAATGGGTCGTTCTGCGGCATGACTTCCTCCACATTGCGCAAAAATTAGGCCAAGATGCCTCATTACGATAAATCTTTGACACTTACCTGGAATTACCATCGGTCAAAATCCGTCTGTAAATTCCGACTTCGCGCCAGCGTCGTTCGCGACTGAAGTGCCTGATATACTGCCACGGAGCGACAATAGAACTGAAACACCAAGCACGTGCGGCGGAATTCGGGATGGTCGTCGTGTGCTCGCATATCGCTGCTTAAGCGAGTTGTCACCTGCTGCTGTGAGCCAGTGGGCAAGGGCAGTGAATCGGCAAAAATCGCAAAAACGGGTGCCGATGAAGGCCCAGACCGGCTACCAGAATGGGCTTGTCGCGAGCTACAATCGACTGGTCGCAAGACCCATATTGGGGATAGTGGTGGGGGTTTCGGAAAACTTATCACATTATAACCACACGATATATGCTGTCCGTGGATCTCTCCTCCGTCCATTAATCATGAAAATCTCAGTTGTTGTTCGGCCGGGCTGGATCGCCAGACCAGTCGAACACCGCAGTCAGGCACCGTCATTCGCGCGGAGGCGGCCTTGGCGTGGCCGATAGCGTGGCAATGACCAGCCGTACCTGATTGCGCCTCCGCGCAGTGCGAAGCCTACCATGAATGCCGCGGACACGCCGACTTCCCGGTCAATGCCCAGCGCGTTGGTGCAAACGAAAGTGATTGCAGCGGCCAATGCGGCGGTCACGTAGATCTCGTAGGAAAAGATGATGGACCGCTCCTGGCTCAGCGTGTCACGGACGATGCCGCCAAAGCATGCCGTTATCATGCCCATGATGACAGAAGCGACCGGACCTGCGCCGGCACCGATCGCCCGTTCGGCGCCTCTCGCGGCAAACAGGGCTAACCCGACTGCTGCGGGATGCCTTTCCCGATGCGCTTATCGGTTTTCGCTCCAACAGCCGCGAAGTGCAGGTTCACGCGACTCTTGCAGGGGCCGGGGTTGCGGCGCTCGCCCGCTATCGTGCCGATGGGGAGCTCGGGCTAATTCGCCTGTACCCCGACAGACCTGACCTTGTTCGAGACATCTGGATAGGTGTGCATGTGGACATGCGCCACATGCCGAGAGTGCGGGCAGTGACCGATACAGTTGTCGAAGCACTGCGGAAAACGCCGCGATTCTCAATCCGGGTTACTGAACCCCAAGTGTTGATAGAGCAAGACAGGCTCGAGCACACGCTGGAGCCAGCTTTTCGTCGCAATACCTTGATCAACCGTCGCCGGATCCGCTGCTACCTAGAGAGCTACCTAGCGATCTGCGAGCGGAAATCCAGTTGGCCCAACGGCCATTTAATACGTTGAAATATATGGATAAATTGGTGGACGCACTTGGGCTCGAACCAAGGACCCGCTGATTAAGAGCGGCTTTGCATCCACATGCGTTCGCTAGTGTCCGCCGAATTTGGTGCACCCGCAAATTTTTCAAGGTGAACTGCGCCGAGCAATTGATGGTGATGGCAGATGCCTGCTGCCTAACATCCGATCCGAGGTAAAGCCCACACCTTGCTGATTTATAATGGCGTCACCAACGATCTGACCAAAGAAGATACCGGCCGTAACTCACTGAGTATCCGATGCAGATCCCGCGGAGGCAAAGCCAGCGGATCGACAAGCCTGGCTGCCATCCACGTGATCTCAGGCTACGGTATCTTGGCCGTCATCAAAGGTGATAGACGGAGCGGGCGTCCCGCCGCCGTTTGCACCCGCCTTCTTAGAAAAACATGAGATCGGCGCCGAGATGCAAGGCTTTTTCATGTGCTTGCGGTGCCACAGTGACCAGCCGGGCTTTCAGCATGTCGCCGGCATCCTTCTTCATCTGATTGCAGTTGGCCCTGAGGTCGTTGGCCGACCAGATCGTATCGGCATTCATCCCGGCAAGCTCATCAACATAGCTGCACGCTGTGATCAGACTGCGGGCCCAGCTTGGAAGCATTATACCTTCGCCGCCAGTGCTGTCTCGGGTCACGCCCTGACACAGGCCCTTGACCCGCTGGCGGCTACCTTCGGAGGATTCTCCCGGTTAGCGTCCGCGCTCGTGGTGTAATTTCCGGTGTAGGCGATGGTGTATTCCGGGGTGGGGCATGCCCCACCCCGGAATGCGGCGTCGCTGGTGGCCACCGGGTTCATCGTTATGGTGGAGTTTG
>JALCRK010000056.1 GCA_022652485.1 Sphingobium sp.
TCATCCCGAACCAGGCGAGCAGGGTGCTGGCGACGATGAACGGCACCCAGATGAAGCCGGCGTTCTGCAGCCACAACTCGCTGCCGTCCTTGGCCACTTGAGCAGTACCACCAAGGGCACCAAACACCCCGGCCGTAATCACCAAAGGCACCGCAAACTGCATCACCGAGACACCCAGGTTGCCGAGCCCGGCATTGAGCGCCAGCGCATTGCCCTTCTGAGCTTTGGGGAAGAAGAACCCGATGTTGGACATCGAGCTGGCAAAGTTGCCGCCGCCAAAACCGCACAGCAGGGCCAGCACCAGGAAGATGAAATAGGGTGTGTCCGGGTTCTGCACGGCATAGCCGATGCCGAACGCCGGGATCAGCAGCGAAGCGGTGGAGAGGGTGGTCCACAGCCGCCCGCCAAAGATCGGCACCATGAAGCTGTAGAAGATCCGGAACGTTGCGCCCGACAGGCCGGGCAGTGCGGCCAGCCAGAAGAGCTGGTCCGTGGTGTAGTCAAAGCCGATGAGGGGGAGCTTGGCGACAACCACGGACCAGACCATCCACACTGCGAAGGCAAGCAGCAGTGCGGGAACCGAGATATAGAGATTGCGATTGGCGATGCGCTGGCCGGTTTCCGACCAGAAGGCGGAATCCTCGGGCCGCCAGTCGGTCAGCACGTTGCTGGCGGCGGCGCTCTGGGATTGGGCGCGGGCGTCGTGCAGTTCGGCCATTTCCGGGAACTGCGGCAGCGAACGCTCGTCGATGCCGCTGGCTTTCTGCTCCATCTGCCGGATCGCCATGTGCATCCAGGCCAGCGCGACGGCGACCAGGGCGAACAGCACGGCAAAGCAGCTGGTCCAGATGCCCGTCAGGTCGCTGACCGCCCCGAACACGATCGGCAGGACGAACCCGCCCAGGCCGCCCACCAGGCCGACCAGCCCGCCGACCGAGCCGACATGATCCGGGTAATAGACCGGGATGTGCTTGAACACCGCCGCCTTGCCCAGCGACATGAAGAAGCCCAGCACGAAAATGGTGATGACGAACGGAGCCAGGCTCATCGAGGTGGAAAACCGGATGTCGCCCTTGATCCCGTGGATCGTGTAGTCCGTCGCCGGATAGGACAGCATGAACAGCAGCACCATCGACACGCCGAAGGTGGCATACATGATCCGCCGCGCGCCATAGCGGTCGGACAGGATCCCGCCATAGGCCCGAAACACCGAGGCCGAGAGGCTGAAGGTCGCGGCCAGCATCCCGGCCACCTTCACGTCGACGCCGTAAACCCCGATCAGGTACTTCGGCAGCCACAATGCCAGCGCGACAAAGGCCCCGAAGACGAAGAAGTAATACAGCGAGAACCGCCAGACCTGCTCGTTGCGGAGCGGCTCAAGCTGTTCCTTCAGGCCCTTGGGCGGTTCGCCGCTGAGCTTGCGCGCGGCCAGTTCCGGGTCATCCTTGGCCAGCAGGAAGAACAGGACCGCCGTAATCGCCAGCACCACGGCCCAGATCTGCGCCACGGCCTGCCAGCCCATCGCCACCATGATCCACGGCGCGACGAACTTGGTAACCGCCGCGCCGACATTGCCCATGCCGAAAAAGCCGAGCGCCGAGCCCTGCTTTTCCTGCGGATACCACTTGGAGACATAGGCCACGCCGACCGCAAAGCCGCCGCCCGCCAGGCCCAGCCCCAGAGCCGCCAGCAACATCAGGGCGTAACTGTCGGCGTGGCTGAGCAGCAGGGTCGATAAGGCCGAGGCCAGCATGGTCAGCGGAAAGACGATCCTCCCGCCGTACTGGTCGGTCCAGACCCCCAGGAACAGGCGGACCAGCGATCCGGTCAGGATCGGGGTTCCGACCAGCAGGCCGAACTGCGTATCGTTCAGGCCCAGCTCGGCCTTGATCTCGATCCCGATGATCGCAAAGATCGTCCAGACCGCAAAGCAGATCGTGAAGGCGAAAGTGCTGAGCCCGAGGGCGCGGTTCTGTTGCCCGGTATCGACCTGTTGCTGCAATGGCATGGCATCGGCTCCCCTGTCATGGGTTGATGGCCTGCAGACATGTGCGATGTTACCCGTGCGGGCTTGATCCTGATCAATAATCGCCAGCGCGGCCGGGCAAATTCGTTTCGGCCTGATCTGCCCGGAAAAATGGCTTGGAACAGATCAAGCCTGCGATTGATGAACATCAAGCGGGCTGCTAGGATTGGCAATCAAACAATCTGGAAAGTTGCTGCGTGCGTCCCGGCGAAAAACCCGAAATCGCGAATCTGCCCCTGTTCCGGGAAATGCATGAGGGCCAGCGCGACCGGATCTTTTCCGGATCGTTCCTGCAGGTCTTCCCGCCGCAGCTGACCCTGTTTGAACTGGGCCAGCGGCCCGATTTCCTGCACGTGCTGGTCGACGGGCTGGTGGAACTTTACGCCCACAGCGCCGGCCGCGACACGACCATGCGGATCGTCGAGCCGGTGACCAGCTTCATCCTGGCCGCAGTGGTCACCGATCAGCCCTATCTGATGTCGGCCCGCACGCTGGTGGCGTCACGGATCCTGCTGGTCCCGGCCGCGCTGGTCCGCGAAGTGGTGAAGGACGATTGCGCGCTGATGCAGGCCACCATGCGCGAACTGGCCCAGGCCTATCGGGGCATGGTCCGCGCCTTGACCGACATGAAACTGCGACAGTCGGCCGAACGGCTGGGCAACCTGATCCTCGATCAGGACCGCCTCCAGGGCGGCAACGGCAAGGTAGTGCTCAAGGCTGAAAAGCGGTTGCTGGCCTCGCTGCTGGGAATGACGCCCGAAAACCTCTCGCGCGGGTTCGGCCTGCTGGCGGCGCATGGTATCGAGGTCAGCGGTGCCCAGGTGACGATCACCGACCGCCCCGCGCTGGAAGCCTATTCCCGGCCCGATCCGGTGCGCGACGATCCGGCCTGATCAGAACTTCGCCTCGATCTGCAGCCACAGCTTGGTGGTGTCGGTGCCAAAGGCATCGGCCTCGTAACGGGCCAGCTTGGCGGTCAGCAACACGCGCTTACCGACCGGATAACTGGCCAAAGCATTCCATTCCCGGCCATAAGCCGTGCTGCCGACCGTCGACCCGAAATCGTGCCACACCGCGCGCAGCACCAGCCCGGCCAGCGGCCCCTTGCCGGGAACCTTGTAACCGGCATCGAGATAGAAATCCCGCAGGCCTCCTGCCGGAGTGGTCAGGAACTTGTCGGCCCAGCCGTTGAAGGCATGCAGCGTCGCCAGCGGGGTCTGCAGACCGACCGCGCCGTTGCCTTCCAGCCACTCGAACCCGGCCTTCAGCGTCACCGGCCCGGTCCTGAAGCCGGGTTCGATCAGCCAGTAATCCAGGCCGAAACGGCGCGGATTGTTGCCGTAATCGTGCTGGCGAGCATACTCGGCGACATAGAGGATGGAGGATTTCCCTGCCACCGGCAGCTCGCCAGCGATCCGTACGCCCAGGCTCTTGGAACTGCTGGACGGTTGGGAAGGAATGTCCAGCCAGTAGCCATAGGCAGAGAGCGTACCGATGTTCTTGACCGTATAGGCGGCGCGCAGCCCATTGATCGCGGTGTCGCGCCAGATGCCCTGGGGCGAATCCGGCCCGAACACGCGGTTGGCTCGCCAGGCGTGCAGGTATTCGGCGGTGAAGCCCGGCGCGGGCTTCACCACGACGCGGGCCGCATCCAGCGTCTGGTCGTTCTGCCGCCAGCCGACCGAGCCGAGCCACCGCTGGTTATCGAGGTTGATCGCTTGTCGGCCAACCGTGGCCTCGACCGCCTTGACCGGCTTCCAGCGCAGCCAAGCCTGGTTCAGCAGCACATCGGCCCGGTCGGCCACGACCGGAAAGGACACCCTGCCATTGACCGTATCGTTATAGTGCTCCGCCCCGATTCTGGCGATCGCCTCGCCTTCGACCAGCGCACTGAAGCCCTGCCATTCGGCGGTCTTGACCCCGGCCCTGACCCGCAGCGTTGACGCCGCCGCCTGCTCAGGCAGACCGCCCTGATCGACCAGTTCCAGCCGATAGCGCAGGTCGGCATAGGGCGTGACCGGGGCCGGAGCGGGGTTGGGCGCGGCAGTTTGGGCATGGGCGGCACTACCGGCCATCAGGGCGCAAAGAGCAATGACGAAACGGGCACTTGCTTGATTCATGTCTGTTTGTTCTGCCCATTACCGCTATGTGTATTTGACTTTCATCAACGATGATCGAGTCACTTTTCGAGAAAAGGCTGACATGTCATTTGATCCGTTCACTTTGGTCCGCTGCCTTCATGTTGTCGCCATCGTCGGTTGGATCGGCGGGGTCTGGTTCGTCACGTTCGTGGTGATGCCGGCCATTGCGCGGAGCGAAGCACCGGCAAATCGGCTTGCCGCCTTCCACCGGATCGAGCAGGGCTTTGCCCCGCAGGCGAAGCTGTGGGTTTTGCTGGCCGGGGCCAGCGGGTTCTGGATGACGCACCAGGCCAACCTGTGGAGCCGCTTTGCCGATCCCGGTTACTGGTGGATGCAGGCCATGCTGGTGCTGTGGACGATCTTTGCAGTGATGCTGTTCGTGGCTGAACCGCTGGTGCTGCACCGGCGAATGGCCGCCTCGCCTAGCCCGGAAGCCGACTTCGCGAAAATGGTAGTGGCCCACCGGGTCCTGTCGCTTGCCGCGCTGGTCACGGTCTTGGGGGCCATGGCCGGCGCCCACGGGTTGCTGTGATGGCAAGTTTCCCGCGCCTGCTGCTGGCCGCACCGCACCGTCTGCCGTTCCTGAGCGGCAGCCTGGGGCTTGGCGTGATCGCCTTGTGGTGGCTGGTCCGCCTTGCCGGTCTGCACCTGGGTTGGCCGGAATTGCCCATCGGCGCCCTGCCCGCCAGCCTTTTGCACGCCCCCACCCTGCTCCTGCTGGTCTATCCCGCCTTCATTTTCGGCTTCCTGCTGACGGTCTTTCCGCGCTGGATGGACCAGCCGGATATGGAAGCGCGCCGCTTCGGCCCGGTCGGCATCGGATTGGCGCTGGGCGTGGCGCTCTCCGCCTGGGGGCTGTGGACCGGTTTGGACGGACTGGTGAGGGCCGGCTTCGCCGTGTTTGCCCTGGCCTGGGGGCTCGCCTTGATCGTCCTGATGCAGGTTTATGCCCTCCACTACCGCAGCGGCCAACCGCCATGTTGGCATGCCCTCTCGGCCCTGATCGCGATGGCGGTGGGATTGCTTGCCTTGGGATTGGCGCTGGCCTTCCTGGTCGGCGGCGATCCGCGCCCGCTTCGCTGGAGCAACGTGCTGGGGCTCAGCGGCTGCGTGCTGCCGGTATTCCTGACCATAGCACACCGGATGGTGCCGTTCTTCGCTGGCAATGTGGTTGAAGGCTACCAGCGTTGGCGGCCCGACTGGCTGCTTGCCGCGCTATGGACCTTGCTGGTCGGGCGCTGCCTCGCCGATTTGACCTTGTTCGGCCCGCTTTCTGCGCTTGCCAATCTGGGGTTGGCCTCAGTGACTGGCCTGATGGCGTGGAAATGGTGGCCGCGTGAGGCTGCGCCGGGGCTGCTCAAGGTGCTGACTTGGGGCTTCGTCTGGGCACCCATCGGTTTCGCCCTGGCCACCTTGGCCGGGCTGGGCTTGCCGCTGGGCCTTGCTCCGGTCCACGCCCTTGCGCTCGGTTTTGCGGGCAGCCTGCTCGTCGGCATGGTCACGCGCGTCACCCATGGCCATTCCGGCCGGCCACTGGCGATGGCGCGACTGCCTTGGCTAGCCTTTGGTGCGGTCCAGCTTGCCGCGGTATTGCGCATCGTGGCGGCGCTACGGACCGATCAGCCCGCTCTGCTGATCGCGGCGGCGCTGTCATTCGTAGCGGGTCTGCTCCCCTGGGTGCTGCGCAACGCCCTAATCTATCTCATGCCGCGCAAGGATGGCCGCTGGGGCTAGACCAGGACACGATGGCCTCTCCATTTAACTCCCGTCGCGCGAGTTGGAGTCGCCAAATGAATTTCAGCGCGTTTGCGCTGCGAGGGGAGAGGGTGCGGCCAATACGCGGGGGGCTCGACCTGTTCCTGGCACATGATTGAAAATTCAGTTCGTTTGGGGTAATCATGGCCAGGGCGAGGAGACCCTCGATGGACCATGATCGTTACGGACTGGATGGAATGCCGATCTTCGCCAAGGGCGCGGATGCAGACCCAGTGACTGGCGAACTCCCATCTGGCGTTGGCAGTGGATCGTTCAGCTTTGAACCGAACACGATCGTGTTTTGCGCCCTCGCACTCGCATTCCTGATCTTTTTTGCCTTTGAGGCGCGGCTATTCGGTTAGCAGGTCAGCTTTTGCGTTTCGCAACATGCAGGTGATCCCGCGCTGGTTCGTCCGGGAATCGCTCAAAGTTCACGGAATATCCATCGCCAAGCCGTGACCGGACCTGTGCGGCCCAGCGATCGCCCTGCTCATCGGTTATGTTGTTGCCCCTGAAATCCAGGGCGCGGTCATCATAGTGGGCAGATCCCGCCTTGTGCCGGGTGCTGTCATTGCCGGACGTCACCACCGGGGTCGGCAGCCCAAGTGAGCGGGCCTCCTGCACTACCGCCCCCATTGCGGGAACAAGGTCTCCATCCATATGACCGAGTCTCGCACCAGGCTTGACCTTGATGCCGAGGTCGCGCGCGAGAGCGGCACCGTCAACCGGACCATCGGGCACCGCGAGCAGGGTGCCGCCTTCGAGCGGCGAAGGCACCAGCCCCTCTGCGCGAGGGGTAGATGGAAGCGCAGGCGTTCGCGGCATGCCGAGATCGGCATTGGTGCCCAGCAAACCCGAACCGGCGATAGCGGCGACGTCGCTGAGTTCGTTGATACGGTGCGCGCGCAGGTCGCCCATCAGGTCGTCCATGATGTAAGTGATGGCCTGATCCCGGCGCGTCACGTCGCGATAGTCAAGGCGAGGATTGGATAGATCGGGTAAGTGCCACTCTGGGTGCTCGCGCTGCAGCGCTTCATAGCGGTCCTGGATGAGGTTGGACATGTCGCTCGAGATCTGGAAGCCGTGACTTTCGGCATAGCTCGCCTCGGACATCATCCGGCTGCCGATCTCGCGGTAGCGGGCAGCGGCGGCGCGGCGTTCTTCGGCTTCTGCCACGCGCCAGTCATTGCCGTCGGTATTGGTCCGCGAATGGCTGTGGTCGCCGTATTCCGAGCTTTGGCTATAGGTCCCCGACGATTGGATATCTCCACTAGAGCCGCTGACGACCACGCGATCGCTGGTCTCTTCGGACTTATCGGTGCCGCGAGTTGTCTGGTTCGTTGCTGAACGTTCCGATGATGCCCGAGAATCCTCGCCCCAGTCCTTTCTTCCGTAGGCATTTACGCTGAGCGAACCTGAAAGGCCTGTCCCCTTGCCTCCCTTCCCGTCGGCTCCACCTTCTGTCGCACCGGGCGTTCCACCGCCCAAGCGACCACCCAGTCCGAGCGAAGATCCAAAGGTTCGGTTTTCGAAGTCGGAGTAGTTTCGGCTATTACCCTCTCGCAGGATCAGATCGTTGTTCGTGACATCGCGGGTCGAGCTGCCCTTGGCGCCCTCGACCACAACGTTGCCGCCGACATTGTGGGTATCGGAAGCGCGCGAACCGCTTTCTCGCCGGGCCCCCGTGACGTCGCTGGTCGCGGTAACAGCGCTACCGAACTGACCTTTCGAACTGGTCCAGCTGCTCGAGGTGCCGTTCTCGATCTTGTCGGCCTCATTGAGGTACCACTGGCCTTGCGACCTGAGGTCCGTCGCATAGCCCCGCGTCATCGTCGGCTTGAACGGCAGCTGCGAGATCGCGGCATTGGTGTCGATGACCGAATGGCCCGAGCCGTATTCGTTGAACATGCGCCCGTCCGCCTCGCGGAAGCCCGAATGCGCGGCGCCCGACAGGAGGTTCGGCGCCTGATTCCACTGCGAGGTCTGGCGGTTTTCGCTGTTGAGATTGCCGTAGCTGACATCGCCGTAGGCGTAGTTGCCGGTCGTGCGCTCGAGTGCGGCCGCATCCGAACCCGCCTGGACCGGGGCCAGCATCGAGCCAAGGTTGTTCGCCACAGACATGGTCCCGCGCATCACCATCAGCGCCAGCATCGGCACCGACAGCATCAGGAACCCCGCCATCGTGGCGACGTCCTGATTGACCGCATCGATCCCCGCCCAGTTTGCGAGGTTCACACTGCCCCCCGAGACCGCCGCAGTCTGGGAGGCGAGCCGGTCCATGATGAACGAGTGGATGAGGACGTAGATCGGCCCCCAGGCCGCAAGATAGAAGAAGCCCGAGAAGTAGCCCTTCAGAGTGGCGATCCCGGTGCGCGGGAACAGCAGCAGCGGGAAAACGATCGGGAACAAGGCGTAGAACACCACGGTCAGGACCACGCCAAGCACCGGAATCCAGATCAGGCCCTGCTCGGCCGCAGTGGTCATGGCGTTGCGGGTCTGGGTATCGGCGCGTTGCAGCGCGAAGGAATCGGCGTCGGCATTGCCGAAGTCGAGCTGAGCCGCCTCGAAGGCATCGACCATGCTTTTCTGCTTGAAGAACTGGTTCCGCGTCATCGCGGTACCGGTCAGCAATTGCGAGACCACCGGCACGTCATTGGCGAGTTTTGCCCCTGCCGCAGCTTCGGTCAGCTTGGGATACATCGAATGGGCAAACGGCAGCGCATAGGCGTTGATCTGCGCGTCCCACTGGTTGTTGATCAACGTCCAGGCCTCGGCGCAGGTCTTGCCCTCGATGTCGACGGTGCCGGCGCCGGTATCGGTCAGGTACTTCATGCCGCGGTTGGTTGCAGCGTTGACCCCGAGTTCGGCCCAGAGGTCGGGCGCCTCGCTCAGGAGCTTGAGGCTCTTGGTGCCCAGCAGTATGTCGTAATAGGCGCACTGCTTGAGATAGCCGTCGACATTGGCTTTGAACACCGGATCGCGGATCTCGAACCCGCGCGCCTTGTCCCACATTCGCGCGCCATAGACGAAGCCGCCGGTCGAGTAATTGAGAGCGGCCGGCATGACGAAAACGGTCTCGGCCGTGCGGGTAAGGTAATCGCTCACCTGACTGGTGAACGAGGCCATGGCTGCAAGCCCGATCGGCACGTTGGCGACCGTCGCGGGCGCAAGGCCTGCATTCATCCGGTCGGTCACCTTGACCGTGACCGTCGGGACCATCAGCGCGGTGTAGATCAGCGTCGACTGGATGAACCAGCGGAACCAGGCTCGCCAGTCGAGGTCCATGGCGGTGATGAGGAGCGCATAGATCAGCCCCATCACCATGACGACCCGGATCAGCGATTTGAACCCGCCCGAACCGGTCCAGGCGGCGATCGCGTTGAAGGTGTTGACGAGGTAGTCGCCGCCCCCGACCGTGAAGACCTCGAGCATGAATGGCGCCCCCTACTGGACCTGGCTGCCGAGCGTGCGCGAGAAGCGCAGCGCGGCCGACATCTGAGGGCTAAGCTGGGTGCGCAGGGTCTTCTCCAGCATCTGCGTGCGCTGGATAAGGGCAAAGGTCTGGTCAAAGCGCTGCGAGGTGCGCGCCGCGATCCCGAGGAAGTTGCGCCGCGTCTCGTAGAGACCCTCGCGCCATTCGCGCAAACTGTCGGCGTCGGCCCCGTTGAAGTCCGAGCGCGCGTTCACCGCCATGTCGATGAAGCGCATGGTCATGGTGGTGACGAGATCGACCGCGACGATTTCCGAGAGGTCGTTGATCTCCTGCGCGGAGATGCCGAACTCGGCTGCGGCGCTCACGGTGATGATCTTGTAAACGGGCACGCTCGCCATGCCGAGGAGCTGGATCTCGGCCGGGGTGAGCGATGCACCAGGATCGCGCACCTTCAGCGCCATGCTCTCGATCAGCGTGCGCACCCGCGCCTTGATTGCCGCATTGGGCCCGATCACCATGTCGATCTCGGTAGGCGTCATGCACTGGGCGGTATCGCCGCCGCAGCTCCAATATTTGTGCGGGGTGGAAGAGGTCCCGTCGAGCATGGCGCTGATCAGCGCCGGGTCGGCCGGGCCGATGAACTGCACGCGCGGTTTGCCGCCGGTGCCGGCCGGATCGTAGATCACGGTTCCAACCAGGGTCATCAGGAACTCGCGGAACTGGGTGTCGAACCCGCCGTATTTCTTGCCCAATGCCGCCCAGGTGTAATTGTTGGGCATCCCGGCCTGTTCCTTCATGTCGGGGTCGGAATTGGCGCTCTTCAAGGCCTCGCGCTGGCCGCCATTGTTGCATTGCTGGCGCGCGCGGGCCCAATCGGCGACCGCGCCCTGGCTGTTGGCGATCGCCTCGCAGATGACCGAACTCGCCGTATCGCTCTTGGGCCACAGGCCGCCAACCAGCGCCTGCGCGGTCTCGCAGGACGAGATGTTCATCTGGTTCATCTGCTGCACCTTCTGCGCCAGCTCATCCATGACCTTGCCGATTTCGGGCGAGATCGTGTCGATCGCGAGCTTGAAAGCGAAGCCGAGCGCGTTGTTGGCGGTGGCTTTGAGCATCGCCACGAGTTCGGCGGTGTTGATGAACGAGAACGAGCCCGCGAAGAGGTCGATGCCGCCGCAGCCGGCGCGCGCGTGGGGCAACTGCAGGTTGAAGGGCTGGATGTTCTTCTGGGGAAAGCGCGACCAGACCGATCCCATCGAATAGTAGCCCGCCGACTGGCCCTGGTAGGCGCTGGGGCCGGTGACATTGGCCTGGACGCCCATGTCGGACATGAAGCTCTGCATCTCGCCTTCGACCCCGGCCGACGCGGGAGTGGGCGAGGCGAGCAGGATTGCGGCGCCGAGCACCGCGCCAAGCGCACGGCGGGAGACCTGGCGGAGACGGGCGGAAGACGAGCAGGCGCGCATCAGTAGTCGCTCCCCGGCTTGACCTGCGTCAGCTGGAACACCCGGTCCATGATCTCGTCCTGGCTGAGGATGCCGTAGCCGATCGGCATCGGCTGCTTGGTGACGGAATCGAACAGGACCAGCGCCGGGACCTGCCGGTCGGTGCCGAGGCCGAGCTTCTCGTACTGGCCGGAGTCGACCATGTAGCCGGGGAAACTCGCCGAGGGGCCGCCGTCCATCGAGACCGCGAGCACTGCAAGGCCATACTTGTCGCTCACCGACTTCAGGATCGGCGAGAAGACGTCGCAGGCGCCGCAGCTCGAGGCGAAGAAGTAGAACACCCCGTAGCGCTGCGAAAGCGTGGCCATCACGCGGTCGCGGTCGGTCTTGCGCTCGTCGATCCAGGCTCGCTTGCCGAGCGTCGAGACCGGACGCTGCAGCGTGTAATCGAGCCCGGGGTCCTGCCAGAGCGCGCGCTGCCAGACATCGGCGAACATCGACGAGCGGTCGAGCTGCTCGCGCTGGAAGCGGACATAGGCCGTGACGTTCTCCGGGCTCGGCTCGAGGATCGCGCGCGCCTTCAGTTCCTCAAGCTGGGTGCCGATTGCAGCCAAGCGCTCGCGCGCCGGTGGCGGCGCGGCGGCGCTCTTGCGCGGCTCCTCCTTCGGCTTCTCGCAGTAGAACCAGGTGCCGAGCTTGCGTTCCTTGCAATAGAGCGCGTCCTCGCTCTGGCGCACTTCGACGCCGTCGCTGTCGGAGGCGCGCAGCGGAGCGGTCCCGGCGAGGTTCAGGCTGGCAGCAACCAGCACGGTGATGGATTGGCGGTGAATCATGATCCGCTCCTCTCGAATTCCTTGATCAGGGACATGAAGACGGCGACGTCGAGCAGCCGGCGGCCGCCATCGAGCAGGCGCACAAGCGCGCAATAGAAACCGGACAGCGCCTCGCTTCCGGCTTCGGCGATCGTGTAGGTTCCCGCCTCGAGCCGCGCCCATCCGCGCCGGACCATGGCATCGAGCTGCGCGCCGAGGCTGCGCGCGCGGACCGGATGGTCGAACCAGGCCGAGATCTCGGCCGCGATCCCGCTCGCGGTGAGCGG
>JALCRK010000057.1 GCA_022652485.1 Sphingobium sp.
AGGGCTTCACCGAGCTCGCCCAGCCCATGATCGAGGAGGAAAACCAGCCCCTACACATCACCGCCAGAGCTGCATGACGATGCGCCCCGGCCACCACCGAAATTACACCACCTTGACGGACGTGACCCATCGCAGCAACGCTGCAAACTACGGGGTCACTATTGCAATATTTTCTTCACATTGTTGATCGGGACCGGAGGAGAATCTCATTTTGGTGGGTGCGGTCGATTTCGAGATCGAACAGGGTTGCGAGCCGGTCGGCCGTCAGTTCAGGGTTATCGACCCGGAAACGACCCGAGACCTTGAGCGCTCCTACCGCTGGATCGGCGACGCGGATCGGGATTGCAGAACCCCGATTGGCCTCGGCGATCACCTCGGACAAGGGTGCCATGTCGAACTCTTTGGCCGCCGGAATATCTGGTAGCGAAGCGACAGCGACGGCATCGCGAACCCTCGTCGCCGAGGCTAGATCAGGGAGCCTGCTGTCCCCGAAGCTTAGTTCTTCCCCAGGCGCTAGGCGCGTGATGGCCTGCTTGCCTCTGTCCGCGTCGTCCGCCTGGCTGGGGCGCACGACATCCACCTCGCCGCGCAGCAGTCGTACCGTCACGCCGCTGTCCGGGTTGATGATGACGTCGAAGATCGTTCCCCTTGCTGTCACGCTTCCTCCACCAGCAAGGACGACGAAGGGCCTGGTTTCATGGGCGACCTCGAAACGCGCCCGCCCGCGCTCAAGGCGCAGCGCGCGCCGCTGGCTGTCGAATACCGTCGAAACAACGCTTTCGGCGTCCAGGGTGACTGTCGAGCCGTCGTCCAGCCTGAAGCTGCGGCGCACACTGCCCACCGTCGAGAGCCGTTGGCCGTCGGGCGCCGCTGCCGGATCCACCGAAGCGATCTCGGGGGTTCTACCAAACGTCCTCAAGAGGGAGTCCTGTCCGACCCAAGCACCGAGCCCAACGACCATCAGGAAACCGGCCAGCAGCGCAAATCCGCGCCAGCGCGAACGTGTCGGAGAGCCATCATTGTCATCGCTGTCGGCCGCCGCATTAGGCGATTCGGCCAGAAATTTCCCGAGGGCAAAAATCTCCCCGGCGCGATTATAGGCGCCAAGATGGACGGCCCCGAGGGCGAGCCAGGCGTCAAAATCCGCGCGATACTGTTCAGCGTCCGGGCCGCGCATGCGCGCGAACCAGAAGGAGGCCTCTTCGAGCAACTGATCCTGCCGGGGCGCATCGCCCGGTATCTCATTTTCACCCATCGGTGTTGATGCTCTTGCTGATCCGGATGATTGCCTGAGCCACGTGCCATTCCACTGTGCGGATACTAATACCAAGCCTCTCGGCGATCTGCTTATATTCCAGTTCCTCCGCGCGGTGTAGCATATAGACCTCACGCGTTTTCGGCGGGAGAGTATCGACGGCAGCGCGGTAACGCTCGCGCATCTGGTTTATCTCGGCCGCCGCATCGGGTCCAAGCGACTCTGGACCGATCGCCACATCCAATATGGCATGCGATCGTGCCCTGGCCCATCGCCGTACCCTGTCCGCGAGGAGGTGCCGGACAATTCCCTGCAGGTACGCGCCGGGGTTCTGCGACGCCGCACCCGATTTGGATTCAGCAAGACGGGTGAAGGCCTCCTGGACGATATCGTTGCGGTCGTCTTCGATCCAGATTTTGCGCTTGAGAAGCCGTTTGAGGCGCGGAGCCTCGGAGCGATAGACCGCCTCGAGCTGCTTGCGATCGATACCCTCCGGCTCGGTGCTCTGACCGCCGCCATCATCCGGCTCCGGCATTGCGTCAAGCACAGGACCACGAGGGCGCAGAGCGAAGCGCGCCGGTGAGCGTGTCAGGAAATTCAGTCACGACGGATCCGTCCAGGCGGGCCGGCCTACTTAAGTCCAATGCGCGCGCCCAACCGTCATGGATCGGCGCATTTTATGCCTGGTAGGTTTATCCTGCAGACGGCTTCCAGCCTATTTCCGCGCTGCACCCAAAATGTGCATTAACTCCATATCGGATGCAAGAGGACGACGTCACGAAATTGCCTTTGAAAGGGACGGGGCCGTTGCCACCCATGATTCATGGCGGACACTCCTTCAGTTCGGGCTTCGCAAGTATGTCGAGAAGGCCATCGAAATAGGCGTCGAGCAACGCGGTTCCCTCGGGCGATAGGTCGACATTGATCCGGCGCTGATCACGCGGATCGGGTGTCCGGACGAGCAGATTACGCTCGATCATTCGGTGGATTATCCGCAACGCAGTCCGGGCCGGCGCCTTCGATGCGCCGCAAAGGCTGGTCAACGATCTGGGCCGGCGATCCTCGCGCGCATACAGATCAAACAGCATGTTGAGAGCCGGCATCGAAAACAGGTCGCTGCCAAATCGGTTGCCGAGGAGGCAGTGCGCGCGAACTGCAAGGCTGATCATCACGCACCGGTCGAGCGTTGCCATGACGCTGGGTAGGGCGCCGCTCATGGGTCACCTCCGATCCGCCAGCCGCAGCCCGGCCGGCAATGTTCCAGCATAAAATTGCTCGATCAGCGCTTCCTGTTCCGGCCTCAGTGCATCGACAGCGCCAAGGGAGCCAGCGGCCTTCTCGTCGAGCAGTGTCGAGGGACAGCGCCCTTCGAACGTGCCGAGATTGGGCCGATGGGCCCGATAGCCCGCAAGCGCGGCGAGGCCGGCAGGGAACGCGCGCGCGACCTCGGGGGGATAAGCCAGCCACGGCAATTCATAAGGCTTGAGCCAGCCCAGGCTGTAGCTCACGATCATGCCGCGTCGCGAAATCGCCGTTCGGTTCGCGCCGCCACCATGCAGCGTGGAGCCCAGAAACAGGAGGGCGGCCCCCGGATCAAGCTCGGCCGGGATCGCTTCTACAGGATCGATGAGGATCTCGTCCTGTCGCAGATGGCTCCCCGGCCAAATGCGCGTGGCGCCATTGGCTTCGGTGTACGGCGTGAACGGCCACATCACATTGACCAGATATTCGACCCCGGGCGCCCGCACCGGCCACATATCCTGGTCCCGGTGCGGGGGCTGGACACGACCGCCGGGCAGGATTTCGATCGCCTGGGTGAGGTTGAGCTGGATGCTGTCGCAGCCGGCCCCCAGGATGCTCTCGACGATCTCCAGCACGAGCGCGTGACGAACGAACGCGTCCATGTGGGGTGATCGCCGCAGCAAACCATGAAAGCGCTTGGTCCATTCGCCGTAAAATGGTCCCGACGCATGTGGCGTCCTGGCGAAATCGTCCGCAAGATCGGTGGCGAGAACGTCGACCGCGGCAGGCGAGATCGCATCGGGGATGATGCAATAGCCATCAGCGGACAGCGCTTCCACCCATGTTGCGACGGCAATGTCCCTTGGGTCAGGGATGGGCTCCATGAGCATGGTTGCCTCCCTACGCCGCAAGCGGCGTTGCGACGCCGCCGAGTTGAAGGGTAACCGAGGCATAGGTGCCGGCTTGGCGGAGCTGCTCAATTGTCCGTCCGGAGATATGGATTTGCAACGCGCCCGTCGTGGAGTCGGCAATCATCCGGGGCTCTCCGAGCGGCTCGCAGTGCCAACCCAGCGTCAGGATCTGGGTCAGCCATCCTGAATCCGCGACGCAGACGAAGCGCGTGATGCCATGCAGCAGCGCATATTGCACTGCGGCCGTCGTAAGGCGGTTCCGAACACGCAGCCGTTCCGCCGCGCGCAGGCGCGGCGAAAGGCAGCCGCGGGTGATCTCCCAGATATCGGCTCCGGACGGAGGCGGCCCATCGCACAGATGTGGAAAGATCGAGCCCAGCAGATGCGGCCGGTCGGTCGGCAGCAGGCGGATCGATCCGAAATGCTCACCGTCCTCTGCCGCGCTGATCAGATAGACGGCATCCTCGCCGTCGAACTGATCGATCTCGAATTGCCCGTCGACGACTGGAACTTCCCATTGGCGCATATCGACGAACACGCGCTTGCGGTCCCGGTGCATATTGTCGAGTATAGCCGAGGCGCCTGGGCGGGCATGGCCCGCGAAATATTGAATCATGGAGCTTCTCCCGCTGGTTAGCGGAAGAACAGCTCAACCAAAGGCGCCTCGGTTGCGACCCGCTGATCAGGGGGTTGTCAGCGTCCAAACACTTCCGAAAAGGAGATCTGACCATCGAACAACGCCCGCGCGATCAGGAGCGGGCGTTGCGCGTTGCCATAGGCGCGGCGGACATTCTCGACATGTTCATGCGCGGTCGCCGCCGAGATTCCGAGGAGAACACCGATTTCCGGATCTCCTTTTCCGCGTGCGACCAGAACGAGCGAGTCGCGCTGGCGTTCGGTCAACTGGGGCAGCGCGTCCAGACCCTGGGGAATTCCGCGGCGCGTTCGCATGATGCGGCGCGCCGCTTCGAACGCATAAGTCCCGATCATGTTGGCGATCGGCAGTGCGTTGGGGCGAAGCCGTTCCAACGAGTCCCCGCCGAAGGAACAGGTGCCGCGATACTCTCCAGGAACATGCACAGGAATTGTATAGCCTTCGCTGAGACCATAGGGGCGGGCTGCATCGAGGATGATCTTCTGCTTCTGGGTGAGCCGGATCATCGTCGGCACATCGGACCAGAGAAAGCCCATCGCGGTCCGGGTGCTCGCCAAATGGACGGGATCGTAGACGAAATAACCTTCGCCGAGCGATCGTTCGATCCATGCGGGATGATAGTTGGTGATACGAATGGCGTCCTGTGGAGGCCCTGAGAGGTCGACATGATGCCCCATGGCGAACTGTCGAAATCCAAGATCAAAGGCACATTGTTCCAAATGGAGATGTAACTGATCCTCCATCTGCACGCTCAGGAAGCCGTTGATCATCTTCTTGAAGTTAAACTGGTCCACCATCTGCTCGCTCCAAAGTTGAGAGGCTCAGCATCTTCCTTTGGTGGCGGGCTTCTTGTAACATTTTGCGCAGAAATTGCGGCTTTCCGCCATAATCGCCATTTCGGATCGAATTGCGCGCGGCGGTCTAACGGCCGTCGTGTCGCGCTGCAGGAATGTGAGCGGGACCGGAGAAGGGAAGGGGGATCGGGCTGTTGGTCAGTCTCTAGCTCAGTGGACCCAGCCCCATGTCGAATTCAGCACGTAATCTTGAACTCGAGGCCGCGGCGTCCGAGCTCGTCAAAAGGCTTGGCGGCGTCTGGCGTCCCAATGGCGGGATGTGCTGCTGCCCTGCCCATGCCGACCGGACGCCCAGTCTGTCGGTACGCATTGGCGATCGGAGCCTGTTGTTCAAATGTTTCGCCGGTTGCTCGGGCGTCGACATCATTCGAGCGGTCCGGCGAATGAAGCTGGATGTTCCCGTGGAGCATAATGTGGGACCGCTCGCGTCGTCGCATTACGACACAGATATGGCCGAGCGTGCTCGTACGATCTGGAATCAAGCCAGCCCCATCGCTGATACGCCTGCAGCCGCCTATCTTGCTGCTCGGGGTATTGTGCATCTGTCACCGGCGTTGCGTTTCCACCCGCGCACGCCGCTTGGGCGAGGACGGTCGGTTCGCTTTCGGCCAGCATTGATAGCGGCCGTCCGCGAGCAATCGCGGATCGTGGCGGTCCAGAGAAACTTTCTCGATCGCGCCAATGCCGGACTTGCAGCCGATCTTCCCAAGCCCAAGCTGACATTGGGGCGACCGCTTGCAGGCGCCGTTCAGTTATACCGGCCGGGCAATTGCCTCGGCATCGCTGAGGGGATCGAGACCGCGGAATCCGCGGCGCTTCTGCTGGGTATCCCGGTCTGGGCGGCTCTTGGCAGTGAACGACTGGCCCGTATCGCGATCCCCGATTTCGTCGAGCGCCTCATTCTCCTGCCCGACAATGATCTCGCCGGCCGCCTGGCCGAGCGACAGGCCCAGCTCGCCTATGCGCGCGCCGGTCGCGAGATCGTGACCCATTGGCCCTGGTATCGGTTGAACGATTGGAACCGCGTGCTGCTGCGGGAGGGGAAGGAGGTGGGTGATCGGGTGCGGTTAGCGGCCTGATGGTCAGGTGGCTCCGCCATTGGAGTGAACCCCATGACGAACCCGAACATCATCTACGTGCGGGCCCTGGACTGCACCAAATCGCCTCACAATGTCCGCACCCAAAGCGATGCGGATGCGGATGCCGAACTGGAAGCCAATATCGGCGAGAGCGGCATCGTCCTTCAGAACCTGATTGGCGTCGCCGTGCCGCGCAAGAAGGGCCATTACAGCATCTTCGGTGGCGGTCGCCGGCTCGACCGTATTCACAGCCTCATCGCCAAGGGCATTTTCGGCGAGGATTTCATGGTCCCGGTCCTTCCGGTGAAGAATGCCCGCGACGCCATCGAGATGAGCATGGCCGAAAACTACTTCAATCTCGCCATGAATCCGGCTGACGAATGCCGGGGCTTCCAGGCTATCATCGAGCGCGAAAAGAAGACGCCCGTCGACGTTGCCAAGCGCTTCGGCAAAACCGAGCGTTTCGTACTCGGCAGGCTGCGCCTTGCAGGCTTGGCGGAACCGGTCTTCGAGGCGCTGCGCACAAGCGAGATCACGCTGGAAGTCGCCACGGCCTATGCCAGCACCTCCGACACCGAGCGGCAGGCGAAGGTGTTCGAGCAGATGGCAACCAGCTATCACCGGCATAATGTGAACGAGATCCGGCGGCATCTCGCCAGCGGCTCGTACAATGGCGGTGATCCCAAGGCACTGCTCGTCGGCCGCGAAGCCTATGTCGCGGCGGGCGGTCACATCGACAGCGACCTCTTCTCCAACACCATCACAGAGATCTGGCGCGACGGCGACCTGGTCGACCGTCTCGCCGCCGAGGCGCTCGCGACGGCAGCGGAAGCGATCCGCGACCGTGAAGGGTTTGCCGAAGTCCGCACGATCCCGGCAACGACCATTCCCTATTCGGAGACCTTCCAGCTCGCGCGTCTCGTCGGCGAGCCTGCCCCGCTCGCACCCGAGGCCGAGGTTCGCAAGGCGGAGATCGAAACGGAGATCGCCGAAATCGAAAGGCAAGCCGAGGAAGCCGACGGTTATACCGAGGAACAGTCCGATCGGGTCGAGGCGCTCGAGGAAGAGATCGGCGCGATCATCGATACGCAGGAGGTCATTACGGAAACGCAGAAAGCCTCGGCGATCGCCTATGTCATGATCGGCAAGGACGGCCAGCCCTGCATCTACGAGCAGCTCTATGTCGCGGTTTGGGAAGACCCCGACGAGGAGGATGAAGACGAAGACATCGGTGACGACGAGGATGCGGCCGAGCATGACGGGGAGGACGCAGAGTCACCCGCGACCGAGCGCTACAGCCAGAAGCTCAAGGACGAACTGGCGATGATGAAAACCGAGCTGCTCGCGCTTCATATCGCCAATGACCCGCACTTCGCACTTGATCTCGGCACCTTCATCATGGTCGATGATGCCTGCCGCGCGGGCTATTACGGGATGCCTAGCGAACTTCGGGCAAGGTCGCCGAGCCCGCGCGTCTCCGGCTTTACCAGCGACACTCCGGCCGCACAGGCCTGGGCGAAGCTCGACGAAGCGCTCGATCGGAGCTGGATCAACTATAGGGAGATCCATGAGCGCTATGATGCCTTCTGCGCGCTCGATGACGGCGCCCGCGCGGCCTGGCTCGGTTGGGCGGTTGCCCGGACGCTCCATGCCGTTCCCGACGGCATGACCGGCGGCAGCTTCCTCAATCATCTGGGGGCCAAGCTTCGCATCGATGTCGCGGCCTGGTGGCGTCCGACCGCGCGCAACTTCTTCGATCGCATCACCAAGCCTGCGATCCTGAAGCTGTTCGAGGCCATTGGCGGCAACGAACTGAAGAGCCGCTATGCGGCATCGCGCAAGTTCGATCTTGCCGCATCGTCCGAAAAGTTGTTCGCCGGCCAGATCATCGCCGAGGCGGAGGTCAAGGAGCGGGCGATCGCCTGGCTTCCCGGACCGATGCGGTTTGCCACGGAGGATGCGGAGGCCGACGAGACCCTGTTCGGAGATGCGCCGATGATGGCGAACGATCAGGACCTGGGCGACGCCGAGCAGATGCAGGACGACAAACCGGTCATACTGCCCGAGGCGGCCTGATCGAAACGAGGAAATCGGGGTCGCGGCATAGGCTGTGGCCCCGATTTTCCCGTGTCGCCATGTCGATAGAGATCGTCATCGGCTTGCCCCATCTGAACGAGGGTCCCATCCTCACCCGGGCGCGACGCCTGCAGCAGCCCATGCTGATATCCGCCAATGCCCTATCTTCCTGGTCCAGCCGACGCGGTTGGCGCGAATGGACCGGATGGCGGCTCGGGCAACTCGCCAATGCTTATGGCCTTGCCGCGCTCGACCTCGACAGCGCCGGATTCGTGGCAATGGCCTGCTACCGCGGCTTCCCCTGGAGCGTGGACGACTATTTTCATCTCGCCAGCGCCTTTCCGTTCCGGCGCATTGCGAGTCTCGATTATTGCACCGAAACGGAAGTCGCCGCCGATCGCGAGGAGGTTCTCGACCGCATCTCGCGGACGATCCGCGCTAACCGGGACTGCCGCGAGCGTGCCGCCGATTTGGGGTTACTCGATCGCCTGATGCCTGTGATCCAAGGACGGCGCCCGAGCGATTATGAGCGCTGTATCGACGCGCTTTGGCTGTCGATTCAGCCGGGAACGGTCATCGGCGTGGGTAGCATGTGCCGCCGCGAGATCGCCGGACCTGAAGGCCTCATTGCCGTCGTCGAGCATCTCGACCGCATTCTGCCAGCCGGTGTCACCCTTCACGCTTTCGGCGTCAAAGGGTCGGCACTGCCTTATCTTGCCCCATTTTCCGGGCGGATCGCGTCGATCGACAGCCAGGCCTATGGCATCGCAGCACGACGGGATGCCTATCGGCGCCGGATGTCCAAGTCGGACGCGCTGGTCGCCGAGCATATGGAACGATGGACGCATCAGCAGCTCGCCCGCCTCACCGAACCTCCCCGTCGCCTTCGACACCAAGCTGCCAGATCCTGTTCGAGCTTTCCCGCGAACGCTTGGGAGGCGGCCATTCGGCACGCCCGAGCGGAGATTCGCGACCTGATCGAAAGCGGAGACCTCGATCATGACGAAATCACCGATGCGTGGATCGAGCAATGGGCGGCAGACATCTACCGCGCGCCGTTCGGGGATCGGGGATCGGGGAGGGAAGGGGGAAGCGGCGGGGTGAGGGCCAGGGGCTCTCGATCATTTGCTGGAGAACCGCCCATGACCTATCCGCTCTTCGCCGCGCCTGCCGCGGTGTCCGAACCGTGCGCCAAGGCAATCTCGCTCCTCGACATCGCCAGGCTCCTCACGGGCCGTCTCGCCAAGGGGACAAGCGTCTCCCGCCAGACGCTCAAAGCCATGATGCGCGAGCGCTTCGGCGGTTCGGACGCCTGGGGCGATTGGTCGATGCGTGACGCCTATGAGGCGCTCGAGGCCGCCCAGGTGCTGCTCGCCCTCGATCCCGCGATTGGCCTTATCGACTATGACAACCCTGTCGCCGCGACCGCCGCACGCGACCGCCTTTCCCGATTGCTGCCGACCCAGAGTTATCGCAGCGAGCGCCAGGTCGACCTGCAGCAATTCTCCACGCCGTTGCATCTGGCGTGGCTCGCCGCCCATGCTGCCCGGATCACCGACGCTGATACGGTGCTTGAACCGTCGGCCGGCACCGGCATGCTCGCCGTTCATGCGCGGCAGCTTGGCGCCCAACTGATCCTCAACGAGCGCGACCCGCTGCGCGCCGATCTTCTGGCACTGACCCTCGACCAGCAGGTCAGCCGCCACGATGCCGAATTCATCCATGACATGCTCGATCCCGCCGATCGCCCCAACGTCGTGCTGATCAATCCTCCCTTCTCACGCAGCGAGGGCCGAGGCCGGGATCGTCATGCCGGCGCGCGTCATCTTCGTTCCGCCTTGTTGCGCCTTGCCGACGGCGGTCGCTGCGTCGCGATCATGTCGCCTGCCTCTGCCCGCGATGGCACGGGATCGCAGGGCTATGACGCCGTCACGTCGCTTGTCCCAGCGCGGTTCGAGATCACGATCAACGGGCAGCCCTATGCCAAGCATGGCACCGCGATCTCGATCAGGCTGGTGATCTTCGACAAGGGCTGGATCGGCGAAACCGAATGTCACGTCGTCGCCGATCTGCGCGGCGCGCTGCCGATCGTCCTCAACGTGCCGCCGCGCCTGGATGCCGGCGAACCGCCACTGCCGCCCGTGGCGGTCGAGCAGTTCGGGCCGGCCAGACCGTTACTGGCAGCCCCGGCGCGCGCCGGCAGCCTGTTTGCGCGCGTTGAGCCACTCCGGCCTATAACGCCACCTCCAGCGCCGATGATCGCCGGTGAGCCGGAACTTCTTGCCTACGAAGCGCTGGCCACGCCGCCGGCCGCCGGTGAGCAGATCGGCATCTATGTCCCCTGGCGGCTCGCCCGCATGGCTTTCACCGACGCTAATCCCCATCCTGACCAACTTGTCGAATCCGTGGCAATGTCGTCGATCCTGCCGCCGCTGCCATCCTATCGGCCGATGCTGCCGCCGCGTGCTGTGTCGGCGCTGTCGGAAGCCCAACTCGAGACCGTGATCTATGCCGGGCAGGCCTTCGCCCGCGATCTGCCCGGCCGCTTCGTGCCCAACCAGGCCGGCACCCTCCTCACGCCCGACACCGACGGCCACATCTATCGGCTCGGCTTCATGGTCGGTGACGGAACCGGGGTCGGGAAAGGCCAGCAGATCGCCGCCTGCATTCTTGATCGCTGGTGCCGCGGCCAGCGCCGCGCGATCTGGATTTCCAAGAGCAGCGCGCTGCTCGAAGACGCGCGACGCGACTGGAGCGCGCTCGGCGGCATGGCGATCGACATCCAGCCGCTTGATGCCTTCGCGTTCGGTACGCCGATCACGATGGACAGCGGCATCCTGTTCCTGACCTTCGCGACGCTCCGCTCTCAGCGCGACGACGCACAATCCCGCCTGCAACAGCTTCTCGCCTGGCTTGGCGAGGATTTCGACGGGGTCATTGCTATCGACGAGGCCCATGAACTCGCCAATGCCGCCGGCACCGACACACAATATGGCACCCAGAAAGGCTCCGAACAGGGGCTGGCAGGTGTGCGGCTGCAGAACCTGCTGCCGCGCGCCTGTATCCTCTATAACAGTGCCACCGGCGCCACCGATCCCGCCAATCTTTGTTATACGAGCCGGCTAGGTTTGTGGGGGCAGGGCTCTGCCTTCGACACCCGCGAAGCGTTCATGACGGCGATCGGCAGCGGCGGGATCGCGGCCATGGAGATTGTCGCGCGCGACCTGAAGGCGCTTGGCCTCTATACGGCACGCGCACTTACCTTCTGCGGCGTCGAATATGATCCCCTCGAACACAAGCTCACGCACGATCAGATTGCCGTCTATGATGCCTATGCCGACGCTTGGGCGCTGATCCACCAGAATCTCGACACCGTCCTCGAAGCGACGAACATCGTCGACGGCATGAACGGACGGGCGCTCAATGCCCAGGCCAAGGGCTCGGCGTTGTCCCGGTTCGAAAGTGCTAAGCAGCGGTTTTTCGGCCAGTTACTGATTGCCATGAAGCTGCCGACCGTCATTGGTGCGATCGAGGCGGATGTTGCTGAAGGGCGCCATGCCATCGTCCAGTTGGTCACCACGGCCGAGGCGATGCTGGACCGTCGTCTGGCGGGCCTCTCCGCCGACGAGCGCGCGCAACTCGATATCGAACTATCCCCGCGCGAAGCGATCTAATGTTGAGCTCAACATTACACGTATTCTTTGCAGTCGCAGTTTATGTCGAGTGTGGCGGCGGGAGGCGCAGG
>JALCRK010000058.1 GCA_022652485.1 Sphingobium sp.
CACAACACCAAGCCCAAGCCCTTTATCTGGACCAAGAGCGCTCGCGACATCCTCCAGAAGGTCATTCGCGCCAACAGCCGCTTAAGCGCTAAACAGAATGCAACACTACACTAGCGGGCCGTCCATGATCGGGTGTTGGCCTTCTCGCGATAGATGCCGGCGATGTAATAGCCAGCCTGACGGGCGCTGTGCTCGATGTCGGCTTGGCGCGCAAGGTCTTGTTCGTCGGTGCTGACACGCAGGTAGAGTCGGGCGATTTGCATGTAGTGGATGGCCAAGTTGGGTATACCGAACTTGGCTATCTTTTGAAGATGTGGTCAAGAACAAAAGAGCCAATGTAAATTGGCTACGCCCTATTTGACCATCTATTTTGGCCTCTTAACTGCTTTTTCGGCTCCACTGCATCTCAGAACCCGATGACGGAATCTTCTGGGGTTCCGGCGTAGCCCCCCCTATCGGAGTCGTATGGGCAGGGTGGCGAAACCACTGCCGGGGTACACCGCGCCGGTGGGCGGCCGGTCCGGGATCGGGTCGATGCGGGTCGTGCGCCCGAGGATCTCCTCCATCACCACACGCATCTCCATCCGAGCCAGAGGAGCGCCTGGGCAGACGTGGATTCCCGCGCCATATAGCAGGTTTGCGGTCGGGTCGCGGTCCAGCCGATACGCCTCCGGATCCTCGAAAACACGACCATCGCGGTTGGCAGAAATCCAGATCAGCGAGATCCGTTCGCCGGCGGCGATCTTCCTGCCACCGATCTCTACCGGACGAGTGGTGATGCGGCGGTTGGCGACCAATGGTCCGTAGATCCGGAGAATCTCTTCGGTTGCGGCGGGCAGCAGGGAGGGCTGCGTGCGGAGCTGCTGCTGCAGTTCCGGGTGTTGCGAGAGGTAGTGAACCAGGATGCCCAGCGCTGCCGAAATCGTGCCGACCTCACCGACGGTCCAGTTTCGCACGATGCTGACGATTTCTTCATCGCGCAACGGTTGGCCCTGTACCTGTTGCCGAAGCAGTGAACCGGTGATGTCATCGCTGGCCTGCGCACCGGCCGCCCGCCGGATCTGCAGCAACTCGTGGACGTAGCCCTCGAATTCCTTGGCGACCTCCGCCATCGCCGTCCGGTCCTGCGCAAAAGTCGCCTGATGATTCTTCTGCGTCCAGAGACGCAGCGGTTCGCACATTTCGAGCGGCCAACCGAGCGAGGCGGACTGAATCCGTACGGCGAACCAATGGGCGAAGTCGCCGATGAACTCCAGCTCATCGCGCTCCAGCAGCGATTGAAGACGCTTCGCGGCGATCTCGCGACATTGCGGCTCGAACGCGTCCACACGTTCCGGCCGAAAATATTGCACGATCATCCGTCGGTACTCGGTATGCTCGGGGGGATCCATGCCGTCCGGAACGGAGAGATGTCGGGATGCGGCGTTGCTGAAGGTGTCGGGATCCATCAGCACGCGAACGATATCCTGGTGCCGAAACACGGACCAGCCGAGAAAGTCGCTGTACGCAACCGGACAGCGCTCACGCATCTCGTCGTAGGCAGCTCGCTGATCACGCTGGACGGCGTCGGATTTCGGGTCCCAATCCGGTTGCAAGATATCGTTCACGGTCGTTCCTTCCTCATCGTCTTAGAGTAGCGGCCCCCGCGCTCGACGATGAAAGGCCGGCCGCGCAGCCATTCATTGTTTGCTCGCCAGACGAATCAGTCGATTGGTTTCCACCCCGGGTGCTGGAAGTAACGGCCGTACTGATTCACCGCGCCTACGGTCTGCGCTGCTCCGGCAGCCGGCGTGGCTTTCGACTTGCCCTGCATCGCGTCGGCACCGGTACTGAGTTCGGCGACGATGAGGTGCAGGTTTTCGTCTGCTGCGGGGTCGAGCTTGCACTCGGTGACTATCTTGGCGATGTGCGCCTCGACCAGGCTGCCCAACGCCTTGTACTCGTCTGCCGTCAGCGTTCCGTGGTGGATGGCTGTCGCTTTCGCGACCAGCGCGGTGCGGATATCGCTCATGTTCCGGCGCAGCGGCTCGTCCGTTGCCCACTTCTTGCCGTGGTCGAGCATCAATTTGGTTGGCGCAGCCGCTGCGTGCTGGTGCGAATTGGTGGCCGAAGCAGGGGTGGCAGAGGCGGGGGCGGCAGAGGCAGGCGCGCCGATGGCGAAGGTAGTGAGCAGGGCGGCTGTGAGCAGGGTGCGGTGGATGTTCATGGGATTCTCCTCAATGTTGAACAACAATGATCTCCGGATCGTCAGCATGCTCGACGAGCAGCGTCCGGACGCGGTCTTGCCATAGTGATTGGAACTGTGCGGTCTGCCCGGCGGTGGCAGTACCGGCGACGCAGCGCGGCATCAGGGAAGCGATGCGCGCATCGCCCGGCAACCGCTCCAGCCGGGCGGAGACAATGGCCGCCGTACTGGTGTCCTGCCGCGTGAAACGCAGCTGGCCGGGGATGTCGGCGCCGAAGGAGAGCAGGCAACGGCGATCAAAACGCCCTGCAATTCCCTTGAAGCCGGTATCGTTGCTCGCACCGGTGAGCAGGCTGACGACATTGGCAACGACGCCAGCAACCCCGGTGAGTCGGTCATCCCGGAGCTCGACGCGGATGCCACCGCGCTCGGGAAAGGCTGCCGGGTAGAGGGCGCGCATGGCTGCGCGGGTCATCAGATAGGCGGAAGCGACGGTCGGGCACGAATGCCCGGCGAGCTTGACCGCGTCGCTGTAGGTGTATTCGATGATGCCGTCCTCCACCGCCCCGAGGAACCGGGCCAGTGGGTCGCGAACGGTAATTCGTGGTGCAGATTCAAAAAACTCCGGGAAATTCATGAGTTCGTTCTCCTCGGGACAGTCGCGCTTGCCAAACGGACACTACACGCCTAAGATAGTAACCACTTACTTACAGAAATGCAAGCTGACCACCATCATGGATATTCAGAGCAGCGTCCACAAGGCTTCTGGCCAACGTCTGAGCAGCGACGAACGACAGCGCGAGATCGTCGCTGCGGTACTTGCGCTGGCCCGCGAGCGCGGGCCGGATGCGATCACCACGCAGGCCATCGCCGACCGGATCGGCGTCACGCAGGGGGCAATCTTCCGTCACTTCCCGCACAAGGAGGCAATCTGGATGGCGGTCTTTGCCTGGGTCCGGGAATCGCTTGGCACGCTTTTGGCGACCGCTGTGGCGCAGCGCCAGTCGCCGCTGGCAAAGATCGAGGCCGCGTTCTTCGCGCACGTGGCCTTCATCGCGACCAACCCCGGCGTTCCCCGCGTACTGTTCCACGAGCTGCAATATCCCGGGGATTCGCCGGTGCGCGCCGAGGTCCAGGCGATGATCGCTGGCTACCGCGAGCGGCTGACCGCGCTGTTCACCGAGGCCAGGACGGCCGGTGAGCTTCCCGCCGCGCTGGATACCGCGCTGGCGCCGGTGCTGTTCATTGGGGCGGTGCAGGGCCTGGTCATCGAGTCAGCGCTCGCCGGCAACGAGGACGCAATGATGGCGCGTGCGCAGCAGATGTTCCCGCTGCTCGTGCACGGCTATCGCGGGCCACAAGAAGCATGAACTTGCGCTTTTCCCGCAAGGCGGTATTGCGCGCAGTCGCCGTCGCCAGTGTACTGTTGCTCGGCTGGCTGGCGACCAGCCAGGGACCGCTGGCGCCAACCAGGGTGACTTTGACCAAGGTGCAGCTGGGGCCGCTGCTGGAGAGCACCTTCGGCATCGGCACAGTCGAGGCTCGCCGCAGCTATGCACTGGGTCCGACGACGGCCAGCCGCGTGGCGCGCGTGCTGGTCGACCAGGGCGATGCCGTCACGGCCGGGCAACTACTTGCCGAACTCGATCCGGTCGACCTCGACGATCGCGTTGCGAGCGGCCGACTCGTCGCACAACGTGCCGCAAGCGCTGTCCGCGCGGCGCAAGCTGAGCTGGTCGCGGCGCAGAGCCGTGCGCTAGTCGCGGTCGCCAGCGCGCGTCGTTCCGCCGAACTACGCGCACGCGGTTTCTTCAGCCAAGAGGCCGCCGACGCCAAGCAGCAAGAAGCCAATGCCGCGACGGCGGTAGCGGACGCCACGGCCGCCCAACTGGCGGCGGCGCGGCGCGATCACGAACGCGCGCTGGCCGATGTTGCCGGTGTCGGCAAGCTGCGCGCGCAGGCACTGCTGGCGAGTCCCGTCGATGGCATCGTCAGTGCGCGACTGTTCGAACCGGGATCGACGATCGTTGCCGGGCAGGCCGTGCTGCAGGTCATTGACCCGGCGAGCCTGTGGGTCAGGGCGCGCATCGACCAGGGCCAGGCCGGCGGCGTGCGCGTTGGACAGTCAGCCGAGATCGTGCTGCGCTCGGATGCCAAGCGTGTCTACCCGGGCGAAGTCCGGCGCGTCGATTGGCTAAGCGATTCGGTCGCCGAAGAGCGCATCGTCAATGTCGCCTTCGCGGCGATTCCCGACGCACTCTCGATCGGAGAGCTGGTCGAGGTGACCATCGGCACCGCTGAACTGCCCGATGCACCCTGGTTGCCGACGGCAGCGGTGAAGCGTGTGGACCGACAGGATGGCGTGTGGCGAATAAAGGACGGGCGCGTCACGTTTCATCCGGTCGAGGTCGGCATCTCCACCCTGGATGGCCGCAGCCAGATTCTTGCTGGTCTGGCAGCAGGCGACGAAGTTGTCGTACACAGCGAGCAGGCATTGCAGCCCGACGCGAAAGTCAGGGTCGTCGTCGCCATCGTCGGTGCCAGGCGATGATCAATCTCGCCGGTCGCGACATCCTCAACGGCTGGGGCAAGTTCGTCTTCACCGGCCTCGGGCTCGGCTTGCTGATCGGCGTCACGCTGTCGATGGCCGGGATCTATCGCGGACTGGTCGATGACGGACGCGTCCTGCTGGGCAATGCTGGGGCCGATCTATGGGTCGTGCAACGCAATACGCTCGGCCCCTACGCCGAACCCTCGAACGTACGCGACGACGCCTATCGCGCGCTGCTTGGCGTCAAGGGGGTGGTCGAGGCCGGCAATGTCACCTACCTGACGATGCAGATCGAAGATCAGGGCCAGGATGTACGGGTGATGCTCGTCGGCTTCCAGCCCGGACACCCCGGTGAGCCCGGCTACCTCGTCGCCGGACGTCCGATCACGCGTTCGCACTACGAGGCGATTGCCGATATCAAGACCGGCTTCCGCCTTGGGCAGCGCATCCGTATCCGACGGCACGAGTACACGGTGGTCGGCTTGACCAGCCGCATGGTGTCGTCGGCTGGTGACCCGATGGTCTTCGTGCCGCTGCGCGATGCGCAGGAAGTGCAGTTCCTCAAGGACAACGATGCGTTGGTCAATGAACGCGCACGCACTGCCGCCAATCCGGCGTTCAACCGCCCCGGTATACCGGGACTGCTCGAGGCCGTACAAGCCAGCCAGGCGAGCAGCCGGACGGTGAATGTGGTCCTGCTGCGGCTCGCCACGCACGCCGATGAAGCGACCGTAGCCAGCAACATCCGGCGCTGGAAACACCTCGAAGCCTATACGCGTGCCGACATGGACGAAATCCTCGTCGCCAAGCTGATCGCCACGTCGGCGAAGCAGATCTTCATGTTCCTGGTCATCCTGGCGATTGTCAGCGCGGCCATCGTCGCCTTCATCATCTACACGATGACCCTGAACAAGGTCCGCGAGATCGCGGTGCTCAAGCTGATCGGGGCACGCAACCGGACCATCGCCGCCATGATCCTGCAGCAGGCGCTCGGCCTGGGTGCGATCGGTTTTCTCGTCGGCAAGACTGCGGCGACGCTGTGGGCACCGATCTTCCCCAAGTACGTCCTGCTGCTCCCCGGGGACGCCGTGCGCGGTGCGCTGTTGGTGCTGGCGATTTGCGCGCTGGCAAGCGTCGTCGCCATCCGCGCCGCGTTGCGCGTCGATCCAGCGACGGCGATCGGGGGATAGATGCCCGCGGCGATCGAAATCAGCGGCCTGACCAAGCGCTACGGCGTCCGCGATGCAGCGGTTGATGCCCTGAAGGGCGTGGACATGATCGTCCAGCCCGGCGAGGTTGTCGGGCTGATCGGCCCCAGTGGCTCGGGCAAGAGCACGCTGCTCAAGTGCCTGGGTGCGGTGATCGAGCCCAGCGCGGGGCGAATGGCGCTGGCCGGCGAGGCAATCTACGACAATGGCTGGCAGGTGGCCGATCTGCGCGCCTTGCGTCGCGATCGCATCGGCTTCGTCTTCCAGGCGCCGTATCTCATTCCTTTCCTCGACGTCACCGATAACGTGGCGTTGCTACCGATGCTGGCCGGTGTGGCCAACGCCAGTGCGCGCGAGCGGGCGCGGGCGATGCTTGCGGCACTCGATGTCGGGCATCGTTCCCAAGCACGGGTGGCGCAGCTGTCCGGCGGTGAGCAGCAGCGGGTGGCGATCGCTCGCGCGCTGGTTAACCAGCCGCCGATCATCCTCGCCGACGAGCCGACGGCCCCCCTGGACAGCGAGCGCGCATTGGCTGTGGTCCGCATCCTCAACGAGATGGCACAGCGCTTCGCGACAGCGATCATCGTCGTCACCCACGACGAAAAGATCATCCCGACCTTCCGGCGGATTTATCACATCCGTGACGGACGCACCTATGAGGAAGCCGGCGAGGGGCGGGCCGCTTGATCCGCGGAGGACGAGAAAGAGACGCTCGGCGATCGTCGGCAGCCGGGATTTGCGCTCGCGTGCGCGAGCTTGTTGCCTAAACCTCGCCTAAGCCTCGTCGATTCCCCGGCGCTCGCGCATCGCGCGTCCGATGCGGGCCAGATCATGGTCGCTCAACAAGCGCGCAGCCATGGGCAGGAGCTCCTTTTCCTCGTACTCGATATGGCACGCATAGCGAACGGCCAGCGCTTCGACATCGTCAGCGACCAGTGACACCTGCTCGCCGGCGGCGATCCTTTCGAGGATGCCGCGCAGGTGTCGCCAACACGCTTCGAGCGCGCGGTGATCGACTTTCAGCCCGTCGATCACCGCGCGCAGGCAGATGGCGTCAGAACCGGCCATCGACTCGATCAACGCCGGAAAGAGGTCGTCTTCTTCATCGGCATGATGGTGCAGGGCGGATGTGTCGAAGTAGCGTATTACCCTGGTCGCCGCCGCACGCGCTTCTTCGTCGACGCCATGAACCAGCAGGTGTGGAACCAGGCGCCGCAAGGTCACGCATTGCGTTTCAATTCTGCCATGGCAGGCGGAAAGCATCTCCAGAGGCGCCTCGGTTCCGACGGTCGGTGCGGAGAATCCAGGAATGCTTGTCGTCACTTCAAGGCCCTGTCGCTCGGCTTGTCTTGCGCGGCAGCCGAAGACTGTGCGACTGCCTTGAGGTGGCGGGCGGTACAGTCGCGGCCGATGGCCAGGGAACCGATGATCGTGCCGCTGCCGTCCCTCACCAGGCCGAAGCTCAGTTCCACGTAGAGCTTGCTCCCATCCTTGTGCACCGAGCGGGTTGTGAGTACCTGGTTCCGGTACTTGGTCTGGCCGCTGTCAACCGCTTTGTGAAAGCCTTCCCAGTGTGCTTTCCGGAGCCGTTCCGGAATGATCACGTCGAGGCTTTCGCCGAGGACTTCGGCGGCGGAATGGCCGAACACGGTTTCAGCGCCATGATTCCAGACGCGGATCGCTCCCTCGCAATCGGCGAAAATGATCACATCCGGGGCCTGATCCACGATCGCCTGATAGAGATCGGAATCTGTATCCGCACACGCGGCAGTTGCCTGCATCCTGGAACTCCTTTCCACTTGGTCGAATGAGACAAGCGCTCGCCGTCGTTGCTATTTGCGGCCGAGCGTGGTTAGGTCGGGCACCGTGAATGTTCCCTGCAAGGACAGGAGCTCACGGCGATGAAGGCCAGCCAGTTGCTCAACGCATTCGTTGCCTTTTCTTGTCAGTTGCACGTCCACCTGCCGCCGGTCGCTGCTGCTGACGCTACGCTGTACTAGTCCGGCCGCCTCGCATCGAGAAATCAGCGACACGACCCCATGATGCTTCGCCTGCAGGCGTTCGGCGAGTTCGCCGACGTTGGCCGATTCCCGTCCGGGAAAGCCTTTGATCTGGAGCATCAACAGATACTGCAAGGGGGTTATCCCGGCCCGCTGCGTCAGATCTTCGCTGAAGCGCAGGTAGCGGCGCAGCTGGTAGCGGAAGTGGGCAAGCGTTTCGAAATCGACCTTGGACATTTGCTGCTCGGACATTTCTGCAGGGAACCTTCCCGTAAGTTTGTATCACAGTATGATATGGTTGGCTGGATGCAATGGCAAGTTGCCTGGGCGCGGTGTTTCGCAAACTTCTCCTGGCAATAAAGTCCTTATCCCGAGGTATCCACAGGCAAAGACGACTCAACTAAACCCGATGACTATCGACCCACATACCCACGGCCTGTCAACACTCTGCATTCACGCCGGCACGCATCTGGACCAGGCCACCGGCGGCGCGTGCAGCCCCATCTTCACTTCCACGGCCTACGCGTTCCCGAATCCGGCCAACGCGAACATCTACCCGCGTTACTTCAATACGCCCAACCAGCAGGTCATCAACCGCAAGCTGGCAGCGCTCGAAAAGGGCGAGGGGGCGCTTGTCTTCGGCTCGGGCATGGCGGCGATCTCCACCTTGCTCCTTGCTAATCTCAAACCTGGCGATCACGCCATCTTCCAGAACGATCTCTACGGCGGCAGTATGCGGCTGATCAGCAGCGAACTGCCGCGGCTCGGCGTGCAGCTTTCCTGGGGGGCGAACGTGGCGGACTTCGCCGCTGCCTTGCGACCGGAGACGCGGCTGATCTACGTCGAATCTCCGTCGAATCCGCTGCTGCATTGCGTTGATCTGGCCGAAATGGCTGCGCTTGCGAAACGCCACGGCGTTTTGACCGTCATCGACAACACTTTTGCCACGCCGATCAATCAGAACCCGCTTCCGCTGGGTATCGATGCGGTCATCCACAGTGCTACCAAGTACCTCAACGGCCACAGCGACGTAAACGCGGGCGTGGTCGTTGCCTCCGCTGAAATCGTCAGCCGCGTGACGGGGAGTGCCGTCAACTTCGGCGGAATGCTCGATGCGCACGCCTGTTCTCAACTGGAACGTGGACTGAAGACACTGGCCCTGCGCGTGCAACGGCACAATGAGAATGCCGAGACGCTGGCACGTTTCCTTGCCTCGCATCCGGCGGTGTCCAAAGTCAATTATCCCGGCCTGCCCGAACATCCCGACCACGCCATCGCGGCACGCCAGATGCGCGGGTTTGGCGGCATGCTGTCGTTCGAGCTGCGTCAACCAGAGCAGCTGGATCGCTTGTTGAGCCGGCTGCGTATCGTCATGCCGGCCCTGAGTCTGGGCGGCGTGGAAAGCCTGATTTGCGTTCCCAGCCGCAGTACACACCGCACCATGACGCCTGCCGAGCGACGGCGTGCCGGCATCAGCGATGGTCTGTTACGCGTCTCTGCAGGCATCGAGGATGTGCAAGACCTGATCGACGACTTCACCGACGCACTGGCCGGGGATGATCGTCGTTCCCCGGCCTCCACGAGGGAATCTCCCTTATGAGCAGCACTGACAACACGCAGCCCGCCCCATTGATGATCGTCGGCGAAGTGGCGTCGTCGGGCCTTGCCCGCGGACCCGCCATGCTGTGCGATTGCGCCCGAACGCAGACAGCCGTTCCGCTCCGGCAGGTGAGCGCGGCGGAGGTGCAAGCTGAGGTCGAGCGTTTCGATGCCGCGGTGCTTGCCGCCGAGGGCAAGCTGCGGGAAGTTCAGGAGAGCGTCCGGCGGACTTTGGGGAAGGACGAGGCGGAGATTTTCGAAGCGCAAGTCCTTCTCCTGCGCGACGTGCAACTGCGCGATGCGGTGCGTGCGCTTTGCCTCGAAAAGCGGATGAATGTGGAGGCGGCGGTCGAAGAAGCGATCAAGCAATTGATGGACTTGTTCGGCCGCCTCGAAGATCCCTACTTCCGCGAGCGTGCCACCGATCTGTACGACGTCGGCAGACGCCTCCTCGATCACCTGGCGGAAAGCGGACTGCCGGATGTTCCGGTTGTCCACGAGGGATGCGTGATCATCACCAGCGAAATTCTCGCCTCCGTCGTTGCTCGCCTGGAAGGCCAGGGCGTGCGTGGCTTGATTGTAGAGAAAGGCGGCCTCACGGCGCACGCCACCATCCTTGCCCGCTCGCTCGGCATCCCCACGCTCGTACAGGCGCCGGAAGCGACGGCGAAGATCCGTGCGGGCGATCTGGTGATCGTCGATGCTCTGGCCGGACGCGCCTTCATCAATCCTCAGGCCGATATCCTGAGGAAGTACGATCAGGTGGACGCCAACCTGAAAGCTCACCAAGGCGTCCTGAAGGGCTTGATTGGTCTGCCGACGGTCACACACGATGGCGTCGAAATCAAGCTCTGTGCCAACATCGGCCAGAATGCCGACGCGCTGGCAGCGGCGAATGTCAAGGCTGATGGGGTTGGACTGTATCGAACGGAGTTCGTCTTCCTGGTCCAGGATCATTTCCCGTCGGAAGACGAGCAGTACCAGTTCTACCGCGCCACGGCGGAGCACCTGCAACCGGCGGAAACGGTGATCCGCGTTCTCGATGTCGGCAGTGACAAACCGCTGAGCTATTTCCCGCTGCCGCGCGAAGCCAATCCGGCCATGGGCTTTCGGGGCATCAGGCTGCTGCTCGCGCATCCCACCCTGCTGCACACGCAACTGCGGGCCATCCTTCGCCTGAGTGCCTCGCATCCGGTCGCCATTCTTCTGCCGATGATCGACGGCATAGACGAGTTGCGTGCGGCGAAAGCGGCGATCGAACATGCGAAGGAGGAACTCGCCGCAGCCGGCCAGTCGTTCGATCCGCTGATCCCGGTCGGGGCGATGATCGAGACGCCTTCAGCGGCGATCCTCATCGAGCACCTGGCCGACGAGGTCGACTTCTTCAGTGTCGGCAGCAACGACCTCGTCCAGTTTCTGCTGGCTGCCGACCGGATTCGTGGTGAAATGAAGTCCACCTACGATCCCTTGCATCCGGCAGTCATCCAGGTGCTCGCCAAGCTGGCGACGGTGGCCAGGAGAAAAGGAACACCAATCTCCTTGTGCGGCGAAATTGCCAGTGACCCCACCTACACCAACCTCTTGATCGG
>JALCRK010000059.1 GCA_022652485.1 Sphingobium sp.
GGATGCCGGCGGCCTTGAACTTCTCTTCGAACTCTTCCTCGTAGACCTTCTGGAACAGGTCCTTGAAGCGGCCGTCATAGGCCTTGAGGATGGTGTTCTTGGTCGAGAGATAGACCGGCCAGCCGCGGCCCAGGCCATAGTTCATCGAGGCGCGGGCGAAATCGCGGATCGAATCATCGAGGTTGTACATCGCCAGCGCCACGCCGGAGCTGGGATAATGGAATACTTCCTCGTCGATCACATCGCCATTGTCGCCCTCCCAGACGAGGCGCAGCTTGCCGGGGCCGGGAACGCGGAAGTCGGTCGCCTTGTACTGGTCGCCGAACGCATGGCGGCCAACGACGATCGGGTCCGTCCAGCCCGGAATGAGGCGCGGCACGTTGCGGATCACGATCGGCTCGCGGAACACCACGCCGCCCAGGATGTTGCGGATGGTGCCGTTGGGTGATTTCCACATCTTCTTGAGTTTGAATTCCTCGACGCGGGCTTCGTCCGGCGTGATCGTGGCGCACTTTACGCCGACGCCATATTTCTGGATCGCGTTGGCGGAATCGACCGTCACCTTGTCGTCGGTGCGGTCACGCTCTTCCATGCCGAGATCGTAATAATGCAGATCGATGTCGAGATAGGGCTTGATGAGCCGCTCGCGAATCCATTCCCAGATGATCCGGGTCATTTCATCGCCGTCGATCTCGACGACCGGGTTTTTGACTTTTATCTTGGTCATGGCTGATCCGCTTTCCTGTGTGCAAGAGGGGGAGGATGGCTTGCGCTCTAGGCAAAGCGGGCCAAGGTTTCAACATCCATGACGTCTTATAACCGACAATCCTCTCAAATGTCCTGATGCCGCTTTCCTCCGCCGTTGTATTGGCGGGCGGGAGCGCCTAAACAGGGGCGATGGAACCCAATCCGTATGCTTCATCAGGCGCGGCGCCAGCCGCCGAATCGCAATCCGGCGTCAAGTGGCGCTTTCCCGCCATCCATCCCGAAGGGCGCAAGTTCGGCGCGATCGCCATCGGCATCACCCTGTTGTTCTGGGTGCTGGGGTGGAAGCCGCTCGCCTGGCTGATGGCGGGCGTATCGATCTGGGTGTTTGCCTTCTTCCGCGACCCCGTGCGCGCGACGCCGCAGGGGCAGGATCTGCTGGTCGCACCGGCGGACGGGCTCATCACGCTGATCCAGCGCGTGCCGCCGCCGCGCGAGATCGCAGGGGAGGAGGGCATCGGCTCGGGCCTCATGACGCGCGTGTCGATCTTCATGAGCGTGTTCGATGTGCACATCAACCGCACACCGATCAGCGGCACGGTTCGGCAGGTGGTCTATATCTCGGGCAAGTTCATCAATGCCGATCTCGACAAGGCGAGCGAGGACAATGAGCGGCAGCATATCGTGGTTGAGCGGGCGGATGGCCTGCGCATCGGCTTCACGCAGATCGCCGGGCTGGTGGCGCGCCGCATCGTGCCGTTCGTGAAGCCGGGCGATGTCGTGGCCGCAGGGCAGCGCATCGGCCTCATCCGCTTCGGCAGCCGGGTGGATATTTATCTGCCCGAGGGAACCGCGCCCCGGGTCACGCTCGGGCAGCGCACGGTGGCTGGCGAGACGGTCATCGCGAAACTGGGCGAGAGCGAGGCCGTCAGCGGGATTTTCCAGTGAGGCGACCGCGCACGATACCAAAGGGGTTGCGACGCGGCATATCCCTGCGGCAGGTGGCGCCCAATGCGGTGACGGCGATGGCGCTGTGCTTCGGCCTCACCGGCGTGCGCTTCGCGATGCTGGGGAAATGGGAGCTGGCGGTGGGCAGCGTTATCCTCGCGGGCGTGCTGGACGGGCTGGATGGACGCATCGCGCGCCTGCTCAATGGGCAGAGCCGCTTCGGGGCAGAGCTGGATTCGCTCTCGGACAGCATCGCCTTCGGTGTCTCTCCGGCGCTCATCATCTATCTCTGGTCATTGCAAACTATGCCCAAGCTGGGCTGGATCTTCGCGCTGGCCCATGCGCTGATGTGCGCGCTGCGGCTGGCACGGTTCAACGCGCGCATCGATATGGAGCATCAGCCGCACAAGTCCGCCGGGTTCATGACCGGCGTTCCGGCCCCCACGGGAGCGGGACTGGCGTTCGTTCCGCTCTATTGCTGGTTCGTGACCGGGGAAGACCTGTTCCGGAACTGGGTCGTGGTCGCGCCCTGGACGGCATTCGTGGCGTTCCTGATGATATCGAACCTTGCCACCTTCAGCTGGTCCGCGCTGCGGCTGCGGCGCCACGTCAGGCTAGAAGTGATCGGCGTGGCCGGCCTGATGGCGGCGCTGCTGCTCACCGATCCGTGGCTGACGCTGCTGACCATCTCTGCGCTGTATCTCTTGATGATCCCGTTCGGGATGATGAGCTATCGCAGGATACGCGCCGCCGCTTCTTCGCCCGTTAGCGGCTGATCGCCGTCAGGCTGCCAGAAGCTCCGGTTCTGCCGGATAGGCTTCATGCACAAGGCGCAAGCGGGTCCGCGCGGCACGTTCCCCGGCCGGCGGGCAGGGCGATGCATCGCGCGCCGGATAGGGCTCCATCCTCAGGGCGGCCATCATCTTGCCGCCATGCGAGCCGAACATCGTCGCTATCGTGGCCAGCGCCACACCCAGCCCGAGAGGAAAAATTACCGCAATTGCCATCATCATAGCCACCACCGTTACTCTTTCTAGCCAGCCAACGCTTTTCCGCGGCTTTTGGTTTCATGTTCACGTTATGTTCTTTATTGCGACGGCTGTCAACTGCCTATTTCACCTTGCAATCCCGCGGCTGTCGGACTAATGGCGCGCCATTCCACATGGGATTCGCACATACCGGTGCCCGGTCTTAGGAGCGGGTTACTGAATCCCAGAGGTGTAACCGGAAGGAGAAAGACCATGGCGGCACCTGTCGTCACCATACAGCAATTGATCGAGGCCGGCGCGCATTTCGGCCACCAGACCCACCGCTGGAACCCCCGCATGAAGCCGTATATCTTCGGCGAGCGGAACGGCGTTCACATCCTCGACCTTTCCCAGACCGTGCCGCTGTTCGCGCGCGCGCTGGATTTCGTCTCCGCCACCGTGGCGGCGGGCGGCAAGGTTCTGTTCGTCGGCACCAAGCGCCAGGCGGCGGAAGCCATCGCCGAGGGTGCGCGCAAGTCTGGCCAGCATTTCGTCAACCACCGCTGGCTGGGCGGTATGCTCACCAACTGGAAGACCATCTCTGGTTCGATCAAGCGCCTGAAGACCCTGGAAGAGCGCCTCTCCGGCGACACGCACGGCCTCACCAAGAAGGAAGTGCTCCAGATGACGCGCGAGCGCGACAAGCTGGAGCTGAGCCTGGGTGGCATCCGCGACATGGGCGGCATCCCGGACGTGATGTTCGTGATCGACGCCAACAAGGAAGAGCTGGCGATCAAGGAAGCGAACACGCTCGGCATTCCGGTCGTCGCGATCCTCGATTCGAACGTCTCGCCCGATGGCATCGCGTTCCCGGTTCCGGCGAATGACGACGCCAGCCGCGCGATCCGCCTCTATTGCGAAGCGATCGCCACCGCCGCGACCCGTGGCAACCGTGGCGCGCAGGAAGCCTCTGGCGTGGACATCGGCGCTCTCGCCGAGCCGCCAGCCGAGGAAGCGGTTACCGCCGAAGCGTAATCCCATTTCGTCATCCCGGCGTAGGCCGGGATCTCTATGGACGGTAACTGACCGCCCGAGACCCCAGCCTTCGCTGGGGTGACGCGTTTAAATCGAAAGGAAATGATGATGGCCGACATTACTGCTGCCGCTGTCAAGGAACTGCGTGACCGCTCCGGCGCGGGCATGATGGATTGCAAGAAGGCGCTGACCGAAGCCAATGGCGACATGGAAGCCGCCGTAGACTGGCTGCGCGCCAAGGGTCTGGCCGCTGCCGCCAAGAAATCGAGCCGTACCGCCGCCGAAGGTCTGGTCGGCGTTGCCGTCGCCGGCACCAAGGGCGTTGCGGTCGAAGTCAACAGCGAGACGGACTTCGTTGCGAAGAACGACCAGTTCCAGGATTTCGTGCGCAGCGTGACCAGTGTGGCGCTCAGCAATGGCGTCGCCGATGCCGATGCGCTCGCCTCGGCCGATTATCCCGGTGGCGGCACCGTCTCCGAGAAGCTCGTCGCCAACATCGCGACCATCGGCGAGAACCAGACGCTGCGCCGCGTTGGCTCCGTATCGGTGAGCAACGGCCTGGTGGTGGATTATGTCCACAACGCGGTCGTGCCGGGTCTGGGCAAGATCGGCGTGCTCGTCGCGCTGGAGGGCGATGCCTCGGCGGACGTGCTTCAGCCGCTCGGCAAGCAGCTCGCGATGCACATCGCGGCGGCGTTCCCGCTCGCGCTGTCGGCCGACCAGATCGACCCCGCGCTGCTGGAGCGTGAGCGCGCGATTGCGGCCGAGAAGGCTGCCGAGAGCGGCAAACCCGCCGAGATCGTCGCCAAGATGGTCGATGGCGCGGTGGCGAAGTTCGCCAAGGAAAACGCGCTCCTCTCCCAGCTGTTCGTGATGGACAACAAGACCCCGATCGCGGACGTCGTCGCCAGGGCGGCGAAGGACGCCGGCGCGTCGATCGCGCTCAAGGATTATGTCCGCTTCCAGCTCGGTGAGGGCATCGAGAAGGAAGAGAGCGATTTCGCTGCCGAGGTTGCCGCCGCAGCAGGCGTCTGATCTATATTTTTATTCCGAGCGCCTCGGCGCTTGGCACAGTGGCGCGCACTGATGAAGCATTTTCAGGAAAAGTGGGAACCGGTTTTCCGCCTGAAAATGCTTCTTTTTTTATTATGACCATTTTCCGAGTTGTTGGGCGTTTACGCCCAACGCGAAAATGGTCTAGGGTACGCGCCATTCCTGTATCTAGAGCGGACTCACGGATTTTATGTCACGACCCACGCCCAAGCGCATATTGCTGAAACTTTCCGGCGAAGTGTTGATGGGCGAGGGGGCTTTCGGCATCGATCCCGCGACGGTTGACCGCATTGCGGGCGAAGTCGCCGCTGCGAAGGAAGCGGGGTTTGAGATCTGCATGGTCGTGGGCGGAGGCAATATCTTCCGTGGCCTCGCCGCCGCCGCCAAGGGGTTCGATCGCACCAGCGCCGATTATATGGGGATGCTCGCCACCGTGATGAACGCGCTTGCGGTGCAGAACGCATTGGAGCGCATGGGCCACCAGACCCGCGTGCAGTCCGCCATTCCGATGGAAACCGTGTGCGAGCCCTATATCCGCCGCCGCGCGGTGCGCCACATGGAGAAGGGGCGCATCGTGATCTTCGCCGCCGGTACCGGCAACCCGTTTTTCACCACCGACACCGCCGCCGCCCTGCGCGCCGCCGAAATGGGGTGCGACGCGCTCTACAAGGGCACCAGTGTGGATGGGGTATATGATGCCGACCCGAAGAAGGTGGCTTCGGCAAAGCGTTATGAATCAGTGTCTTTCGACCGGGTGTTGAATGATAATCTCAAGGTTATGGATGCGTCCGCTGTCGCCCTGTGCCGTGAGAACAACATCCCGATCGTCGTGTTCAACATCCGTGAAACCGGCAATCTCGCCCGCGTGCTGAGCGGCGACGGGACAGCCACCATCGTCGGCCCGGCAACCGCCGAAGCGGCCTGACTGAAGAAATAGGGAGAGCGAAATGGCCCAGTTTGACAAGGCGGACCTCGAACGGCGCATGAAGGGTGCGGTGGAATCGCTGAAGGGCGATCTTTCCGGGCTTCGGACTGGCCGCGCCAATATCGCGCTGCTCGATCCGGTCACGGTCGAGGTCTATGGTGCGCATATGCCTTTGAACCAGGTGGCGACCGTCTCCGCGCCCGAGCCCCGGATGCTCTCGGTGCAGGTGTGGGACCGCAGCAACGTCTTGCCGGTCGAAAAGGCGATACGCTCCGCGGGGCTGGGCCTCAATCCCATTTCCGACGGGCAGACGCTGCGCCTGCCGATCCCGGATCTGACCGAGGAGCGGCGCAAGGAGCTGGCGAAGCTCGCCGGGCAATATGCCGAGAAGGCGCGTGTCGCCGCCCGCAATGTTCGCCGCGACGGCATGGACAATCTGAAGACCGACGAGAAGAAGGGCGAGATCAGCGAGGACGATCGCAAGCGCTCCGAAACCGAGGTGCAGAAACTGACCGACAGCACGATTGCCGACATCGACGCGGCGCTGGCGCACAAGGAAAAAGAAATCCTTGGCCAGTAAAGCCGCTCCCGCTCCTGCATCTTCCGGCGTGTCTCACGGCGTCCGCCATGTCGCCATCATCATGGACGGCAACGGGCGCTGGGCGAAAAAGCGCTTCCTGCCGCGCGCGGCAGGGCACAAGGCGGGGGTCGATGCGGTGCGCAAGGTCAGTCGCGCCGCACGGGAGCTGGGGCTGGAATGCCTCACGCTCTATGCATTTTCCTCGGAAAACTGGAAACGTCCCGAGCAGGAAATATCCGACCTTACCGGCCTGATGAAGCACTTCATCCGCTCCGACATAGCGGAGCTTCACGCCAATGACGTCCGCCTCAGGGTGATCGGCGATTATCGCGCGTTCGATGACGAGGTGGTGGAGCTGATCGAGGGCGCGCTGGAGAAGACGCGCGACAACAGGGGGCACACGCTCGTCATCGCGCTGAACTACGGCGCGCAGGACGAGCTGGCGCGCGCGGCGGCGAAGGCGGCGGAGAAGGGGCCGATCACGCCTGCGGCTATCGAGGCCGAGCTGGATACCGCAGGCCTGCCGCCGCTTGATCTCCTCATTCGCACGTCAGGCGAGGTGCGGCTGTCCAACTTCCTGCTGTGGCAGGTGGCCTATGCGGAGCTTTACTTTACGGATATGCTCTGGCCCGACTTCGACAAGGAGGCGCTTTCCGCCGCGCTGGAGAACTTCGCGGCGCGCGAACGGCGCTATGGGGGGCTCTGATGGCTGAAGCGAACGCCGCACCGCCGCGATCCGATCTGACGACACGGGCCATGTCGGCGCTGGTGATGGTCGCCATTGCCGGGACGGCGCTGTGGGTCGGGGGGCATTGGCTGGCACTGTTCGTCTGGACGATCTGCGCGGGCCTGCTGTGGGAATTTTGGGGACTGGTGAGCCGCATCACCCATGACGCGGGCGCGCGGCTGCTGTGGATGGCAGGCGGCGTGCTCTATATCGGCGGAGCCTGCTTCGGTCTGCTGATGTCTCCGCCGGAACTGCGCTGGCTTGTCATTCTGGTCGTCATCGCCACGGACACCGGCGCCTATTTCGCGGGGCGGAAATTCGGCGGAGCGAAGATTGCGCCCGCCATCAGTCCATCCAAGACATGGGCGGGGCTCTATGGCGGCATGGTCTATGCCGCGCTGGTGATGCTGGTGGCGTTTCTCAAGTCAAAATCCGTGCTGATCGGCGGGGCGGGCGCCATGCTCAGGGTGATAGAGCTGTATTCGCACACCCTGTTCATGATGATGCTGGCGGGCGCGGCCCTCGCCGTGCTGGCGCAGTGCGGCGATTTCTTCGAAAGCTGGATGAAGCGGCGGGCGGGGGTGAAGGACAGCGGCACGCTCATTCCCGGCCACGGCGGGCTGTTTGACCGACTGGACGGGCTGCTCCCGGTCGCCATCGCGGCGGGCGCGTTCACGCATTGGGTGCTGCTGTAGTGGCCGCTTGCCGGACTGTCTCGCTATTGGGCGCGACCGGCTCCATCGGCGCATCGACGCTCGATCTGGTCGGGCGTGAGAGCGAGGCGTATCAAGTCCTCGCCCTCACCGCCAATAGCGATCCACAGGCGCTGGCGCAGCTGGCGATAGAGCATGGCGCGCGCGTGGCGGTGATCGCCGACGAGGCGCATTACGACGCGCTTAAGCTCGCGCTGGCGGGATCGGGGGTCGAGGCTGCCGCCGGGCGCAAGGCGCTGGTCGAGGCGGCGCGGCTGGGGGCGGACTGGACTATGGCCGCGATCGTCGGCTGCGCGGGGCTGGAGCCTACGCTGGCGGCGCTGGAATGCGGCAAGACGGTGGCGCTCGCCAACAAGGAGTCGCTCGTCTCGGCGGGCGGGCTGATGATGGAAGCGGCGCGGGCGTCTGGCGCTACATTGCTGCCGGTCGACAGCGAGCATAACGCGATTTTCCAGTGCCTTGCCGGAGCGGACCTGGCCGAGGTCAGGCGCATCATCCTCACGGCCAGCGGCGGGCCGTTCCGCACGATGCCGCTCGACGAGATGGCGCGGGTGACGCCGGAGCAGGCCGTGCGCCATCCCAACTGGTCGATGGGCGCGAAGATCAGCGTCGACAGCGCGACGATGATGAACAAGGGGCTGGAGCTGATCGAGGCCGGGCACCTGTTTCCCATCGGGCTCGACCGGATCGAGATCCTCGTCCACCCGCAGTCCGTGATCCACAGTCTGGTCGAATATCGCGACCGTTCGACGCTGGCGCAGCTGGGCTCGCCCGACATGCGCATACCCATCGCCCATGCGCTCGCCTGGCCGCAGCGCATGGAAGGGCCGAGCGCGCCGCTCGATCTCGCCTGCATCGGCAGACTCGATTTCGGGGTGCCCGACGAGGTGCGTTTTCCGGCTTTAAGGCTGGCGCGGGCCGCGGGGGAGGCGGGCGGCGCACTGCCTGCCGTGCTCAATGCGGCCAATGAGATCGCGGTCGCCGCGTTTCTCGATCGTCGCATCGGTTTTCTCGACATCGCAAGCATTGTTGAGTCCACGCTCTCCGGCTATAGCGGGCCGGATCCGCGCACCATCGAGGATGTGCTGGAGATTGATCGCGCGGCGCGCCGGATCGCCGCCGATGAGATGGAGAGCGTACGGGTCTGATGGCTTCCCCTGGTTTTCTGATGACCGTGCTGGCGTTCGTCGCCGTGATCGGCCCGCTCGTGTTCGTGCACGAGATGGGGCATTATCTCGTCGCGCGCTGGTGCGGGGTGCGGGCCGATGTGTTTTCCATCGGCTTCGGGCCGGAAATCCTCGGGTGGAAGGACCGGCGCGGCACGCGCTGGCGGATCGCGGCGCTTCCCTTGGGCGGCTATGTGAAATTCGCGGGCGATATGGGCGTCGCGAGCCAGACCGACCCGGCGTGGCTGACGCTGCCAGCCGCCGAGCGGGCGCAGAGCTTTCCGGCGAAATCGGTGTGGCAGCGGATGGCGATCGTCGCGGCCGGGCCGGTGATCAATCTGCTGTTTGCCGTGCTTATACTCGCGAGCCTCGCGATGACCTATGGCACGCCGGTGAGCGAGCCGGTGATCGGGCGCGTGGCGGCGGGCAGTGCGGCGGAGAAGGCCGGGCTGAAACCGGGCGACCGTATCGTCCGCATTATGGACCGCGAGATCGACGATTTTCGTGATATCTCGGCGATCGTCAGCCTGCGGCCGGGCGAGGTGCTCAGCTATGAAATCATGCGCAACGGCCGGAGTTTCGATCTTGATATCGCGGCGGGCCAGCGGATCGAAAAGGACCGTTTTGGCAATATCTATCGCATCGGCCTGCTCGGCGTTGGTTCCAGCACCGTAAAACTGAAGCCGGTCAGCCTGCTCGAAGCGCCCGCTGTCGGCGTCAAGCAGGCGATCGACGTGACCCGCACCGGCCTCGATGGCATGGGGCAGATCATCATGGGCCGCCGCCCGGTGACGGAGATGGGCGGGCCGCTCAAGATTGCCGATATCTCCGGCCAGGCGGCGATGATGGGCGTGCCCAGCTTCCTGTTTTTCATGGCGCTGATCTCGATTAACTTGGGGTTCATCAACCTCTTGCCAATCCCCATGCTGGATGGCGGACATTTGTTTTTCTATGCGATCGAGGCGGTGCAGCGGCGTCCGGTAAGCCCGCGGGTGATGGAGTGGGCCTACCGCTCCGGCCTCGCGCTGCTGCTCAGCCTGATGCTGCTGGTGACGATTAACGATTTGGGTTCATTCGGGCTGTGGAAAAGCCTCTCGCGCTTGATTGGCTGAGGGTTATCGGGCAGGGCAGGCGAACGGCATAGAATCTGGACAGGATTAGGGGTGAGCGTGAGACAAGAGAGAGATATCGCAAGGCTGCTGCTGGCGGGGACCATCCTCGGCGGCATCGCGCTATCCGTGCCCGCCGCCGTGGCCCAGACGCCCGCTACGCCGCCCGCCGCGCCCGCCGCGCAGGAAGCCGCTCCGCCGCCTGTCATCGCCCAGACGATCAGCGCGATCAGCGTGGAGGGTAGCCAGCGTCTCGAGCCGGAAACGATCCTCTCCTACACCAAGCTGCGGGTTGGCGGAAGCTACACCCGCGAGACGCTCGATGCCGCGCTGCGCGATCTCTACGAGACCGAGCTGTTCGCCGATGTGCAGATCCGCGACAATGCGGGCGTGCTGACCGTTACCGTCAAGGAAAACCCGGTCATCAACCGCATCGTGCTGGAGGGCAACAAGCGGGTCAAGGAAGACAAGATCCGGCCCGAGATCAAGATGGCCCCGCGCGAGATCTATACCCGCTCCAAGGTGCGCGCCGATGTCGCCCGCATTATCGAGCTGTACCGCCGCCAGGGCCGCTTTGCCGCCACCGTCGAGCCGAAGATGGTGAAGCTGGAGCAGAACCGCGTCGATATCGTGTTCGAAATCAACGAAGGGCCGAAATCCAAGGTCCGCCAGATCAACATCATCGGCAACAGCGTCTTTTCCGACGGCAAGCTGCGCGGCGAAATGGCGACCAAGCAGGCGCGCTTTACCCGCCTTTTCTCCTCCGGCACAAGCTATGAT
>JALCRK010000060.1 GCA_022652485.1 Sphingobium sp.
GGGCGTCGGCAAGACCTCGCTCGGCAAGTCGATCGCGAAGGCCTGCGGGCGCGAGTTCGTGCGCCAGTCGCTGGGCGGCGTGCGCGACGAGGCGGAAATCCGTGGCCACCGGCGCACCTATATCGGCTCGCTGCCGGGCAAGATCGTGTCCAACCTCAAGAAGGCGGGCAGCATGAACCCGCTGTTCCTGCTCGACGAGATCGACAAGCTGGGGCAGGACTTCCGGGGCGATCCGGCTTCCGCGCTGCTCGAAGTGCTGGATCCGGAACAGAACGCCAAGTTCCAGGACCATTATCTCGAAATCGACCTCGATCTCTCGGATGTGATGTTCGTCACCACCGCGAATTCGCTCAATCTTCCGCAGCCCTTGCTTGATCGCATGGAGATCATCCGGCTGGAGGGCTACACCGAGGACGAGAAGGTCGAGATCGCACAGCGGCACCTGGTCTCCAAGCAAATCGAGGCGCACGGCCTCAAGGAAGGCGAGTTCACGATCACCGAGGAGGGCCTGCGGGATCTCATCCGCTACTACACCCGCGAGGCGGGCGTGCGCACGCTGGAGCGCGAGATCGCGCGGCTGGCGCGCAAGGCGCTGCGCAAGATTCTCGAGGGCAGCGTGAAGTCCGTGGAGGTTACACCTGAAAACCTTCATGATTTCGCGGGGGTCCGCAAATACCGTCATGGCGTCGGCGAGGAAGAAAACCAGGTCGGCGCCGTTACAGGCCTTGCCTGGACCGAGGTGGGCGGCGAGCTGCTGACGATCGAGTCCGTCACCGTGCCCGGCAAGGGTCAGATCAAGACCACAGGCAAGCTCGGCGAAGTGATGACCGAGTCGGTTCAGGCGGCCTATTCCTATGTGAAGGCGCGCGCGCCGGGCTATGGCATTCGTCCCAGCATCTTCAACCGCAAGGATATCCACATCCATTTGCCCGAGGGCGCTGTGCCCAAGGACGGCCCGTCCGCTGGCATCGGCATGGTGACGAGCATCGTCTCCACCCTTACCGGTGTGCCGGTGCGAAAGGACGTGGCGATGACTGGCGAGGTCACGTTGAGGGGGCGCGTTCTCCCCATTGGCGGCCTCAAGGAGAAGCTGCTCGCCGCGTTGCGCGGAGGGATCAAGACCGTGTTGATTCCACAGGAGAATCAGAAGGATTTGGCCGAAATCCCGTCAAATATTACCGAGAATCTCGAAATCGTGCCGGTCAGCCATGTCGATGAAGTGCTGAAGCGCGCTCTGGCTTCGCCGCTGGAGCCGATTTCCTGGTCCGAGGAGGATGATCTTGCCGCCCAGCCGGTTTCGCATCCCGCAGGCGAGCAGGATGTTGCAGTGCGTCATTGAAAAATCGCCCGCGCGGATATGATCTCCGGGTCATATCCGCGCGCCGGATGCGATTTTTTTGCCTTTACCCTTTGACAGACGCCGAAATCCGCGCATTTATGGCGCTCCCGGACTAACGATTCCCAATTCAACACAAGCAATGAGGGGGTTCCCACACTATGAACAAGCAGGATCTTATTGGCGCGGTTGCTGATGGCAGCGGTCTGAGCAAGACGGATGCGGCCAAGGCGGTCGAAGGCGTATTCGATGCCATCACCGGCGCGCTCAAGAAGGGTGACGAAGTCCGCCTCGTCGGCTTCGGCACCTTCTCCGTATCGAAGCGCAAGGCCTCGACCGGCCGTAACCCGCGCACCGGCGAAGCCATGACGATCAAGGCTTCTTCCCAGCCGAAGTTCAAGGCCGGCAAGGGCCTGAAGGACGCTGTCAACTAATTGCCATCCGGCAGGCCGCTATGGGCGACAGGCCGAGGTGGGTAGGCCTTGGAACCGTCCTGAAAAGCCGGATCTGCCAGGGGTGTTATGAAATCGGGTGCGGGGCTTCGGCTCCGCACTTTTTTTGTGCGCGGCAGTTTTCCGCCTGGATGGGGGAAAAGGGTGCTTGACGCTGCACCAGCGCGCGCTTAAGTGGCCCTCCGCCCCCGGGCGGTTTCAATGTGGCGATCGTAGCTCAGTTGGTTAGAGCGCTGGTTTGTGGTACCAGAGGTCGTGGGTTCGGATCCCATCGGTCGCCCCATTTTTCTCTACAGATAGAGCCTCAGTCCATTCCATGCCTCCGCCTTCTGCGCGTAGGCGAGGGTGTTCGCCGGGCTGCTTGAGGGCAGACTGACAAGCGCGGGTGGCGCCGCGAGATATTCCCATGAATGCTTTTCGAGTTGCTGCCTACCCAGCCGGGTGGCAGTCGTTCCATTGAAGCCTATGGCGCGCAGCGCGGGCAAGGTGCCCACAAGTTGCGCCAGGGCATTGGGAACCGCGTTGCGGATATTCTGATCGAGGCTGCCGGGGCGCACCGCCTCTGCTATGACATCCCACAAGCCGATTCCGCGTTCCAGGAGGCTTTTCAGCCTGTCCGAATAGGAAAGCGCAGCCAGATCAACACCCGCCATTCCCCCGACGAGATGCCAGAACTGGTTGCGGGGATGGCCGTAATATTGCTGTTGCCGCAGCGACACCGCTCCCGGCAGGCTGCCGAGAATGAGCAACCGGGTTCGGGCGTCGAACACCGGCGCAAAACACCGGGACGCAGGCTCTCTCAGCGAGAGCCATGCGTCTGGTATGAGTAACGACTGACCCTCAGTAATTGCCTGGGGGGTCGCTGGCAGGGAAGGAATCGTAGCTCTGTTCGTCAATCGTATCCCAGTCTTCCTTGTAGACATGCTTCGGCGCTTCCGGCTGGGTCACCGGTGGGCGCGCCGGGCTGTCTTCCACCACAGCTTCCTGCTGACGCATCAACCGCATGAGGCCGTAAAGCATACTCGCGACGCCTGCGGCAAAACCAATTCGTACCAATGTGCTCATCTCTAAACTCCTTCGCCCTTTGAACGAACGATCGGAGAATAGTTTCCTTGGTGTGGTCTGCCTGCCCTGAACGACGGAGAGGGCGTTCAGCTCCAGCCGGGCCGGCTCTGGCGGCTATCCCGCTCGACGGACATGATGATGCCGATGCACAGCATCACGGTGAGCATCGAGGAGCCACCGTAGGACATGAACGGCAACGGAATGCCCACCACAGGCGCGAGGCCCATCACCATCATCAGATTGATCGCGACATAGAAGAAGATCGTCGTGGTCAGCCCGGCCGCGATCAGTGAGGCATAGCGGTCGCCAGCGCGGATGGAGACGCGTATGCCCCAGGCGAACAGCAGCATGAACGCGCCGATGAGGCAGATGCCACCCACCAGCCCCCATTCTTCCGACATGGTGGCGAAGACGAAATCGGTGTGGCCCTCGGGAAGATAATCGAGATGGCTTTGCGTCCCCTGGAGGAAACCCTTGCCCCACAGGCCGCCGGAGCCGATTGCGATCTTGGACTGGCTGATATGATATCCCGCGCCAAGCGGATCGCTCTCGGGGTCCATGAAGATCAGGATGCGCTTTTTCTGATAATCATGCAGGAAGCTGAACGCGATCGGCACTATGGCCGCACCCACCAGTCCCGTGCCGATGAACAGGCGCAGCGGCAACCCGGCAAGAAACATGGTCACGACGCCTCCGGCAGCGATCATCGTCGCGGTGCCGAGATCGGGCTGGATCAATACCAGCGCCCAGGGTATGCCGATCAGCACCAACGCGGGCCAGATCGCGGTCCAGCGGCGGATTTCCCCTACCGGCAACCGGGCGTAGAAGCGCGCCACCGCGAGCACGATCACCGGCTTCATGAATTCGGATGGCTGGAGCTGCATGAACCCCAGGTTGATCCAGCGCTGGCTGCCGCCTGCAACGCCGCCGATCAGCTCCACCAGCACGAGGGCAGCCAATATCGCGCCATAGGCCGGGAAGGCGAGGGCGGCGAACAGCTCCACCGGCATTCGCGAGAGAAAAAACGCCATGCCGGTGAAGAGGATGAAGCGGATGAGCTGGTTCGCGGCCCACGGCGTCATGCTGCCGCCCGCCGCGCTGTAGAGCACGACGATGCCGAACGCGGCGATGATGCTCACCAGCAGCATCAGGCGCCAGGGAAGGCGCGATACGGTATGCGGGACGATGCTCAATCCGCCACCTCCTGCGCGTTGCCCGCCTGAGGGGGCGGCGCGGGTTCGGCGGGCGCGGGCGTCGTGGGAGCGGCTGCGCGATCCTGTGAACCCGGCACTGCCCCGGCAGGCGCCTCCGCTGCGGCTGTATTGGCTGCATTGTCGGCAGGCGGGGGTGCTGCGGGCGTGAGGCCATGAGCGGCGCGGTAGGCGGCCATCTGGGCCTTCTGGCGGGTGAAGGGATCGCCGCCCCAGCCTTCTTCATATTTGGCGAGCCGTTCCAGCGCGCCCTTTCTGTCGAAGAGATAGCTCATGACGTCGCCCGATATGCGCGGTGCGTCCTCTATGATGTTGACGTGGCCGCCATGCTCGATGATCGTCCCGATGGCATAGCGGGGGTTGTCGGCGGGCGCGAAGCCCTGAAACAGCGCGTGATCGCGCAGTTTGAACGCGAGCGAGGCGTTGGAGCGCACGCCGCCCGCGCGCTCCGCCATCGTGATGCGCCGCACCTGCGCGGTGCCGGTCTTGCCCGCCATCAACACACCCGGAGCCGAAAGGCGCGCGCCGCCACCCGTGCCCCCGCCGTTTACCACGTCGCGCATCGCGGCGTGAATGATGTCGAGATGCTGTTGCGATACGCCGAGGGGCTGGGCCGGGGGCGGGCGGTGCCTGCTGCCGAACAGCAGATTGGGCATCAGTTGCTTGCCCGAGGCCAGCCGCGCCGCCATCATCCCGAGCTGAAGCGGATTGATGAGCATATAGCCCTGGCCGATGGTGGCGTTGACGGTGTCGTACACCTGCCACTCCTGACCGTATTTCTTCATCTTCCACGCGGCATCCGGCACGGTGCCGTAGCTTTGGCTGGGATAGGGCATCGGAAATTTCTGGCCCAGCCCCAGCTTGCGCGCCATATCGGCGATCACCTGCATTCCAAGGCGCTGCGCCATCACGTAGAAATAGATGTCGCAGCTCTGCTCGATACCCCGATGCATGTTGACCGCGCCATGCCCGCCCCGCTTCCAGCAGTGGAACATGCCATTGCCGACCCGGATCGCGCCACCGCAATTCACGGTTTCGTCGGGGCCGAGTCCGGCTTCCAGAAACGACAGCGCGACCATCGGCTTGACCGTGGAGCCGGGGGGATACAGCCCCTGCAGCACCTTGTTGCGCAAGGGAATATGATCATCCTCGGACAGCATATTCCATTCCATATGGCTGATGCCATCGGAGAAGCTGTTGGGATCGAAGCTGGGCATCGAGGCCATCGCCAGCAGGTCGCCGGTGTGACAATCGACCACCACCACAGAGCCGCTCTGGGTGCCGAGCCGCCTTCCGGCATATTCCTGCAGTCCCGCGTCGATGGTGAGCTGCATGGTCTTGCCCGGCGTATCCGGCCGGGTCGTCAGCTCGCGCACCACCTTGCCGTGCGCTGTCACCTCAACGCGCTTGGCCCCCGGCTTGCCGTTCAGCGCTGCCTCATAGGTGCGCTCCAGCCCATCCTTGCCGATCTTGTAGCCCGGCGTGATGAGAAGCGGGTTCCGGTTCTTCTCATAATCCTTGGCCGAGGCGACGCCGACATAGCCAATGAGGTGGCCGACGGAAGGCCCGGCGGGATAATCGCGCGAGAAGCCCTGCGCGGGCGCGACCCCGGGCAAATCGGGCAGCCGCACAGAGACAGCGGCGAACTGGTCGTAAGATAGCTTGTCCGACACCTGCACCGGCTGAAATCCGGCCGCTTTCTCAAGGTCTTCCCGAATGCGGTCGACTTCATCCGGGGCGAGGGCGAGCAGCTGGGCGAGCGTGCCGATCACCCGGTCCTTGTCCTGCAGGCGATCGGGAATGATGTCTACGCGAAAATCGGTGCGGTTCTTGGCAATCGGCCTGCCGTGCCGGTCGATAATCCAGCCGCGCCGGGGCGGAACCAGCGTCAGGTTGACGCGGTTGCTCTCGGAGAGGAGCGCGTATTTCTCGTTCTCCGCGATGCTGATCCAGCCCATCCGCCCGGCGAGCAGCACGCCGATGCCGCCCTGCATCGCCCCCAGCACCATCGCGCGGCGCGTGAAGGTGTAGGAGAGACTGGCCTGGGTAACGTGCTTCGGTGTGAGCTTCGGAAATTTCATGCCATCATGCGCCAGCGGTCCATTCGGGCGATGACGCGCACAATAAGCGGATAGAGCAGGGCAGACCAGAGTGTTTGTGGCAGAATTAGCTCCACCGGCGCGCGGCTGCCCGATATGCGGGCGATGAGAAGGCCGCCGAGCAGGAAAAAGATGCTCGCGCCGATGGCGATCAGCCAGTCATGCCAGTAATCGCGCCAGAAAAGACGTGTATCGACCATTTCGGCAGCGAGAGTGACGACCGACCACAGGAATATGGCCGTGCCGAGCGGATTACCGCTCATCACATCGTCGAACGCGCCCAGTGGCGCGGCGATCCACAACGGCCAGAGTTCGTGGTGGAGCAGCCGCCAGCCGACGAACACCAGCAACCCCAGCGGAGGCATGGACGGCGACTGCGCGATTACCGGGAGCAGGTTGGGCAACGCCGATGCCAGCATGACGCTGAGGATTGGCACGCCATCCATACGCAGGCGCGACGGGGTGCGCCCGAGCCGCGGGATGGGCTGGCTCACGGCAGCGGCGCTTTCGCGGGCGTAGCTGGCGCAGCTTGCGTCACCGGCGGCGGGATATGGGCATCATAGGCGCGCTCGACCATCACCATCTCCACCCGCGCCGGGCTGGCCAGCGGTACGCCGATGGCATAGCCCTCGCGCAGCGCCACCACGATCGCGACCGGAATATTGGGGCGGTAAACTCCGCCTGTTCCCGTCGTTACCAATATGTCGCCGGGCCTGAAGGGGTTCGCGCCAGCGGAGAGGGGACGGATTTCGAGCGTGCCGTCGTCCCTGCCGGTCGAAATCGCGCCGATATTGTCCTTCACGCGCCGCACGGGGATGATGTTCTGGCTATCCGTCAGCAGCAGCACGTCGGCGCTGTGCGGCCCGACGATCAGCACCCTGCCGACCAGCCCCTCCGGTGCGCGCACCGGCATACCCGACGCAACCCCCGCGCTGCTGCCCGCATTGATTCGCGCCATGCGGCGGCTGATGGTGGAGGAAGACGAGATCATGCGCGCGGTGGTGATACGGTCGTCGCTCGACTGGGTCAGCCCCAGCAGTTTCTTGAGCCGCACATTCTCCTGCGCGACGGCGTCCGCCTCGATCAGTTTGACGCGGTTCGCCTCGACCTGGCGGCGCAGTGCCGCGTTCTGCGAACCCGCATCGATATAGGCGACGATCTGTTCGTCAACGGAGCCGAACCCGCTGACCATATATCGGAGCGACGAGGCAACGGGTGTGGTGATTTCGGCGGCGCCCGCCCGCAACACCGCAAAACCGGCGGGGTCCGCAAACGAGACCACCACCAGCAGCAACCCCGCTATGGCGCAGCCGATCGTAATAACGTAGCTCGCGAACAGGCCATATTGGGCCCGACGGTTGACTCCAGGTCGGCGACTGGGTGGTCGCGCCATGACACGCGATCTCCCTTACTGCTATGCGGTTTGCAGCACGCCGCGGAACATCGGGTCTTCCAGCGCGCGGCCGGTGCCGATCGCGACGCAGGTGAGCGGATCCTCGGCAACGGTAACGGGCAGGCCGGTCTCGTCGCGCAATTCGTCGTCCAGACCTTTCAGCAGTGCGCCACCGCCGGTGAGGACGATGCCCTGATCGACGATGTCCGCCGCCAGCTCCGGCGCGGTGTTTTCCAGCGCGATGCGCACGCCCTCGACGATAGTGCCGATGGGTTCGGCCAACGCTTCGGCGATCTGCGCCTGGGTGATGCTGATTTCCTTGGGCACGCCATTGACGAGATCGCGGCCCTTGATGTGGATCGTCGCGCCGATGCCGTCCGCAGGCGGCTGGGCGACGCCGAATTCCTTTTTGATGCGCTCGGCGGTGGATTCACCGATCAGCAGGTTGTGATGGCGGCGGACAAACGAAACGATCGCCTCGTCCATCTTGTCGCCGCCGACGCGCACCGATGTGGTGTAGGCCAGGCCGCGCAGGGACAGCACCGCGACCTCGGTCGTGCCGCCGCCGATATCGACAACCATCGATCCGATCGGCTCCGTCACCGGCATGTCGGCGCCGATTGCGGCGGCCATCGGTTCCTCGATCAGGAACACCTGGCTCGCGCCCGCATTGCTCGCGGCGTCACGGATCGCGCGACGCTCTACGCTCGTGGAGCCTGAGGGTACGCAGATCACGATCTCCGGGAAGCGCCACGGGCGTGCCTTGCCGCCATGAACCTTGGTGATGAAGTGTTTGATCATCTGCTCGGCGACATCGATGTCGGCGATCACGCCATCGCGCAGCGGGCGGATCGCCTCGATGGAGTCGGGTGTCTTGCCCATCATCAGCTTGGCGTCGTCGCCCACGGCCTTGACGCGCTTGATGCCGTTGATCGTCTCGATCGCCACGACCGAGGGTTCATTGAGCACGATGCCGCGCCCGCGCACATAAACGACCGTATTGGCCGTGCCCAGATCGATGGCCATGTCTTGCGAGGAGAATTTGAACATTTTGCTGAAAAGCGACATGCCACATCCTGTAATCTTGGGTCCGCGTATCCCGCTCTGCGCCAAGGACAGGTGAAAAAATATCCGGCCACGGCTCGCGGAATGCGCCCGCTTGGGCTAGTCAGGCCCATATGTCAATACGCCGCCTGCCCGAACATCTCGTAAACCGCATTGCCGCAGGCGAGGTGGTGGAGCGACCGGCCAGCGCCTTGAAGGAACTGGTCGAAAATGCGGTCGATGCCGGTGCGGAGCGCATCGTAGTTCGGCTCTCCAGCGGCGGGATCGAGCGAATCGAGGTGATCGACGACGGCTGCGGCATGACTCCGCCCGACATGGCGCTGGCGCTGGAACGACACGCGACCTCGAAAATGCCGGACGAGCGAATCGAACTGGTCGAAACGCTGGGTTTTCGCGGCGAGGCGCTGCCCTCCATCGCTTCGGTAGCGCTGCTGACGCTGCAAAGCCGGGTGCGCGGGCACGACGGTTGGCAACTGGTGGTCGATAATGGTGTGATGGGGAAGCAGGGGCCATGCGCTCTGCCCCCCGGCACCAGCGTGCAGATCAGCGGCCTGTTCGAACGCGTGCCCGCCCGGCGCAAGTTTCTGCGCAGCCCGCGTGCGGAATATGCCGCCTGCCTCGATGTAGTGCGCCGCCTCGCGATGGCGCATCCCCATATCGCCTTCACGCTGGAGCATGACGGACGGCGTGCGCTTCATGTCCAGGCGGGCGAGGGGCGAGAGGCGCGCGTCGCGGCGCTCACAGAGCGGGATCTCGCCGACAATCATGTGATCGTGTCGCTGGAGCGGGAGGGGCTGCGCCTTTCCGGTGTTGCCAGCTTGCCGACCTACAACCGGGGCGTAGCCGACCATCTGTACCTCTTCGTCAATGGCCGCCCGGTGAGGGATCGGCTGTTGCTGGGCGCGGTTCGCGGCGCCTATGCTGATCTGCTGGCGCGGGATCGGCACCCGGTGCTGGCGCTGTTTCTCGATGTTCCGCCGTCCGAGGTCGATGTGAACGTGCACCCTGCCAAGACCGAGGTGCGTTTTCGCGATCCCGCATTGGTTCGCGGCATGATCGTCAGCGGCCTCAAGCGGGCGCTCGACGAGGCTGGGGTGCGCTCGGCACAGCGGCCGGATCAGGGCGCAATGGCGGCATGGCGGCCGGAGCCTGTCTCGCCCACCCCGATAGGCGCGCTGCCGATATTCGAGCGTCGACCGGAACCAGCGGCATATGCGCCGCCCCAATCACCGATGCTCGCTGATGCGGCGCGGCAATGGGGCGAATATAGGCCCGCGACCCCGCAGCCTTTCTCGCGCGCCGAGGCGGCCGTGGCGGATGCGCCCGCCGCCCAGTCCTTCCCCCTTGGCGTGGCGCGCGGGCAGGTTGCCAAGACCTATATCGTGGCCGAGGCGGAGGATGGCCTCGTTCTCGTCGATCAACATGCTGCGCATGAGCGGCTGGTGCTGGAGCGGATGCGCCGCGCGCTGGAGGAGGGCGGGCAGGGCGTCGCCGCGCAGGCGCTGCTGCTGCCGCAGGTGGTCGAGCTGGATGAACCGGCCTGCGACCGGCTGGAGGCGCGCCTTGGTGAGCTCCGCGAGCTTGGGCTGGAGCTGGAGCGTTTCGGCCCCGCCGCGATGCTGGTGCGCGCGACACCCGCGATGCTGGGCAATGGCGATGCCGAAGGTCTGGTGCGCGATCTCGCCGACGATCTGGCCGAGGCCGATGAGGCATTGTCCTTGCGCGACCGCCTCAACCATGTCGCCGCGACGATGGCCTGCCACGGCTCCGTGCGGGCGGGACGCGTGCTTTCCGTCGCCGAGATGAATGCCCTGTTGCGCGAGATGGAGGTGACGCCCCGTTCGGGCCAGTGCAATCATGGCCGACCGACATGGGTCAAGCGTTAGCGATGCGAGCGCCCCACGTTGACGGTTTTATTTGTATCCTGCGCGGCGCATTGGGTCGTACAGTTCCTTGATTGCGAGAACGACGAGTGTGATGTCGAGATATGCCTCGTTCTCGAAGA
>JALCRK010000061.1 GCA_022652485.1 Sphingobium sp.
TCCCCCCGGCACCCGATCCGAGGGCTGGGGGTGGGGGAGACTTTGAACGAAATCACCCTCTCCGCGACAGTCTCCAAGGGCACCTATATCCGCAGCCTCGCGCGCGACATCGCGCTCGCCCTCGGCACGGTTGGTCATGTGACGATGCTGCGGCGCACGAAGGCGGGGCCGTTCACGCTGAATTCCGCGATTTCGCTGGACAAATTGCAGGAAGCTGCTAGGGCGCGCGACATCGCGCAGTGCGTGCTGCCGTTGACGGTGGGGCTGGACGACATCCCGGCTCTGTCCGTCACTCCCGATGAGGCGCTGGCCCTTAGACAAGGCAAGCAGCTTCCGGGGGACCCCCGCAAGCAGGGTCTGATGCTGGCGACGGAGGGCGAAACGCCCGTCGCGCTGGTGGAAGGTTCCGATCTTGGCATCAAGGTCGTGCGGGGCTTCAATCTCTGATTATAGAAAGGAAGCCGATGTCGATTACTGCTGAGCGCAAGAGCGCGCTGATCAAGGAACATGCCCAGAATGAGGGCGATACCGGTTCTCCCGAAGTGCAGGTCGCGATCCTCTCCGAGCGCATTTCGAACCTCACCGAGCACTTCAAGGGCCACCACAAGGATAACCACAGCCGTCGCGGCCTGCTGATGCTGGTCAACAAGCGCCGCAGCCTGCTGGATTATCTCAAGAAGAAAGATCAGGGCCGCTACGAGGCGCTGATTGCAAAGCTGGGCCTTCGCAAGTAACGCAATTGTTCGGCCCGCCTCGGCGGGCCGTTTACATATTGCGTTATCCCCGCGAAGGCGGGGATCCAGCGATGAGACAGCTACTCGACCAGGTTCCTGCCTTCGCAGGAACATAAAAATGCGACGTGCTCCTGCGAAGGCAGGAGCCCAGAAGGACCAAAAGGACGAAACGAGGATTTGTCTACATCATGGCCAGTCGGCGTAATGGAACGCTCTATCTGGGCGTAACCGCCGACCTTGTCGCCAGAGTATTCCAACATCGAAACAGGTGGGTAGACGGATTTTCGAGAGACTATGATTGCACTCTGCTGGTTTGGTACGAGGCGCATGATGATTTGCAGGAAGCGCGTTTGCGAGAACTGCGTATGAAAAAATGGAAACGGGATTGGAAGCTCCGCGAAATCGAGGCTATGAACCCGGGCTGGCGTGACCTGTATGAGGACATAACGCATTAACTGGGTTCCTGCCTTCGCAGGAACACTGGAAACGAGATGGTTTCACAATCCGGTGGATCCATCACAGCGGGGCAAGGAGAAACGCCCCAAACCGCCGCGGGCCGGCTAGCCCGCAAGTGTAAGCCCCGCCGCGCAATAGGGCGTCGCGGGTGGAAGGAAAACCCAATGTTTGATGTAAAGACAGTCGAAATCGAGTGGGGCGGAAAAACCCTCAAGCTCGAAACGGGCCGCGTTGCCCGTCAGGCCGATGGCGCGGTACTCGCGACCTATGGCGAAACGGTGGTGCTGTGCGCGGTCACGGCGGCCAAATCGGTGAAGGAAGGGCAGGACTTTTTCCCGCTCACCGTTCACTATCAGGAGAAATATTCTGCGGCCGGGCGCATTCCCGGCGGCTTTTTCAAGCGTGAGCGCGGCGCGACCGAGAAGGAGACGCTTGTCTCCCGCCTGATCGATCGCCCGGTGCGCCCGCTGTTCCCGGAAGGCTTCTATAACGAGATCAACGTCATCGCCCAGGTGATGAGCTATGATGGCGAGACGGAGCCGGATATCCTCGCAATGGTCGCGGCGTCGGCCGCGCTCACCATTTCGGGCGTGCCCTTCATGGGGCCGATCGGCGCGGCGCGCGTCGGTTTCAAGGATGGCGAATATCAGCTCAACCCCTCGCTTTCGGAAGTGGCCGAAGGCCGCCTCGATCTCGTTGTCGCCGCGACGCAGGACGCGGTGATGATGGTCGAGTCGGAAGCCAAGGAACTGTCCGAAGACGAGATGCTCGGCGCCGTGATGTTCGCTCATGCCGAAATCCGCAAGGTTATCGGCGCGATCATCAAGCTCGCCGAAAAGGCGGCCAAGGATCCGTGGGAGATCGACCTTTCCGACAACACCGTCGAGATGAAGGCGAAGTTGAAGGATCTGGTCGGCAAGGATATCGCCGCCGCCTACAAGCTCACCAACAAGTCCGAGCGTTCCAACGCACTGAACGAAGCCCGCGCGAAGGCGAAGGCGGCGTTCGCGGAGGAAAGCCCGCAGACCCAGATGGTCGCCAACAAGACCATGAAGAAGCTGGAAGCGGATATCGTGCGCGGTGCGATCCTCAAGGACGGCCAGCGCATCGATGGGCGCACCACCACGCAGATCCGCCCGATCGAGGCGATCGTCGGCTTCCTGCCGCGCACGCACGGTTCGGCGCTGTTCACGCGTGGCGAGACGCAGTCGATCTGCACCACCACGCTAGGCACCAAGGACGCCGAGCAGATGATCGACGGCCTCGATGGCCTGCATTATGAGCGCTTCATGCTGCACTATAACTTCCCGCCCTATTCGGTCGGCGAAGTGGGTCGCTTCGGTGCTCCGGGCCGCCGCGAAGTCGGCCACGGCAAGCTCGCCTGGCGCGCGCTGCACCCGGTGCTCCCCACCAAGGAAGAGTTCCCCTACACGATCCGCGTCCTCTCCGACATCACCGAGTCCAACGGCTCCAGCTCAATGGCGACGGTGTGCGGTGGCTCGCTTTCGATGATGGATGCGGGCGTTCCGCTGAAGCGTCCGGTGTCGGGCATCGCGATGGGCCTCATTCTTGAGGGCAAGGAGTTCGCCATCCTCTCGGATATTCTCGGCGACGAGGATCATCTGGGCGATATGGACTTCAAGGTCGCCGGCACGTCCGAAGGCATCACCACGATGCAGATGGACATCAAGATCGCCGGTATCACCGAGGAAATCTTCAAGGCCGCGCTCGCGCAGGCCAATGAAGGCCGCGCGCATATCCTTGGCGAGATGAGCAAGGCACTGGGCGAGGTTCGCTCCGAGCTGTCCGCCCACGCGCCGCGCATCGAGACGATCCAGATCGACAAGTCGAAGATCCGGGACGTAATCGGCACCGGCGGCAAGGTGATCCGCGAGATCGTTGCGGAAACAGGCGCCAAGGTCGACATCGACGACGAGGGCGTCATCAAGATCAGCTCGTCCGACATCAAGCAGATCGAAGCGGCGAAGGCTTGGATCCTCGGTATCGTCGAGGAAGCCGAAGTCGGCAAGATCTACAATGGCAAGGTTGTGAACATCGTCGATTTCGGCGCGTTCGTGAACTTCATGGGCGGCAAGGACGGCCTCGTCCACGTCTCCGAGATGCGTAACGAGCGGGTCGAGAAGCCGACCGACGTCGTGTCCGAGGGGCAGGAGGTCAAGGTCAAGGTGCTCGAGATCGACAACCGTGGCAAGGTGCGCCTCTCCATGCGCGTCGTCGATCAGGAAACCGGCGAGGAGCTGGAAGACACCCGTCCCCCGCGCGAGAAGAGCGAACGGAGCGACCGTGGTCCGCGCGGTGATCGTGGCGACCGAGGCGACCGAGGCGGTGACCGTCGTCGCGGCGGTGGCCGTGATCGGGATCGCGGCGGCCGTGGCGAGCGTGGCCCGCGTTCCGAAGGTTCGGACAATGAAGGCGAAGCGCCGGGCGGCCTGCCGGATTTCCTGACCCAGGATTGAGCCTGATTTTATAATAATATCATGATGGGCCGCGTTTCCCCGGAAACGCGGCCCATTTTTCATGTGTACGACCTAAGTCCAATTGGCGGCTCACTGTCCCGCAGGTACGGGACATGCGGTTCCGGGGGCGCGACACTATTTGCGCATCATCCCCGAAACACCCTTCCCGAAGCCCACAAGCAACGTGGTGAAGGTCATTGGCAGTTGCTGCGTTGCTGTCGGGTCGCACGCCAATGACCACCCCCTGTGAAAAGCTGAGCCTCCGCGCATCCGAAAGGAGCGGGGGCTCATTTTTCCATCCGGCTCATGGAGCCTTGGCACAGGTCGTCAGACGGCGCCGCTGAACGTGTCGCACTGCGCGGGATCGCCGCTTTCCAGACCCCGCTTCAGCCAGTACATCCGCTGCTCGGAAGAGCCGTGGGTGAAGCTGTCGGGCATGGGGGTGCGACCGGCGTCGCGCTGGAGCGTATCATCGCCGATCGCCTGCGCCGCCCGCAGACCCTCCTGCATATCGCCCGCCTCCATCCGCCCGGTGAGCTTGCCCCACACTCCGGCATAGCAATCCGCCTGCAGTTCCACGCGCACCTGCAGCGCGTTGCCCTCCGCCTCGCTGGCGCGGCCCTGCAGCTCATGGACCTTGGCGAGCGTGCCTTCCAGATCCTGGATATGGTGGCCGACCTCGTGCGCGATCACATAGGCCTGCGCGAAATCCCCTGGCGAACCGAAACGGCTCTTGAGCTCATTATAGAAATCGGTGTCGATATAGACCTTCTTGTCGTTGGGGCAGTAGAACGGCCCCATCGCCGATTGCGCCGCGCCGCAGCCGCTCATGCCGTTCTGGGAATAGAATACCAGCGTGGTCGGCGTGTATTGCTGCCCGCTCTGGCTGAAAACCTGACCCCACACCTTTTCCGTCGACCCCAGCACTTTCAGCGAGAAGTGCTGGACTTCGGTAAGCTGGCCCGCATCCCGCGAGACCTGGCCGGAAGGCGCGCCGCCCCCCACCAGTGATCCCAGGTTGAGGCCGCCACCCATCACCGCGAACAGCAGCAGCACCACCGCGATGCCGCCGCAGCCGAAGCGCGAGCCGATCATCGGCAGCAGAAAGCCGAGCAGGTTTCCCCCGCCAAAGCCGCCGCCAAAGCCCCCGCCTCCCTGCTGAATCTCGAAATTGCTGCTCTCTTGTTCGTCGTCGAGGCGCATGGCGAAACATTCTCCCGTAGGCAGCCTGTCTGGTTCCGGTGTCGAAAGGCCCGATGCCAGATTAGGGCAAACTGTGCCGCAAGAAAAGCGCGCCCCTTGGCATCGGGACGGAATAGTTTATATTGCGCTGCAATATGGATGCGCTGCGCACCTCATCGCTGGACGGGCGGAAGCCTATGCCGCTGCCGGATTGTGTGGCGCTCCTGCTTCAGGGCGGCGGGGCGCTCGGTTCCTATCAGGCGGGCGTCTATCAGGAGCTGGATCGCAACGGCATCAATGTCGACTGGGTGGCGGGCATATCGATCGGCGCGGTCAATGCGGCAATTATCGCGGGAAACCCGCCCGAACGGCGCGTCGAAAGGCTGCGGTCCTTCTGGGACAGGGTGAGCGCCGGGCTGCCCGACATCTGGTTCCTGCCAACCGACGGCGTGCGCGAGGTGGCGCATCTCGCCGCCGCAAGCGCGGTGACGATGTTCGGCGTACCCGGCTTCTTCCAGCCGCATTTCCTCCCGACTCTGATGGCCCAGCCGGGCAGCGCATCCGCGACCAGCCTCTATGACAGCTCCCCGCTGATCGGGACGCTGAACGCGCATGTCGACTGGGATCTGCTGAACGACGGCCCGGTCCGGCTCTCGGTCGGCGCGGTCGATGTCGAAAGCGGCAATTTCGTCTATTTCGATACGCACGGCCCGGATCGGGTGCGCATCGATCACCGCCATATCCTCGCTTCGGGCGCGCTGCCGCCGGGACTCCCCGCCATCCCGATCGACGGCCGGCATTACTGGGACGGCGGACTCGTCTCCAACACCCCTCTGGCGCATGTGCTCGATCATCAGCAGGGCGACATGCTGATTTTCCAGGTCGATCTGTTTCCCGCCGAAGGACCGCTGCCGCTTGAGCTGACGGATGTCTGGTCCCGGATGAAGGACATTCAATATTCGAGCCGCACGCGCAACGTGACCGATCAATATCTCGCGCGCATGAAACTCGCCCACGCGGTCGAGCGACTGCTCGCCAAGCTGCCGCCGGACATGCATGACGCGCCGGAGGTCGAGCGGTTGCGGGCCATGATCCCGGAGGGCGCGGTCAACATCGTGCATCTGATCTACCGCTCGCGCGAGTGGGAGAGCGGCGCGCGAGACTTCGAATTCTCCCGCGCGACGATGAACGACCACTGGCTCCAGGGCAAGGACGCGGTCTCGGCCATCCTGCACAAGGGCGATCTCATCGCGCGCAACATCCTGAGCGGCAAAAGCGCCGCGTTCGATCTGCAGGCGCGCGATCACATGAAGGAAAAGACGACATGACTCTGCAAGGCAAAACCGCGCTCATCACCGGCTCCACCTCGGGCATCGGCCTTGCCTATGCGAAGGCGCTGGCGGCGGAGGGCGCGAATATCGTCATCAACGGCTTCGGCGACAAGGACGCCATCGAGAGCGAGCGCGCGGCGCTGGAGGCGGCGAGTGGCGGGAAGGCGATCTATTCGGGGCATGACCTGACCAAGGTCGAGGAAATCGAGGCGATGATGCAGGAAGCCGCCGCAGTCTTCGGCGGCGTGGATATCCTCATCAATAATGCCGGGATGCAGCATGTCGCGCCGGTCGAGGAATTTCCGCTCGATAAATGGAACCTCATCATCGCGCTCAACCTCAATTCCGCCTTTCATACCTGCCGCCTCGCCATTCCCTTTATGAAGCAAAGCAAATGGGGTCGCATCATCCAGACCGCATCGGCGCACTCGCTCACCGCGTCTCCCTTCAAGTCGGCCTATGTCACCGCCAAGCATGGCCTCGCCGGACTGACCAAGACCATCGCGCTGGAGACGGCGACCTTTGGCATCACGGCCAACTGCATCTCGCCCGGCTATGTCTGGACGCCGCTGGTCGAGAACCAGATCCCTGACACGATGAAAGCCCGTAACATGACGCGCGAGCAGGTGATGAACGATGTGCTGCTCGCGGGGCAGCCCACCAAGCAGTTCGTGACGGTGGAGCAGGTGGCGGCGACGGCGTTGTTCTTGTGCTCGGACGCGGCGGCCAATATCACGGGAGCAAATATCTCGGTCGATGGCGGCTGGACCGCGCAGTAATTTGACTCTAGAGGGACGTGCGCGGTGAAGCGCGTCCAACTCGCAGTTCGGGAGGCAGTATGAGCAAGGTCGATTTTGCGGCGATGCGCGCCGCTATGGTGGCGAGCCAGCTGCGGACCAGCGATGTCAACGATCCCGCCATCATCGCCGCGATGGCCAGCGTGCCGCGTGAGGACTTCGTGCCGGCGGAGCGTCAGGACACCTGCTATATCGACCGGCCGATCCCGCTGGGCGGCGGCGTGATGATGAACCCGCCGCTGGCGACGGGGCGCCTGCTGCTGGCCGCGCAGGTCAAGGCGGGGGATAAGGTTCTGCTGCTCGGCGACAGCACCGGCTATACCGCCGCGCTGCTGAAGGCGGTGGGCGCGGAGGTGACATCCGTCCAGGCCAATCCTGCGCGGGGCAATGCGAAGAACGCGCCTTATGATGCCATTGTGATCGATGGCGCGGTCGATGTTTTTCCGCCGGCGCTCACCGGCCAGCTCGCCGACGACGGGCGTATCGCGACAGGCCTCGTCGAGCGCGGCGTGGTCCGCCTCGCCAGCGGGCGCAAGGCGGCGGGCGTGGTCGGCTTTGTGATGCTGGCGGATATCGAGATGGCGCGGGCCTCCGGCTTCGAGCCCGAAAAGGCGGGATTCGTCTTCTAGGCGCGATCCTCGCAAACCGGGCGCCGTGCTGGGCGCTTGACACAAATTTTAACCATGTCAATGTGCCGCGAAATATCGGGTGTGGGGCGGCAGGAAGCGTGAGATGGGTGATTTGAGCAAAGAGCCTTCGATGGAAGAAATATTGTCTTCTATCAAACGGATAATTGCTGAAGACGGGGAAATTCCCTCCCGCAGAGAAACCAAGACGGCGAGCCGCCGCGAGGCCGATCGCGAATCGCATCGCAAGGCCGTGGTCGCCAGTCTGGCCAAGGAAGCGGACGAGGGTCTCGTCGCATCTTCCTATGTCGAGGAAGTTCTCGAGCTCACCGAAGAGATGCCGCGCGTGGGCAAAACCGCCTCCGCCGAGGATACCGAAATCGAGGAACAGGCTCATTATGCCCTCGATGATCTGGTCGATGATACCGAGATCGATCTTGGCGAGGCATTCGAAATGGCCGAAGCGACAGAACCAGCGCCTGCTCCCGCACCGGAGGTCAGCCCGCCTGTGTCGGCAGCCGCGCCTGCGGTGGCAGAGGCTCCCGTTGCCGCGGCAGGCATCGTTTCCGCTGAAAGCGCGGGCGCTGCGCGCTCTTCGCTCGACGCATTGTCGTCGCTGCTGGTGAAGTCCGCGGAACCGGAGGCGGCCGACAACACGCTCGAAGGGCTGGTGCGCGACATGCTCCGCCCGATGATGAAGGAATGGCTGGACGCCAATCTGCCGCGCCTTGTCGAGGGCATGGTGGCGAAGGAAATCGCGCGGATCACCGGCCGCCCGCTCTGAACGGGGCGTATCGCTGCAACAGCGAATTGACGTGCGGGCAATAGGCGTTATGGCCTTTCGCCCATGACCGAACTCGCCAAGACCTTCGATCCCGCGTCCATTGAGGCGCGCTGGTATGCCCATTGGGAGCAGAACGGGTTGTTCCGCCCGGAGCGCCCGGACGCGCAGCCCTATACCATCGTCAACCCGCCGCCGAACGTCACCGGCTCGCTGCATATCGGCCATGCGCTCGATAACACATTGCAGGACATCGTCATCCGCTACGAGCGCCTGCGCGGCAAGGATGCGCTGTGGGTGGTCGGCACCGATCACGCCGGCATCGCGACGCAGATGGTGGTCGAGCGGCAGCTGAACGCAAAAGGCGAGAAGCGCACGGATTACTCCCGCGAAGCCTTCATCGACAAGGTGTGGGAGTGGAAGGCCGAGAGCGGCGGCACCATCACCGGCCAGCTCCGCCGCCTGGGCTGCTCGATGGACTGGGCGCGCGAGCAGTTCACGATGGACCCGCATTTCACCCGCGCCGTCGTCAAGGTGTTCGTGGACTTGTATAACGAAGGCCTGATCTATCGCGACAAGCGGCTGGTGAACTGGGATCCGGGCCTTAAAACCGCGATCTCTGATCTGGAAGTCGAGACGCGCGAGGTGCAGGGCGGCTTCTGGCATTTCCGATATCCGCTGGCTGACGGCGCGAAGCTCGCCAACGGGCAGGACTTTATCGAAGTCGCCACCACCCGGCCCGAGACCATGCTCGCGGACATGGCGGTCGCGGTAAACGGCGCGGATGAACGCTATAGTAGCGTCATCGGCCAGCATGTGATCCTGCCGATCACCGGGCGGCGCATCCCCATCGTCGCGGACGATCATGCCGACCCTGAGCTGGGTTCCGGCGCGGTCAAGATCACGCCCGGTCATGATTTCAACGACTTCGAGGTCGGCAGGCGCGCCGGGATCAAGGCGGCGGACATGCTCAACATGTTGGACGCCGACGCGAAAGTGGTGCAGACCGCCGATGGCCTCATCCCGGCGGACTATCTCGGGCTGGACCGCTTCGAGGCGCGCAAGGCGGTGGTCGCGCAGATGAAGGCGCTCGGCTTCCTCATCGCGCATGTGACGAAGGACAAGGAAGGCAACGAGGTTCTGCACGATGCCGAACCGCGTACGATCCAGACGCCCTATGGCGACCGCTCCGGCGTGGTGATCGAGCCGTGGCTGACCGACCAATGGTATGTCGATGCTGCGACTCTCGCCGCACCCGCGATCGAGGCGGTGAAATCGGGCGCGATCGAGATCGTGCCGAAAAGCTGGGAAAAGACCTATTTCAACTGGATGGAGAACATCCAGCCCTGGTGCGTCTCGCGGCAATTGTGGTGGGGGCACCGGATCCCGGCTTGGTACGACGCGGACGGCGCGGTGTATGTCGCTGAGGATGAGGAAGGCGCGCGGGCGTTCGCGGGCAACAAGCCGTTGACCCGCGACGAGGATGTCCTCGACACATGGTTCTCCTCCGCCCTGTGGCCGTTCGCGACGCTCGGTTGGCCGGATGGAGCGCCCGATAAGCCCCTCCCCTTCAGGGGAGGGGTTGGGGTGGGGGAGGAA
>JALCRK010000062.1 GCA_022652485.1 Sphingobium sp.
ACCGTCACCTCCCGTTATCGTGATGTTGCCATGGCCTTGGGCCAAGGTTGAATAGAGAGCCGTATGCGCTGAAAGGCGCACGTACGGTTCGGGGAGGGGAAGCGCTCATGCGCTTCCTACTCCACTCCGCACCCTGGAAGGCTTTGCCTATCTGGCTGTCGTGATCGACCTCTATTCCCGCCGGGTGGTGGGTTGGTCGATGCAAAGCAGGCAGATCACCGACGTGGTGCTGCAGGCGTTGCACATGGCGGTATGGCGGCGCAAACCAAAGCAGCGGGTGTTGATCCATTCGGACCAGGGCTCGCAGTTCACCAGCATGGATTGGGCTGCGTTCATCCGGGCGCATAATCTTGAGCACTCAATGAGCCGACGCGGCAACTGCCATGACAATGCCGTGGCCGAGAGCTTCTTCTCCTCGCTCAAGCGCGAGCGCATCCGGCGTCGGACCTACAAAACCCGCGAGGAAGCCCGCCAGGACGTGTTCGATTACGTCGAGATGTTCTACAACCCGGTGCGCAAGCAGGTCAGGAACGAGATGCTGTCACCCGTCGAGTTCGAACGGCAGCAGATTTTGAAAGCGGAAGGCGTCTAGAAAACTAGGGGCTACTCATCTCGCTGGACCGCGCGCAGAACCGGAAATTGCAAGGCGAAGCCTGACATCTGTCCCGCCAATGCTGCGCTAAAGGCGCTTGTCGGGATGCTATACGTGCACCACATCGACGATTCGCAAGAGCCGCTGCTTGCCAGCGCGGTCCGGCCACATGATCGATTGCCCGGTTCGCAAACCGAGCAGACCAGCTCCCACCAGCGACAGGATCGAAATGCGTTCCGCTTCGATGTCGGCAGCTTGAGGATAGACAAGTTGCAGCGTGCGCTCGACGCCACTCGCCTCGTCAACAAATTTTACCGTCGATTGCATGGCCACCACATCCCCCGGTAGACGGGAATCCGGCACAACCTTGGCGCGGTTGATCTCGGCGAGGAGCAGTTCAGTTACCAGGGGCAGCCGTTCTTCGGCCTCGATGGCAAGATTTCCGATCCGTTCAGCATCGGTTTCACGAATCTGGATCGGTGGCCGTGCCCTGGCCTTGCGATGGGTGGTTATGGTGTTTTCTCCGTCAGCGCCAGTCATGCAGGCGCGGTGCGCTGGAAAGGCGCAATGTAAAGGCTGATGGTCGGTTTTGCCCCGGACTGCGCCGGACGTGGCTCTCGCTATCCGGGGCTATTGGCCCACGAGAAGGGAACTCACATGGCAGCGCTGACGCTGACGTGTGGCAATCCGGAACATGGCACGATGATGGCCGCAAGCGATCCTCAAGTCAAACCAGGTGTCACGCCCCGATCAGTGCAGGAGCGCCTTTTGCAGGCCATTTGCCACGCAATACGCGTTGTTCGGAGCAAGGGCGATATGCAGCCCGGTGGCCTGGGCCAATGCCGGCCGGACAAGATTGATGGCTGCACTGCCGCCGGTCAGGACAATGCCGTCATCGTGGATATCACGGCTCAGTTCGGGCGATATCTGGCCCAGCAGGTTCACAACCATCCTGGTGATACCGGCAACATGCTTTTCGACCACGGGGAGCAGATCACCTATTGGCAGTTCCAGGGCTGCGGGTAATCCGTTCACGAGGTCGCGTCCCTTGAACCGGGTCCGGGCGGCGGGGTCCGCCTGATCCTGAAGCATCCTGACGATGTCGCGTTTCGCATTTTCGGCGGTGTTCATGCCGATGAGAAACTTGTGCTGAAAATGGATATGATCGGCAATCGCGGTATCAAGAGCATCGCCTCCGCCGCGAAGGGATGCAGTCGCGCAGATTCCGCCCAGTGACAGGACGGCCGCCTCCGTCGTACCGGCACCGCATTCCACGATCATGGAGCCACGGGGATGATCGACCTGGAGGTCTGCCCCCCACGCGGCCGCCAAGGGTTCCGTCAAAAGTTCGATCGCCCCCAGGCCCGCATCGTTTGCCGCGGTGAGCAACGCGCTGCGCTCTGCGCTGGTTGCATCGGCTGGCACTCCGATGATTGCGCGAAAGGAGCGGAGCCTGCGCTGGCCGACACTCGATCGCACGGCATAGGCCAGATAGTCGCGGGCCGCCGCGATATCGCAAAGCACTCCGCGATGCAGGGGGCGCACGATGCGCAGTTCTCCGGTTGCACGCTCCTGCATGGGGCCGACGGCAACTCCGGCAGTGACCAGTTCACCGGCATCGACGCGCCCCGCGAAGCAGCAGAGCGACGGCTCATCGAACAGGACACCGCCATCAACCGACATCACCCGCGTATTGGCCGTGCCAAAATCAATCGCGAAATCGGCCTTGCCGGCGCCGTGAAACAGTCTTCTCATCTCGGCGCGATAGCAGTTGTTCAAGGGGAAGTCTTCCGAGAGCTTACAACTCCCGTTGCGGTCTCAGTGAACTGATGGGGTGGATGCCCCCTTCGACGGCATCGTAAGATGTCAGACCAGCGCGATGTTGCGCTGTAGAGGGAGGAGCACATGACCGACGTCCACATTGTCGCGATCGAACTTGCGAAGCGCAGCTTCCAATCGCGTTAAAACGCTGCTGAGAGTGTTTACCCCCCGTTCCGGGGGTAGGCAGCGATCAACGGATGGCGGACTACACAGGAGCGACCCAGCCTCCAAGATGCTTCAGTACTGGAGTCTCTTGAAGGTAACTTCGGCGGTGTGACTCTGTCACACCGCCAATTTTTCGATCTTGGCTGATGCGCAAATCGGGGGCAGCGGGACTTCCTTTTCTAAACTCGTCGCTCGAACCGCCGTTGAGTCCAGCAAGGATCATGACGTGATGGCGTGGACGGCATGCCCGACGCGATCGACTGTTACCGGTCAAGCATAAGGTCCGGCGCGCTGCCAATAGGTCATGACCACCTTTTCGCCATGAACAACGGGCAGTCCGGCATGAAGGCTGGCCGGATCTCGTCGGCCCGTACCATCGACGTTGCGAAAAATCACGGCGGATCCCGGCTGTGGGCACACGGTAAGCCCGCAAGCGGGAAAAGCGGTGCCTCCGCCCGCTTCGGGACTTTGCAGATAGACGAGAACCGTATTCACTCGCTGCCCGCCACGCGCCGTATGAACTGCACCTCCTGCGCCATCAGGAAAGGAATCGAAATGCGGCCGGTATTCCTGTCCCTTGCGATAACGCAGGATCTGCAGGCCCTCTCCATTGGCGATCGGCCAGTCGGTAAGCGCGGCCAGGCGGCGCTCCAGCCGGTCGATTAGCCCGGTTTCGGCGCGGGCCAACATCACACCGGCACTCGACCTCTCGGGATGCGGCACATTCTGCCCGCTCAGTTCGTCCACCACGGTGGAGGGGTGCAAACCCCGATCGTGGGCATAAGCGAGCAATTCGGCGCACTCGGCAGGTGACAGGACGCTTTCGCACATGGCCACGGCAGGGCTGGCCAAGCGCATGATCACCTTGATGTCTCGTCCGTCACACGTCGCCATTCCCATGTCAGGAACAACCGGAAGGGCGATGGCCTGCGCGGTCAGGCCCGGAAACACCTGCCCGATTCCCGATGCAAGGGCCGCCCGTGCATCCGCCTCGTTCCACCCGGCGGCGATCATGCGGCCTTGCATGTCCGCCGGGTCACAGCCTGCGGAAAGATTGCTGGCGATCCATTCCTGCCAGCTCGGCTCTGCTCCTTGCATCCCGTCCCTTTCGACCCAACTGGTTCCTGCGCACCGAGCCTTGGGCTCCCGCGCAGGAACCCCTGGTTCAGAACCCGAAATGGAGCGAGGCGCTAACCGAGAACGGGTTACCTCCCGCGTTGCCCACGGCCTTGTGCGCCGAGAGGGAGAGCACGCCGTTGCGCCCTATCCGCTGATCGATGTCCGCCCCCAGGCGGGCATGGTCGCGGTCTACCGCATAGAGACCGCCCGCACCGCCCATGCCGGTGCCGATGATCTGGAACGAGGGACCAGCATCGAACCGGTCGAAGCGGTGGATGTACTCCCCGCGCAAGCGCAGCGTGGTCGGCTCGGCCAGGGCGAAGCGACCGGTCAGGCCCAGGCGCCCTTCCGAAGCCTCGTCAACCGAGCGGCTGACAGTGACCGGGAAGCCCCCGCCAGTCTCGGTATAGCCATCGACCGTTACCCGGCTCCAGGTATAGCTGATGGTTGGGGTCAGCCCGAAGCGCTCGCTTCCGATCGCGTCAAACCAGTCCAGCCGGGCGCGCAGCGCGACCCCCTGGGCATCGGTCGAACCGGTGCTGGTGTCGGTGCTGGCACCATTGAGGTAGTTGCGGCGCAGCTTGACGTTCCAGTCACCATAGATCGCCGTTGCGCTCAGCACCGCCCCGCTCTGGCCCAGGCGCAGGTCAGCCTCGGCCACGCCGTGCCAGCCTTCCAGCTTCTGCTTGCCGCCAAGGGTGAGGTCAGCATCCGAGCGATCATAGCCGATGCCTGCCCCCAGCCGCAGCGGGCCCGCATCGACGCAGGCACCGGCTTCGGCCAGCACGGAATCCCCGTCGCTGCGGCCATCGCGGCGATAGTCCAGCACGGTCCACGCACAGCCGCGGCCCGGCTGCACATAGTCGGTGAGGACGCGGTGATGTGCACCCCACATCATCAGCCCCAGGCCGCCTTGCAAGGTCCGGCCTGGTGCGGCCTGCAGAACCGTGGGGCTGAAGTCGTCGAGGCCGATAATGCCGGTACCGGGTGTGGGAGTAGGGGCAGGTGCTGGCGCCGGAGTGGGTGTCGGCGTCGGAGTAGGTGTCGGCGCCGGAGTGGGTGTCGGCGTCGGCGTCGGCGTCGGCGTCGGAGTAGGTGCGGCCCCAGCTACACGGGCAATATAACCCTGCTTGTGGCCGTTAATGATGCCATAGCCTACGACGACATTGCCATCGTCGCTAACGCCCAGGGCGTTCTGGTACTGGTTCGTGCCGTTGGTCACGCCGTTGGCGGCCAGCCATGCCGCAACCGTTTGCACGTTGGCGCCAGTCCAGCGCACGGCGTGGGATTCGTTGATCACCATCGTGCCGATAGGCTGTCCGGGAACAAGGGCTTCACCGACGATGACGCTGCCGTCGGCATTCACTGCGGAGGCAACGGATGCGACCTGATTGGTTAGCTTTGGCAAGGCGACCATGCCGCCCGCCTGGGTCCACTTGATGGCGATCTGGTTGTCGTTCTTGAACAGGTCGTTGCCCATGACGCCGCCCTGCTGCGAATAGCCGACGATTGTTCCGCCATCGGCCGAAATGTCGTTCGCCCAACTGCTCGCGCCGGCGGCGGAATGGCTGGCAAGAACGCCCAGTTCGACAAAGCCGGTGGCGCGGGTCCACCGCAGCGCCTGGACGTTTGGCCCGACGATGGTTCCATTTGCGCCCCACTGCTGGCCGCGCCCGCCGATAGCGGCGATGACCGAGCCATCCCGTGAGATGCCGGTAATTTCGGCGTTGAAGGTCACGCCATTCTGCACTGGACTGGTCGTGCCGACCTGAAGCAGCTGCTCTGGAGCGGCGGTGCCCGTCCACAGGATCGGGATGTTGAAGCCCGATATACTGGCCAGACCGCCGATCATATTGCCGTCACCGCTGACGGCGACTGCCTTGTAATTTCCAGCGCCGGTAGGTTGTGCCAGGATCGTGGGCGTGCCGTTCAGCCATTTTACGCCCACCATGCCGGTGAAATCCGTGCGTGCGGTCGGCTTGGCCTCGCCGACGATCACTGAGGCATCATCGGATATGCCATAGCCAACGTAGTGAAGGTAGCCGGTCGGCGCTGCGAGTTTCGTCGCGCCGGTCGGGGTGAATACCCAGGCTTCGAGAACAGACTTGTTGCCGACCACCTTGTTGTGAAAGCCGATGACCGACGTACCGTCGCCGGAGATGTCCACGAAATCGACGGAATTGCCGTCGGAGTTCGACCCGTTCTCGGCTCCGTCTGGGCTTCCGGGGATCTGCTCCGAGCCGGTGACTTGTCCGAACGCAGGTGCAGGCAATCCCGCCAGCAGGGCAACAGAACCTAGCGCGCCCACAATGGCGGTCGTGGTCTTCAATACAGCGTTGGTCGCAAACGTGCCGGTCATCTCTGAAACTGTCCCCGTTAAACGCCCGCGCGCGCAGTACCGCGAGCCGATCCCCGCCTAACTGGTCTTCGGGACATCATGCACCCCCTGTTCAGGGGGCTAACGCGGCGGAGACAATTCCTTGAAAATACATGACGCCTGCGATCTTCGAGGCAGTCACTTCCCTTCTTTTCCGCCATAGGACAAACCAAGCTGCGCGGCATGCCACGACGCTTCGGCCCGGCTGGAAATCCCCAGTTTGCGGTAGATCGCCTTGATATAGCCCGAGACCGTATTCTCACTGAGCATGAGCTGCGCGGCGACTTCGGCATTGCGCATGCCGCGTCCGATCAGGGTGAGCACTTCCAGCTCGCGCGCTGTCAGGTTGCCGGTTTCGCCTGCTGCCGGCCCGGTCCGCCGGAAATGCTCCATGATCCGCCGGGCAATCGAGGGCGACAGCGCCGGCACCCCTTCCTTGATCTGCTGCAACTGGCGGATGATCCCTTCGCGCATCTGCTCCTTCAACAGGTAGCCCGAGGCGCCAGCCGAAAGCGCGCCGACGATCGAGCTGTCATCGGCCATCGCGGTGGTGACGACGCAGATCGTATCGGGAGAATTTACTCGTAACTGGCGCAGCACATCCAGCCCCGATCCGTCGGGCAGGCGCAGGTCGATCAAGGCAAGGTCAAACACGTGCCGGTCCATTGCGGCCAGCGCATCGCGCACGGTGGAGGCACCCGTCACCCCGCAACCCGGAAACGCCTCGGCCGCGATCTCGCCCAGCCACTGCAGCGTTTCCGATACATCTTCGAGGATCAGCACGGATTTCACGCCGCGACGCCTTCGCGCGGAAAGCGAACCTCGATCACCGTTCCGCGCATCCCCATGGCAGCGCCCCGCGAAACCGTCATCGTGCCGTGGAGCGCCGTGGCCCGTGAGCGCATGTTGCGCAGGCCGTTGCCCGCTGGCGCGGTTTCGGGATCGAAGCCGTTGCCGTCATCGGCAACCATCAGGACAAGGCCGCTCGCCACGTCACCCAGCCGTATGCCGACCGTGGTGGCCTCCGCATGGCGCAGGGCATTGCCCACGGCCTCGCGCAGGATCGAGCGCATGGCGGCTACCGCTTGCGGCGGAAGTTCGGCCTGGGTGTCCACCTGCCAGACCAGCCCAATACCGACCGATGACAGCAGGTCGGCGATCTCCACCCTGAGATCAGCCATCAGTTCGGCCAGGGTCAGCCGCTCGCCAGCGCTGTTGTTGATGATCTCGCGCAAGTCGGCGAGCGTGTCGCGGATCAGCTCGTCCTTGCGGACCGGGTCGCGGCTGTGCAGCGCGCCGAGCAGTTGCACCCCGATATTGTCGTGCATGTCGCTGGTGATGCGCTGGCGCTCTTCGGCCGCGCCTTGTTCGTGGGCGAAGCGGCTGGCGATGGCTTGGGACAGCATCGCACACAACTCGCTCGCCCTGGCCTGTTCGCGCGAACCGAACAGGCGCCGGCCGTGCATGGCATGTTCCAGGCGCAGCGGTGGCAGCGGTCCGGTAGCGGGGATCGCCAGGGCTGCGCCGTCTTCAATCACCGTAGATGCTTCAACCGCTTGACCGGCTACGATCTTCAGCGGCTGGAACACCCGATCGAGCAAGCCGCGCCAGCGGTCCATGCGCTCGACCTCGCCCTCTGCAAGCGCAATGGCGAGTATGTCCTGAAAACTTGCCTCGATCTCTCCGTCACGCCGGAACAGCTTGCGCGCGATGATGTCGCGCAGCGGCAGGTAAAGGAAGCCGACCATTACAAGCGCCAGCCCGAAAGCCGGCGCACGCTCAAGCGCGATCCACGAAATCAGCGCCGCGTCCACCGCGATCAGCAGTGCGGCGCCGGTCATGTAGAACAGGATGCGGAAGGCCCAGCGATCGAGATCGAACAGCCGGTAACGCGCGACCCCGATGGCCATGCCGATGTGGATCAGGAGGAAGAAGGCAAAGGCATAACCCTGCGGCAAGCCCGGCGTCAGCCCGACCAGGCTGGGCGCAATGACCGTGAAGACGAATGCCCCTGCCCCGACCGCAACCGACAGGCCAAACCAGCGCACTACCGCCCGCGCCGCCGGATCACCGCGCGAGCGCCAATATTGTCCCGCCGCTGCAAAAAAGATGCCGAGCATCTCCAGCATCGTTGGCAGGTGCGAACCGGCAGGGGGGCCATCGAACACCTGCAGGCTGTCACCCAGCCACCATGCCCCGAACAACGCGAACGGCGCCCATAGCCAACGGGCCGGAACCAGAGGCCTTGGATAACGCAGCAGCAGGGCAATCATCGCCGCGCCGAACAGCAGCGCGCCGCCGTGGTTCATCACCGAAAGGGCGCGGAACAGGTCGCCGTCGATGGCGAGTTCGCGGGTGCTGTAAAGCGCGGCAGGAAAGGTGAAAACAAGAATGCCAAGGCTCGCCAGGGCGAAAAGGCGGGCAGCCGTATCGCTGCGCCGCAGCGCCCAGACCCAGCCGCCGATGAGGAAACTTGCCAGTCCAACCAGCATCTGCACCCAGAAGGCGGCAGGAAGATCGCTGATGGGCCGCATTCGCGCCGGTGCAAGGGTCGTCTGCTGCGCGGGCCTGGCACCTGCCGTTTCGATCGAAACACTCCGGCCGCTCACCACCCCCTCAAGCATCGACTGTCGCGCAAAGAAGCGCCGCATTTCGGCATAGGTCGCCAGCGTGTCCGGCTCTTCGATCAGATCGCCAGCCTCGATCGCAACTCTTCTGCCGTCGCTCCCGCGGATGGCAGCGATCGGCCCGGAAACGATCGCAGAGCCATCAACGCCGGACGCAGGCGTCACATGGATGATACCGGAATCATCTGCGGTAAACGCGAGGGCCAGCCATGGCCGACTGATCGCCATTTGTATCAGGACAGCCCCGGCCAGAAGTCCGGCCAGAACCAGCCCGATCATTACAGTCGCCGGCGACAATCGCGATCTCATGAAACTTACCCGGCCCCGTATTACTGCCTAGCAAACAAGACTTAGCGATGCCGTGGATTCGCGCCACCCCCTGAACAGGGCATTCTCACAAGTCACAATCCCCTGAACCGGGGGATGACTGCCGCATCCACGAATGCGATGTTTCCGGCAGTCCCTGCGCAGGAGAGCAAAATAAATGAAGCCCATCGCTGCAAGCCTTGCCGCAGCCCTGTTACTGGCACCAGCAACTGCGCGGGCTGATGAAGCCTCGGCCTGGAGCAAGTACGAACGACGCGTCGATGGTATTCTGGACGCACTCCATGCCGCCTGGCGTACGGGAGAATGGTCGCGTCCGTCAAGGTGGTGTAATTTCGGCTGTGGCCGTGGGCCATCGTCAGGCGGCTTTGGCGGTGATGTGTAGGGGCTGATTTTCCTCCTCGATCATGGGTTGGTTGAGTTCGGCCATG